>NZ_KI911562.1:2482500-3082500 GCF_000515315.1 Asinibacterium sp. OR53
GACGGCTTTAAAGCAGTGGCAGAAAGTAGTCAATACATTTAAACTCCGTGTGCTCATCGAACTGAGCAAGAGAGCGGATGACGCTGACCTGAATGTAAAGCAGAAGTTCGCAGATGTATTGTCGAACCCTGCCAAGTATCCTATTATGAACGATCTCACCGATAACCTTGAGTATGTTTATAACGATGCTTTCAACCAATACCCGAACAACAAGAACAACTATGGTAACGATGCATTGAGGTTGTGTGTGGCAGCAACATGGTTGAATACGTTGGCCGGACTGAAAGATTTGAGAGCGATGAAAGTAGCTGAACCTGCACGCGGTCTGGGTTATTCTGATACATCCTACCAGTCATTTGTAGGAGGAAGCAATGGTGCACCTACCAGTAACCTGGGTGGTGATGTAGTGGCGTTCAGGATTTCTGCTATCGGCCGTAAACGGTATTACGATGGATTTAAAGGTGAGAACACTTTTATCATCGGCTTCCCGGAAATGTGTTTCAATATTGCTGAAGCCATTAACCGTGGCTGGGTAACAGGCGATGCCAACAGTTGGTATCAGAAAGGTGTAAAAGCTATGTTCGCTTTTTATGGTGTGAACGATGGAGCCAATACTGTTAGCTTCTTAAAAACAACAGCACCTGGCGTATATGTGGATTATAATATTACCTTTAATTACAGTGACTATTTTGCCCAACCCGCAGTAAGTTATGCAGGTAATAATGCAACAGGGCTCAACCAAATCCTGATCCAGCGTTACCTGTCATTGGCCCGTAACTCAGGAATGGAAGCTTATTACCAGTGGCGCAGAACAGGTGTACCGGTTTTTGCCACCGGTTCAGGCGTAGGTAACGGAGGGGTGATTCCGATAAGATACCAGTACCCGGCTTCTGAATTGTCTACCAATAAAGACAATTATACTGCGGCTGTACAGAGCCAGTACAATGGCAACGACAATATCAATGCAGCCATGTGGCTGATCAAATAGATGATTTGTTCTATAAGAATATAGTTTTCAGATTGTAAAGGTGATGCCTGTAAAGGCATCGCCTTTATTTTAAACATTCATCGTTATGACGCAACAGGAGGTAACCCAGATCGTAAAAGAAATCCTTGCGCTCTATGAGCAATATGGAGATGCTGATTACATAGGCGAGCCGGTGTCGCAACTGGAGCATATGTGCCAATGCGCGCAACTGGCGGAAGAAGAGGGCTATGACAATGAAGTGATCCTGGCCGCATTCATGCACGATATAGGGCATCTCTGCGGTAACCTGTTGTCTGCCTCAGAAATGAACGGATTCGGCATTGTAGACCATGAGAAATTGGGTGAGGTATACATCAGGAGCAAAGGGTTTTCCGAAAAAGTAGCCAAACTGGTAGGGTCGCATGTGGCATCCAAAAGATACCTTACTTTTAAATATCCCGAATACTACGCAAAATTATCACCGGCCAGTAAAGAAACGCTGGTGATGCAGGGGGGTATGATGACAGTGGAAGAAGCAGAAGCATTTGAGCAGGAAGAACTGTTTCACCTGTATGTAACCCTTCGCAGGTGGGACGAAGAAGCTAAAAGAGAAAACGTTCCATTGGTTTCCCTGCAACATTATGAACGTATAATGGAAGAACACTTATTAAAACAATAGAGATCAAGAGATGAATACAGCATTGGTAGTTTTTGATATCGCCGGTACAACGGTATTGGACAAAGGAAACGTAAACGAAGCATTCCGCAGGGCTTTTACGGCATCAGGTATTGAAGTGGAAGTACCCGCTATCAACAAAGTGATGGGATATCGTAAGATAGAAGCTGTGGAGATCATCCTAGACCAGTTTGCACCTGGTAGGAAAGTAACAGAGCCCGAACTGATAGCTACTATTCACGATGTTTTTACTCAGAACATGGTTCGTTTCTATGAAAACGACGACACACTGCAGCCATTGCCTCATGTAATGGAGACATTTGAATGGCTGCAATCAAAAGGTATCAAGATAACGCTCGATACCGGATTTACACGCATCATCACAGATGCCATATTGAAGAAACTGAATTGGGACAAGCATCCGCACATAAATGCTGTGATTTGCAGCGATGAAGTGCCACAAGGCAGACCCCATCCTTATATGATTCAAAGCCTGATGCAACAAACGGGCGTTACCGATCCGGCACGTGTAGTGAAAGTGGGAGATACGGAAGTGGATATCCAGGAAGGACGGAATGCAAACTGCGGGCTCGTAGTGGCTGTTACTACCGGTGCTTACACACGCGAGGCATTGGTGCCTTATGAACCCGACTATATCATTGATTCTATGCAGGAACTGGTTGCTAAAATTCAATAGGTATTGGAAACTAAACGAGAAAAGTGGGTTGCCCTCTATGCAGCTGTTATAACCTTCCTCACTTATGCTGCTGTATATGCGTTCAGAAAGCCTTTTACAGTAGGCACATTTCAGCATGAAAAAAATGTGCTGGGCCTGCAGTATAAAGATGCCCTGGTCATTTGCCAGGTGCTGGGTTATATGGCCAGTAAGTTTTATGGGATTCGCTTTATAGCAGAGCTTAAAAGAATAGGCAGGGGCAAAACCATATTATTGCTGGTTGGTATCTCATGGCTGGCCTTGCTTTTATTTGCCCTGCTGCCGGCTCCTTTTAATATTGTATGCCTTTTTCTGAATGGATTTCCATTGGGAATGATATGGGGCATTGTGTTTTCTTTTGTGGAAGGAAGAAAAGCCACAGACTTCATAGGTGCTTCTCTTGCGGTAAGTTTTATTTTTTCTTCAGGCCTGGTTAAAACCATTGCGAAATGGCTGATGGTCTATGGAAATATAAACGAATACTGGATACCTTTTGTAACGGGATTGTTGTTTATGTTGCCCATGATATTATTGGTTTTCCTGCTGGAAAAAATACCGCCGCCTTCGGTCGAAGACACCAATAGCCGGGTAGCGCGTTTGCCCATGAATAAGGAAGAGCGAAAACAGTTTTTCAACCAGTTTAAAACAGGACTGGTGCTGCTCATCATCGTTTATGTGTTTCTTACCATTTTCCGGGACATACGCGACAATTTCGCAGCCGATATGTGGCAGGAGCTGGGCTTTGGTAACCAACCCGAAGTGTTTACCACTACAGAGGTACCTACCACCATATTGGTATTGATATTGATCAGCTGCATGATGCTGATTCAAAACAACAGGCGTGCTTTTGTACTTACGCATCTGATTGTGATACTGGGCTTTTTCATGGCAGGAGCCAGCTCCCTGTTATTTGTTACCCATCATCTCTCGCCCTTTATGTGGATGACCCTGGCCGGCCTTGGGTTATATATAGGTTATATTCCTTTCAACTGCATCTTATTTGACCGGATGATCGCTAGTTTTAAATGTGCAGGCAACGTGGGCTTCCTGATGTACCTGGCCGATTCATTCGGTTATATGGGAAGTGTGGGAGTGATCATGTTAAAGGCAGTTTTCAACCTGAAACTAAAATGGACTGCCATTTACAGCAACGGGGTAGTGGTACTGTCGGTGATGGGTATCGCACTTACTTTGCTGGCATTGGCTTATTTCAATAAAAAATATCAAACCATCGTGAACGAGCATGAGTAATAAGACAGCCATTGTTGTGGGAGCGGGAATCGTTGGACTGGCAACAGCACGCGCACTCTCATTGAAAGGCTACAAGGTAACATTAGTAGAAAGAACGCAGAAAGCTGTAGGCGCTTCCATTCGCAATTTCGGAATGCTGTGGCCGGTGGGACAACCCGAAGGCACTTTATACAACCGGGCAGTGCGCAGCAGGGAAATATGGAAAGAAGTGGCCGACAGCATCGGACTATGGTATGAAGATGCCGGAAGCCTGCACCTGGCGCACCATGCAGATGAATGGGTTGTATTGCAGGAATTGTATGATGCGTTCAAAGCATCAGGCAGACCGGTTGAATTGTTGGATAAAGATGCGATTATGCGACGTTTCAAAGGGGTGAACGGGAACGGATTACAGGGTGGCTTGTTCAGCGCCACCGAGACCATTGTAGATCCGCGTGAAGCCATCGCTTCCATCCCTGCTTATCTTGAAGAATACCTCGATGTAGCGTTTGTTTGGGGAAAGCAGGTGAATGCAATTGCCCCGGGGAAAGTATATATCGAAGGGCGGATATTAGAAGCTGATCTTGTTTTTATATGCAGTGGCGCAGATTTTGAAACCCTTTTTCCTGAAGCGTTTTCCGCATTGCCGATTACCAAATGTAAATTGCAGATGATGCGTTTCATGCCGGGAAGTCCACAATGGCGTATGGGTACTTCTTTGTGCGGAGGTCTGTCACTGATCCATTACAACAGCTTCAAAGTAGCTCCGTCACTCGGATTGCTCAGGAAAAGGTATGAGACGGAAATGCCGGAATACGTGGCAAATGGAATACATGTGATGATCTCTCAAAACGACAAAGGAGAATTGACAGTAGGCGATTCTCACGAATATGGTCATACCTTCGATCCGTTCGACAGGGTGCATATCAACGAAATGATCATTCATTACCTCAAATTATTTGCAGTATGCGATGATTGGAAATTGATACAGACCTGGAATGGCATATATCCGAAAATGACGAACGGGCAAACCGATGTTTTCCTGAACCCTATGCAAGGTGTATATATCATGAATGGATTGGGAGGTGCAGGAATGACTTTGTCTTTCGGTTTCGCAGAAGAAATGATTGCAACATTATAAACAGATGATATGAAAAAGATAGTATGGTTATTGGCTGTGTTTTGTATTTCGAGCGGTATTACAGCGCAATCATTGCAAACCCTGGAAGCAGGTCGGGTAGGGCTTCCCAACGGATGGAGCCTCACGCCGGCAGGTAAAAGCCTGCCTGTGGGTGATCTGCCGTTGAATATTGCTGTAAGCGCATCGAGAAAATTAATGGCAATAACCAATAACGGGCAAAGCACCCAGACCTTGCAGCTGATCGATGTGCAGCAAGGTAAAGTGCTGGACAATATCATAGTACCCAAATTGTGGGTAGGTTTGAAGTTCAGCGCCGATGAAAAATACCTGTACGCATCCGGTGGTAACGATAACTGGATACTGAAATATACCATCCGCCAACAAAAACTGGTGTTACAGGATAGCATCATCCTGGGTGCTAAATGGCCTAATAAAATATCACCCGCCGGCATCGATATCGATGATGCCAAACAATTGCTTTATGTGGTAACCAAAGACAACAACTCGCTGTATGTGATCGATCTTCAATCGAAGAAAACCATACAAGAGTTGAAGCTTCCGGGAGAAGCTTATACCTGTTTGTTATCACACGATAAAACCAAGCTGTATATTTCCTGCTGGGGTTGTGGCAAATTACTGACTTATCATACCGGCTCTCGTCAATTGATCGCAGAAATCAATGTGGGCAGTAACCCGAACGATATCTGTCTTTCCAAAAACGACAGGTACCTCTATGTAGCCAACGCCAATGATAACAGCGTATCAGTGATCGATACCAGGAACCAAAAAATATTGGAAACGCTGAATGCCGCTTTGTACCCTGATGCACCCAATGGATCTACTACCAATGGAGTAGCGTTGAGTCCGGATGAAAAAACACTATACATCGCCAATGCAGACAATAACTGTTTGTCTGTTTTCGATGTATCAACGCCCGGTAGTAGTCATTCAAAAGGTTTTATACCGGTGGGTTGGTATCCTTCCTGTGTAAGAACCATTGGCAAGAATATATGGGTGGCCAACGGAAAAGGATTCACTTCCATGGCCAATCCGTATGGTCCCAATCCTGTGAACAAGAAAGTGCATTTAGGTTTTCAAAAAGGTGATCCTAATAAGCCTGCAGAAGTACAATACATCGGCGGACTCTTCAAAGGAACCCTCAGCATTATCCCGGTTCCCGATGCAAAACAGTTGAGCATTTACTCACAGGTGGTATATCGCAATACACCTTATACAAAAGAAAGAGAAAAGATAAGTGAAGGCGCGGAAGGCAACCCCATACCCAGAAGAGTAGGAGATGCGTCGCCTATTAAATATGTGTTCTACATCATCAAAGAAAACAGGACTTACGACCAGGTATTGGGCGATATGCCGGAAGGTAATGGCGATACCAGTCTTTGTTTGTTTGGAGAAAAAGTAACGCCCAACCTGCATGCGCTGGCCAGGGAATTTGTATTGCTCGATAATTTTTATGTTGATGGTGAAGTAAGTGCCGATGGTCATAACTGGAGCATGGGTGCTTATGCTACCGATTACCTGGAGAAAACATGGGTAACCAGTTATGGCGGCAGAGGCGGTGATTACGATGCGGAAGGCAACAGGGCCATTGCCAATAACAAAAAAGGATTTATCTGGGATCATTGCAAAAGAGCGGGCGTGAGTTATCGTACCTATGGTGAATTTGCAGATGATTACAAGCCCAATATACCGGTGTTGAAAGATCATTTCTGTCCGTATTATACCAGTTGGGACCAGCGCGTACGTGATACCACACGGGTAGGTCAGTGGAAAAGGGAATTCGATTCGCTGGTGGCCAACCATGCGCTGCCGCAGTTAAGCACGCTTCGCATCATCAATGATCATACAGAGGGGTTGAGCAAAGGACGGCCTACGCCTTTTGCCCATGTTGCTGATAACGACCTGGCCATAGGCATGTTCATCGAGTACCTCAGCAAAAGCTCCGTGTGGAAAGAGTCTGCCGTTTTTGTTCTGGAAGACGATGCACAGGATGGCCCCGATCATGTGGATGCACACAGGAGTACAGCTTATGTGATGGGTGGATTTGTAAAAAGGCATTTTGTAGATCATAGCATGTATTCTACTTCTTCGATGCTGCGTACCATTGAACTGATTTTAGGTATTCCGCCCATGAGCCAGTACGATGCTGCTGCAACGCCCATGTGGCGCTGTTTCTCGGCAACGCCTGATCTCACGCCTTTCGCTGCAAAGCCCTTGCAGACAGATATCAATGAAAGAAATGAAGTGGTCAATGCATGGCAGAAGAAAAGCGAGACTTTCGATTTCACCAAAGAAGACCGGGCGCCCGACAGGGAGTTCACAGAAGTGATCTGGAAAGCAGTGAAAGGAGAACACGCTATTGTGCCGGCACCAAGAAGGGCTTCATTCTTCAAGCCGAATCCCAGGATGGTTGATAATGATTAGATCCAACGCGGTGGTTGAGCAGGAGTGGTATCATTATCGACGGCAGACTGCTGCTGGTGAATCGCATTCACCTGTCCATCGATGCGGGCGTCTTTATCAATAACAAGCGGAGAAGCGCTGATGTTGCCGGTGATGTTAGCACTGTCCATCATCTTCGCTTCTCCACTGACAATAATTTCTCCCTGGATCTGTCCGTACACAACCAGGCGCGCTGCATGCACATTTCCAATAATGGATCCTGTATTTCCCAGGTAAACCAGTGCACCGGCTTCCACTTCGCCATAGATAGTTCCATACACATACAATGGAACAGATACATCAATGCCACCATGCACCACGGCGCCTTTGGGAATGCAACAGATCCCATTTTTACGTATCAAAGAAAGAAGCTTCAGCACATATTAAGCTTTAAAGTCGAGGTTGGTTAGGTTTTCTGAAAAGAAAGACAACGCAGAAAATGCATTTCCGAGGTCAATGCCTGCACAACGGTTGGGATAATTATCCGACAACCGTAGTGAATTATACAGGTAACCAACACTGGCAACCCGTTCAGGTTGTGGCACTACTTCAACGGGCATCAGGTCTTTGAATTCATCTTCAACAAGCTGAACCAGTTCCGCGTAATGAGCGCCGCCGCCCAATATGTATATTTTTTCGCAGAGCTCCAGGTCGCGGTCGGTGAAATAAGTCCGCATGGAAGGAGATACCACTTTTTGATAGTATTGCAGCAGCAGTTCTTTACGTGTTTCGGCAATATCAACCCGCTTACGGTTGGCAAAGATGGACCCTTTCATAAAGACATCATCCAACTGGTGCTCATTTTTGAGTTCGAGGTAATACTTCTTGTTCAACTCCTGCGTAAGGTTGTGAATGGCATAACGTAAACCATGCGTACTGAATGCAGTTCGATGGATGAGACTGGCGTCTGAAACCATAATGCCTTCCAGTGTTCCAAAACCAAAACTAAGTACCATGAAATTTTGTGGAACAGGATTGGTTACGATATGCTTCAATCCTATGATACCACCCACGATTTCTGGAATCACTTCAAACTTTTCAATATCAAACACCTCGCGCTTTACCTGTCCTTTTACGTTGAAAGTTTGCGAATCATACTCCACCATGAAATGCCTTTTAGAAAGGTATTGCTCGGCCATCTGCTTGAATGCATGATAGGTAGAGAACGGGAAGCCGATGGTAACCGTTATGGGTTGCTGTAACCGGGGTGCAAGGTTAACCAGGGCGGCGCGGAAGAGAATGTCGAAATCTTCTTCCGCCGGCGTGGCATTCGTAACGCGCGAAGGGTTAATGCCATTGTGCCTGGCAAGATTGCCTACCATATACCAGGCATTGTCTTTTTTTACTTTGATACCGTTCAGCAGGTCTTTGGCGGTATTTTCCATATTACCGAATGCGGTTTCAAAAACACTTGGGAAATGCAGTGTAACGACGTTCATGGGCAAAATAATTGGGTTCCCAGCAATTTACTAAGTTTCCCTGCATTTCCCATAGTCCGGATAGACTTAATAGAAAGTTATTAATGAAAAAAGAGTAGGTTTGGCGCATGAAGTATTCGCAACAGGCAGGACTGATAGCTGCTGTTTTATTGATCGTCGTTTGTTTTTTTCCCTGGACCTATATTGCCAGCCGGCAGATTACCATTACGGGTTTATCTGCTGTAGGCACCAATTTCGGTAAACCCGGACTGTTCAATATTGTCATGTCGGCGATCGCTGCGTTCCTGTTTCTGATACCCCGTTTGTGGGCCAAACGAACCAATGTATTTGTATGCGCCATCAACCTGGCTTGGTCTATCCGCAATTATATTATCTTGTCAACCTGCTTGCTGGGTGAGTGCCCTGAAAAGAAAGTGGGATTATACCTATTGGTAGTACTGGCTATTGCCACGCAATTGATGGCTCTTTTTCCAAAGCTTGAAGTAAAGCAACAGTAAGTTGTGATGATCAGCGATGGAGTATCACCTGCCTGATGGTATTCGCTATTTTCTCTGCCCAAACAGCGTGTTCTTTTGCTGAATAATGCAACTGATCCGAGGCTAATAAACTGACGTCGCTTTTTGCTTTCCTGCTACCGGCAGTAATGTCAATATAATGTACATGGAATTGCGCAGCCGCTTTTACACATACATTATTGAAATGGTCAATCTCTGTCGAGATCAGCTCCCTGTCGCGGTTTGATGCAAAAGGCGTAACACCCCAATCGGGAATAGATAGCAGCATCACCCTTTCATCATGGCCGCCGGCCAGGTGTTTCGCTTTTTTCAGCAGAAAGCCCAGGTCGTTTTCAAAATCTTCAGCAGGAAGTCCGCGGTACTGGTTGTTGACGCCTATGAGCAGGCTAACAAAATCATATTGCTCGAGCAGTTTTGTATGCAAAAGGTGCTCTGCCAGTTCTCCGCTGGTCCACCCGGTCTGGGCTACTATTTCGGGTGCGCTGAAATGCAAGCCGGCCTTGCGCAATAACTGCACTGCCAGGTAAGGGAATGATTCGTGCAGGGGAACCGATTCGCCGATGGTATAAGAATCGCCGAGAGCGAGATAAGAGAAATGATGCTTGGTCATAGCAGCAGCATTGTGTTTACTAAAGATACGCTTAAAATTGAATTTGAATTTTGTTGACAGACTTTCTCATTTTCTTTGTTGCGATGCAGGCAGATTGATTAAGTTCGTGCCATCAAAAAGTATTCAAAAAACGTCTTTATGTTGCGCAGTAAATTATTTCTGCTCCTGGCTGGCCTGCCCATGCTGGTTTTTGCACAGGAAACAGTCAGTATCATTCCCAAGCCGGTTTCCTTGCAATTGAATCCGGGCCATTTCATCATTGATGAACATAGTTCCATTCATTATCGCAGTACAGAAAAAGACCTGGCTGCTGCAGCGCATTTCTTGCAGCAAAGCATCAAGACGATTTCGGGCTATACATTGCCTTCCAACAAAACCGGCTTCAAAACCATACAACTGGTATTGAAGGATACGCTTGGCTTGGGCAATGAAGGTTATTTCCTGCAGGTAACCAATTCAGGCATTACAATCCGTTCCGGCGCCAAAGCGGGGATCATTTATGGTATACAATCGCTCCTGCAAACACTTCCTGCAACGCGCACCAATGCTGTTTTGCGGGTACCTGCCATGCAGGTAACAGATTATCCCAGGTTCAAATGGCGTGGCATGCACCTGGATGTAAGCCGTCATTTCTTTTCTGCTGATGTTGTTAAAGAATATATCGACCTGATGGCCAGTTACAAGATGAATGTGTTTCATTGGCATTTATGTGATGACCAGGGTTGGCGCCTGGAGATCAAAAAATATCCGAAGCTTACCACAGTAGGGGCTTGGCGCGTAGAAAGACCCGGAAAGAATTGGAGTGACAGGGAGCCGGCTAAAGCCGGCGAAGCAGCCAACTACGGCGGCTATTATACACAGGAACAAGTAAAAGAAATCATTGCGTATGCCAAGGAAAGGAATGTGACCATCGTTCCCGAAATAGAAATGCCGGGGCATTCGGCGGCAGCCATAGCGGCTTATCCGCAGTTGGCTTGCTCGCCACACCCGCAGATGGTGGTAACGGGCGGTCAATATCCGAAGGACAATCAATCCAATTATTGCCCCGGTAACGACAGCGTGTTTGTTTTTTTGCAGGATGTGTTGAAAGAAGTGGCAGATTTGTTTCCTTCTCAATACATACATGTAGGAGGAGATGAAGTAGATAAAAGTGACTGGAAGAAATGCCCCAAATGCCAGGCCCGGATCAAACAGGAAGGATTGAAAGATGAAAATGAATTGCAGAGTTACCTGATCCGCCGCATTGAAAAGTACCTGTTGAAACTGAATAAAAAGTTGATTGGTTGGGATGAAATACTGGAAGGCGGACTGGCGCCCGAAGCTACTGTAATGAGCTGGAGAGGAGAATCAGGTGGTATTGAAGCTGCCAAGATGAAACACAATGTGGTCATGACACCCGGTTCGCCCTGTTATTTCGATCATTACCAGGCCGGCCCCGAAGGAGAGCCACTGGCTATTGGCGGATTCAATACACTGCATAAAGTGTACGACTATGAACCCATCCCTAAAGAGCTGAACGGCGATGAAGAAAAATATGTATTGGGTGCGCAGGGCAATGTGTGGACGGAATTCATTCCCACAACAGAACACCTGGAATACATGGTGTTGCCAAGGATGCTGGCGTTGGCTGAAGTGCTGTGGAGCCCTAAAGGCAGTAAGGATTGGGAAGGATTCAGCCAGCGTTTGCAATATCATTTCAACGGGTTTGATCAAAAAGGATTGCATTATTGCAAAGGCAATTTTACTGTCAATATCAAACCTGCTTCAAAAGACGGTAAACTAAAAGTGAGCCTCGCTACAGAAGCAACCCAAGGAGATATCTATTACACGCTGAACGGCGCTGCACCCAATACCGGCGATCACAAATACCAGGGGCCGATCGATATAGACAGTTCTGTTACCATTAAAGCCGTTACCGTACTCAATGGCAACGTTATGGGCGTTAAGCCGGCCGAACAGTCTTTTGTCATGCACAAAGGCATCGGCAGTAATGTTGTGTATGAGCATCCGGTCAGTAAATATTATACGGCCGATGGCCCTAATTCACTCACCGATGGTGTGCGGGGAACAGAAGCCGTAGGTAAATTCTGGCATGGGTTTAATGGCAAGGACCTGGTGGCAACAGTTGATTTAGGTATGACTAGAGACGTTCAATATCTTTCGCTGGGTTGTTTGCAACGTTACCGCGACTGGATATTCCTGCCACAATCGGTACTGTTTGAAACATCGGTAGACGGCACTCACTATACGGCTTTGCCTATCATCACTCACCAGGTATCTGTGAATGAAAAAACTACGGTCATACACGATTTTGTTGCAAGATTTGCTGCGCGGAAAATAAGGTATATACGTGCGACCGCCAAAAGTATCGGGGTATGCCCGAAAGGACACAGCGGCGAAGGACAACCGGCCTGGATATTCGCAGACGAACTGATCGTTAATTAAAATGATCTCTTAAGATCGTGTAAAAACGGTACACATCTTCAAAGCTGCAATACAAGGGAGCAGGCGCTACACGTATAACGCCCGGTTCGCGGTAATCTACCGTGATGCCGTTGTCGATCATGCGTTGGTGAATTTCTTTTCCCTTCTCCCTGAAAAAGAGAGACAACTGTGCTCCGCGGCTGTTGACATCCGCAGGGGTGAGTATCTCAAAATCCAGTTGGGGTAATTGATGCAGGAGGTATTCGAGGTAAGCAGTGAGGCGGATGCTTTTGGTACGTAACCGGTCCATTCCCGCTTCGTCAAACAATTCCAGCGAAGCTTTCAGCGCAACTGTATTGAATACCTGTGCCGTGCTGATATTCCATCCGCCTGCATCCTGCTTGGGTATAAACCCTTTTTCCATTTTAAAGCGCGTCTTTTCATCATTGCCCCACCAGCCACCCAAACGGGGGGTGTGGATGTTTTGTGCATGTTTTTCATGGATATAAGCGCCACCTACCGCACCCGGACCGGCATTGAGGTATTTGTAACTGCACCACACTGCAAAATCAACGTCCCATTTGTGTAATTGCAGGGGTACATTGCCTGCTGCATGCGCGAGATCGAAGCCCGCAACAGCACCAGCAGCATGTGTGGCAGCGGTAATGGCCGGCAGATCGAGTAACTGACCGGTATAATAATGGATGCCGCCGAAGAGTACCATCGCCAGTTCTGCACCAGTGTTGTGGATGGTTTGAACAATATCACTGGTGCGCAATGTTTTTTCATTTTCCCTCGGATTGATTTCAATGATGGTATCAGCAAGATCAAGATTGAAATGACGCACCAATGTTTCTATTGCATATTGATCGGATGGGAAAGCGCCTGCTTCCATGATGATCTTGTACCTTCCTGCAGTAGGACGGTAAAAACTCAGCATCAATAAATGCAGATTGACAGTGAGCGTATTCATGACAGTCACTTCGTTTTCATGACACCCCATCAGTTTTGCCAGTGACGATTGCACATAATGCTGGTAATACAACCAGGGGTTGGGGCCGCTGAAATAGCCGCCCACAGCCATTTCCCGCCAGGTGTCCAGTTCGGTCTGCATAGCTGCTGCTACATTTTTGGGTTGCAAGCCCAATGAATTACCGCAGAAATAAATCACGTCCCTGTCCTGGTGCCGGGGGAAATGAAATGCCTGTTTGAAATTTTGTAAAGGGTCTTGCTGGTCAGACTGGCGGGCGAATTCCGGGGTGAGGTCGAAAGTATCGGGCATACCACTGTGCGTTTCACCGAAAATAAACCATTACTGACAGGATTGGGTATACAAGGAGTTGGTTTTTTACTTAATATTACCGCTCGAAAATTTCCCCAACCCCCCAATGCTATGAGAAAAATAAACCTGGCAATATGCTTTGCCTTGTTATGTTTTGCTGTTGATACTTATGCGCAATCAACAGAAATCCCCATTTTTCAATCAGGTACCGAAGGATATAAAAGCTTTCGCATACCGGCCATCGTTCGTTTGAAGGATGGAACATTGCTTGCTTTCTGCGAAGGAAGGATCAATAACGCAGCAGATTACGGCAATGTAGATATTGTAATGAAAAGAAGCACCGATGATGGCAAAAGCTGGTCGCCACTCAGTGTCATTGCAGACAACGGATCTTTCCAGGTAGGCGGCCCGGCACCGGTAGTAGATATAAGTGACCCGGTTTATCCTAATGGCAGGGTCTTTCTTTTTATGAACACCGGCAATGCCAGTGAAAAAGAAATCAAAGAAGGCAGGGGGATCAAACAATGCATTTATAAAACATCGGTCGATGATGGACTTACCTGGTCAAGACCTGTGAAGATCACTGCACAGGTGCACAGGCCCAATAAGCCGGATGTAGATACCGCATATCATTTCAAAGAAGACTGGCGTTATTATGCCAATACACCCGGACATGCCATGCAGTTGACAGAAGGACCTTACAAAGGACGCATCTTTGTACCAGCAAACCATTCTGTAGGCCCGCCCGGCAAAGACGGTAACGAATACTTTGCACATGGCTACTATACAGATGATCACGGCAAAACTTTTCAACTGGGTAACAGCCTGCGTTTGTCTGGCAGCAATGAATCGATGGCAGCAGAACTGGCGGGAGGAAAATTGATGATGAACAGCCGTAACCAAAAAGGCGATATTCGCGAACGCATCGTTTCTGTCAGCAGCGACGGGGGGGCTTCCTGGGATACTACGTATTTCGATCCCAACCTGCCCGATCCAGTTTGTGAAGCGAGCCTGCTCAACATTGGCAGGTACAAGGGGAAAAATGTACTGGCATTCTGCAATCCGGCTGATACCAAAGAAAGAAACAACCTGATACTGCGCATCAGTTATGACGAAGGACATAGCTGGACCAAAAATTTCCTGGTAGACAAAAAAGAGGATGCTCCTCATGATGCCTATACAGCTTATTCAGACCTGGTAAAACTCAACAGGCATGAAGTAGGCGTGATGTATGAGAAGAACAATTACCGCAGCATTGTTTTCAAAGTGATCAATTGGAAGTAAGGGCATCATTCCATTGAAACGAATTCCTTTTCGGTTTTCGCAATCACAAGCGTGGCCACTCCGTTGCCAATGATATTGGTGATGGCCCTGGCCTCGCTCATAAACTTGTCGATACCCAATAAGAAAGCCAACCCTTCCAATGGTATCCGGTGAACAGCCGTTAAGGTAGATGCAAGCACAATAAAACCACTGCCGGTAACGCCGGCTGCGCCTTTGGAAGTCAGCATCAGCAATAATAATATCATGATTAATTCAGTGGCGCTGAGGTGTACATTATACAACTGCGCCAGAAAAATAACCGACATGGACAGGTAAATGGAAGTGCCGTCGAGGTTGAAGGAATAGCCTGTTGGTATCACCAATCCTACTACAGGCTTGCTGCATCCCATATCTTCCAGTTTACGCATGATGGAAGGCAACGCAGCTTCGGAAGATGAAGTGCCCAACACGAGCAATAATTCTTCTTTGATGGACGAAAGGAATGACCAGATATTGAATTTAAAATAACGCATGATGCTGCCCAATACCAATGCTACAAACAAAAACATGGTCAGGTAAACACAAGCCATCAGTTTCATGAGGGGCAGCAATGTGCTCAAGCC
This sequence comes from Asinibacterium sp. OR53, assembly GCF_000515315.1. NCBI lineage: Bacteria > Pseudomonadati > Bacteroidota > Chitinophagia > Chitinophagales > Chitinophagaceae > Asinibacterium > Asinibacterium sp. OR53. Next base: position 2,497,846 of record NZ_KI911562.1, read on the forward strand.
AAATTTACCAATGGTAAATGCTATACCTCCGAAAGCGCCGAGTGGTGCGAGGTACATAACATATTTGAGGGCGCCGAAAACGTATCGCGATAATGTTTGCAACAATCGGAGAGCGGCAGACCGGTACCGCGAATAATTGAGTACAATGCCCGTAACAATGGCCGCCAGCAAAACTTGTAAAGTGATGTTCGACTGAAAAAAGCCGATCCAACTGAAATGGGCCGATCTGGCACCGGTATATTTGGAAGCATCCTGCAGGGGCAACCCTGTTTTATCGAGCAATCCCGGTTTGATCAGGAGTGCTACTGCAATCCCGATGGCCAGGGCTAAGGTAGTTACCACTTCAAAATACACCAGCGATTTGATGCCGATACGCCCTACTTTTTTCAGGCTACCCATGCCACTGATGCCTTGTACAATGGTCAGGAAAATAATGGGTGCGATGAACAATTTGATAATATCGACAAAGGATTTGCCGATAATTTCCATTTTAACTGCGGTAGCAGGAGCGTAATGCCCCAGTAATATGCCGGCAATGATGGCAATAAGCACATAAAAGCTCAGGTGTCGGGTAATCTGTTTCCACATTTGCGGTCAAGATAATTTATTTTTGTTAGGTTGCAGCCAGAACGCAAACCAATAACGATATGGCTGCCAGAACCGATCTGTTCCAATCGCCCGATTATTACATGGTAGACGATCTGCTTACCGATGAACACAAACACATACGCGAAGCGGTACGCACTTATGTCAGGAAAGAAATATCTCCCATCATCGAAGAGTATGCCCAGCGCGCCGAATTCCCTTTGCAGATTGTAAAGCAAATGGGGGAGTTGGGCTGTTTCGGTCCAACTATTCCGGTGGAATATGGCGGCGGCGGATTGGACTATATCAGTTATGGTTTGATGATGCAGGAATTGGAACGCGGAGACAGCGGTGTGCGCAGTACGGCCAGTGTACAGGGAAGCCTGGTGATGTTCCCGATCTACGCTTATGGAAGTGAGGCTCAGAAGAAAAAATACCTGCCCAGGCTGGCCAGCGGAGAATGGCTGGGCTGCTTCGGATTAACAGAGCCCAATCATGGGAGCGACCCCTCCAGCATGGCAACACATTTTAAGGAGGCCGGTGACCATGTTGTATTGAATGGCGCCAAAATGTGGATCAGTAACGCGCCTTATGCGCAGGTAGCCGTGGTGTGGGCCAAAAATGAGGTTGGGGAAATACAGGGTGTGATCGTAGAAAGAGGGATGGAAGGGTTCAGTACGCCCACCACGCATGGCAAGTGGAGCCTGCGGGCCAGCGCTACCGGCGAATTGGTGTTCGACCATGTAAAGGTTCCGAAAGAAAACATATTACCGGGTGCAAAAGGATTGAAAGCACCGCTCAGTTGCCTCACCAAAGCCCGTTATGGCATTGCATGGGGGGCATTGGGAGCCGCCATGGACTGTTATGATACCGCATTGCGTTATGGCAAAGAACGGGTGCAGTTTGACAGGCCCATCGCCGGATTCCAGTTACAGCAGAAAAAACTGGCCGAAATGATCACCGAAATTACCAAAGCCCAACTGCTGGTATGGCGCCTCGGTGTATTGATGGATGAAGGAAAAGCCACTCCCCAGCAGGTGAGTATGGCCAAACGCAACAGTTGCGAAATTGCCGCCGATATCGCCCGCGAAGCCCGGCAGGTATTGGGGGGAATGGGCATTACCGGCGAATACAGTATCATGCGGCACATGATGAATATAGAAAGTGTAATCACGTATGAAGGCACGCACGACGTACATTTGCTGATTACCGGTATGGATATAACCGGACTGAACGCATTCAAATAATACGGAGTATAATAAATGAACCAATGAAAATATTCTTGTTAGGATTGATGGGTACGGGGAAAACTTACTGGACAAAACGATTGTCGAAGAAACTGAAAGTCGGTGGCTACGACCTTGACCAGATGGTGGAAGCACATGAAGAGAAAACCATTTCCGAAATGTTTGCCGAAGAAGGAGAAGATCATTTCCGCAAGACCGAATCGAAAATATTACGCTGGTTTGGTGAGAAAAAAAGTTTTGTATTGTCTACAGGTGGAGGAACACCCTGCTTCAACGATAATATGGATTGGATGAATAAACAGGGCATAACCATCTGGATCGATGAACCTGTTGATGTGCTGGTGCAAAGATTACTACCGGAAAAAACACATCGTCCATTGATCGCTTCCTTATCTGATAAGGAACTGAGCCGGTTCCTGGAAAATAAACTGGCCGAGCGCAGGTCTTTTTACAACCGGGCAAAAGGTCACCTGCAAGGTTCAGACATATCTGAAGAAGGGTTTATTCAAATACTGAGGATCTATGCATAAAGGTTTTCTTACTACTGCGGCCTTGCTGGGTTGCCTGGCCGTAGCATTAGGCGCCTTCGGCGCCCATGCGTTAAAAGCAATGGTAACAGAACAAATGCTCAATGCGTATGAAACGGGTGTACGTTACCAGTTTTATCATGTTTTTGCATTGGCTTTGACAGGTCTGTGCATCAAACAAACCCCGCAACCGTACTTCCATACCGCCGGCCGTTTATTCATAACAGGTATCATTCTCTTCAGCGGACCACTGTATGTTATGACCTGGCTCGATGCCGCAGGAATGACAGGGATGAAATGGATAGGGGCGATAACACCTCTCGGCGGACTCGCATTCATCGCCGCCTGGATTTTCCTGGCGCTGGGCTTTCGAAAAGCGCACAAAGTGGAAAACTGAAAACCGGTTCACCAGTTTTGCACATAAGGCTGCATCCGTTTCGGGGCTTTGGCCGTTAGCTTATATTTGTTTTCATGGCAAACCGTTTAAAAAAGAAAGCGCCATCACCGCCCAGCCCGGAGCAACTAACTCCAGATAAGGAAACACAGGTAACTGTTACCGAAGTGGTGAAAGATGAACGTACTGCCAAGATCATTGGAGCGGTGAGCCTCTTGCTTACAGTCTTTCTTTTCGTAGCATTCACTTCCTATCTCTTCACCTGGCAGGAAGACCAGGATAAAGTATACCGTTTTGGCATTAAAATTTTTGCTACCGATGACGTGCACGTCAGCAACCTCCTGGGTGTATTGGGGGCTTATGTAGCGCACCTGCTTTTTTACAAAGGATTCGGACTGGCATCCTATCTCTTTTGTACTTTCTTCTTTGTGTTGGGGGTTAATCTCCTGTTCGGAAAAAAAATATTCAACCTGGTACGCAACCTCAAATATGTACTCGCAGGTTTACTGGTATTGAGTATGGGTTTTGCGTTTGTAGCGAGAAACAGCAGCTTCTCCTGGGGAGGCGCTGTAGGAGAATTATTGAATGAATGGTTCATCAAATGGATCGGCAATGTAGGTACAGGTTTTTTGCTGCTGTTAGCCTTATTCAGCTATTTTATCTGGCGGTTCAATCCAACTTTTCGTATTCCCGAATGGAAACGCAAACCGGCTGCCGGTACCGACCCGGATATTCATGCAAGTGAAACAGCCGATGAAGCAATGTTTTTAAAAGAATGGAATGATGAAGAAGCGCATACAGGCGAAGAATCACCATTGAGCAATAACCGGTTGAAAGCAGAAGGGAAGGACGTTGTAGTGATCATGCCGCAGGAAAGCCACAACCCGATGAACGAATTTGAAGTGTTGGAAAAAGAAAGTTTGGCAGATATGCCGGAAGAAGCGGCAGTGCCAATGGAGGAAGAGGAGTATGAGGAGGAAGCATCGGAAGAAGAAGTCTATGAAGAGGAAGAAGAAACAGAAGACGATGGATTGGAATTGGAGATCAAAGAAACCCCCGAAGCATCCGGAGAGACGATCAGTGAAACGCCGGGCAAACTGGGCACGAAATACGACGCTACCCTTGATCTGAAAGGATACAAGTTCCCTTCACTTGAATTGTTGGAAACGCATGGCAGTGAAAAGATCGTACATGACCCCGCAGAGTTGGAAACCAATAAGAACCAGATCATCGCTACACTCAAGAATTACGATATCGCCATCCAACGCATAGCAGCTACAGTAGGCCCTACCGTTACTTTGTATGAGATCGTTCCGGCTCCCGGCGTACGCATTAGCCGGATCAAGAACCTGGAAGATGATATCGCATTGAGTCTTGCTGCACTGGGTATCCGCATCATCGCACCCATACCTGGCAAAGGAACCATTGGTATTGAAGTACCCAATGTTCGCAAAACGGTGGTCAGCATGAAGACATTACTGGCCAGTGATAAGTTCCAGTCCAGCTCATTTTCACTGCCCATTGCCATCGGTAAAAAGATCGACAACGATCTCTTCATCGTAGACCTGGCCAGTATGCCCCACCTGCTCATGGCTGGTGCAACGGGACAAGGTAAATCGGTTGGTCTCAATGCCATACTGGTTTCATTGCTCTATAAGAAACATCCTTCACAATTGAAGTTCGTGCTGGTAGACCCCAAGAAAGTGGAATTGAGCCTGTACAGGACCATTGAGAAACATTTCCTGGCCAAATTGCCCGGAGAAGATGAATCCATTATCACAGATACCAAGAAAGTGATCAATACCCTCAATGCGCTTTGCATTGAAATGGATAACCGTTACGATCTGTTGAAAGAAGCAGGCTGTAGGAACATCAGGGAGTACAACGATAAATTCCAGGCCCGCCGCCTCAATCCAGAAAAAGGCCATCAATATTTACCTTTCATTGTGTTGGTAGTGGATGAGTTTGCCGATCTGATCATGACGGCAGGTAAGGAAGTGGAAATGCCGATCGCACGACTGGCGCAGTTGGCGCGAGCAGTGGGTATACACCTGATCATCGCCACGCAAAGGCCTTCGGTGAATATCATTACAGGTACCATCAAAGCCAACTTCCCCGCGCGAATTGCTTTTAAAGTATCGAGCAAAATCGACAGCCGTACCATTCTCGATGCCGGAGGCGCTGAGCAATTGATTGGTAAGGGAGATATGCTGGTGAGCTACAACGGAGAGATCACACGTTTGCAATGCGCGTTCGTTGATACGCCTGAAGTAGAGCATATTTGCGAGTTCATTGGAGAACAAAAAGGGTATCCACATGCTTTCCTGTTACCGGAATATATTGATGAAAAAGACCTGGAAGGCAAAGACTTTGATGTCAACGACCGTGACCCGCTGTTCGAAGATGCAGCGCGGCTGATCGTGCAAAACCAGGTAGGATCTACTTCGCTCATACAACGCCGCATGAAACTGGGCTACAACCGGGCCGGCCGACTCATGGACCAGTTGGAGGCCGCCGGTGTGGTAGGCCCCAACCAGGGAAGCAAAGCCCGCGAAGTGTTGTTCAAAACCGATATGGAATTGCAGGAATTCCTTGATTCATTGGTATAAGCTCTGTTCACTGACGATCATCCACTGTTCACCGATTGATTTAAACTTCTTTTTACCCAAACCATCCTTCCAATGGGGAAATTGTATATTTGCGCCCATTAATTGAAGCATAGCATGAAGAAATATTGTCTTTTCCTGTTTAGTTTGGTATTTGTTATCAGCCAGTCATTTGCACAGAACGACCCCGCCGCTAAAAAAGTACTCGATGCTGTCAGCGCCAAAGTGAGGAGCCTGAAAAGCATTGTTACTACTTTTTCTATACGCCAGTTAACCAGTAAAGGGAAAGATAATGGTACCAAAACAGGACAAATTTCTGTAAAGGGACAAAAATACCTGCTCAAGCAAGGAAGGATGGAAGTGATCTGCGATGGCACTAAAACATATAACTATGATGGTAATAAGACCGTTACAGTAGCCGCAGCAGAAGAACCCGGACAAACACTGACCCCTCAGAAAATATTATCCGGCGCTTACGATAAAGATTTTTCATACAAACTCATGCCTGCCCAGGGCAATTTCCATGTTATTGAATTGCGGCCCCTCGATGCCAGGAAAAACTTCCAGAAAGTAACTGTATATGTAGACAAAGCAAAGAGCCTCATTACCAAAGCAGTGATCCTGGATAAAAGCAATAATACCTTGCAGGTGAGTTTTACCAAGATCAACACTTCAGCTAACCTGGCCGATAACCTCTTTGTTTTCAACAAAGGTAAATATCCCAAAGACGTAGAGATATTGGACTAAAGTAAACGATTACGGATGAAAAAATGGTTGTTCTTTGCCATGACACTTGCGGGCTCTCAAGTGCACGCCCAATATACTGTTCGATTAATTGTCAGTACTGTTGCCACCCGCCAGCAGGAGGATATTTATATCGCGGGTAATTTCAACGGATGGAATCCCAAGGATGAAAACTATAAGTTGAAACCTTATGCTGGTGGCAGAAAGAGCATTGTTGTGAAAGATGTTACTGCCGGTACTTATGCATTCAAGTGCACCCGCGGTAGTTTCGATAAAGTAGAATGCGCTGCCGACGGACGCGATATCAGCGACAGGATCGTGGAGGTCAATAATGATGTGACGCTGGAAATTACCGTTGCCGGATGGAAAGATGATTATCCGGAAAGACCCAAACCATTCACGGCGAGTCCGCAAGTGCGTGTACTCGACACCGCTTTCAGCATTCCGCAACTGGATAGAAAAAGACGCGTTTGGGTATACCTGCCCAAAGGCTATGCAAGTTCCTCTAAAACTTACCCTGTGCTTTATATGCAGGACGGACAAAACCTGTTCAATGAACAAACAGCTGCTTTTGGCGAATGGGGTGTAGATGAATGTCTCGATACTTTGCAGCAACAATTAGGAAAAGAATGCATTGTAGTAGGTATTGATCATGGCGGCACGAGACGCATGACCGAATACAACCCCTACGACAATGATAAATTCGGAACAGGAGAAGGTAAGCGCTATGTAGATTTTCTTGCGCATACATTGAAGCCTTATATCGACAGTAAATACAGAACGCAGAAGGCGTCTGAACATAATTTCATAGCCGGCAGCAGCATGGGCGGATTGATCAGCCTGTATGCGGTGATGCAATATCCGTCAGTGTTTGGCGGCGCCGGCGTATTCTCACCTGCTTTATGGACCGCTCCGGCCATCTATAGCGATCTGGAAAATTTCAGCACACCTACCATGCCTAAATTCTATTTTTATGCAGGTGCCAAGGAAAGTACTACCATGGTCAGCGATATGCAGAAAGCATCGGATATACTCCAGAAAAAACAACGTTATGTTATTCGAAATGTAGTGAACCCGCTTGGACAGCATAATGAAAAATACTGGAGGCAAGAGTTTGCTGCGTTTTACGTCTGGCTCGTGAAGGAGAATTTCTGATTTCGGATTTGATTATACGAGTTGTTCAGCTTAAATCAGAAATGATCAAATCAGAAATCAGACATAATACGTTACTCCCTCAATCGCCAACTGCGTATTCGGAAATGCCTGTATGGTTTCTTCTAAAAACGGTTCCAGGGCTTCATATTTGCTGCTGAAATGGCCAATCAGCAACTTGCTTGCATTGGCCTTTTGGGCAATAGCTGCGGCTTGCAGGGTAGTGGAGTGATAACGTGCAGCCGCCCTTTCTTCCAGGTCTTTCAGATAAGTGGTCTCGTGGTAAAGCAGGCTTACATTTTTTGTTTTATCGGCAATCGATTCATCGTAAATGGTATCTGCGCAGAACGCATAACTTTTTGGAGGAATACCCGGCCGGGTTACCCATTCATTTTTGATTATCTCTCCTGATCTCGTTTCATAATCGAGTCCTTCTTTCAGCCTTTCATAATATGCAGCGGGAATTTGATAAGCCGTTATTTTATCCTTATCGATCTTGCGCGGTTTCTTTTTCTCGCGTATGATAAAACCCCAACAAGGTATACGATGACGGGTAGCAAAACAGGAAACTGAAAATTTGGGATGATCGATCAGCACTCCTTCTTTTTCCAGCGGATGAAAATGCAGCGTGAAAGGCAATGCGGTAGAAGCCACTTCCAATTGCAGATTGATGATGTCTTTCAGGGGAGGGGGCGCATAAATGTGCAGGTCCTGCTCCCTGCCCAGCAAGCCCATACTGGTGATGAGCCCGAGCAGGCCAAAATAATGGTCACCATGCAGATGCGAAATGAATATATGATTGATCTTGCCCCGCTTGACCTTGTACCTGGCCAATTGCATTTGGGTGCCTTCGCCGCAGTCGATCAGGAACAATTGCTCGTTCAATGTTACCACCTGTGCGGTAGGGTGCCGCTCGTAGGCTGGAAGAGCCGAATTATTGCCTAATATGGTAACGCCAAACATAGGAGAATGGTCTGAAAATGAATTAAATACGATGATATAGCTGGTTACAAATAAACAATTTTCCTTTTGTATCTAAAAATACTGCCGCAAATTCTCCATTTTACATTATTCTTCCTAACTTTGCCGCCGAATAAAAAAAGAAAAGAAACCATTCGGAGTCTTATTTAAACATTTTGAGATGCCTTATTTAACCAAAGAAAAAAAAGCAAGCATTTTTGCTGAGTACGGTGGAAAAGCAACCAATACAGGTTCTATCGAAGGACAGGTGGCTTTGCTGACCGAACGAATCACTGAAATTTCCAATCATCTGCAAGCTAACCAAAAAGACCATTCCACACAACGTGGCCTGATGAAAATGGTAGGTCAGCGTAAGCGTTTGCTTGGATACATGCAAAAGCACAACCTGCAGGGTTACCGTGCGCTCATCGAGAAATTAGGTCTGAGAAAATAATTTTTCAGTCATGATAAATCGGCTATTCCCAACTGGTCTTTAAAGCGGTTGGGAATAGTTATTTTTATCGGTCTCCCGTTGATAAGACTTCATTCCTTAACAAAACATCATTATGTTATCACAACCAATCAGTGTGCGTTTCGACCTGGGAGGCAACCGCGAGGTGCTCATCGAAACAGGCAAACTGGCCCGCCAGGCCGACGGTGCTGTAACCGTTCGCCAGGGCAATTGTATTATCCTGGCTACTGTTGTAGCCAACAAGGAGCCGAGAGAAGGACAGGACTTCTTCCCCTTGAGTGTAGATTACCAGGAAAAATTTGCGGCTGCTGGTCGCATTCCTGGCTCTTTCTTTAAACGCGAAGCAAGACTGAATGACTATGAAATATTGACCAGCCGGTTGATCGACCGGGCGCTGCGTCCCCTCTTCCCCGAAGATTATTTCTGCGATGTGCAGGTATTGCTCAGCCTCGTATCAAGCGATGCCGAAGTGATGCCCGATTCGCTGGCCTGCCTGGCAGCATCGGCTGCACTGGCTGTTTCGGATATACCTATCAAAGAAATCATCAGTGAAGTGCGTATTGCACGCATTAAAGGCGAATTTGTGGTGAATCCCACCCGAAGCCAGCTGGAAACAGCAGAACTGGAATTTATCATCGCCGCTACCGAGAAAAACCTGATGATGGTGGAAGGGGAAGCCAAAGAATGTTCTGAAGCTGACTTGGTAAAAGCGCTGGAATTGGCACACGATGCGATCCGCATCCAGATCAAAGCGCAGGAAGAACTGCGGGCTAAAAAAGGTATTACCGCCAAACGCGATTATAAAAAACCGGAAGAGGATGAAGCCCTGAAAGCTAAAGTGGAAGCTTTTGCCAAGGATAAAGTATACCAGATATCCCGAAAAGGTTCTAGTAAACACGAACGTTCTGAAGCCTATAGCCTGCTGAAAGACGAACTAATGGCCAGCCTGGGCGAAGAAGCAACCGATCTGGAAAAGAAACTGACCAAAAAGTACTACGAAGACCTGAAATGGGAAGTGGTGCGTAATATGATCTTAGAAGATCGAATCCGTCTCGATGGCCGTCAGTTAGACCAGGTGCGTCCGCTCGCAATGGAAGTAGATCCCCTGCCCGCACCGCATGGCTCTTCTTTGTTTACCCGTGGTGAGACTCAATCACTTACAACAGTTACTTTTGGTACTGCTTTGGATGATCTACTGATAGAGAGTGCAGCTAAATCGGTTGATTCTAAATTCTACCTGCATTATAATTTTCCTCCTTTCAGCACAGGCGAAGTGAAAATGATGCGCGGGCAGAGCCGCCGCGAAGTAGGTCACGGCAACCTGGCCATGCGTTCGCTGAAACAAATGATGCCTACCGGTGACTATGCTTACACCGTTCGCGTAGTAAGCGATATCCTGGAAAGTAATGGCTCTTCTTCCATGGCTACCGTTTGTGCCGGATCACTGGCATTGATGGATGCTGGCGTACCTATTCCCAAACATGTGAGTGGGGTGGCAATGGGATTGATTACCCGTAACGATGGGAAATATGCGATCCTGACCGATATCCTGGGCGATGAAGATCACCTGGGCGATATGGACTTTAAAGTAACCGGTACCCGCGATGGTATCTGTGGCGTACAGATGGATATTAAGGTAGACGGTCTGAGCATGGATGTGATGCGCGAAGCGCTGGAGCAAGCCAGGAAGGGACGTTTACATATACTTGATGCCATGTACGAATGTATACCGGCTGCAAGGGCTGATGTGAAACCGCATGCGCCACGTATGGTAAAACTGATCATCGACAAAGAATTCATCGGGGCCGTGATAGGACCGGGTGGTAAAGTGATACAGGAAATCCAGCGCGAAACAGGTACTACCATCAATATTGAAGAAGTAGGCAATACAGGTGAAGTGAGCATCTTCTCTCCGGAGAAGAGCGGACTGGACAAAGCCGTAGCCTGGGTAAGAGGCATTGCTGCCGTGCCACAGGTAGGAGATGTATACGAAGGGCCAGTAAAAGGCATCAAGGAATTCGGCGCTTTCGTGGAATTCATGCCCGGCAAACAAGGACTGCTGCACATCAGCGAGATCAGCTGGAAGCGCCTTGAAAGCATGGACGGACTGTTCAAGGAAGGCGATATGGTGAAAGTGAAGCTGGTAGGATTGGACCCTAAAACAGGAAAATTCAAGCTCAGCCGCAAAGTACTGATGCCCAAACCTGAAGGCAGGCCCGAGGGAAAACCCCAGGGAGAAGCCAAAGCAGGAGAACAATAAGATAATTAAAAATTAAAAAGTTGAAAGTCAAAAGTTGCTGGTTCGCTGGCTACTTTTGACTTTTCCATTTTCATTGGAACATGACATCGCAATACCAATGCATTTCGATTCCTGTAACAGATGAGTCAACCAGGGAGCAAATTATTGCCGGGTTGGCCGAGGCAGGTTATGATGGGTTTGAGGAGTTGGAAGAATCGCTGCAGGCCTATGTACCGGACGATATATTTGATGCAAATACGCTCGATGAAATATTGAGTAAGCATAATCTAACATATTCAAAATCAATAATTGAAAAACAAAATTGGAATGCGGTATGGGAATCCAATTTTGAGCCGGTTCAGGTAGAAGATTTTGTAGGGGTGCGGGCGTCTTTTCATCTGCCTTTTACGGGTGTGCAGCATGAAATTGTTATTACCCCCAAAATGAGTTTTGGTACCGGGCACCATGCCACTACTTACCTGGTTATGCAACTGATGCGTGGCATTGGTTTTGAGGCTAAAACAGTGTTTGATTTTGGTACGGGTACGGGTATATTGGCGATACTGGCGGCTAAGCTGGGAGCCAAAGCCATACTGGCAGTGGATAATGATGACTGGTGCATAGAAAATGCCTTGGAGAATACTTCAGTTAATGGCACGCAAAATATTGCAATAGAGAAGGTTAATGATGCAAGATTGAATCAAAAATTTAATATTGTCATCGCTAACATCAATAAAAACATTATCCTGGATAACCTGCCATATTTAGCGGAAGACCTGGAACCGGGAGGAGATGTATTGTTGAGTGGATTGTTAAAAGAAGATGAAGCTGATATAAGGGAAGCTTGCGGTAAAATGGGATGGGTGCATCAAAATACCCTGGAACGTAAGGGGTGGATAGCTTGCTGGTTTCGGCAATAATTATCCCCTAATGGCTTGTTAACTTATTATTATCTTCATTTAAGCTATATTTGTTTCCCCAAACTTCAACCGCCCCCTGATGAACGAATTGTTGCTCATTGTATTAGCTTATTTGATTGGTTCGATACCAACGGCCGTATGGGTAAGCAGGTACTTCTTCGACATTGATATCCGTGACTATGGCAGCGGTAATGCCGGAGCCACCAATACCTTTCGTGTACTCGGCTCCAAATGGGGCAGCTTTGTAATGGTCATCGATATCATCAAAGGCGTGGTTGCCACTTCCCTGTATATTGTATTGCCTTATTACATGGCTGACGAATGGGCCCGCACCAATCTTATGATCGGACTGGGACTCTCTGCCGTGATAGGACATATTTTCCCTATCTGGGCTGGTTTCAGGGGCGGCAAAGGAGTTGCTACTTTATTGGGTATGGCTGTGGCCATCCAACCCCTGGTTGCGATTTGCTGTATCGGTGTTTTTCTTCTTGTTTTATACCTCACGCGTTTTGTATCGCTCAGCTCTATACTGGCAGGTATTTCTTTCATGGTATTCATCCTTTTTATCTTCAATGAAAAGGAACCCCTCTACCGTATTTTTGCCGTATTGGTGGCATTGATGGTGGTGCTCACCCATCAGAAAAACATAGGCCGCATACTCAAAGGAACAGAAAGCAAAGTGCCCATCCTCAAGTACCGCGATCGCCGCAAACAACGGAGAAACGCTGAATAGCCGTTAACCATTTTATTCCTGTTATCTCTTTTTCTCGCCGCAGATTTTTTGGCACGGTTCTTATCTTTGTATTGTATAAACCATTACTATGAAGAAACAAATCAAATTATTGGCAGGCATGAGCGTACTGGTTGCTTTTTCTTCCTGCACACGCAATGCGATCACAGGCCGTAGCCAATTGAACCTTGTACCGGAATCTGAAGTGCAATCGATGGCTTTTAGTCAGTATAAAGAATTCCTTTCCACCAATAAAGTAATATCACCTGCGAGCAATAGAGATGCTGAAATGGTAAAACATGTAGGTAACCGGCTGATCAGCGCCATTACCAACTATTATACTGAAAAGGGAATGAGCAATGAGCTGAGCGGCTATAATTGGGAGATCAACCTGGTGAACGACAAACAGGTGAATGCCTGGTGCATGCCCGGTGGAAAGATTGTGGTGTACAGCGGACTGCTCGCTTATACCAGAAACGAAGATGCATTGGCCATAGTAATGGGACATGAAATTACCCACGCACTGGCCAAACATGGTAACGAAAGGATGAGCCAGGGATTGTTGCAACAGATGGGGGGGGTGGCACTGTCTGTGGCTACTGCAAATAAGCCGGCTGAAACACAAAGCCTGTTCCAGACTGCTTACGGAGTAGGTACAAATGTGGGTATTATGCTGCCCTTTAGCCGCAAGAATGAATTTGAAGCCGATAAATTCGGGCTGATGTTTGCGGCTCTGGCCGGCTACAACCCCCGGGAAGCCATTCCTTTCTGGAAACGGATGGCCGATGCTGGTTCAGGTAATAAACCGCCCGAATTCCTCAGCACGCACCCCAGCGATGAGGCACGTATTGAAAGATTACAAGCGATGATGGACGAAACCGTTAAAAATTATTACCATCCGTCTGGCAAGACTATGAGTAAAAATTGGTACTAATATACCATTTTACACAAGCTAATAAAAAAGCCTCCGATCTAGGAGGCTTTAACATTTTAAAACACTTTAAATCAATTTGTTATGATAATGTTTGAAAAGATTGTTTACATGAATAGAAACTACATGGAAATTGGTAAGCTGATACATCATAAGCATGTGTACAAGTTTTTTGGAATTACTTTTCTTGTAGTGCGTGGAGAATTCTATGATTAACCCAAATGAATGGCAGCGGGATAAACGGGTTTATTCTCCTCCGATTTATCAACCAATATCACTACTATACCAACTTCATTCTCTTTTTCATATTGAGTTATGTTTATAACAGAATACCCTTTACCGATGAGTCTGTTAATTTCTTCGGTTTCCCGAAACTCATGTTCTTTTGAGAAAGGAATTGGTATGGGTATATACTTTGTTTCAGATACCATAAACTTTATTTTTTGATTGAGAAAATATAGTGATTAATGTTTATAAAAACAAATTCAGAACCGAAGCATAGAACACATGGTTGCGATTCTTTTACCATTGTCAGCAGCAAGATGACGTTCACAAAATTTTGATGTGTAATCATCAAATTCATCAAGATCGAAATTTTGCATTTTTTGACTTAAGTAACTGATCAGACTATCCAACTGCGTTTGTAGGAGGTATATATTAGTAAAAACTTGGTTAAACCTGAGGTATTCCATTTTTTGCTGATCGTTCATGGCTTTAAATCTTTCTGACTCTGTCATAGTTGTAAATTTTATTGAGTAAAAAATTGTTTTATAATTCTTCGATGTCTATTCGTGGTATGTTAAAAAATGCTGCTCCTATCCAATAGAATAAGAGTAACGGAATGCATACGAGAGCATGAATGATAGTAAAGCAAAATAGCTTCCATTGTACCACCGTGTACCAATCCGGATCATTATTAAACAGAAAAAGGATAACAATGAAAATAATAACTTCCACAAGAAGTGCTACACAATTCAGTCGCCCGGCGACTCGTAGTTTATTTTCATCTTTTGTAAACAACGCTGCGACGAAATACGCCGCAGCGTAAAAAACATACAAGACAATCTGTCGGCTCCCCTTTATTTTTACCCACGCTTAGTTAGAGTTTTCTAAGATAAGGTTTTTTCGTTCTTCCATCATTTGCGCATACCTGATCGGTGAGAGATAACCTAACGATTTGTGTGGTCGTTCAGTGTTATAGTCGATCCTCCACTCTTCGGTCTGTTCTCTCACTTCTGACAAACGATAAAACAGGTAAGCATTCAATACTTCTCTTCTGATGCTTCCATTCTTCCTTTCTATGTATGCATTTTGTGTGGGTTTCCCCGGTTGAATAAATTGTATCGTAATCTGTCTTTGCTCATCATTGCACCACTCTTCCAGTTTGTGGCTGATAAACTCTGGGCCATTGTCGCAACGGATATTGGCAGGCTTGCCTCGCTGAACAATCAGTCTTTCCAGTACCCTGATCACCCTGAGTGCCGGAAGTGAGGTGTCAACCTCTATCGCCAGCGATTCACGGTTAAAATCATCCATCACATTGAACAATCGGAACCTTCTGCCATCTACGAGCGTGTCGGTCATAAAATCAATGCTCCATACCTGGTTAGGTGCTGTTGGAACGTTTAAGGGTTGCTTTATCCGCTCTGGGAGCCGTTTCTTGCCTCTGCGACGGATATTCAGCTTCATATCTGTGTATACCCGATAGATCCGTTTATGATTCCATTCATGCCCTTTATTCCAAAGACGATAGCAACACTGCCAAAATCCAATGGCAACATGTTTGGTTGTTAAAACCGTCAGTGCATCCTGAACTTCACTGTCATCCTTAGGTTTTGGTTGATACCGGTAGGTGTTGCGGGATATNCCTGCCAGTTCGCACGCCTTACGGTTACTTAACTGCTCTTCTTCCATCAGATGATGAACAGTTTCCCGTTTCGCTTCAGGCGTTAAAACTTTTTTGCGATCAGGTTCTTCATTGCCCGGTTCTCCAGGCTTAACTCCGCCACGATCTTCTTGTACTCACTGATCTCAGCTTCCATCTGCTTCATTTTTACAACATCACTCACTTCCATGCCTCCATACTTAGCCTTCCAATTGTAAAACGTTGCTTCGCTGATACCCATCTCTCGGGCAATCTCTTTAACAGCAATTCCTGATTCCTGTTTCTTCATTGCAGATACAATCTGCGCTTCGGTAAATCTTCCTTTTTTCATGTGTTTCAAAGTTTAAAGTTAACAAGCTTTTGGTCGTTAACTCTAACCTCACATGGGTAACATTCAGGGGAAGCTTACAAATCAATACCCAGATAATTCTAGTCACCTGTTTCATAAACAATGTATTACTCTCTTACCCGTCTCTAATAAGAAGTTATTAAATAAAATCGGCGTGAGACAGTAGCTACTGGTAAGAAGGTACTGGTATACCCACACTCCAAATACACTAAAGCCCACGCCTTGACGTGAGCGTTCAGCTTATTTATTTTGGAGTGTTTAAAAATTACCAGTTTTTCTTACCCAAAAAATAGCTAACGCTAATTATGTATGTCGTTCTCTGTTGTTATATCAAATTCAAAAATTTGGTTTAAAAGTAATCATTAACAAATTTATGTAATAGTTAAAAATCCTAAAAACTGAGAGGATCACTCTCAGTAACACGTACTAATGATTAAAATAATCCCAATAGTGTTATTGCTTTTATGGCTAACTCTATCAATTTGATGAGTGCATCGATTATAAGCATAAAAATCGATGTTTTTGTTTTCTGCTTTTTAGGCATTCAAAACGATAGATGAGGGGTTTGATTTGTCCTTATCCATCGGGTAGCCTCCCAAACAAATGATGAAGCCGTCTAGCGTCTAAGTTATCCTAAAAAAGAAAGGGAGGCTACCTTTAATTTTAAGAATATCTTTACACTTATTATTACAATTAGTGTAAACATCTGCTTATCTTTGTGAAGTAAATTCACAATATGTTTTCAGCCACACCATTTAAAAGCATCCTTGAACTGATAAAAGCATTTCCAGATGAGCAATCATGTATTGATCATTTGGAAAGAGTATTGTGGGATGGAACGCCGGTATCTCCTTTCGATCCCGCGTCACAGGTATACAAGTGTAAAAACAATAGATATAAATGCAAGAACACCAACAAATATTTCAATGTAAAAATAGGTACCATTTTCGAAGGAACTAAAATTTCTTTGCAGGTATGGTATATGGCTATGTATATTTTTTCTTCTCACAAGAAGGGGATCAGTTCACACCAGTTAGCAAAAGACTTAGACGTTACACAAAAGACAGCATGGTTCATTCTTGAACGCTTACGCGAAGCAATGAATACAGAATCCTTCAAAGAAGAAATGGAAGGTGTAATAGAAGTGGACGAAACATTTGTTGGTGGTAAAAACAGAAACAGACACCATGATAAGAAAGTGAAAAACAGTCAGGGTCGATCTTTCAAAGATAAGACCCCTGTTGTAGGTTTACTTAATCGCGAAGGCAATGTAAGATGTTTTGTTGTACCGGATACATCAATTGAAAGTGTGCAGCCAATTGTAAGAGAAAATGTAAAGAAGGGTAGCATTGTAATCTCCGACGAGTGGAAGGCGTATAAGGGTCTCAACAATGATTATACTCACATGGTAGTTGAGCACGGTAAAGGTCAATATGTAAACGACGAAGGAGGTACAACCAATAGCATTGAGAACGTATGGAGCAATTTCAAAAAAGGTATAATAGGCATATATCACAACAGACCAACAAGGAAGCATTTACAGGGGTATGCAGATGAATTTGCATTTAGGTATAATACCCGCAAAGATTCTACCGATGGTAGATTTAATGTACTTTTATCGGAAACGAAGGGTAAGAGATTAACCTATCAAAACCTCATTGCAAAATGACACCGAAGATATTATACCTCGAACTGTTGGATACCTTTTACAAACTAAAGGGGTGGGAAAATAAAACACTTGGCCAAGTAAAAGAACACCAGGAAGAAGCGGATCAAGAACTGTTCAGACTTGTTATGGAAGGAATGGTAGAAAAGGAAATAGGGGCTATCATAAAAGCACTTGGTATAAAGTCTATTACTTCTTTTGAATCTTTCCTTGATTATCAACCTATCTATACAGAAGCAATAAAGATGCTTACCATAATGCAACTATCAAATAATATGAAGGAGTTTCAAGCGATGAATGCTAAGTTGAAAAAGAACTCTCAAAAAGAAAAACCATCTAAAGAATTAACTGATTTTGATAAACTCGTGAAAGCTTTTGCAAGTGTTCCTAAATCGGAAATATTAAAGAAAAAGAAAGGAGACAAATAAGTCCCTTTCTTTTTTATCAGATTGGTGTAAACTGCTATATTAATACCTAAAAATTAATATATAATAGGCGAAAAACCGAGAAAATACGTTAAAAAACGCGGCAAATAGGCAAATTTGCTGCGTTTTTCTTTGCATACCCGGTAACATTTTTTTAACTTTGCACTCCATATTACATTCCCCTGAAATCTATTTTAGGCATGTCAAATCAGAGTTTGTTTGAAAAGCTGCAGTTAAAAGATGAGAAGACCCTTTTGATTCAAGGTCTGCCTTCTTCCATCGAAAAACAGTTTACCAAGTTGTCTTATGCCAAGAATGTCACGCCTTTATTGAAGACCAAGAAGGTAGATTTTGTACTGCTTTTTGTACTCAGCCAGTGCCAGTTGAATAATGTGCTTAAGGATATATTCCCGGCGTTGCATGATGACAGCAAATTGTGGGTGGCTTATCCCAAAACCACCAGCAAGATCGTTAGTGACCTCAACCGCGATTGCAGTTGGGAATTGCTCACGCAAAGCGAATACGAATCGGTACGGCAGGTAGCGCTCGATCATGTTTGGAGTGCCATCCGGTTCAAGAAGACCGATAAAATACCCAACCGCAGCCGCGCATTTGCCGAAATGAAAAACGAGCCGGCCAACGGCATCGATTTTGAAAAAAGGCTTGTGGTTCCGCCCGTTGAACTAGATAAATTGTTCGCCCGGCATAGCGATGCCCGTGAATTCTTTTCTTCACTCTCCTTCACCAACCAAAAAGAATACGTGAGTTGGATAGAAGGTGCTAAAAAAGAAGAAACCCGGAAACGCAGGCTGGAAACGGCGTTGGAGAAACTCCTTGCCGGGAAGAAAAACCCTTCGGAGAAATAAGTTATTTCAAAATCACTGTTCCGATTTTTTTCGTCAGTTCGGTTTCAATTGCTTTCAGGTGCTTGTGCACTTCCAGTAAGCGTTTGAAATCATCAAAGCCGGCTGTCTCCATATCGCGCTGGTTTTCTTCGAACATTTTTTTAATCTTGCGCAGCTTGAAATAATTTACGCTCATCAGCACATCCTGGTGCATGGTATCGCGATTGAGGATGTTCATGCCTTCCATCACTTCATCCCATTTCTGGCTCAGTTCGTAAGGAGGCAAAGTGATGCCCGTTACCAACTGGCGTATGGTTTCATCATCGTGGTAAAGCAGTTTTTTGGGATTGGGCTCCAACCCCTGGTAATATTGCGATTTATAGGTTTCGTATAATTTTTCCAAATGCAGTGTTTCGATATGGAATTGTTCCAGTTCTTCAAAAATATACTCGGCTACAGCGCGTGTTTCATCCCATGAACGAAGACCATATTCCAGCAATACCCGCAAAACATTCCGCTCATGCGCTTCGTCCTGTAAAAAGAGCTGCTGGGTTTCATCGGGTATATTTTCTGGTTGTTGGCCGGTTGATTCAAATGCCTGTTGCCTGTTGCTTTCGAAAGGCAGTTGTTTTTCTTCTTTGGCCAGGCGCTCGCGCTTGTATTTGTTTACCAGGGTGGTGAGGCCATTCTCATCAATACGTAAGATGCCGGCACACTGGCGGATATAATCCTGCAGCTTGGTAAAATCCTCCACCCGGTTGATCCGGCTCAGGGTTTCGGCTACCTGGTTTACCACATTGCTTTTCTTCGTTACATCGCCACCCGCTTCCCGCAACATGACTTCGAGCTGGAAAATGATGAAGTCCTTTTTAGCCGCTGCTACGAATTCGTTGAAAGCTTTTGCTCCCACTTTATTTACATAGCTGTCTGGATCTTCATTATCCGGTATCAGTACCAGGCGTACATCGAGACCTTCTTCCAGGGCCATGTCTAGCCCCCGCAATGCAGCTTTCACACCGGCATTATCGCCATCATAAATAATGGTAAGATTGTTCGTGTATTTTTTAATCAGCCGTAGTTGATCGGTTGTAAGCGAAGTGCCGCCACTGGCTACTACGTTCTCAATACCCGCCTGGTGCAGGCTGATGACATCGGTATATCCTTCCACCAGCAAACATTCATCGGCTTTATCGATGGCCATCCGCGCAAAATAAGAGCCGTACAGGATCTTGCTTTTTACATACAGCTCATTTTCTGGCGTGTTGATGTACTTCGGTGCGCGGTCGTTTTTGCCAATGATGCGGGCACCGAAGCCGATGATCTTGCCGGAGATATTATGGATGGGGAAGATGATGCGGCCGCGATAGTTATCTACCAACTCG
Source organism: Asinibacterium sp. OR53 (assembly GCF_000515315.1). Lineage (NCBI taxonomy): Bacteria > Pseudomonadati > Bacteroidota > Chitinophagia > Chitinophagales > Chitinophagaceae > Asinibacterium > Asinibacterium sp. OR53. Next base: position 2,517,905 of record NZ_KI911562.1, read on the forward strand.
TTGTTGTTGCGAACCGAGACCAGTCCGGTTTTGGGTAATAATTCCGCGTTGAACTGGTTGGCCAGCAAAGCTTTGGTAAGCGTATCTTTTGTATCAGGGTTATAACCCAATTGGAATTTATCGATCACGGTATCCCGGAACCCGCGCTCACGGAGATAAGAAAGTGCGATGGCTTTACCATTATCGGTATGCAGGAGTTGCTCGGTAAAGAATTTCTGCGCAAAATTATTGATCACGTAGAGGCTGTCGGCCGTTTGCAGGAACTGCTTTTGCTCGGCGCTGGTTTCGGTTTCCTCTACTTCTATATGGTATCGGGCAGCCAGCCAGCGAAGGGCTTCCACATAGCTGTATTTTTCATGCTCCATCAGGAAAGTGATGGTATTACCACTTTTTCCGCAGCCAAAACATTTGTAGATTTCCTTAGAAGGCGATACCGTAAAAGAAGGACCTTTCTCATTGTGAAAGGGGCAGAGGCCGATATAATTGGTGCCCCTCTTTTTGAGTTTTACGAATTCACCTACCACATCAATGATGTCTATCCGGTTGGTGATCTGTTGTATGGTATGCTGGCTGATCATGGGCAGGAAGGCGAAGTTAGTGTACCTGATTAATTATTATTCCCTATTTTTATTCATGCTTAAAAAAGAACGACAGGCTTTCATCATTCAGCAAATCAACATACATAATAAGGTGTTGTCGTCTGACCTGAGTGTACAATTGAATGTTTCCGAAGATACCGTACGAAGGGATCTCCAGGAGTTATCCGAGGAAGGTAAACTGATCAAAGTACACGGCGGTGCCCTCTCGAAGTCTTTTCATTTTACGCTGGAAACCAATACCATCTATTCCCAGCCCGAAAAAAGAAGCATCGCTTACAAAGCGGTACAGATGATCCACGACGGGATGCTGGTGCTGCTCTCCGGTGGAACCACCATACGGGAGTTGGTAAAAGCCCTGCCACCAGAGTTGAATGCCACATTCATTACAGTAAGCGTACCCATTGCGCTGGCGCTCCTGGAGCACCCCAACAGCGAAGTGATCTTTTTAGGGAATAAAATATCCAAGAACGCACAAATGTCCGTCGGTGCGGAAGTGGTGCAGCGGTTGTCCGGTATTCGTGCCGACCTGTGCATCCTCGGTACCAACAGCATCGATGCCAACCAGGGTATTACCGACCTGGAGTGGGAGATCATTGAAGTAAAAAGAGCCATGGTCAAAGCTTCTTATAAGACCGTTTCACTGGCCATTGCCGAAAAACTTAATACCGTACAGCGCCTCCAGGTATGCAAGCCAGAAGAGATCGATGTACTCATCACCGAACTGGAGCCTTCAGACCCTATTTTAAGGGCTTACCACGACAAGGGTATTATCGTGCTTTGATCAACAAACCTTTGTGGAGTTAGATATCATCATCACTAAGTAATTCCCGTTCTATTTCTTCCATCTGCACAATATCCCATGCTTCGCTTTCGGTGGGGGTAATATTCATCGTGTCCAGCAGATCTGCATCAGCGAAAACCGCTTCTATAGGCTCCTGCAGACAGCAAATCACAAATGAAGCATTTTTTTCATAGAATTCTTGCTGGAGGTTTGCCAGAAAGCTAGCGTCTGATGTATGGATGGATGATACCTGCCGGAGATTAAGCACAATATTTTTAACAGGACCCTCCAGCTTTTCGAGCGACTTTTCGCGTATCTCGGCTGCTATATTGGCAGTAAGTTCCGCCGGAATTGGCGTTACAACGGTAAATTTCTCCTTGGTATCAATTTTGACTTCCATTTATTGTAAATTTAGATTAACAGTTGTGTATAAGTGCCACACAACTTCGGTCAAAAATATTCGTTATAATTGTATAAATCCAATCTAGGTTATGGATAATAATTTTTCAGCACAGGTTAAAGAGATCATTTCTTTCAGCAGGGAAGAGGCGTTACGTCTGGGGAATGACTTCATCGGAACAGAACACCTATTATTGGGTTTGATTCGCGACGGAGATAATACCGCTATCAAGGTCCTGAAGCAACTCAATATTGATCTTTATGAATTACGCAAAGAAGTAGAACTTGCCGTCAAAGACAAGACGGGAAAGAATATTGCCAACATCAACAGCCTGCCGCTAACCAAGCAGGCCGAGAAAGTAATAAGAGTAACCGTTCTCGAAGCAAAAGCGCTGAAGAGTCCGCTGGTAGAGACCGAGCACCTGATGTTGAGCATCCTCAAGAACAAAGAAAATATTGCCACCCAGATACTGAACCAATTCGATGTTGACTATGATCTTTTCCGCAATGAGTTGGGTATGGTAGGTACTACCAACCCGAATCCGCGGAGCGAGTTCACCGACGAAAACGAAGACGAATTCGACGAAGAAAAACGCGCTTCCGGATATCAGCAACAAAGGTCAGGCAAACAGGCAGGCAATGCCAAGAGCAAAACGCCGGTACTGGATAATTTCGGAAGGGATATCACCAGGCTGGCAGAAGCCGGTAACCTCGACCCCATCGTGGGCCGTGAAGCTGAGATCGAAAGGGTGAGCCAGATTCTTAGCCGCCGTAAAAAGAACAATCCTATTCTCATTGGTGAGCCGGGTGTGGGTAAAACAGCCATCGTAGAGGGACTGGCCCTGCGCATTGTGCAACGCAAAGTGAGCCGGGTGTTGTTTGATAAAAGGGTTATTTCGCTTGACCTGGCTGCATTGGTGGCCGGCACTAAATACCGCGGCCAGTTCGAAGAGCGCATGAAAGCGATCATGAATGAACTGGAGAAGAATAGGGATGTAATACTCTTTATAGATGAGATACATACCATTGTTGGTGCAGGTGGCGCGAGTGGATCACTTGATGCATCGAATATTTTCAAACCGGCGCTGGCCAGGGGAGAACTCCAATGCATTGGCGCTTCCACACTCGATGAATACCGCATGTACATTGAAAAAGACGGTGCATTAGACAGGCGTTTCCAGAAAGTGCTGGTTGAACCACCGAGCGTAGAAGACACCATTACCATTCTCAACAACATCAAAGCCAAATACGAGGACTTCCACAATGTATCGTATTCAGATGATGCCATTGAAGCGTGTGTAAAACTCAGCGACCGCTATATGACGGACAGGCTGCTGCCCGATAAAGCCATCGATGTGTTGGATGAAGTGGGTGCACGCGTTCACCTCAAGAACATCAATGTACCGGAGAACATCGTAGAGCTGGAGAAAAAAATTGAAGAAGTCAAGAACGAAAAAAATAAAGTAGTCAAGAGCCAGCGTTTTGAAGAAGCTGCTTCTTTGCGTGACACGGAAAAAAGATTGGGAGAAGAGCTGGAAAAAGCCAAGACTTTGTGGGAGGAAGAGAGCAAACACAAACGTTACCCGATCTCCGAAGAAAACATTGCCGAAGTGGTGAGCATGATGACGGGCATACCGGTGAAACGCATGGTACAGGCCGAGACCGAGAAACTGCGCCGCATGAGTGAAGACATGAAAGCGATGGTGGTTGGCCAGGATGAAGCGATTCTCAAAGTAGTGAAAGCCATCCAGCGTAACCGAGTGGGACTCAAAGACCCGAAAAAACCCATTGGTACTTTTATATTCCTGGGACCTACCGGTGTGGGTAAAACCGAACTGGCACGTGCACTGGCGCGCTATATGTTCGATTCGGAAGATTCACTCATACGCATCGACATGAGCGAATACATGGAGAAGTTCACTGTAAGCCGGTTGATAGGCGCCCCTCCCGGTTATGTAGGATATGAAGAAGGCGGACAGCTCACTGAAAAAGTGCGCAGGAAACCTTATTGTGTGATCCTGCTGGATGAGATTGAAAAAGCACACCCCGATATCTACAACATCCTGTTGCAGGTACTGGATGATGGACAACTGACCGATGGACTGGGAAGAAAAGTGGATTTCAAGAATACATTGATCATCATGACTTCCAATATCGGTGTGCGTCAACTGAAAGAATTTGGCGATGGTGTAGGATTTGCTACTGCTACGCGTATACAGAACGCAGAGGATAACAACAAAGCAGTGATAGAAAAAGCGCTCAAGCGTACTTTCTCTCCTGAATTCCTCAACCGTATCGACGATGTGGTGGTATTCAACACCCTCACAAGGGAGCACATCTTCAGCATTATCGACATACTGATGAAAGGTGTTTCGAAACGCCTCCAAAACCTGGGCTTCTCACTGGAGCTCACAGATGCCGCTAAGGATTTTATTGCCGATAAAGGATATGACTCTCAGTTTGGAGCCAGACCGCTGCACAGGGCCATCCAGAAATACCTGGAAGATCCACTGGCAGAAGAAATACTCAACCTGAACATCAAGCAGGGTGATGTATTGGTTGCCGATCTCGACAAAGAATCAGGTAAACTGACATTCGATTTCCGTAAGCGCGTGGAAGAAGGAGCGAATGTGTAAAGAGAAAGTAAGTACTGGTTATATCAAGCCGCTTCAATTAAAAACTGAAGCGGTTTTTGTTTTCATTATTTCAAGTGCCTTTTGATCTCTCTATCGGCATCCCTGTTCTTGATGGTCTCGCGCTTGTCGTGCAGTTTCTTACCTTTTGCCAGGCCGATCTCCACTTTCACCAGGTTTTTATCATTGAGGAATACGCGCAGGGGAACGATGGTAACGCCTTTGTCTTTCAGCGTGGCTTCCATCTTTTTCAATTCTCTTTTCGTGAGTAATAATTTGCGGTCGTGCACGGCAATATGATTATTGGTAGTGCCGTGTGAATATTCGGCGATATAAAGTCCGCGCACCCACAACTCCCCATCATCGAACAAACAAAAGGCATCGTTGAAACTTACTTTGCCATCCCTGATCGATTTAACTTCGGTACCGAGCAAGGCAATGCCTGCAACATATTTATCTTCTATGTAGTAATTGAAATAGGCCTGCCTGTTATTCATTTCCTTCGCCATGGGCCTCTGCTGTTCAATGAAAGGATAATCAATTGCGGAACAGGGTGATCACTTCGGCCAACCTGTTTTTGAGCACTTTCCGGTCAATAATAAAATCCAGGAAACCATGTTCCAGTAAAAATTCGCTGCGCTGGAAACCTTCGGGAAGATCTTTCTTGATGGTTTCTTTGATCACGCGTGGCCCCGCAAACCCAATCAGGGCACCAGGTTCGGCGATATTGAGGTCGCCCAGCATACCAAAGCTGGCAGAAATGCCACCAAAAGTAGGATCGGTGAGCAGGGAGATATAGGGAAGTCCTGCATCGCTCAGTTGAGAAAGCTTACCACTGGTTTTGGCAAGTTGCATCAGGCTGAATGCGCTCTCCATCATACGGGCGCCGCCGCTCTTACTGATTACCAGGTAAGGTAATTTGTGTTCAATGCAATAATCAACGGCACGACTGAACTTTTCTCCCATCACACTACCCAATGACCCGCCGATGAATTCAAAATCCATGCAGGCAACTACCAGTCCTTCACCATTGACAGTGCCCGTTGCCACGCGCATGGAGTCCTTCAGGTTGGTCTTGGAATGGATATCATCTAACCTTTTCTGGTAAGGTTTCAGATCGGTAAAATGCAATGCATCAACGCTGAATATGTTATCGTACATCACGGTGTACGATTTATTATCGAACAGGATGTCGAAATATTCCTCACTGCCTATGCGGTGATGGTAATTGCATTTCGGACAAACATACAGCGCTTCTTTGAGTTCTGTGGTAGTACAGATATAATTACATTCAGGGCATTTGCTCCAAAGCCCTTCAGGCGTTTCCTTTTTATCAGCCGTAGAAGTCAAAATACCCTTGCGTATACGCTTAAACCACCTGGGCTTGGCTTCTTCACCTTGCATCTCTTCTCCGGTCAGATTGACTTCAAAATCTTCTTCACGCTCTTTTTTCATATCGGACAATTCAAGTTGGGCGTCGAAGATAGACAATAATTGGTATATCAGGCAATTGTAACGGTTCTATCGAGGTAGACGTCCTGGATGGTTTGAAGCATTTCAATACCTTCCGACATCGGGCGCTGGAAAGCTTTACGCCCCAGGATCAGACCCATACCACCGGCCCTTTTGTTGATGACTGCGGTGTATACGGCTTCCGAGAGGTCACTGGCGCCCTTGCTTTCGCCACCGGAGTTGATCAGCCCCACACGGCCACTGTAACAGTTCAGTAACTGGTAACGGCAGAGATCGATGGGATGGTCGGTAGTAAGTTTTGTATACACGAGCGGACTCGTTTTGCCATGCTTGGTGGCGAGGTAACCGCCATTATTGGTGGGCAATTTTTGTTTGATGATATCGGCCTGCAGTGTTACACCCAGGTGGTTGGCCTGACCGGTAAGATCGGCCGAAGTATGGTAATCTACACCATCTACTTTAAAGGCATTGTTGCGTGTATAGCACCAGAGAATAGTAACCATACCCAGCTCGTGCGCCATTTCAAATGCTTCCGCTACTTCTTTCAGTTGTCTTGCACTCTCGGCGCTTCCCCAGTAAATAGTAGCACCTACGGCAATGGCTCCCATATTCCAGGCACTGCGGATGGTACCGAACATGGTCTGGTCATAACGGTTGGGATAACTCAGGAATTCGTTGTGGTTGATCTTCACAATAAACGGTATCCGGTGTGCGTACTTGCGACTCATCAAACCCAATACACCATAAGTAGAAGCCACGCCGTTGCAACCGCCTTCGATCGCCAGCTTCACAATATTCTCAGGATCGAAATAAATAGGGTTGGGAGCGAAGGCCGACCCGCCGCTGTGTTCCACGCCCTGGTCTACCGGGAAAATACTGCAATAGCCTGTTCCGCCGAGCCGGCCATGATCGAGCAGTGTTTGGAAATTACGCAGGGTGGTGTTATTGCGGTTACTGTTGATCCAGATCTTTTCTATGTGATCGGGTGAAGGAAGGTGAAGGCTCGATTGGTCAATGGTAGTGCATTGGTGATCGAGCAGGTAAGCGGCTTTATCGCCCAGGAGGTCGACGATTTTTTGATTGGACATGATACTACTTTTAATAAGTTAACAGTCGTTAGTTAAATAAAAGTAGGGAAAATGGTTGACTTATAAATGAAACATCATCCTGAGCGAGTAGAGAACGTCATCCCGAGCGTAGCCGAGGGATCTGCACGAATATGCAGCAGATCCTTCGACTCGCTCCGCTCGCTCAGGATGACGTTTACTATTTGTTACGCGTTCCTGTTGATACAATTAAGATCTTCAAAAGCCACTTCAAGACGTTTAGAGAAAGTCTCTTCGGCCTTACGCAACCACACACGAGGATCGTAATATTTTTTGTTGGGCTTATCAGATCCTTCAGGATTACCTAACTGACCTTGCAGGTAAGCTTCATTCTTCTTATAAAATTGTTGAACACCTTCCCAGAATGACCACTGGAGATCGGTATCGATGTTCATTTTGATGGCACCATAACCGATGGCTTCCCTGATCTGGTGCTGGGGAGAGCCGCTACCACCATGGAATACAAAATAAACAGGCTTCTTGCCGGTTTTGAGTTCTTTTTCAATATGGTCCTGGCTGTTTTTCAGGATCTCAGGGCGGAGTTCCACATTACCCGGACTATAAACACCATGCACATTGCCGAAGGCAGCAGCCACGGTGAACAGTTTGCCCACTTTGCTCAATTCTGTATAAGCATAAGCGACATGCTGTGGTTGTGTATAGAGTTTATCGTTTTCCACTCCGCTGTTGTCAACACCGTCTTCTTCACCACCGGTAACACCCAGTTCAATCTCGATGCTCATACCCAGTGGGGCCATGCGTTTGTAAAATTCAACAGAGGTATGAATGTTCTCTTCGATGGGCTCTTCAGAAAGGTCCAGCATGTGGGAGCTGAACAAAGGTTGCTTTTTCTCTTTGTAAAACTGCTCACCGGCATCAATGAGTCCGCTTACCCATGGCAACCATTTCTTTGCAGCATGGTCGGTATGCAGTATCACCGGTACGCCATAGTATTTGGCTACATTGTGAATGTGCAATGCGCCGGATACGCCTCCCGCAATATTGCCCTGGAGGTGATCGTTGGGCATTCCTTTTCCTGCGATGAACTGTGCACCGCCATTGGAAAATTGTATGATAACAGGTGAATTTACTTTTGCAGCAGTTTCAAGGGTAGCGTTGATGGTATTGGTTCCAATGGTATTCACTGCCGGCAGGGCGAAATGATTGTCTTTTGCGTCGTTGTATAAGGCTTCCAGTTCTTCTCCAAATAAGACCCCGGCTTTGTACTTTTTCATGCTAAAGTTTTTTGATTTACGGTGAATGCTCAAATTGCTTATAATTTCGGCAAGATAAGCTACTTAGGACAAATGGTTGTTAGCTTTCAGGAATGATGGGCCAGCTTTTGCAAGAGGCTGGTGAAATAAGCAGGAGTCTGCTGCAGGCGGCTGCCATACCAACTGAACATTTCGCCGTCTACCAACTCGATGGATGCCTGTGGCAATGATTGCCGGATTTCAGCAATATGCTGTTTGCGGAAAGGATAAGGTTCACTGGATAAGAGGATCAATGTTGTGTTTTTAGATGCCAACTCCTCAATGCTGGTTTCCGGGTAACGGGTTTGACCGGCAAACACATTTTGAAACCCACAACGAGTGAGCATATCATGGATAAATGTATCTCCGCCAACACTCATATAGGGGTTGCGCCAAATGAGGTAGGCAGTGCGAGTTTTTTGATGACCAGAGGTAGGGGATAAATCGGCGAAACCTTCCCGAATAATATGAATGATTTTTTCAGCTGCAGGTTCTTTACCCGTGATGATTCCTATCTGCCGTATCATAATGAGTGCGCCATCGAGCGTACTGACATTACTGGTATAAACAGGCGCCAGATCGCGGAGAGCATCCACCTGTTCTTTGGTATTCTCTTCTTTATTGGCAATGATCAGGTCGGGCCGCAATTCTTTTATCAATGCCGGCTTAACAGACTTGGTGCCGCCGATCCTTGTTTTGCTCTTAAACCATTGCTGCGGATGAACACAAAATTTCGTGATGCCCACTACTTCTTCGTCCAATCCCAGGTTGAATAATAACTCTGTTTGTGAAGGCACCAATGAAATAATACGCCTGGGAGGCTCTTTTAATTCAATGCTTCTGCCTATTTGGTCACAAAACGAGATCATGGAGATGTTAGTTGTTAGTTGGGATTAATACTTTCCCAACTAACAACTAATATACATCGCTTTATCTATACTTATACCACGATCCCGTATTGAAAAACAGCACCGTTTCATCTTCGCGTATATAATCTTTCTCGATCAGTTTTTTCAATCCTGCATAAGCAGCGCTGCCCTCGGGAGAGAGTAGTCTGCCTTCTTCTGTTGCCAGTTCCCGTGTGGCCAATGTAATAGCTTCTTCGCTGATTGCAATGGCAGTGCCACTGCTTTCGCGGATAATTTCCTGTATCATATCTTTTGCAAATGGATGAGGAACCGCCAGGCCATAAGCGATGGTGGGCTCCGGTGAAAAATGAGCAGGCAGGTGGCCTGTTTCAAATAATTGTACCATGGGGGCGCAATGGTCCGACTGCACCACTATCATACGTGGTAGCTTGCCGTTAATCCATCCAAGTTCTTTCATTTCTTTGAATGCTTTCCACATACCAATCAACCCGGTGCCGCCACCGGTAGGATATACGATCACATCGGGTAAGCGCCATTTCAGCTGCTCGGCTATTTCATAGCCCAGTGTTTTCTTGCCTTCCAGTCGATAAGGCTCTTTTAAAGTCGACATATCGAAAGCGCCGGTTGTTGCGCAAATCTCTTTGGCTTTTCTGCCACAGGCATCGATGAGTCCGTCTACCAGCAAAAGAGAGGCGCCATAAAGCCGGCACTCTTCTTTCAATGTTTCCGGTGTATGCCTGGGCATGATCACCGTGGCATTGATCTGCGCTTTAGCCGCATACGAGCTCAGGGCACCGCCTGCATTACCGGCCGTAGGCATTACACAGTGTGTGATACCCAATTCTTTGGCTTTGGAAATAGCGGCGCTGATACCCCTGGCCTTGAATGAGCCGGTTGGGTTGAAGCTCTCGTCTTTCAACAAAATTTTTTTAATGCCCAATCTTGCAGCAAGAGATGGCAATGGGAAAACCGGCGTCCATCCTTCACCCAAACTCACGATATGCTGCTTTTGATGTACAGGCAGCAACTCATGGTAACGCCACATATTCAACGGTCTGTTGTTGAGCATGCTTTTGGACAAAGGGGAAATGGCATAACGGGTTACCAGGGGTTGGTTGCAACAAGTAGCATAAGTTTGAATACTATCTGCATCATATTGCTTGCCACAGGCCGGGCAATAAAGATCGGTTGCCAAAGAATAAGATGATACTGCTGTTTCCACGCAGTAAAATTAGCGGAAGGTTTATAACCTGATCAATACATAAATGTTATGACCCATAACTACAGGTTATATATTTGTTTTGCCAACTTGATGAATTGCGTATGTAGTTCGCTGCTTTCTCCTTTTCGCTGAATAAAATAGAAGTCCCTTTCCACCCGAAGATTTTCGAAATGTACTTCTACCAGTTCACTGTATTTCAATTCCTTGGTTACAGAACGCAACGGCAGGAAGCCGAGTGAATCGGATTCAATCAAAAAATTTTTTAGCGCTTCAGTGCCGCCCAGTCTGACTTTAATCTGCAGATCGCTTAATTTAATCCGGTACTTTTCAAGTGAATATTTCAGCGCCGCCAGTGTGCCGCTGCCTCTTTCACGGATGGCCAATGGCATCTGGAGAATGTCTTTGACAGCATAGGATTTCTTTTTGGCAAGCGGACTTTTCCTGCTGCATACCGCCACCACTTTATCGGTCATGAAGGGCTGGTAGCTGACGCTGGAAAGCTTTGAACGGCCTTCGATGCAGCCGAGGTCGATGTCTTTATTGAGTAAAGCATCCATGACAATTTCGGAGTTGCGGTTCAACAGGCTGATGTTGATCTTTGGGTAATGCTGATTGAAGGCCGACAATACTTTGGGAAGGATGTACAAAGCCACCGTGGTGCTTGCACCCAGCTTGAGATCGCCTTTGGCTTGTAAAACATCGTTGATGGTAGAGATTTCAAACTCCGTTTGCTCCTGGATCGCTTTTACTTCACCGAGTTTATCGAACAACAGTTTGCCTGCGCGTGTTAGTTCAATGGCAATGCCTTTGCGTTCGAATAATTTGGTATGATAATATTCCTCGAGCGACCGGATATGCTTGCTGATGGCTGGCTGTGAGATATACAACACCTGGCTCGCTTTGGAGAAGCTCTTCTGTCGAGCCACTTCGTAGAATACTTCGTGCCGGGTGGAAATCATGGTATTAACTTATTTCGCCAGGCTCTGGATCACATCGTACTTGGTAACGATATGGTATTCGCCTTTTTCGTCTTTTGCCAGCACTGCACCGTTTTCTTTGTTGATCAGGTTGCCGATTTTTTCAACGGGAGTTACAAAATCAACCACGGGGTAGGCATGCTCGATCACACTGGATACTTTGGCGTTTTTGATTTCAGGATTACTGAATATTTTCTGGAAAAGTCCGCTTTCACTCAATGAACCCACCAGTTCATTATCCTGCATTACCGGTATCTGCTCAATATCGTGTTTCTTCATCAGTTCAACGGCTTCAGATACGATATGTCCGGGCGTTACAGTAACCAGTTTCTGATTGGCGCGGCCGTTCACGATGTCTTTGAATGTTTTTACATCCAGGAAACCGCGTTCCATCATCCATTGATCGTTATAAATTTTGCCCACATAGCGGCTACCATGATCGTGGAAGATGCAAACCACTACATCGCCTGCTTTCAAAGAATCTTTTAACTGCATCAATCCCTGCAAGCAACTGCCGGCACTGTATCCGCAGAACAATCCTTCTTCTTTGGCAATCCTGCGTGCCATCACCGCCCCATCTTTATCGGTCACCTGTTCAAAATGATCGATCACACGCATATCATAGTTCTGTGGAACAAAATCTTCACCGAAACCTTCAGAGATATAAGGATGCACTTCGTTCATGTCAATCTCACCGGTCCTGAAATATTTAGTGAGCAAAGAACCATACACATCAATGGCCCACACCTTGATGTTGGGATTCTTTTCTTTGAGATACATAGCTGTTCCTGTAATGGTACCTCCTGTGCCAGCCGTGCAAACCAGGTGCGTGATCTTGCCTTCTGTCTGCTCCCATATTTCGGGTCCTGTGCTTTCGTAATGCGCCAGCCGGTTCGCCAGGTTATCGTACTGGTTCATGTACATGGAATTGGGAATTTCCCTGGCTAGGCGTTTGGCCACACTGTAATAACTTTTGGGGTCGTCGGGTAACACGTTAGTGGGACAAACAATCACTTCCGCGCCAACGGCTTTGAGGATATCGGCCTTTTCTTTTGATTGCTTATCGGTGGTAACAAAAATGCATTTATATCCTTTCACACAGGCGGCCAGTGCCAATCCCATACCCGTGTTACCACTGGTCCCTTCTATGATGGTACCGCCGGGCTTCAGTTTACCTTCCTGTTCTGCTACTTCCACCATTTTCAACGCCATGCGGTCTTTGATGGAGTTGCCTGGATTGAAATAATCCACTTTGGCTACCACTGTAGCAGGCAGGTCTTTGGTAATCTTGTTGAGTTTAATGAGCGGTGTATTGCCAATGGTCTCCAGTATATTGTTCAGCCACATGATAGACTAACGGTTGTTTGTGCAAAGATAGAAGGAAATGGCTGATGTCTGATGTAGTCGTGTCTGATTTGATGTGTACATTTTGAAACCTGCACTGCAAATCAAATCAGGCATTACTTGAATGATTCAAGCATCTTTCCGCAGAGATCACTCTGGATCATTTTCTCTGCAAGGGTGATCATGTTCTTGAAAGCTTTGGCATTGCTGATGCCGTGGCCGATGATCACAGGCTTTGTCACGCCCAGTACGGGAGTGCCGCCGTAGTTTTCATAATGAAAACGGCTGAAATATTCGTCCTGGTCCAGTTTACGTTCGTGGGCGATATCGTAAATGGATTCGGCCATTTTGAGGATGATGTTACCGGTAAAACCATCGCAAACCATTACATCGGCTTTGCCGGTGAAAATGTCGCGGCCTTCAATGTTGCCGGTGAAATGGATCAATGTGTTTTCTTTGAGCAGGGGATAGGCAGATTGTGCCAGCAGGTTGCCTTTGCCTTCTTCTTCTCCCACATTCATCAAACCTACTTTTGGATCTGCGATATTGAGGATGTGTTGGGCATACAGACTACCCAATACTGCAAACTGGTTCAACAGTTCTGGCTTGCAATCAGCATTCAATCCTACATCGAGTAACAAACCGGTGCTGCCATCCAGTTTGGGAACAATGGTGGAAATGGTAGGTCTTTGAACACCATCGATGGGCTTGATGCTGTACATGGCGCCCACAAGCATGGCGCCCGTATTACCAGCGCTGATGAAGGCGTCGATCTTACCCGTGGCTAGTAAATGAAAGCCGATGGCGATGGAAGAACGTTGTTTTTCTTTGAGGGCCTTGGTAGGGTGCTCGTGATACCCGATGACTTCGGGGGCATGTATCAAATGCAAATCGGGTGATGTAACCTGCTGTTCTGCCAGTAAAGGCTGAACAACGGTTTCATCACCGATGCAATATAAACTTGTGGCAGAGCGATGGCCAGACAGGTATAGCTGCAAGCCTTTTACTGCTTCCAGCGGTGCGAAATCTCCGCCCATCATGTCTAAGCCTATATTCATGCCAGCAAGCTAAGGATATAATTTGAACTAAAAGGTTACGCTTTCAGGGGAGCTTTTTCAGCTACCAGTTTTCCTTTATAGAACAATTTTCCTTCGCTTACGTGTGCACGATGGCGCACATGGGCTTCACCTGTAGTGGTGTCTTTGCTTAACGTCACTTCCTGTGCAACATAGTGCGTTCTTCTTTTAGCGCTGCGCTGCTGTGAATGTCTGCGTTTAGGATTCGGCATATCTCGAAATTTATAGTATCAAAAAAGTTTATTCCAGGTTTTTAAATTGATCCAGTCCCTTCCACACCGTATTCTTGTCATCCTTCTTTGTTCCTTCTTCCATCTGCTTCAGCTTCTCCAGCACTTCCGGATTGCATTTAGATTTACCCTTTTCATCCTCTCCACATATTTTTTGCAGCGGGATGCTCAGGTTGATGAATTCGTAGATCCAGTCCGACAGGTACAGGTGACTTTCACCCCGGCTGATATAATATACATCAGGATCGTCTTCCTGCTCATTCATGGTATCGGGTTCATCCACCATTTTGACAATGATGTTAAACTCATCCCATAACTGCAAGTGCAAAGGATTGCCGCAGCGGTCACAGGTAGCTTCCACGGTACCGTCAATATCAAACCGCAATTGCATGAACCCGTTTTTTTTGTCCAGGCTCAATTTGATATTGGCATCGCAGTTGCTGAAATCCTGCTTGCCATACGGTGCAAAGAACTTATCATCCACCCTATATTCGTATACATGAATCCCCGGCTTCAGACCCACGAACGCTATCTCATATTCCCGCCGATGACTCATAACCTTTTTTTAAGGGCTTGCAAAGGTAACGCTAAATGGTGGAAATGCCAAAGCAAATTGGCTTTTCCTGGGTATTCATTTGTTCACAACCCTGAATTAGTTATAAAATAACATATTTGCATATATGAAACCCGGTACAAAGATAACACGTTCCCTGTTTCCCGCAACCATCCTGCGCCTGCTGTTGGCGCTGGGCTTGCTGGTGGTTTCTTTTTTCCCGCGGTTCGTTGAGCGTTGGTACAGCCAGGGCATTTATCCGGCCATCGGCTCTACCTTACGGCTGCTGACCAAGTGGATACCTTTCAGTATTGGGGATGTGGGCTACCTGCTGATGGCTTGCTGGTTATTTGTCAGGCTGGTTCTGTGGCTGGTGAGGTTGAAAAGGGAAGGGGTTTCGAAAGAGTTTATAAAGCATGGCCTGTTAGGCCTCATTCATTTTTTGCTGGGTGTTTATATTGTGTTCAAACTGCTATGGGGACTCAACTATAACCGCCTCGGTATTGCCTACCAACTGAAGCTGGAAAAAGTGCCGTATTCGCAGCAGCTATTAAACCAACTGACCAGCGACCTGATTGATTCGGCCAATGCTTACCGTCGTCGGCTAGACAAAGTATTGCCTGCTCCCTCGATCGATTCCATTTACCGTGATGCCTACCATGCGTACCTGCGGGTGGCCGATGCATATCCTTTTTTAGATTATCACCAGCGATCGGTCAAGGCCAGCCTGTATACGCCGGTTGCCGATTATATAAGTTTCACGGGCTATTATAACCCTTTTAGCGGGGAGGCACAATTGCGTACAGACGTGCCCCGTATTCTGCTACCTTATGTGGCTTGTCACGAAATGGCGCACCAATTGGGTTATGCCAGTGAAAGTGAAGCCAATTTTGTAGGTTTCCTGGCTGCCGCGAGCTCCGCCAATCCTTATTTCCGCTATTCCGTTTACCTTGATTTGTTTTCTTATGCCCAGGGAGAGCAATTGGCGCAATATGCACTGGATAAAGATGCCCAAGGTTTTGAAGCGGCCATTCAGCGCAATCGCAACCAGTTGGATACACTGGTGAAAAAAGACAGGCGTGAGATCAGGGATTTTTTCCGTAAACGCAGCAACCGCATTTCACCAGCCATGAACAGTCTCTATGACCAATACCTGAAAATGAATAGCCAGGAAAAGGGCATGAAGAGTTATGATGAAGTGATCGGGTGGATATTGGCGTACCGAAAGAAAGGTGCAGGCAGCTAGAATTTATTCTTCCACATCATACTTTCCACCGGCTTATTCGGCTGGCCGCTGTATTTGGCATTGCTTTTCTGGTTGTATTTCACTTCAATTTCTCCTTCTACGGGGAAATAGATCAGCTGACCAATGGGCATGCCCTTGTACACGCGCACCGGTTGTTTGCAGGAAATTTCGAGGGTCCAGTTGCCGCAAAAGCCCACATCGCCCTTACCGGCAGTTGCGTGAATGTCAATGCCCAGGCGGCCGGTAGAAGATTTACCTTCCAGAAAAGGCACATGTGCATGGGTTTCAGTATACTCTTCGGTTACACCTAAATAGAAATGATGCGGCTCCAATACAAACCCCTCTTCGGGTATTTCAAAATATTCGATGCGGTTGTGTTTTTTTGCATCCAGTACCTCGTCTACATAGCGCGCCAGCCATTTACCCAGGTGCACATCATAACTATTGCTGCCCAGGTCTTCACGCCGGTAGGGCTCAATTTTGATGGTGCCTTTCTCCATTTCCTCTAAAATGCGCTTATCTGTCAGGATCATGCTCTGTTTTTTATGGTTGAAATGCAAATAAATCTTAAATCTGCAATCTAAAGTCAATTCATTCAAGCGTGCCGCTGTTTTATCAACAAGATATCAACGAAACCACCCGGCTGGGTGTCTGGAAAATTGAAGAGCCCGAATCTTTTTTCCTTGCTAAAGTACCGTTGCAGCGTAGTATCACGCATCCGCATAAAAGATTACAACACCTGGCCGGCCGCTACCTGCTGCCTTATTTGTTCCATGACTTTCCCCACGAAGAAATTGAAATAGCCGACACGCGTAAACCCTTTCTGCCCTACGAGCAATACCACTTTTCTATTTCGCATTGTGGTGATTATGCGGCAGCCATTGTAAGCAGCCGCTACAGGGTGGGTATTGATATTGAAATGATCACGCCGCGGGTAGACAAGATCAAACACAAGTTCCTGCATTCCGAAGAGCTGGCATTTGTAAACAGTTACCCTTTGAACAAACAGGTTGCGTTATTAACGCTTTTATGGAGTGCAAAAGAAGCCATGTTCAAATGGTGGGGACGAGGAGATGTGGATTTCAGTGAAGTGATGCGCACAAAAAGTTTTGAATTGAAACACCAAGGCCTCTTTGACGGACATTTTGAGAAAGATGATTTCAGAAAGGACCTGCCATTGCATTACCAGCTGCGTACTGACTTGAGTCTGGTATGGGTGTATTCCTAATCATCCTGCCTGTTCTTCATCTTGGGAACCAGCAACAGGTTCTTTTGCAATGTTTGCTTTAACTGTCGCTTAACCAATTGACCCATGGTTTTTGACTTGGAGAAATAAGCCGGATTTTGAAAATGCGCTCCCAGTTCCCGTTTCAACTGTTCCAGTTTTTCCGGTTTGGATATCTGGTCTCCGCTCATGATATCCAACAACTCTTTCATGCGATAGCGCGCCGAAACCAGCCTGAAAGTCATCATCGTACGCTCTTCGGTCTGGTATTGTGCAATGGAGGACTGATCGAGGTGCTTCTGCACGATATCTACAAAGGGTCTGTTGTCTTTGAAGAACTGCGGCAGGTACAGGTTTTTACGGCCTTCATAAGACTGCTGATCGAAATCAATAGCCCTGATGCGGTATTGCACATCTTCAATATCAGGCGTGATGTTTACCACAAAATTATAGGAACGCATATCGCCCAATAATTGCACGAAACAACGCTCATTGAATTTCACAAATTCTTTCGCCAGCCTGATGAGATTAGTGTTGGAATTATTGAGGTATTCGTTGATGAAAATATCACCGGGAATGCCTGGTATATGTTCTTCAATGAGTGTAGCATTGTTGGTGAAATAGGTCATGCGGTTAGGGGAGAGGAGATGCTCCAGTTCCAGTCCGTATACCCTGCTTGCATCGGCCTGCTTGATATAATAATGATCGTAGTTGTCGTTGAATTTATTAACGATGCGTATGCGAAAAGGCTGACTATTACCAAAATAACAAAAATCGATCCTGGCTACATCCAGGTGCTTGCTAAAGCTCATGTCGCCCTCGGTTTTGAGGATGGCATAAATGCGTACCAGGCTCTCGCGCAGAAATTCCCATTCGCGCATATCATACGATACTTTTTCCCAGGAAGTATCATTGCCTTTTTTGTCTTTCAGCGGAACAGTATAGGTAAACCGTTGTAGGTCGCGATAAGTTACCGGCAGGTTCACTTCCCGTCCGTATTTGACCAGGTATTTGCGCAATGCATCATCCACAGGAAAAATGGGTTTTTTCTGTGAAGGCCTGCTCATCTGGTCGGCCAAAGAAATATGGTCGAAAAAACTATTCAAGCAATAAAGAATCGTTGTCGTCCAACAGGTTCAGGTCTACATCCGATCCGGCAATACCTTCTACAGAGCCCTGAATATGTGCGGCGTTGAGCAACACTTTCTCCAGTTGTTTTTCGCGGGCCTTCCACAGTTTTTCCATGGCGTCGCGTTCTTTCTGGATGCCCTGCCGGATGCTCATAAAACCTTCGCGGATGGCTTTCCATTGTTCGCCGAATTCTCCGCTCGTGAGGTAATCGTAGAGCATCACCATTTTATCGCCTTTGTTATCCTGGCTTTTTTTCGCATCGGCAATCCGGAGGATGGCATTGCGCAGCAGCAAAGCAACACTTCTCACTTCTGCAAACGTGCAGATATAAACACCGTCTTTTTCTCCGAACCGGTCCATATCTTTTGGTAAGGCCTGGGTAACGATCACCGCAACATCGGCTCCCTGGCTGCGCATATCTGCCTTCAGTTTCTCTATCCATTCGTTCGCAAAATCCTTGGTGCGTTTGCTTTCATAAATAATGCGGCCGCATTCGTTGCCAAATTGGTTGCGTACAGTCTGGATACAATCGGCCCCGCGAACGCCTTTACCCACTTCTTCCACTTTATCGAAAGGGAAGGCGGCTTCCAGCAGTTCTTCCAGCATCAGTTCCTGTACTTCGCCCTGTAATTGCATGCTGCCTTGTTCCGATTTGCGGCGCATTTCTTCGGCCAGCTTTTTCTGGTCTTCCAGTTTTTTTTCTAACTCTTTTACTTGCAGTTGGTATTCCTGCTCTTTGAGATTCATTTTTTCCGCTTCTTCTTTCACCAGTTGCTCTTTCAATTGTTCCCTGGCTTCCAGTAACCTGCGTTGAACAGAAAGTTCTAACTCTTCTTCTTTTGCTTTCAATGCTTGTTCTTTTTGCAGGAAATCCAATTCTTTTTTTCTTGCCTCCTTCAATTTTTCTTCTTTATCGGCATCTGCCAACTGCAGGATTTTCAACTGGTTCTCGAAATCGGCAGTGATGGTCTTGCGCAAGCTGTCCTGCAATTCATCCCGCAGGCGTTTTTTTTCCGTTTCCAGTTGCCGGGCTGCCTCCTGCTCTTTCTGCCTGAATTCTTCGTCTTTCTTCTTCTGCCACTCGATCACTTTGCCCCGTAATTCTTTTTCCACTTCTTCCCGGATGGAATCGCCCGGTTCGAACTGGTGGTGGCAATTGGGACAATTTATTATGAATGAAGCCATCTGCTATTTTTTTACAAATTAAGTCTAAGGAGCGGAATAAAAAACCCGACCTGAATAAAAGCGAGATAAACCATATTTAATCAGGTACTTATACCTGATTGGAATAGACGGGTTTTATTTTAAGTTGTATCCTGTATAATAATACTTAAGAATGGATAATGAAATAATAGTAAGTGAAAGCCATGTTATCAGCAAGATATACCTGGCCAGAGGCCAGAAAATAATGTTGGACAGGGATTTAGCGGAGATTTACGGTGTTGAAACAAGAAGGTTGAATGAACAGGTAAAGCGAAACCGGGAAAGGTTTCCCCAAAATTTCATGTTCCAATTGACTGATCAGGAGGTAGAAAACATGGTGTCGCAAAATGCGATACCTTCAAAACAACTGTTGGGGGGCTCATTGCCTCATGCATTTACCGAACATGAGGTATTGATGCTTGCTAATGTTTTAAAGAGTAGTAGGGCAGTAGCAGTCAGTATAAAGATCATTGACATTTTCGTTCGATTACGAGAAGCTTTGTTAGCCAACCAGGGCATTTTATTGAAAATAGAACAGTTGGATAAAAAAATATCCAACATTGGTCATGATGTAAAAATGCATGACGGTGAAATCGAAACCATTTTTGAACTGATTAAAGAGATCATGGAAGAAAAAATGAGGCCCAAGCCACGAATGCCAATCGGGTTTAAGCCGCAATAAAGGGTATAAAAAAGGAGTTATTTTCTAATAACTCCTTTTGAACTGTAGAGTGCGGAAGAGGAGATTCGAACTCCCACGGCTGTTACCCCGCTACCACCTCAAAGTAGTGCGTCTACCAATTTCGCCACCTCCGCAAGTATTGAGGACTGCAAAAGTAAAGGAAAACAGTCTAAAAATTACATCCGTTCAGGTACTTTTATTCCCAGTACGGCCATCCCTTTTTTAATAACACCTGCCGTAAGCTGGGCCAGTTGTAAGCGCAGCTCTTTTTTATCAGCCGTTTCGGCATTGCTAATGGAATGTTCTGTATAGAATGAGCTGAAAGTCTTAGCCAGATTAAAAATATAGATGGCCACTTTAGACGGATCATGCTCGCTTGCCGCTTCCTGCAATACGGAAGGGAATTGCTCCAATTCTATGGTCAGGGCTTTCTCCAGTGGCAGGAGGCTATTGCCGATATTGCCACTTTCTGGCATGGATTTACGTAACACGCTTTTGATGCGGGCATGTGTATATTGAATGAAAGGCCCGGTAAACCCATGGAAATCGATGCTCTCTTCGGGATTGAAGATCATTTTTTTTCGGGGATCCACCCGTAACAGGAAAAATTTTAATGCACCCAAACCAATCGTGTCATAGAGTTCGGCAAGTTCGGCAGTAGAAAAATCTTTTACTTTTCCCAGCTCTTCTGTTTTCTGCCGGGCTATGTTCACCATTTCATCCACGAGGTCGTCTGCATCCACTACGGTCCCTTCGCGGCTTTTCATCTTACCTGAAGGCAATTCCACCATGCCATAGCTCAGGTGATAAATGCCATCAGCCGATGGGAGATTCAGTTTCTGGCAGATCAGCTTCAATACCTTGAAATGATAATTCTGTTCATCACCTACCACATAAATACTTTGGTCTACATTAAACTCTTTCTGTTTCTGTTCAGCAAGCCCTATGTCCTGCGTGATGTATACTGAAGTGCCGTCTTTCCGTTGCACCAGCTTTTCATCCAGTCCATCGTTGGTGAGGTCGATCCACACACTGTTATCTTCTTTCTTTACAAAAACACCTTTGGACAAGCCTTCTTCCACCAGGTCTTTACCCAGCAGGTAGGTATTGCTCTCATAGTAAACCTTGTCAAAATTGCTGCCGATCCTTTGATAAGTAACGTCGAATCCTTCATATACCCAGCTGTTCATCCTGCGCCAGAGCTCCATCACTTCAGGTTTGCCGGCTTCCCAGTCGAGCAGCATTTGCTGCGTGGCTTTCATAATGGGGGCTTCTTTTTCAGCCAGCTCTTCCGTCATGCCGCTATCTACGAGTTCCTTTACCTGCTTTTTGTATGCATCGTTGAACTTCACATAATAATCTCCCACAAAATGATCTCCTTTGATGCTCGTACTTTGAGGGGTATCGCCGTTGCCGAAATACTGCCAGGCGATCATGCTCTTACAGATATGAATGCCCCTGTCGTTCACTACACAGGTCTTTACAATATCATGACCGGTAGTTTTAAGAATTTCTGCTACACTCCATCCCAGGAAATTGTTACGCAAGTGCCCGAGATGAAGGGGTTTATTGGTATTCGGAGAGGAATATTCCACCATTACTTTACTTCCGGTGGGGGCGCTGGCACCAAAGGAAAGGTTGGCTGCATTTGACTGGATGAACTGCAGCCAGTATCCATCGGCTATCGTCAGGTTGAGGAAGCCTTTAATGATGTTGAAACCGCTGAAAAGATCAGGATGCCGGTTGATCAGATGGCTACCCAATTCCTGGCCCAGGATATCCGGCGCTTTTTTTAACAGTTTTATAAAGCTGAAAAGTACCACCGTATAATCGCCTTCGAACTCGGGTTTGGTGGCATTGACCAGAACGTCATGAGGCTGTAAATCAATATTGTACAATTCTTTTAGTGCTTTTGCCGAGGCTACCTTAACCTTTAAAACAACGTTCATGGGCTTAACAATTTCGGGTTGCAAAAGTAACCAATTAAGCCCTACCTTCGCCGCCATTGATGCGAAAGTTGCACCAACATATCCGTAAACTGATCCTCGACACGGTGGACCTGTTCTACCCGTTGTTTCAAAAGATGATGCCACTGCAAACTTTCCGTTATGCAGCTTGCGGTGGTTTCAATACCTGTTTAGATATTACCCTGTTCTTTATTTCTTACAATTATATCCTGCAAAAACAGCCGGTTCATGTTGGTTTCCTTACCATCGGGGCACATATTGCCGCTTTTCTGATCGGGTTCTGTATAACATTTCCCATCGGTTTTTACCTCAGCAGGTATGTAGTGTTTCAGGCAACATCGGTTGCTAAACGCGAACAATTGGGCAAATACTTTATGGTGGTGCTGGGTTGCCTTTTCCTGAACTATGGCTTCCTGAAATTATTTGTGGATGTGCTTCACTGGTATCCTACGCCATCTAAATTGATCACTACGCTCTTCGTGGTAGCTTTCAGTTATGTTTCCCAGAAACATTTTACTTTCAAGACAGCCTGACACGATCGTTTTATCAGAATTGTAATCGTACACTGCCAAAGACACCGAAGTCATTGGTATTTGATTTGTAAAGGAGCGGGTTGGCCCCTGCAGGAATATTGCGCAGCGGAGCATACCGCCATACAAAATCGATACGCAATAGTTTGAAGATATTTTCCAGACCGGTCCCAAGCTCTGTATAGAAACCACCCCTGAGTGAACGCATACGATATTCGTAATAGAAATCATGAATATTAAGCCGTTGGTTGGCCGTAGAGAGATTACCCCATACTGTTTTAACATTCCAGAATTGCCGCATGTTGCTTTTTCGCATAAAAGGCAGCAGGTTCAAAAACTTTTTCTCCAGGTTGTGTTCAAGAGTAGCGCCTGCAAATTCATCACTGATGTATTCAAACCTGTTCATCAGGTTAAAAGATTGTTTGTTATAATAATAAATTTCATTTCCCGGGTGCACCTCCAGCAACATAAAGGGTAGTGGTTCATCGGAAAATACTTTTCCGCCATACACCATGTAATTGATCTTACCCCAGCGCGGGATGCGGGTGGTTTGACTGATGTTTACTCCTACACGGCGGTATTGATAGTCCGACCCCAGGAAACCTGCAATACCCACGGCACCGCGCAGTTCCAGAACGGGCAGATCGCTTTTCAATTTCAATTCCTTTCTGTGACGGACAATGGTTTTTTCTCCCGGGGCATAACGGAGTTTTAATCCCAATTCGGCATTTGCAATACTTACCTGCGCAGGGCGGCTCAGTAATAATCTTTTCTCAGGCAAAGGACTAAAAGTCTCGTAATTGGTAAAAGTGAAGAAAGGCTGCGCGGAAAGTTTATTACGCCATTCCTTGGTGATGGCCAGTTTGGCTTCTTCCACACCCAGGAATTTCTGGCGGATGTTCGGACGACGGATCAACTGGCTGAAAATATTATCGGTGGTGATGTCTTCGTCGTTATAGCGCGTACGACCATTATCCAGATCGTGCGTGTAAGATGAGAAAAAGCTGATACCCTGATTGCCCGGCAAACGGTAAGTAACGTCCATCCTGCCTTTGAAACGGTTATCCTTGAACCCATAGGCCAAATAACCATGCAGCCGGAGATATTTGCTGAATTTCGCTGTAGTACCGAGATCAAAGCGAACCCTGAAACGCTCCAGTTGATTACCGCTTACCCATTTGTACCAGGGGCCGATCTCAACAGCTCCAAGCTTTTTATGACCATCGAGCAGGAAAGTAAGCGTGTTGGTATAGTGAATAAAAGCGGGGATGGTTTTGATAGTGTCCATCATCTTATAGATCTTCTGCTCATTGGAACTGAGGTCTTCATGCCTTTGCTCATTCCAGAAATCAGTATCCTTATCCCGCGCACTATCAGCCACCACCACTTCTTCCTTCTGTGCATTGGCGTTCAGTTTGGCAAGAATGCTTGTATCATTAACCCTGATATTACGGTACATACTTGTTTTGCGTGCGATGAACGATAATTTCTCTTTGCCCAGGGGAGAGAAATCAACCACCAGTTTGTCTTTCGAGAACATCCAGTTGCTGTCGGACTGCAAACTGAACTCTTGTACAATACTCAGCCTGTTCACAAAGTTGATATTGGCAGTAGCGGAAATGTTCAGGTTGATGCGATAGATACCCCAGTTGCTACCGTGTATCCAGCAATCGCCACTGAACGTATTTTCCCCATCGCGTTTCGGGGTAAAGAGGAGGTGAAAATAACGCTGGCCGCCGATGTACTGGGTATCGGCGCCGCGGTAGTTATAATACCTGTCGCCCACAGTGCTGAGTGGACTAATGAACTCTTTGCCCAGCGCATGTGTTTGATCGGAATAAACATTGATCTTCTGGTTCATGCCGCCTACGAACTGCAGCATACTTTCGTTTTTCATCCCATCTGTCTTGGCAGCCTTGATCTCTTCCCGGATTTTATGCGGATCGGTACTGTAATAGTAGTCGGATAAAGCTTCTGTCAGGTAAATGGGCAAGAATGGTTTTTTCTCCGTGATGCTATCGATATTATCCAGTATAAAGGCGAAAGGTTTGAGTAGTTTTTTGTCGGCGAAATAACGGCGATCTACATTATTAAGGTCGATCTCCATTTTATTATAGAGTTCATAAGCATAGCTCTGGTACTGGTAAGGGTTGTTCTTTGCTTTATGGGCAACGATGTTTTTCCACCAGCGAAGTCCTTTGTTGAACTTGGACCTGACTTCCACCGAGCTGCCGGTTTTCAGTTGGTGTAAGGACAATATCAACAACGAACTGTCTTTGCTGTGGCCATTGATGATCTTGTGAAGCTCATCGAACCCCACATAACTAACGGCAAGGGTATCCGGGTGAAAGGGGCTGTGTTTGATGGTGAAATTGCCGGCGCTGTCGCTAACAACCCCGAAACCGGCTTTTTTCCAGAATATACTGGCAAATGGAACAGGTTCTTTGGTGAAATTGTTCATTACCCGCCCTCTGATCGTGGGTGTATGCAGATCCTGGGACCACAAAATGGTGCAGGTTAGCAGGGTACAAAAGCAAGCCATTGCTTTGTAGAAAAAGCCAATTTTCGTCACGTCGGGGGGTATACGGGGGTTATCTAATCTCGGTCAACCGGGATATAGGATCTACTAGCAATTAAGAACAAATTAAGGATTTTTTCCGGAAAAAACCATATGTGACAAAACCCTGCATATCTGGCTGACAATTTTGCATTTTAAGCTTGATGGCATGGTCATTGACCAGAATAAAGCGATTATTAATCCGAAATTCATAAAGACATGGGTAAGATAATAGGAATTGACCTTGGAACAACCAATAGTTGTGTGGCCGTTATGGAAGGTAACGAGCCCGTAGTGATAGCCAATGACGAAGGGCGTAGGACTACCCCTTCCGTAGTGGCATTTTTGAAGAATGGAGAGCGTAAAGTAGGGGATCCTGCCAAGCGCCAGGCCATTACCAACCCCCAGCATACCATCACCAGCGTGAAGCGTTTCATGGGGCGCCGGCACGACGAAGTGACCGAAGAAATCAGTCACTGGAGTTATAAAGTGGCAAAAGGTGACAATAATACCGTTCGCGTGGCTATTGAAGACCGTTTGTATACTCCCCAGGAGATCTCTGCCATGATCCTTCAGAAAATGAAGAAAACGGCGGAAGATTATCTCGGACAGGAGGTGACCGAAGCGGTGATCACCGTTCCGGCTTATTTTAACGATGCACAGCGTCAGGCTACCAAAGAAGCAGGTGAGATCGCTGGTCTGAATGTACGCCGTATTGTGAATGAACCTACAGCGGCTGCACTGGCTTATGGCCTCGATAAAAAACATGCCGATCAGAAGATCGCCGTGTTCGACCTGGGTGGTGGTACTTTCGATATTTCCATCCTGGAACTGGGTGATGGCGTTTTTGAAGTGAAATCAACCAATGGTGATACGCACCTGGGTGGTGACGACTTCGACAAAGTGATCATGGACTGGCTGGCTGATGAGTTCAAAAGCCAGGAAGCCATCGACCTGCGCAAAGACCCGATGGCCCTGCAGCGTTTGAAAGAAGCTGCTGAAAAAGCGAAGATCGAGTTAAGCTCTTCTGCAGAAACAGAGATTAACCTGCCTTATATCACAGCGGTAGACGGCGTGCCCAAGCACCTGGTGCTGAAGCTGAGCCGTGCCAAATTCGAGCAACTGGCAGACAACCTGTTTGCCCGCTGCCTGAAACCTTGTGAAGCGGCATTGAAAGATGCAGGCTACAGCACTTCACAGATCGATGAAGTGATCCTGGTGGGTGGTTCTACCCGTATCCCTAAAGTGCAGGAGATCGTAGAAAAATTCTTTGGTAAGAAACCCAATAAAGGCGTAAACCCCGATGAAGTAGTAGCCGTAGGTGCTGCTATCCAGGGTGCGGTATTAACAGGTGAAGTGAAAGATGTATTGCTGCTCGACGTTACGCCGCTTGGTTTGGGTATCGAAACCATGGGTAGTGTAATGACGGTGATGATTCCTTCTAATACTACCATCCCTACCAAGAAAACAGAAATATTCTCTACCGCCAGCGATAACCAGCCTGGCGTACAGATCCACGTATTGCAGGGAGAGCGCCCCATGGCCAACCAGAACAAGAGCCTGGGTATCTTCAACCTTGATGGTATTCCACCGGCTCCGAGGGGTGTGCCCCAGATCGAAGTAACTTTCGATATCGATGCCAACGGTCTGTTGCATGTAAGTGCAAAAGACAAAGGCACTGGCAAAGAACAGAAAATCCGTATTGAAGCGGGTAGCGGTTTGAGCAAGGAAGAAATTGAGAAAATGAAAGCCGAAGCAAAAGCCAATGAAGCATCTGATAAATCGGCACGTGAAAAAGTAGAAAAACTGAACCAGGCCGACAGCCTGATCTTCCAAACTGAGAAGCAATTCAAAGAGTTTGGTGATAAGATCCCGGCCGATAAGAAAGCACCTATCGAAGCAGCTTTAACCAAGCTGAAAGAAGCGCATAAGAGCCAGGATGTAGAAGCTGTAGATGCGGCTATGACAGAGATGAACAATGCATGGACTGCAGCGAGTGAAGAAATTTACAAAGCGCAGCAGGCTGCAGGTGGTGCACAAGCCGATGGAGGTGCACAAGCAAATGCTGGTGCTTCAAACTCTCAAGCTGGCGGCAACGACACTGTGGAAGATGCACAGTTTGAAGAAGTGAAATAATGTCTCTTTGAAATGATAAAAACTTTGCCCCGGGCTTAAGCCCGGGGCAAAGTTTTTTATTGGAGTAATGTATAGAAAGAACGGGTGGCGGTATCGCGCACAACGCCATCGGGTGTGGTGTAAATAAAATAAGCACCCAGATCTTTTTTACGCTCTACAAATTCCATGGCTTTTTTAAGCCCCATACCCATCAGCGCATTATCATAACCATCGGCTGTGATGCCATCTTTGGCCCATACGGTAACACTGATCAGGTCTGTTTGAAAAGAATAACCCGTATGCGGATCAATGAGGTGATTGATTTTCTTGGCGCCGCTTTCATAGAACTTACGGTAGTTACCAGAGGTAGTGAGCGCTCCATGCGTTAAATGAACGATCCTTTGGTAGGGAGCCTGTTCATACGGATCGTTACCCGGGGCTTCAATGCCTACCGACATTTTTTCACTACCTGGCTGCCTGCGGCCGCTGACTACCAGTTCCCCGCCAATTTCTGCCAGGAAGTTTTGAATGCCTTTCGATCTCAGGTAATTGGCCAGCACATCTGCAGTATAACCCTGGGCTATTCCGTTGAGGTCGATCTTCACGCAGGGCAGGCTCTTGTGCAGGTAATTATTTTTGAGTGATAGCTTGCCGGTGCCTACACATTTCAACAATGTGCTGATGCGTGCAGAATCGGGCAGGCTGTCCGGATGCTTCACACCAAATCCCCAGGCTTCTACAAGCGGCTGAACGGTAACGTCGAATAGTCCGTCTGTTTCCTTATAGATATCAAGAGATTTCGCAACAACGGTTTTCAGGTAATGATCGGTTGTAATACCCTCGGCCGACCGGTTGAAGCGGTTGATGCGGGAATAAGGTTTGTAAAGTGAAAGCGAACTATCGATACCATTGAGGATACTGTCGATAGCAACTTGACGAATGATAGCATGGGTATGATAGTAAGTGATATGATAGGTAGTACCCTGTGCATATCCCTCCAAATGAAATGCTTTTAGCGCAGGCTTTTGAATAAAAGAGACCTGCATTAAAAGCATTAAAAAAAGCAACAGACGATACATCTTAGAAATTATATTCCGGTTTCCATTGCTGTACGGTATTGGTGTAGATGGCTTCATTGGCCAGGTGCACACATACCGCTGTTCTGGCGCCGGTCATTACATTGGAAGCGGGACTTTGCTTTTGCACGATGGACTTATGAAAATCAACCATCGCATAATACGTACCATCTTTGGTTGGTTCAGTAAGAATGGGCATACCGCCGTCTTTGTTCCAGGTGATCTTGGTAGCACCTGTTACACCGTCTACGGTTTGTAATTCTTTGCGTGTCTGCGCTTCGGGATAGAACACGCCTTCATTGACCAGCAATGATACGGTGCCTTTGTTTCCTTTCAGTTTGAAAATATAACCTTCCCTCGCATTGGCACAGGTAGCGCCGAAATTACCGATCATACCTTCTTTGCCATAGCGCAGTACAGCCTGTACATTGTCGTAGGTTTCCCTTCCGTCTTTGTAAAAATCAATACCGCCGGTGCCCACAATAGTAGTAGGGTGGGTATTGAATGCCCAATTGATAAAATCGATCTGGTGTGATAATAATTCAGCTGGCAATCCACCTGAAAACTCTTTATACATGCGCCAGTTGATCTTTCTTTCGAGTGAAGGATCGGGTACGGGCCTGCGCCAATCCCAGTTACGGTCCCAGCGACAATCGATCTGCGTAACTTTACCCAGATAGCCTTTCTCGATCATTTCCTTCACCTTATAATACAGCGGTGTGTAGCGGTATTGGTGACCTATCTGTAATACCTGTTTTGGATAATTACCTGCAATGTTGATCAGGCTGGCTGCCTGGGGAATATTGTAGGTCATTGTTTTTTCCAGGTACACTTGCTTGCCTGCTTCCAATGCATCTTTGGCAAGGTTGAAATGCAGGCTCAAAGGCACCGCAATGATTACAGCTTCAACGTTTTTATCATCGAGCAACTGGTGATGATCTTTGTACTGCTTCACTGATTGTACAGATCCGGCGGGCAATACCTTTTCGGTTTCTTTCAACCTGAAATCCAGCACATCGCAAATGGCGACGATATTGAATTTCGTGGGCAGTTCTTTCAGGATCTGCATGATGCCTTTACCGCGGTCTCCACAACCGATCACACCAAGGTTGATGCGGTGGTCGGCATCCAGGGCAAAGGCTTTCATCATACTGTTGTGTAACAAAAGACCACCGGTAAGTACAGTGGTCTTTTTAATAAAACTTCTTCGGCTCATAACAATGACAAATCAAATTTTGGGTTCCCATCCTTTTTCATACTCTCTTCTCCAGAGTTTGGATGCTTTTGGATTGTCTAAGATATGGCCATTGTGCTGGTCGATATTCAAAGTATATCCCACCCGTTGAGCAATATTACCCAATTGTACCCATAAAGTACTCTTATAACCGGTTTCCACATCGGCATTGGGCAATTTATTATCGCGGATAGCATCAACAAAGTTTGCAAAATGCACCACGTCGAGGCCTTCACTTGGACTCAACGTATTACGTCCATCGATCTCGATGTTGGATTTTACTTCTTTGACAACTTTATTCTTTTTATCATATATGATGTAGCTGTTGCCTCCTGTGCTCATGCTGCCACCTTCGCCATAAAAAATTACGCCGCGGTCTTCGCCTTCTACCAGGCGGCTGTTGCAACTGCGCCCTTCCCATATTACAGATGTTTCACCGGGGCAATCGAAGGTAATGATCTGTGTATCGGGTGTTTCCCAGTCGTCTTTGAAATAATACCTGCCGCCTACAGAGTTCACGCGTAGGGGATAGTCTACGCCGAGTCCCCACCTGATCACATCAATTTCATGCGTACCGTTGTTCAGCGCTTCACCGGTACCCCAATGCCAGAACCAGTGCCAGTTGTAATGGATCAGGTTATCACGGAAAGGTCTGCGCGGAGCGGGGCCTTGCCATAATTCATAATCCAGTCCGGCTGGTACAGGTGCTGTTTTCCCGATACCAATGCTGCCGCGGTTATTGGTGTACCAGGCTTTGGCCATGTGTACTTTGCCAATCACGCCACCGTGTAATGCTGTGATACCTTCTGTAAGCACAGGCCATGAGCGACGCTGGCTGCCCATCTGTACTACGCGTTTGTATTTTCTTGCTGCCTGTACGGCCAGCTCGCCTTCATGAGGGTTATGGCTGAGGGGCTTTTCTACATATACGTGTTTACCCGCCTGGCAGCCGAGAATAGTGGCCGGTGCGTGCCAGTGGTCGGGCATGGCAATGGAGAGGGCATCGATGTCCTTATTGCTCAACAGCGTGCGGAGATCTTTGGTAGAAGCTGGGCGCTTACCTATTTTTTTCTCTGCAAAATCTAATCCTTTGTTCAGGGCCTTATCGTCTACATCGCACAGAAAGGCAACTTCTGTATTCTTCACCTTGCTGAAGGCGCCGATATGCGCGAGGCCACGGCCATTGGTGCCTATAACAGCTACCCGTAACCGCTCATTAGAGCCAACGATGTTGGCATAACTCTTAGAGGTAAATCCAAGCCCCAGGCCGCCAATGGCGATCCCTGCAGAGCCCATACCCATATCCCTGATGAATGTTCTTCTCGATTTTTTCATGAATGGCGTTGTTTAAAATGTTTATAATTTTCTGATTTTGATATTCCTGAATGATACCATATCTCCGTGATCCTGTAAGAGGATGGGAGATTGGGTAGGTTCACTGAAACCTTTGATGTTTTTATACTTGCTGCCGGCCACCAGTTTTTTGAACGACTCACTGCCACGCTCGTATTCCACCGTCTTCTTTCCGTTGAGCCAGTGCTCCACATGATTGCCTTTCACAATAATGCGGGCCTGGTTCCATTCTCCCACCGGCATGTCTTGCTTATTTGCGTCGGGTGCGATCAGGTCGTACAAACCTCCCTGTTTGCGATTGCCATTGATGCCCAGTTTGGCATCGGGGTGGCGTTCATCGTCCAGGATCTGGAATTCACATCCCAAAGAACTTTTCGGTAATAAAAAGTACTTGATACCGCTGTTGGAACCAGGTACTATTTTAAATTCCAGGATCAATTCAAAGTTAGTAAACAATTCTTCTGTTACGATATCGCCGCCTCTTCCTTTTCCGGCAGTAGTATCTGTACTCAATACCCCATCATTCATTACCCATCCTTTTTGAGGAAAGGGTTGCCCATTGGCTTTTTGCCATCCTTTGGAACTGGTGCCATCAAATAATAATTGCCAACCCTGGCGTTGTTCTTTTTTCGTTAACCGGGGAACCTGTGCAAACACAGTTGCAGTAACGAAACAGGAAATGAATACCAGGCAATAAAACTTTGTTTTGTTTGTCATAAAAATAAAATATGAATCGTGTTGCATTAATAACCAGGATTTTGTTTGAGGTTAGGATTGATACTGATAGAAACACTAGGTATTGGGAATACGATACGCCATGCTTCGGATGGTTTCTTATCCCACCAGGTTCCCGATGTAAATTTATTGAAACGGATCAAATCATTCCTGCGCCAACCTTCCCATGCAAATTCACGGGCACGCTCGTTGAGTAATTCGTCGAGCGTTAAGGTAGATGTGGTGTATTTGGCCAACGGATCGGTGGTAGAAAAACAACGTGCGCGCACGGTATTGACCATGTTCACGGCTTCGGCATTGGCCGCGCCGCCGTTTTTGCGCATCAGGGCTTCTGCTTTCATCAAATAAATATCTGCAAGGCGGAATACAGGTGCATCGTTGCTCATCTGGCTGATCTTGCTTCCTTTCTGCAACTCATATTTGATATTCCGGGCACCATGAAATTCTTTGGCGGTAAGCATAGTGGCCGTGTCGCCGGGCGCGTTTACAAACAAAGGGTCCAGTACAAGCGGCTTGCCCTTCTGTGCACCCGTGAGGCATTTCAGTGGAGTTACACCGTCTGCTGCAAACTGCGGCCCTACCAGCCACTGCTGCTGGCGTTTATCGGTATTGCCAAACAGTTTATAGAAATTATTATGTGTCATAGCGCGATTAACAGGAGCGAAGCCAAAACCGTAAGTCTTCTGGTGTTCGGGATGCAGGTTTTTATAGTTCCAACGCATTTCCGTTGCATATGTAGTATCATATACCACCACAAAAATATTTTCTTTTGACAATTCATTTTTGATCTTGAACGGATCGTTCCAGTTTGCATCGAGTTGGTAACCGCCGCCGCCGGTATAATTCAACACTTTATCGCAATACTTGATGCAATCGTCCCAACGCGCAGTGCCGGGCTGTAAACCGTTTGCTGTAAGCTTGCCTGTATAAATTTCTGCATTGAGGTACAACTTGGCCAGCAAAGCCCAGGCTGCGGCTTTGGTTACATGCCCGTAAGTATTGGGAGCGCCTTTGTCTGCCAGCTTGTCCATATTATCCAGTATCTGTTTTTCAACATAGGCAAAAACATCTTTCCGCTCTGAGGTAGGTGGATATAAGGGCTCGCCAACTTTCTCCACAATAGGAATATTGCCGAACATGTCCATGATCATAAAATAATACCAGGCGCGATAGATCTTCAACTCGGCCAGTACCGATTGCTTATCCAGCCCAACGCGCAATTTATCGAAATCAACTCCCTCCATGTTTTCGATCGTAGCGTTTGTATAACCCACGCCTCTGTACAAGGCATCGAAGGTATTTTTGATTTCGCTGTCGTCTTTGGTCCAGGTATGCCAGTGCAGCCCTACGATCTGGTCGCCGCCGTCGGCAGGAGGGGTGCCGTCTTTGTATGGCATAGAAGTTTCATCGGTAGTGAGGGTATTCAAATGCCAGATACGGTATTCATAACTGCCCACGATATGCGAAAATGGACGGATATAATTTGCAATCACTTCTTCTCTGGTTTTGAAGAAAGAGCCTGCCGTGATGCTGCTGTAAACGGTTTCATCGAGCTTGGTGCAGGAGAGAGAAGAGCACAGGCAGCCTATGAAGACCGATGCCATAATGAGGTAGCGGTTTCTTTTATTGGAAAATATTTTTTTCATAATGAACGATTGTGATCTGAATAATGGTTGATGTCATAAAGCCTGGCTACATTAAAAACCGAGACTGATACCCAGGGTCAGCGTGGTGGCTCTCGGATAGAAATTCATCATCGCCAGACCGGGTTCCAATCCATTCACCTGTATATCCGGGTCTCTTCCCGAAAACTTGGTGAATGTGAGCAGGTTTTGTCCCGATGCATATACCCTTGCTTTTTTCAGGTATTTGATCTTGCCTGTGTTGATGGTATAGCCCATTGTGAGGTTATCCAGTTTTACGAAATCTCCTTTTTCAATAAAGTAGTTAGAATAAGCATAAGAGGAAATGGGAATGTCCAATCCTTTCTGCAGGAAATTGTTGGAATAACGGGCCCTGTTGGTATATACGAGGTCCATGATGTTCAGCAGGTCGAACATGAAGGTGCCGCGCAGGAATACGGTCATGTCAAAACGGCCATAAGAAAGATTGTTCGACATGCCTGCGAACATTTTGGGCATACCGTTGCCGATGATCTTTTTATTCTGTGCGTCCAATGCAGGGTCTTCGGCCTGTGTGTAGAATATCCACTTGTTATTTTGTACGTCGAAGTCTTTAAAGACTTTGCCATAGAAATTACCGATAGGCTGACCCACTTCTCTTCTGAAAGCAGACCCCATGTTTTGCGGCAGGCTGTAATGATCTACCGGCGCACTGGTGGAAGCTCCATAAGTTACCGATTGCAGGAGATTGTCGTTATAAGAGAAGGTAAGGCTGTTTGTCCAGCTGAACTTCTTGTTCTCAATCAGCTTGAGGTTCAAAGCCAGTTCCACACCCCTGTTTCGCATCTTACCCAGGTTTACCAAAATGGTCTGGTGTATGAGGGAAGGCACGGGCGCAGTAGCGTCGAGGAGCAGATCGGAAGTTTCGCGACTATAGATATCGATGCTACCACTCACTTTTCCGCCGCGTAGTGCGAAGTCGATACCCAGGTTATATTCTGTTTTCTTTTCCCAGCGCAGATCGGGATTGGGATTACGACTGGCGCCATAAGTTGGAACGAAGGTGTTGTCCCACAAAAAGGAAGCGCCTGTACTCAGCGTAGCCAGTGAATTGTAAGCACCGATACCTTCCTGGTTACCGGTAACACCATAACCGAGGCGCAATTTCAAGTCTTCGAACAATCCTTTTTCCGGCATGAAAGATTCCTTGCTGATGCGCCATCCAAGGCTTACAGCGGGGAATAATCCCCATTTGTGGTTGATGCCAAATTTGGAGGAGCCTTCCCTTCGTAAGGAAGCTGTCAGCAAATATTTTTCATTGTAATTGTAAATCGCGCGGCCAAAGAAAGCGATGAGGGTGCTGGAGCTTTTTCCGCTTCCGAGACCGGCACCAGCTGTACCTGCTGCAAAAGCCTGGCCTGCACCGAGGTTGTTATAACTGAATGCATCTGTTAGAAAGTTCCTGTTAGAGGCATTGAAATCTTCGCTCATGAAATCCTGGTAACTGTAACCGGCCAGGGCACTCAGGCTGTGTTTGCCAAATCGTTTGTTATAATCCAGTGTGTATTCGAAAGTGCGGTCATAACTGAAAGAAGTGCTGCGACTTGCATTACCATTCTGACCGTTGATACGGCTCAAGAAAGCGTCGCGCGACTGATAATAGTATGAAATAACATCCCTGCGCTGGAAAGCAAAGAAGCCGGACGCTTTGAGATTGGGCATGAGATCCAGGGTTGCTTTCACGCTTCCGTTGATGTGTTTGATCCTTTCGCCATCTTCGGTTTGCATACGACGCGCATAGGGATTGCCTTTGCTGTCGAGTGGATCTTCGAAATAAGAACCATCCGTATTGAATACGGGGAAAGTAGGATTGCGGTCCATCGCATCACCATAAATGGTATTATCGCTGCTGAGGTAATTGAGAAAAGAAGTGGCGATATTACCCTGGATGGAGAGTTTGTTATCCAGCGCTTTTTGGGTAAAGCTCAATCGGGTGTTCACGATCTTGCGCCAGGTACTGATGGCAATACCATCGAGGTTACGAATCGATACGGCTGCACGGATGGAAGATTTATCGGTACCGGAAGAGACAGAAAAATTATGCACCTGGCTCACTGGTGTCTTGGACAATGCTTTGAACCAGTCGGTGCTGGCACCTCCATCATTTAGTACAAATGTGGGGTTGGTGCGTTTATATACGTCGGCATAAGCCCTGTATTGTTCGGCTGTTAACACTGCCGGAAATTTTTTGGGAATATCGGTGTAAACATAGCTGTCGTAATTGAAAGAAGCAGTGCCGCTTTTGGCGCGTTTGGTGGTTACAATGATCACGCCATTGCTTCCCCTGGTTCCATAAATGGCGGCTGCCGAACCATCGCGGAGCACGTCGATCGATTCTACGTCTTCGGGTGAGAGGTTGTTGAGGTTGCCACCCGGTACACCATCGATCACCACGAAAGGAGAAGTGCTGCCTTTCAGTGTAGATACACCACGCAACTGCATGGAGGATTGTCCGTTCGGATCGGTGCCGTTGCTGTTAACGATTACCAGGCCCGGTACCTTTCCCTGCACGAGAGACATGGGCGAGATCACAGCGCCTTTGTTGAAATCTTTTTCTTTGACACTGGTGATGGCGCTGGTAACGTCTGTTTTACGGGTTACGCCATAACCGATCACCACCACGTCTTCGATGGATTTCTCGGTCTGCACCATTGCGATAGCCAATGTAAGCGAAGCGCCCAGTTGCACCTGTTGTGTTTCATAGCCAATGGCCGAAAAGTTCAGGTATTTGGTATTGGCAGGGACGCTGATACTGAAGCTGCCGTCTGACCTGGTCTGTGTGGCCAGCTTCGAGTCTTTAACAATAACAGTGACGGCTTCGAGTGCCCTGTTATCTTTTGCGTCGGTCACTTTACCTGTGACCGTTTTGTTCTGAGCCAGCGCCGGAAGGGCTGCCAGCAGTAGCACAAATAGTGCCGGAAAGCAGAAATGGATGTAGCATGTAGTTCTTCTTTTCATATGCCGGGGTAATTGGTTGACTAGTTTGAGCCGGTTAAGCAGGAATCGTCGGCCCAAATTAGACCCGGTCATTTTTTGAACTTGTCAACAGATAACGAATGAATTGTTAATGGAAATTAAACGGCGCTTTTTTTCTTGAAAATTCATTTCTTTTATGTTCTTAACGGTACCGGCCTTATGAAGCGTTCCCTGGCAACATATATAGGAATATCGATCATCTGTTTTCTTTTACTGGCAACGGTGCAGTTCATCCTGGTACGCAATACCTATGAACTAACCAATGATCGTTTTTATTTTTCCGAGCGTATAGCTATGAAAGAAAGCTATTCGCGTTCTATCAAAAACGACAAACTGTTTCCCGGAGGGTCTGAGATCATTGATGGTTTCCTGAGCAGACATTTGAACTCCTTGCATGCGTTATACAAAAGTGGTGACCCCGCGTTCGAAACCTATAAGCAAGTGTTTGCGGACAGTATTTTTCACGAATTGCGACAAAAAGAATCTATCAGGCGCTTTCTGAATAAATTCAAACAGGAAAAGAAAGTGACAGATTCGCTCGATTATGCATTGATCGTAGAATCGCTGTCGGTGAATTTCGATAACGACTCATATATTCCCATTTACGATAAGCGCAAGCGCTACCCACTGATCGATTCTGCCATGCAGGAAGAAGCCGGCGTACGTATTGGGGGCAATTTGAGAAAAGTGTCGGAACAGAACAAGGTCAATGGTTTCTCCATCAGGGGAACACAAGGCTATGCTTACCGTATCAACTTTGAGCTGCATGTGGAACCATATAACCGGCAATCTGCCATTCTCCGGCAAATGAGTATGACCTTTTCACTTTCACTGCTCTCCATTTTAATTGTGATAACCTTGTTTTTTGTCACTTTCCGCAATTGGGTAAAGCAGAAAAAGCTTTCCGAAATGAAATCTGATTTCATCAATAATATTACGCACGAATTACATACCCCACTGGCCACAATTATTGTAGCCAACAAAAACCTGCAGAATGGCCGTATCCTGGAAAGAAAAGAAAACATACAGCCGCTGACCGATGTGATCCAGCGGCAATCGGAGCGCCTGAAAATTTTGATCGACGAAGTGCTGGACATTGCTTCCACCAACAGGATCGCACTGGATGAAAAAGAATACCGGCTGAATGACCTGCTGGATGAATTGTTGCTGGATTACCGGTTGAAATTAATGGATACCAATATAGAACTGGTATTTCACAAAGAGACCGATAAGGACCTGGTAAGGTTTGATAAATTTCATTTCACCACCATGCTGCTCAATATTTTTGATAATGCGGTGAAGTATAATTCCAATGAAATTAAAAAGCTCGCCGTTACCACTCGTGCAGACCGACACGGAGATCTTCAGGTGCTGATCCAGGATAATGGAGTAGGCATCAGCAGCGAGGATATTAAACACGTTTTCGAAAAGTTTTACCGGGCCCCCGATCAATATAAAATGCAGAGCAAGGGATTGGGACTTGGACTTTATTATGTAAAAAAGATCATCGACGCACACGGATGGAGTATCCGGGTGGACAGCAAGCCGTCTAAAGGCAGCCAGTTCATCATTACCATCCCTCATTCAAACAAGTGAACATGAAGCCGAGGATATTATTAGTGGAAGATGAAACCGATCTGGGCAATGTGGTGAAGCAGTACCTGGAAGTAATGGACTTTCATGTTGATTGGTGTAAGAACGGCAGCGAAGCCTATTCCTTATTCAGGACAGCAACCGATAACCATGACTTGTTGCTGATTGATGTGGGCTTACCTGGTATGGATGGATTTGAACTGGCAGAGTTGGTTACCCATACAAGAAAAGACGTGCCCTTTCTTTTTTTAACGGCGAGGAACGAGAAATCAGACCGGCTGCACGGACTCAAGATCGGCGCCGATGATTACATCGTAAAGCCATTTGATATTGAAGAAATGGTGTTACGGATCAGGAATATCCTGAAACGAAAATATCCGGGAAATACAACACCGCCTCATGCTGTTATTGCTATTGGGAATACCCGGTTTCACAAAGACCAGATGAAACTAATAGTGGGAAATGAAAAAGAGATCATCCTCACCGAACGTGAATCGGAATTGCTGGATTATTTATTTAAAAACGCCGACCGTATCATCAAGCGTGAAGAAATATTGACCCAACTCTGGGGCGAGAACGATTATTTCCTGGGCAGGAGCCTGGATGTATTTATTTCCAGGTTGAGAAAATACCTGGGGTCCAGCGACCTGGTGAGCATTACCAATATATACGGTGTAGGCTTTGTATTCAATACCATGCCGCCAAAAGGGTAAGCAGCTGCTTACGCCTCCATATCCAGTAATTTTTCAAAAAGAGCTTCGTATTCTTTGTTCAACGATTCGAAATGCGCCGTCGTCTTTTTGTACTCTGTTTCCAACGCCAGGAACTTTTGATGGTCGGTATAATTGGCAGGATTGCCCAGGGCTTCTTCCAGTTTCTGTTTGTCTTCCTTGGCCTTATTCAGTGCCGATTCCAGGTTACTGAGTTTTCGCTGCTGTTTTTGTAATTCTTTTTGTTGTTCCCTGTCGGGCGAAGGCTTGGCAGGCGTTTGTGCAATAACTACAGGCTGCTCAACCGCTTTGGGTGGTTCCTGCTCTTGTTTTTTCTTGGCCATCCTTTCATTCCAGGCCACCCATTCGTCGTATCCGCCTTTGAATTCTTTGATCTCGTGGTCTACGATCTCCCAGATCTTGTTGGCGGTTTTAGAAATGAAATAACGGTCGTGGCTCACCAGTATGTAACTGCCTTCGTATTTATTCAAAGCCTCTGCCAGCAATTCAACAGAATGCATATCGAGGTGGTTGGTAGGTTCGTCGAGGATCAGGAAATTGGCTTTGCTCACAATGGTTTTAGCGAGCGCTACACGCGCTTTCTCGCCACCGCTCAATACTTTGATTTTTTTCTCTACATCGTCGCCGCCGAAAAGAAAAGCGCCGAGCAGGCTGCGCAGTTCCATATCTGTTTTTTGACTGCCACACTGCTGTAATTCTTCGAGGATATTATTGCCGAGGGTAAGGGCTTCCAGTTGGTGCTGTGCATAAAAACTTTCTTCCACGTTATGTCCCCATACGCGTTCACCGGTAAATGGTTCCGTGCCTGCAATCATGCGTAATACAGTAGACTTACCCTTTCCGTTAGCGCCGATCAGGGCAATCTTATCGCCCCTGTCTATTTCGGCACCGGTATGCGATACAATGTTCAGCTTGCCAAAGCTTTTACTTACATCTTTGAGGGTGACTAATATTTTACCAGGCACTTTCTCCAACTGGAAATTGATGCGCAGATCGGGACGTTCCAATTGAACGTCCTCAATTTTTTCCAGTTTGTCCAGTCGCTTTTGCACACTCTGTGCCTGCGCGGCCTTACTGGCTTTTGCCTTGAATCGTTCAATGAATCGTTCCTGCTGCCTGATATAGTCCTGCTGGTTTTCAAATGCCTTTTGCTGCATTTCTATGCGGATGGTTTTCTCCTGCTCATAGAAATCATAATCGCCGCTATAAATATGCAGTTGGCGCTGGTAGAGCTCCACGATTTTGTTCACCATCCGGTTGAGGAAAATTTTATCGTGGCTCACGATCACCACGCTGCCCTGATAATGCAGCAAATATTTCTCCAGCCATTCGATAGAAGGGAGGTCGAGGTGGTTGGTAGGTTCATCGAGTAAGAGCACATCGGGCTGCTGCAGGATCATCTTGGCCAGCAGTACGCGCATACGCCATCCTCCGCTGAATTCCTTGTAAGGCCTTACCAGGTCTTCATTGCCGAATCCCAATCCGTGCAGTACTTCTTCTGCTTTATGATGAATATTATATCCATCCAACACGTCCATCTCGTGCAGGCTATCGGTATATTTCAATAATAGTGTTTCATTCTCCGGATCTTTTTCCAGTTCATGTCCCAATGTCTCGATCTCTTTTTCGAGTTGCCTTACTCTTTCAAAAGCGCCCAGGGCCACTTCTGTGATGGAATCGTTGGTATCGAAACTCAACAGGTCCTGGTGCAGGTATCCGATGGTGGTATCTTTTCCTTTTTCTACATTGCCTTTTGAAGGAGTATATTCTCCCACTAATAATTTGAGCAGGGTAGATTTACCCGTGCCATTATAGCCGATCAGGCCAATGCGGTCGCCCGGCTGTATATGCCAGGTGGCATCTTCTACAATTATACGTGCTCCAAATTCGAAAGTGAGGTTCTGAAAGCCTATCAGCATTGTTTATACGGTATTTTGAGGGGGCAAAGTTAATGCTGTGGCCTGTATTCCACCACAACCTTTGCATTTCGTTGTTCGGTTGAGGTGAGGAATATCTCGTAACGCTTCTGAGATTTGCCCATGGTAACCACCATCAGGGCTGTATTGGGAGGGATATCGCCCAGGTTTTCTGCCACGATCACAAATTCGTGGCGGTTATCGGTGGCATTGCATTTTGTTTTATATGTGATGGCCGAATAACTCAACCTGCCATTGCTCACTACCAGTTTATTGTTGTGGTAAAGAGAAATGGTATCGTTGTCAATGGTGCCATTGTCGTACAGGTCGATCCTGATCTCTTCATCACCGCAATACAATGTTTTCACCAATTTGTTCTCACGCTCCAGTAATACACGCGGAACCGGTGTTTTGTTGGCGATGAGTTCACGCGGGTGATGGATGCCCGTATCAGCTTTCCAACTGTGTGCAATGGCGTTATCGGCATGCTCGATGGGTTTGATGGGCGCAGCTGATTTAGGACTGGCCGGTTTCGACTGCTGCACGGTAGCGCCGGGTTTTTTAACAGCAGGCGGGTGGGTTGGGTTGGTCTTGGATTTTGCAAGCGGGACATGCGCTTTGGGCGCTTCTGGTTTTTTCTTCAGCAGAAAATCCTCTTTGGTGAAGTCTGAAGTGGCTACTTTCTCCAGGTACACTTCACCGCTGCCGCAATCTGATTTGTTCGATGAGCTTTCTGAAATAAACGTACCCTGTAATACTTCCAGCTTGCCTATTTTGGAGTAGTCGAGGTAGCAGGTCATGAGACAGGGTGCACTGCCCTGGTCGATCTTCAGCTCCAGTATTTTGGTTTCCTTGAGGAGCAGGGATTTTGACTGGTAGGTGAAAATACCCTGCAAACCTGTTTTGGCATAGAACACAGATGTCTTATAAGAATAGGTAACACCCTTAACGGCATTATTGGGAAGCTGCTCTATCTGGATCTCGTATTTGTACATCTCTTTCCGCTGGAATTCACGTAGCGTACTGCCAGTGGAAGTGAAATACCCCCTCCAGATACCGGTCAGGTGCTGTGCGTCAGCAGAAAAGCCAGAAACCAGGAAAAATAAAAGCGTAGAGATCCATCTCATTACCACAAAACTAATAAGGCAAAATAGTGTAAGCTGATAATAAAGCGTTAAAAGAAAACTCACCGCTTTCCTGTACTTTTGCATTCCTTATGATAAATATCAGTTTTCCGGATGGCGCTGTACGGGAGTATGAGGCAGGGGTTTCGGCATTGGATATCGCCAAATCGATCAGTGAAGGACTGGCCAGGAAAGTGCTGGCTGCGAGTGTGAACGGACAGGTGTGGGATGCTACGCGACCCATTTACCAGGATGCGTCGTTGAAATTACTGACCTGGGACGATGCCGACGGAAAAAATACATTCTGGCATTCTTCTGCTCACCTCCTGGCTGAAGCAGTGGAAGCTTTGTACCCCGGCGTAAAATTCTGGGTAGGCCCGGCGCTGGATAAGGGATTCTATTATGATATGGACCTGGGTGGCAGGCAAATGGGCGAAGAGGACCTGGCAAAGCTGGAACAGAAAATGAATGAGCTGGCCAAGAAGGGCAGCCAGTATATCCGCAAAGAGATCAGCAAGAAAGACGCCATTCAATATTTTACAGAGAAGGGCGATGAATACAAACTCGACCTCCTGCAAGGATTGGAAGATGGAAATATCACTTTCTATACACAGGGCGATTTTACCGATCTCTGTCGCGGGCCGCATATACCCAACACGGGTTTCATCAAAGCAATAAAGCTTACCAATGTATCCGGCGCTTACTGGAAGGGTGATGAAAAGAACAAGATGCTTACCCGTGTGTATGGTATCAGTTTCCCTAACCAGAAAGAGCTCGACGAATACCTGCAGATGCTGGAAGAAGCGAAGAAAAGAGATCACCGGAAGCTGGGTAAAGAGCTGAGCATTTATACGATGAACGATGATATCGGCCAGGGGCTGATCCTTTGGATGCCCAATGGTACCGTGATTATTGAAGAGTTGGAGAAACTGGCGAAGGAAACAGAATCGGAAGCCGGCTATAAGCGTGTGGTAACACCGCATATTGCCAAAGAGAATTTGTACCTCACCAGCGGACACCTGCCTTATTATGCAGATAGCATGTATCCGCCCATGGAACTGGAAGGAGAGCGCTATTATCTCAAGGCGATGAACTGTCCGCATCACCACAAAATATTCGATGCCGAACCCAAAAGCTACCGCGATCTTCCGTATCGTATAGCTGAATATGGAACCTGTTACCGTTATGAGCAAAGTGGTGAATTGTTCGGACTGATGCGCGTGCGTTGTCTGCACATGAACGATGCACATATCTATTGTTCCAAGGAGCAGTTCAAGCAGGAGTTCCAGGCGGTGAATGATATGTACCTGAAGTATTTCAAAATATTCGGTATTGAGAAATATGTGATGCGGCTTTCGCTGCACGACCCCGCGAAGCTGGGAGAGAAATATGTGAACGAGCCGGAGCTGTGGAAAGAAACCGAAGAAATGGTTCGTAAGGTATTGATCGAAACGGGTGTTCCTTATGTAGAGGTAAAGGGTGAGGGTGCTTTCTACGGACCTAAGATCGATGTACAGATATGGAGCGCTATTGGAAGAGAGTTTACCCTGGCTACCAACCAGGTGGATTTCGCACAACCACGCCGTTTTAAATTATCGTTCACCAATACGAACAACGAGCCCGAAATTCCCCTGGTCATTCACCGGGCGCCGTTGGGAACCCATGAGCGTTTCATTGGCTTCCTGCTGGAACATTATGCAGGCAAATTCCCTGTATGGCTGGCGCCGTTGCAGGTGAAGCTCCTGCCTATCAGCGATAAGTTCATGGACTATGCGGTTTCAGTTAAAAATCAATTGGGAAAAGCAGGCGTAAGGGTAGAGATCGATGACAGGAATGAAAAGATAGGTAAGAAGATACGCGATACAGAACTGATGAAAGTGCCGTATATGCTGGTAGTAGGGGAGAAAGAAGCCAATGAACAGAAATTGTCGGTGCGCAGACAGGGTAAGGGCGATATGGGCGTTTTTGATGTGCAGGCCTTTATAGACCTGGTATCAATAGAAATTCGGGAACGTAAATCGGG
Organism: Asinibacterium sp. OR53; assembly: GCF_000515315.1. Taxonomy (NCBI): domain Bacteria; kingdom Pseudomonadati; phylum Bacteroidota; class Chitinophagia; order Chitinophagales; family Chitinophagaceae; genus Asinibacterium; species Asinibacterium sp. OR53. The sequence goes on from NZ_KI911562.1 coordinate 2,561,519, forward strand.
CGAGTAGTCGTCAATATCTATATCTTTAACAAAAAAACAGAATTATTCACTAAACAAGTTTTAATGGCATTACCACCAAGAGGGGGCGGAAGATTCAACCCCAGGTTTAACAGGCAACCGGAGCCTGAACATCGTATCAACGAGAGAATCCGGGTACCGCAGGTGCGTTTGGTTGGAGATAACGTAACTGTGGGTGTTTATTCAACCCAGGAAGCATTGAAGATTGCAAAAGATCAGGAGCTTGACCTGGTTGAAATATCTCCGACAGCAGATCCTCCGGTTTGTAAGGTAATCGACTATAAAAAATTCCTTTACGAGAAGAAGAAGAAGGAAAAAGAGATGAAGGCTAATTCCAAGCAGAGCGAGGTAAAAGAAATCCGCTTTACGCCTGGAACCGATGACCATGATTTCGACTTCAAAGCCAAGCATGCAGAAAAATTCCTCAAAGAAGGTAATAAAGTAAAAGCCTATGTACAGTTCAAGGGACGTGCCATCATGTTCCAGGACAGGGGGCAGTTGTTGCTACTGAAATTCGCCGAAAGGCTGGCTGAGGCCGGTGCACTGGAAAGCATGCCCAAACTGGAAGGCAAGCGTATGTTCGCCATCTTCACTCCTAAAACAGGAAAGAAAAAATAAGCTGATAATCAGTTGATTAGATAGGATGGTTGCGGAAAATAATCTTTCTGCAACCATTTTTCGTTATAAAACCTTACCTTTGCAACCCATTTCCCACATGGCTCAACAAGTGTTCCGTCTGTACGGAGCCGCCAGCAGGGTATAATCTAAGCAGATTATTAACATGCCAAAGGTAAAAACAAACTCCAGCGCCAAGAAGCGCTTCAAGGTGACCGGCAGCGGTGAGATCACCTTCCAGAAAGCATTCAAACGTCACATCCTTACCAAAAAATCTAAAAAGCGTAAAAGAGCCCTGCGCAAAAAAGGCGTTGTTGGAGATACCAACAAAGACTTCGTTTTACGTTTGTTGCGTTTGAAAGGTTAATCAGTAAACTAATTTTAAATTACCGGTCCGGGTACAACCGGACTTAAAATAAAGACACCATGCCACGTTCCGTAAATGCAGTAGCATCAAGAGCAAGGAGGAAAAGAGTCCTCAAACAGGCCAAGGGCTTCTATGGTAAGCGCAAAAATGTGTATACCGTAGCCAAGAATATTGTAGAAAAAGGTATGACCTACAGTTATGTAGGCCGTAAATTGAAAAAGCGCGAATACCGCCAGTTGTGGATCGCGCGTATCAATGCAGCCGTTAGGGCGGAAGGACTGACCTACAGCCAGTTTATCAACAAACTCAGCACCAAAGGTATTGAGTTGAACCGCAAAGTATTGGCCGACCTGGCCATGAATGAGCCTGCCAGCTTCAAAACCCTGGTTGACTCTGTAAAATAAGCGAATAACAACAGCTATATAAACCGGGAGGCGGGCTAACGCTGCTTCCCGGTTTTTTTGTGCAGAAAATTGAACAAACTATTATTTTTGTGCAATTTTAAAATTAGCAACATCCCGTTCACAGTCTAACTACTTACCCATCAATGAACAATAGCTACACCTCGCTGGTGAACCAAACCTTCCATTTCCCGCAAGATGGATTTGATGTTAATGACGATGGTTACCTGCAATTCAATGAGCTCGATCTCAAAGCACTGATAGCAAAGTACGGCACGCCCATGAAGCTGACCTACCTGCCCAAGATCGGTATGCAAATCAACAAGGCCAAGCAGATGTTTGCCCACGCGTTCAAGAAACACAAATACGAGGGCGACTATTTTTATTGTTATTGTACCAAGAGTTCGCATTTTTCTTTTGTGGTGGAGGAAGCGCTCAAACACAATATACACCTGGAGACTTCTTTCGCTTACGATATCGAGATCGTGAACCGCCTTTACGAGCGCAGGAAGATCAACAAAGAAACTTTTATCATTTGTAACGGCTACAAGCAGAAATCGTATACATCGCGTATTGCCAAGCTCATCAATTCGGGCTTTAAAAATGTAATTCCCATCCTGGATAATAAAGACGAGCTTACTGCGTATAAAAGAAGCGTTAAACAACCGTTCCGCCTGGGTATCCGCGTGGCTGCAGAAGAAGAGCCCACCTTTCCTTTTTATACCTCGCGCCTGGGTATCCGTGCCAAAGACATTCTGGAATTTTATGTAGATGAGATAGAAGGATATGAAGATAAGTTCCAGTTGAAAATGCTGCACATTTTCCTCAACAAAGGCATCAAAGATGATATCTATTACTGGTCGGAGCTGAACAAGATCATCAACCTGTATTGCCAGTTGAAGAAGATATGTCCGGAGTTGGATTCTATCAACATCGGTGGCGGTTTCCCCATCAAACACTCACTGGGCTTTGAATACGATTACCAGTTCATGATCAATGAGATCGTGAGCAATATCAAGAAAGCCTGTAAGAAAGCCAAAGTGCCCATGCCCAATATCTATACAGAGTTTGGCAGCTACACGGTGGGAGAAAGCATGGCGCATATTTACAGTGTACTGGGACAAAAAATCCAGAACGACCGCGAGTGCTGGTACATGATCGATTCTTCCTTCATTACCACATTACCCGATACATGGGGTATTGGAGAGAAATTCCTGATGCTGCCCGTTAACAAATGGGATAATGAATACCAGCGTGTGGTATTGGGAGGTATTACCTGCGACAGTCATGATTATTACGATTCCGAAGAGCATATCAATGAAGTGTTCCTTCCTAAACTCACTTCACCCGAACCATCAGACGAGCAGGCCAATAAAGAACCATTGTATGTAGGGTTCTTCCATACAGGCGCTTACCAGGATCAGATCAGTGGGTATGGCGGAATCAAGCACTGTCTTATTCCTTCGCCCAAACACGTGATCGTGGAATACGATAAGAATGGAAAATTGATCGACTGGCTCTATGCCAAGGAACAGAGTGCCCAGAGTATGTTGAAAATACTGGGTTACCTGAGATAATCTTAACTTTGTATGCATGATCCCGGATTATCCTCATAAGGTTTTCGGCGATAAGCGATTCTGCTACTGCCTTCTCATGGAAGCACTGGCAATGGATGGGCTGCACCGGCTATAGGACCGACTCCTGGCCGGTGGCCAAGGGTCATGTACCCATTTCCCATTCCAATACTTTTATCCATGTCAACAGTTACAGAACGCGCAACCGTGCGTAACGGGCAAGCGGATTTTCTGCCATTGCAGGGAACCGATTATGTAGAATTTTATGTGGGCAATGCCAAACAGGCAGCCCATTTTTATAAGACCGCTTTCGGGTTTCAAAGCCTTGCCTATGCAGGCCCCGAAACGGGTGTGAAAGACCGCGCCAGTTATGCTGTGCGGCAGAACAAACTCACTTTTGTTTTTACAACACCTCTCCGGACCAACAACCCCATGGCCGATCATGTATATAAACATGGCGATGGGGTGAAAGCGCTGGCGCTGCGCGTAGAAAATGCTACCGACGCGTGGGAACAGACCACGCAGCGTGGCGGCAGGTCATTTCTCGAACCTGTTAAGCTTACGGATGCTTATGGGGAGCTGGTGATGAGCGGCATCCACACTTATGGAGATACCATTCATCTTTTCATCGAAAGAAAAAATTACCAGGGCGTTTTTATGCCGGGCTACCGACAGTGGGAAAGCCACTATAATCCTGCGGAAACAGGATTGCAGTATGTTGATCATTGTGTAGGCAATGTAGGTTGGAATCAGATGAACCCCTGGGTGAAATTTTATGAAGAGGTGATGGGCTTCAGCAATATTCTTTCGTTCGACGATAAAGATATTTCAACAGAATATTCTGCGCTCATGAGCAAAGTGATGAGTAATGGTAACGGTTTTGTGAAGTTCCCCATCAACGAACCGGCAGAAGGCAAAAAGAAATCGCAGGTAGAAGAATACCTCGATTTTTATAATGGAGAAGGATGCCAGCACGTAGCCCTGGCTACAAACGATATTGTGAAAACGGTCACCGACTTGCAGAACCGGGGTGTGGAATTCCTGCATGTGCCCACGAGTTATTATGATGATCTGCTGGAAAGGGTAGGGCATATCGATGAAGACCTGGCGCCGCTCAAAGAACTGGGCATACTTGTTGATCGGGATAATGAAGGATATCTCTTGCAGATATTCACCAAACCGGTGGAAGACAGGCCTACGCTTTTCTTTGAGATCATCCAGCGCAAGGGTGCGAAGAGCTTTGGCAAGGGTAATTTTAAAGCCCTTTTCGAAGCTATTGAAAGAGAACAGGGTATGCGGGGTAACTTATAATTTATTTGTTCTATCTGAACACACAATTTTAGGCAACCAGGACGCGTTTTATGAGGGAGGTGCATTTTTAACTAAAAATGCACCTGCTCAATTTGCATCATTTCTTATTTTCGACCTTATGAAAATGAAAGTCCTGGTTCTTGCTTTGTGCGGCAGTATGATGGTGTTAGGTCTCTCAGCCCAGTCTTCGTTCATGGAAAATCAACGTGGTTATCCCCGTGTGATAAACGCCATCAGGGAAAAAGAAGATACACTGAAAAAACAATTCCAGGCAGCCCATCTTACCTGGCCTGCGAGACAGATTTACATGCGCAGTTTTAAGTATGATAGTCAGCTCGAAGTGTGGGTGCGTAACAATTCACACGAACCTTTCAAATTATTCAAGACGTATAAGATCTGCGCTTTGTCGGGCTCTTTGGGACCGAAGCGGATAGAAGGCGATTACCAGGTGCCTGAAGGGTTTTATTATATCAACCAGTTCAATCCCAAGAGTGTTTACCACATGTCGCTGGGACTGAATTACCCAAATATGTCAGACCAGTTGTTGAGTGATTCCGCCAGACCGGGCAGTGGCATTTATATACATGGCAGTTGTATTACGGTAGGTTGTATTCCTGTTCAGAACAGCCAGATAGAAGAGTTGTATCTGCTGGCATCTTATGCGCGTAACCTGGGACAGGATTTCATTCCGGTACATATTTTTCCCGTTCGTTTCAACGTGGAAAAGAGCAGGGAATATTTGCAAAAGATATCCAAAGAAGATAAAGAATACCAGTCTTTTACTACGCACCTGAAAGATGTGTTCGATTATTTCGAAACGCATAAAAAAATACCGCTCATTTCTGTGAACAGGAAGGGTGAATATGAAATGCTTTGATGCGCTCCCTTATTGTGGTTCGCGGTAAAGTACCTGTACGGTTTCTTTTGATTGTTGCTGCAATAGTATTTCTTTTCCATTGGTAAGCGCTTCAAACTTTTCCCGCGTATAATGCCTGATGGTAAGCAGCGTGAGGTTTTTCTCCAGTTGCACATCGAATTCATTGCTGGCTTTGCTGGCGAGTTGTTCAAGCCGTTCGGCTCGGTTGTCGAAACACAATTGCACGCCAATAGCTCCTGTTTGAACCAGGTTGGGTTTGATGCGCGACTGGTTGATCCATGCATAGAGATGGCTCATGGGCTGTTCACCTACAAAAGAGAAATCCTGGCTGTTAAGTTGCATCAATACCTGTTGTTGTTTTACCACAATGATAGGAGGCAGTGCTTTGGCATTTTTTTTATGGATGGTAGTGCCGGGCAATGAGGGATCGAGGAAGCATTTGACCAGCAAAGGAATATCTTTGTTTTGTAGGGGTTTGATTGTCTTTGGATGGATCACTTGCGCGCCATAGTAAGCCATTTCGATCACTTCCCGGAAACTCAGTTCGTGTATCAGCTGAGCATCGGGAAACTGTTTGGGATCGGCATTCATCACGCCTTCCACATCTTTCCAGATCGTAACACTTTCTGCTTCGAGGATGTTGGCAAAAACGGCAGCTGTATAATCACTTCCTTCCCTTCCCAGCGTAGTGCTTTCGTTGTCGGCCGTAGCGCCGATGAAACCCTGGGTGATAAAGATGTTAGTTGTTAGTTGTGGGTTGTTAGATGTCAGGTGAGAGAGGATTCGTTCGGAGCTTACCGGCCAATCGATGGTTGCATCGCGGAAATTATCGTCGGTCCTGAGCAGGTCGCGTACATCGAGCCACTCATTGGCAATGCCTTCCTGGTTGAGGAAATAGCTGATGATGCAGGTGCTCAATAGTTCACCTACACAAACCACCTGGTCGTAATAATAATCGAAATCCCTGATCGGCTTATCATGCAGCAGCCATTCTATTTCTGTGAAGAAATCGTTCAGTCGCGCCAGGCATGGATTGTAATGCGTAACCAGCAGGTATTTGGCGGTAGTGAGGTGTTGGTTCTTCACCACACCGAACAATTGCAACGCTTCTTCTTTTTTACCGGCATAAAAAGCTTCCACCACTTTTTCCAACGCATTAGTGGTTTTGCCCATAGCAGAAATAATAATGGTAAGCGGTTGGCCGTTGAACGACCGGACAATAGCAGCCAGGTTTTGGATCCGCTCCACGCTGTTAACACTTGCACCTCCAAATTTGAATACTTTCATTCCTTTCATCCAACAAAAATAACCCTTCACCTATTCATAAACTTAAAATTTACATAGCCTGCTTCTTTGGTACATTTGTTGCCTGTTCATTGTAAAATGAATCTTATGCCAAGGAAATCTATTATCCAACTCCCTGCTTTTTTTATAATGGTTGCCGCTTTGATGTCTTGCAGTCCTGCTCAACCGGTAGCCGAAGCTACTCCACCTCCTGTTACCTACCGGGTGGTGAAAAGTAAAATGAACGATGATATCCTGTATTATGTGAACCAGCACCGGCTGGCGAAAGGGTTGAGTAAATTGCAATCATTCGATGCGGCAACCGTACAAGCCTATAACCACAGCAAAAATATGGCTACGGGCAGAACACCATTCGGACATACAGGCTTTGAAGACCGGATAAATGCCATTGCAAAGGCAGAAGGCAGGATGAGTGCTTCTGCCGAGAATGTAGCTTATGGTGAACTCACAGCCAGGGAAGTGGTGCAAGGATGGCTGAAGAGTCCCGGACACAAGAAGAATATCGAAGGCAACTATGCACTTACGGGCATAGGCACTTATACCGATAACAGGGGTATTGTATATTTTACACAGATCTTCCTGCGACGATAAAATTTCTCTGCGATTGATTCCTGCGCCCTACCTTTATCCGAACGAATGTTTGTTTTTATGATGGTAAACAGGAATATTCTTACACTGGATGAATTTACGATTCAACAATTGCGTCAGTTTCCCAAAGCCACGGGAGAACTGAGCAGTCTTTTGCGAGACATTGGATTGGCAGCTAAACGGGTGAATGTGGAAGTGAACAAAGCCGGCCTGGTAGATATATTGGGTGATGCCGGTTCTGTGAACGTACAGGGTGAAGATGTGAAGAAACTCGATGTATATGCCAATAACCATTTCATGGGCGTACTCAAGCATGGGATCAGTTGTGCAGGCATTGGCAGCGAGGAACTGGACGATTTTGTGGTGTTCAATGATGAAGTGAGCAACAACAGTAAATATGTGGTGCTCTTTGATCCGCTCGATGGCAGCGGTAATATAGATGTCAATGTATCTATCGGTACTATTTTCAGCGTGTACAAGCGGGTGAGTGAAAAAGGCAAACCCTGCACCAAAGAAGATTTCCTGCAGCCGGGCAACCGCCAGGTAGCAGCAGGCTATGTGATCTACGGGTCCAGCACCATGCTGGTATATGCCACGCGTCGCGGTGTGAACGGGTTTACCCTCGACCCGTCGATCGGTGAATTTTCGTTGAGCCATCCCCATATTCAATGTCCTGAATATGGTATGTTTTATTCTGTGAACCATGGTAATTTTTTCCGGTACGATGAAAAAGTAAGACGGTATATCGATGGCTGCCAGCGCAAAACGAAAGATACCGGCGGTCCTTATACCCAGCGTTATATAGGAAGTATGGTGGCCGATGTGCACCGTAACCTTATCAAAGGCGGTATCTTTATGTATCCCGGAACGGTTGACAAGCCCAAAGGGAAATTGCGTTTGCTGTATGAAGCCAATCCCTGTGCTTTCATTGTAGAAGTGGCGGGAGGGGCGGCAACGGATGGCGTGCAGCGGATACTGGACATTCAACCCACTGAATTGCACCAGCGAACGCCATTGTTTATTGGAAGCAAAGGGATGATGGATGAATTAGAATTGTATCTTCAGGCAAAAATATAGCCGGTAATGAAAGTTAGATTGATGAGTATTGTGTTGTTGATACTGGGCATTGTTACATGCACTGAAGCGCAAATGAGGATAGATCCTTCAAAAATGAATTATCTCCTGAACACCAAAACCAACAATATCCTTTACCGCGATACTGTTTACAGAGGCAGCCGGGAATTCAGGATGTTGTTTGAAAGAACAGGTGACCCGGATCTCATGCATTTGTATAAACGGCACCAGACTTCCAAGATCATGAGTCAGGTACTGACATTAGCCGGAACAGTCGCTATTGTATTTGGTGTATCAGAGATCAGCGGTGGAAACAACGACCAGAAAACACCAGGGTGGCTATTGGTTACCGGAGGCTTTGTAACAGCAACTTACGGGGGATACCTGCTCCTTAAAAGCCAACAACAGTTGTTACAGGCAGTTACTGTTTTCAATGCCCGGCACAATACGGCCAGTCTTGGCATTGGCATATCATCCAGTAAGTTGGGTTTAGTGTATAAATTTTAGGTCATGCAAAAAAACATCATCCAGGTAAAGAACCTGCACAAAAAATACGGCGATTTTGAAGCAGTGAAAGGCATCAGTTTCGATGTGATGGAAGGAGAGATATTCGGCTTGCTGGGACCGAATGGTGCCGGTAAATCCACCACGCTGGAGATCATAGAAACCCTGCGGGAAAAGACCAGTGGAGAAGTATGGGTAGACGGACTGAACCTTGATACTTCACCCAACCAGATCAAGAAACTCATTGGCGTGCAGTTGCAGACTTCGGGATATTATCCCGGCCTCAAGCTGGTAGAACTGATCAGTTTGTTTGCCGGTTTGTACAACGAAAAGATCGACCCTTATGCTTTGCTCGACACGGTGAACCTGCGCGATAAAGCAGGCGCTAAATTCAAAGAGCTGAGTGGCGGACAGAAACAACGATTTTCTATTGCTACTACTCTCATCAATAAACCCAGGATCATTTTCCTCGATGAGCCTACTACCGGACTCGATCCGCAAGCGCGGCGTAACCTGTGGGACCTGATCAGCAATATCCGCAAACAGGGCACAACAGTGATCATTACTACGCATTATATGGATGAAGCAGAAGTGTTATGTGATAGAGTAGCCATTATTGACAGTGGAAAGATCATTGCTATGAACACACCCGATAAATTGATCGACGAACTGGTAGCCAGCGGATTTGAAAGACCCAAAGAAGTAAAAAAAGCCAACCTGGAAGATGTGTTCATCCATCTTACAGGGCATGTTTTACGCGAGCAATAATCATTTTAATATTTTTATATGAGCAACGACCCCCGTTATCCTATTGGTAAATATGAGCCGCAAGCTTTTTCAGCAGCGCAGAAAAAGGCCTGGTTATCTGATATTCAGTTCCTGCCGGAAGAATTGGAAAAAGCCATTCTCAATCTCGATGCAAAACAATTGCAAACACCTTATCGCGATGGAGGATGGACCGTACAACAATTGGTACATCATGTGGCCGACAGTCACCTGAATGCGTACACACGTTTCAAACTGGGACTCACCGAAACCAATCCCACCATCAGGCCTTATGAAGAAAAGGAGTGGGCCCTGCTGGCCGATGTAGAAACAATTCCTGTGAATGTTTCCATTACTTTATTGCACGCACTGCATCGCCGCTGGCATGCAGCGGTTAAAGATATCACCGATGAACAATGGCAGCGCACAGTAGTGCATCCGGATCACGGAAGACAAATGACATTGTGGTTCCTGCTGGGTATGTACGCCTGGCATGGCAAACACCATACGGCACACATCACCACACTTCGTGAAAACAAAGGTTGGTAATCATATATGACCCGGGAAATGAAGTGGAAGACCTTGTCTTCAAAATATGTTTACCACGACCGTTGGTTCAAAGCGCGTGCCGCCAGTTGTGAATTACCGGATGGTCGCATCATTGAACCTTATTATGTAGTGGAATTGCCCAACTGGGCCAATGTGGTGGTGGTAACCAAAGACGAACGGATGGTGTTTGTACAACAGTACCGCTATGCCGCAGATATGATTACCATCGAATTACCGGGCGGCGTGATAGATAAAAATGAATCGCCCGAAGCAGCCGTGAAAAGGGAGATGATAGAAGAGACAGGCTATACTTCTAATGAGATTGAATTCCTTTACCAGGTATCACCTAACCCAGCTATCAATAACAATACGGCTTATTTCTACCTTGCGAGGAATGCTGAGCCAGGCGGTACGCAAAAATTCGATCCATTCGAAGACATTGAAGTAGTAAGTTTCAGCAAAGAAGAAGTGATGCAGCTATTGCGTGAAGGCAAATTCCAGCATGGAGTGCAGGTGGGCGCTATTTATGATGCGCTGGTGAAATTGAGATGGTTATAAACGAACTTCCCCCACCAGGAACACACTCCCGCAAACTAATATCATATCATCTTTGGAAGCATGCTCCATGGCATTCTGTAGCGCTGCGTTTACTTCTTCGAATGAATGCCCATTCAACTGGTATTTAGCAGCTATCTGTTGCAAGGTTTTTTCATCGAGCGCACGTGGTATTTGTGCTTTGGTGAAATAATAAGTTGCATAGGCAGGCAATAAAGCCAGCACTTTGTCCACCTCTTTGTCTTTCACCATTCCCATTACAATATGCAATTGCTTGTAGGTAGATAGCTCCAGTTGTTCTCTTATTTGTTTGATGCCATCTATGTTATGCCCTACATCCAGCACCACCAGCGGATGCTGGTGAATGACTTCCCAACGGCCGTGTAAACCGGTTAGTTTTTTTACCTGGCGAAGGGCCTGCTGCACCATTTGGTGATCTATGCGCCATCCTTTCTGCTGCAGTTGTGTTACGGCTTCCAGTACAGTGAGTAGGTTTTTGAGCTGATAGATACCGGGTAGGTCGAGATGATATACCTGGTGTTCCTGGTGCCTGTTATCGGCTACTTCAACGACCAACTGGTGTTGTTCGTATTTCCAGTCGGTTACATAACGGGTGGTTTCTGCAAAAGAAATAGGAGAAGCGTTGGCCTTTTGTTCGAAAACCGGTTTGGTCTCGGGCAACGATTCACCAATCACCACCGGGATATGCGGTTTGATGATGCCTGCTTTTTCACCGGCAATTTCCGCGAGTGTATTGCCCAGCATGTTCATGTGATCCCATCCGATATTGGTGATGATACTTAATTCAGGTGTGATGATGTTGGTGCTGTCGAGCCGGCCTCCCAATCCTACTTCAATAACGGCTACATCTACCTGCTGACTGGCAAAATAATCGAATGCCATGGCTACAGTGATCTCGAAAAAGGAAGGTTCTATTTCTTCTATCAACGGACGGATGCGCTGCGTAAACTGCGTCACAAACGCTTCACAACACATTTCACCATTTATTTTGATCCGCTCCCTGAAATCTTTCAGGTGAGGTGAGGTATACAATCCTGTTTTATATCCTGCTGTTTGCAGTATGGCAGCCAGCATGTGACTGGTGGAGCCTTTGCCATTGGTACCTGCAACATGAATGCTTTTGAAACGCCGCTGCGGATTGCCGAGTGCTTCGCATAAACGGATGGTATTGGTGAGGTCTTTTTTAAATGCAGCAGCTCCTATGTGACTGAACATAGGCAGCCGGTTGTATAAATAGTCAAGGGTTTCCTGATAGCTCATTGAAAATAAAAATCAAAAGTAAAAATTCAAATCGACTTTTGACTTCTTTCTAACCGCGCAGTTTGAAACTGAATACCAGCGTGCCCGTTTGCTCGTCGGTATTACCAGCGTTGAGTTTGAGCATCCTGGCTTTACGCAAAGCGATGCTGCGGATATTTTGGTTATAAGTAGTAGTGCCTTTTATGTTCACTACGGCCTGTATTACATTGCCATTTCGGTCAACTGTAATATCTACCGCTACTTTGGCATTTTCGTTGAAGTCATCTTCGAAAGAAGGAAGCCTGGTGATACGACGGCCGTCGAGTCCGCTCCGGATACTCACACCGCCAGTCCCGCCACTGCCACCATGACCGCTGGATGCATTACCGGTATAGCTATCGGAATTGGGATTGCCATTAGGATTGGCCTGATCGCCATGTCCGCCTGCAATGCCTTGATCACGTACGCCATTGTAACTGTCGGCACGGTTACCACTGCTGGTGGTACTGGTTCCACCCTTAAACACTGCTTTGGGTTTTGGTGGAGCGGTAGCAGTATGGGTAGCTGTTGCTGTTGTTCTTTTCAAAGGCGCTTCGGGGCGTATCTCAGCTTTTGGAATGGGTTTGTGCAATGGCTTATTCACTACAGGCGCATCGGCATCTGCATTTTCGTCGGCACTGATATCGGGTTGATTGGAGGGCGCCTGAACAGATTTGGGTGGTGCGCTGTGCTCTTCCTGGTTAGCAGAAGGTTCGCCGGGAATCTGCGGGGCTACAGAGCCGGAACCTGTTTCGCTGTTGCCCAGGTTCACTTCAATACCTTCTCCAAAACTGGGCTGAGGTATCTGAGGTAGTGTCCATTGCAGAAAAAAGAAAAGCAGGAACAGCAAAAAACAGATAGCCAGGGTAATGGCCGATGCTTTAATGTTTTTTTCCCGCTCGAAACTGATTTCCATCTGATAGGAATTAAGCATACCAAATATACATTGAGTGTTGGAGTAAATCGCCGATGTTGAAAATTACTGCCAGAATGCTGCCGTAATCCACTTTTTGGCATAAAGAAACGTTAAAGACCGTTACCTGACGAAAAAAGCAGATCAGGCATTTTTGAAAAATATGTTATAGCCCAATCGTAACAAAGTAGCTGTTACAATGATCATGAAAAAAATACGGATGAACCGGTTTCCTTTTTTCAGCGCCAGTTTAGCGCCGGCAAAGCCTCCGAGGGCATTACATACAGCCATAGGAATGGCAATGGGCCAGAGTATGGAACCTTTACCCAGAAAAAGTATGATGGAACCAAAATTGGTAGCCATGTTCAGCATTTTGGCATGAGCGCTGGCCTGCAGGAAGTCGAAACCCAGTATGGAAATGAAAACGAGGATGAAAAAACTGCCGGAACCCGGACCGATAAAACCATCATAAAATCCAATCACAAGGCTGATGAGTAGGCTATACAGCAGCACGCTTTTCGGCGAATGGTTGCGGTGGGTATGCTGACCAAAATCTTTTTTGAAATAAGTATAAATGGCTACTATGATCAGCACAATAAAAATAACGGGTTTCATATAACGGTTACTCACCACGGTGAGCAGTTGAGATCCTGCAAATGCAGATGTGGCGGCAACAAGGCACATGAGCAGCAGCCGTTTCCCGTTCATGGCAACGCGTTTGAAATACTGTCTTGCGGCTACGGCGGTTCCGCTGAAAGCAGGGATCTTCAATGAACCGATCACAGTTGCCACCGGGTACATCGGTAGTAAAACAAGAGCAGCAGGTGTTTGGATCAGACCGCCGCCGCCTACAATGGCATCAACAAAACCGGCAGCAAAAGCGATTGTGCAGAGTAATCCAATCGTAGCGATATCCATACACATTATAAATTTCGGGCAATCTCATTGCCTTTTAACAAGTGTATAAAGATAACGGAAACGGTTCACCGCCTGTAACCTGTATTTTTGTAATGAATCCATCAAGTACCAGCCATGAAAAAAATCTATGTATTGATTAGCGGAACAACCTTGTTGTGCTGCTTTTTGCTGATGGCATGCAGTACATCCAGGAATGTACAACAAGAGGAGCCAGCGTCGAAAGGAAGCTGGCAGGCAAATAAGTTGGTCATCGATGGCAATGACAGCGACTGGACGGCCCCCTTGCGTTTTGAGTACAACAAAAAAGAAAAGTTTAGTTATGCCGTTACCAACGATCAAACACATTTGTATGTATTGCTGCGCAGTAACGATGAAAATACGCAACAGGAAATATTACGCGGAGGGTTAACGGTACTTTTCAATGCACATGCTGTTAGCGAAGAGCGGGGTGCAGCAGGCATTGTTTATCCAACAGGCAATATACCCAAAGGCCCTATGAACGGAAAACAGGAATACAATAACAATAAGCACATTGCGCTCAATAATGCGCAGGACTATTCTTTGTTCGGATTCAACACCGTAAAATCTTTGGAGAACTACGATTATGGTAAAGAGAACAAAGAAGGCATCCAGGTAAGCGTGGGGTTCAACGCCGCGGGCGAATTGGTATACGAAACGGCCGTTCCTTTTACAGCTTTATTCAATCGTAACAGCGCTGTGAACCAGGGAGGAAGAAGCCTGTCGGTTGGTTTTATCATCGACCCGATCCCGACTGACCCTGCTGCGAGAGGTGGGAGAAGAGGTCCAGGTGTTGCGGTAGGCGGCGGCTTTGGTTTTGGTGGTTATGGAAGTGGCGGTGGCATCGGTATATCCATTGGTACAGGTGGCTTTGGCGGCGGCCGCCAGCGAATGCCCAAATCAACAAGGGTATGGCGCGAGATCATATTGGCCAAAGCGCAATAACCAGCCTGCTATATATAGCGCTCAGATCCGGCGAACTCCCTGTTATAATCGCCCTTAATGCGTTCCATAGGCGGGTTGAAATAACCGAATTTTAATTGCGGGAATTCTTCTCTTATCAGGCTCATCAGTTGTTTTACGCCCAGCATTTCACCGGTTTCATGCGCGCCGATCTTTCCCATGTACCAATCGGGGTCGATGTTGAAATTACGCCACTGGATCATTGACAGATCGGTATCGATGATGAGTTTACGTAAAGCTTCATATTCTTCCACACTATCGGTCATGCCAGGGAATACGAAATAATTGATGCTGGTCCATCCGCCATAACTGCTCACCACTTTCAGGCTTTCAATGATGTCTTCGAAACGGTAATTATTCGGCCGGTAATAAGGCTCATAAATATGTTTGCGCGCCGAATTGGTGCTCACGCGGATACTGTTCAAACCTGCTTCACATAAGGCTTTTACGGCGTCCGGTTTAGAACCGTTGGTATTGATATTGATGCTGCCGCGGTTGGTATGTTTGCGTATTTCCAGGATCGACTCGCGGATGGTTTCCCACATGAGCAACGGCTCGCCTTCGCAACCCTGTCCGAAGCTAACGATAGGAAAAGGCGCTTCTATCAAATGCGGTACGGTGAATTCTACAATTTCCGCTGCGGTAGGTTTGAAGGTGAGACGGTCTTGCGTGGAAACAATGGTTTCTTCTTCGGGCTGGAAAGAGATACAACCGATGCAGTTGGCATTGCAGGCCGGAGAAGTAGGAACCGGGCATTCCCAGCGGGCCATGGAAAAATTCCTGGCAGCGGGACAATGATAGGTCATGCAACAATTCTCCATCAAATGTTTCACCAGCCTGTTGTGTGGGTAAGCCTGCAACAAATGCTCAGTACCCGATTGTATTTTTGCATTGTCGTAACCGGCGCACTCCTGCCGGATATCCTGTTCGATGCGTACGGCAGGTACATAAGTTTTATGATCGAACCATCCGGCGGCTGTATAACAAAACAGTGGAAGGGTAGGCGCATCAGGTAATGTTTCATAAGCGGCAATAAACAAACCGGTATGTGCCGGTGGAATGAATGCTGCCACAGCCCATCCCTTCTCACACAAACGCATTTCTCCCGTATTCACATCAATGCCAATACCTCTTCGCCCTGGTAACTCATAGAGGTTGCCACCGTCGGGCAATTCTATCCAGTCTTCCACGGGAATGGGAAATGCATCCCATCCGGCACGGCCCACTGCGTACAGGGTGGTGTCTTCATAGATATTACCGTTGCCGTCGGAGTAGAGGAGGTATGGTGATTGTGATAACATGCTATAAATCAAAATTAAAAAGTCAAAACGGGTTATTCAACCGACAGTTGTTTTTTGCAAAATTCGTTGAATTCCTGCTCTGTTTTATCGGTAACCGGACTTTCTGTTTCTTTTTGTACCAGCTTATTATTCTTGAAGTCGATGGTGAGCAGGTTGTCTTTCAATACCACATTGTTCATATCGCTCCATTGATAATGTTTTCTGGGGAAGCTGTTGATCACGATCTCATCCCTGTCGAATGCGACTTCCTGGGGGAATTTTGCCTGCTTTTCCAACAGGGCTGCCAGCAGGTAAGCAATGAAAGGAATGAGTCCGTGCGGCAACAGGTACCAACCACAGGCAGCCAGTAATAAAGCTATCCGGTAATGAACGGCCTGGCCTTTGTTTTCCTTCATCTTTAGATAAGCAGTATAACCAATCATCAACAATACAATGGTTGATAGAAATAGAATGGTTTTGATAGCAGGCGCAGTAAAAATGGAAAAGATGAATACTACAGCAGCCATGATGAGCATGATGAGGCTGATGCGATCCACGATCTTCGGATTGCGCGATTTGAAGGTAATGATATAGTCGTACGTCTTCATGCTATTTCACCATCAGGTTACAAAGACGCCACAACATTTGCGCGCCTACTACACTGTCCCAATCGCTTTGCCCCACGCCAATCTCAACCAGGTCAAAACCAATGAGGGTACGGCCACTTTCTCTTACTTTCCGGAAAAGATACAACACTTCTTCTCCCTCAAAGCCGCCGTGTACCGGGGTGCCCGTATTCGGACAAAGCTTGCGGTCAAGTCCGTCTACATCGAAACTGATGTAAACATGCTGGGGTAATTTATCTACGATATCGTCTACGATCTGTTTCCAGGTCTCGCCTTCGTATTGTCTTTGTTTGATGGCCCTGTCGAAATAAGTAACCACCCTGTACTGGCTATTGCAGATGTATTGCCATTCTTCTTCACAGTAATCGCGGATCCCCACCTGCACCAGTTTGCTGATCTGTGGCAATTCCTCCAGGGCATTGTACATCACAGAAGCATGCGAGTAGGTAAAATTTTCATAATTCTTTCTCAGGTCGCAATGCGCGTCGATTTGCAGGATACCAAAATCGCTGTGCTTTTCGGCCAGCGCTTTTAATATTCCTAATGAAATGCTGTGATCACCCCCCAGCAAAGCCACGAGCTTTTCGCGGTTGAGCAGGTCGCGCGCCTGTTCGTACACCCATTGATTCAGCGCAACGCCACCCGCATTGATATCTTTGAGGCTTTTGCACATGAACTTGTTCTTCTCCAGCGGTTCGCCTTTGGAAATATAATCGATGTAGAGTTCCGCCTCTTTGCGCAGGTAATCGCTTTTGAGCAACATACGTTTATCGGTCTCCCGCATGAAAAAGCCCTGTTTCCATCCATCGGGCACATCGGCATCGAAGAGGTCTACCTGCATGCTCGCTTTGAAAACATGCTCCGCCGCACGTGAGGTGCCGGCACCATAACTAACGGTTACTTCCCAGGGCACAGGAATGATCACCAGACGCGATTCCTCTTCTGAAAAAGGAAGGCCAAAGATGTTGTTATTGGGATTACTCACCGAATTGGGGTCGAATTGCGATAAGTCGGTCATGATGCTCTTTATTTGCAAACGGCGCGAAGGTAGTGCAAAGTTAGCAGTACTGTTTGATTTCTGTCATTTCTTGCCGCTTGTACCAATACCCCGCTGCGGCTCCTTTTTTTGGGTTAATTTTGCGCCAAATATGGCGAAATGAAGAAGACACATATTATTTTATTGGTATTGATAGCGGCGGCCATCGTAGTGCTCATCAGTTATACGGGCGACCTCACTACTTACGAGACCATCGCTTCGGCCAAACAGAAAGAAGGCAAATTTGTGAACCTCATAGCCAAGCTCGATAAACAGCAACCCCTCGAATACGATGCGGTAAAAAATCCCAATTACCTCAGTTTTACTGCTGTAGATACCCTGGGTAATTCCATTAAAGTAGTGTACCACAATAATAAGCCTACCGATATGGAAAAAAGCGACAGGCTAGTGTTGAAAGGAAGGGTACAGGGTGATCATTTTGAATGTAAAGACATTTTGCTGAAATGTCCTTCTAAGTATAAAGACGATCCCAAAGCCACACAGAACAGATTGCAGGCAGAAAGCAAATAAAATAGTACTATACCCGGGCACACTTCTTTACATAAACAGAATCTTCCGCATCGATGAACAATTATATAGGCGAACATTTATTTCCCGGGCAGACTGGACATTTTTTTGCAGTGCTTTCCCTGGTGGCTTCACTGGTAGCTACCATTGCTTATTTCAAAGCTAACCGCACGGTGGGTATTACAGAAAAGCAAAGCTGGATACGGCTGGCTCGCCTTTCTTTCCTCATAGAAACGGTGAGTGTGCTGGCGCTTTTTGTAACACTGTATTACATCATTTCACATCATCTTTTTGAATACAAATACGCGTATACACACAGCGACAGGAGCCTGCAGACAGAATACCTGCTGAGTTGTTTCTGGGAAGGACAGGAAGGAAGCTTCATGCTCTGGAGCTTCTGGCATTGCGTGTTGGGATGGATATTGATCTGGCGCTCGAAAGATTGGGAAGCCGGTGTGATGACGGTGATCAGTTTTGCGCAGTTCGCTATTGCCAGTATGCTGATAGGCATTTATTTTTTTGGAACCAAAGTAGGCAGTAATCCGTTCAGTTTATTACGCAACGAAGGGTTCCTGGATAATGCACCCGTTTTCCAGGATGTGGTGAACGGTGGTATCCGTGCCGATTACCTGCAATTTATAAAAGACGGAACAGGGTTGAACACGCTGTTGCAGAATTACTGGATGGTAATTCATCCGCCGGTATTGTTTCTCGGATTCGCTTCTACCATTGTGCCTTTTGCGTATGCTATGGCCGGATTGATGAACCGCCGGCACGACTGGGTAAAACCTACGATTGCCTGGGCTTGTTTTTCCGGCGCCGTGCTGGGTACCGGCATTATGATGGGTGCTGCATGGGCTTATGAGAGTTTGTCGTTCGGAGGTTATTGGGCATGGGATCCGGTAGAGAATGCTTCACTGGTGCCCTGGTTGGTATTGATCGCAGGTTTGCATACGAACCTGGTGTACAACCACAGCGGTTATTCGTTGCGGCCCACTTATTTCTTTTACCTGTTTTCTTTTTTGCTGGTATTGTATTCCACTTTCTTAACCCGCAGCGGTATCCTCGGCGATACTTCGGTGCACGCGTTTACCGACCTGGGTATGAATACGCAGTTGTTGCTGTTTGTACTGGTGTTCCTGTTGCCGGCTATAGGCCTTTTCATTGCGCGGTATAAAAGTATTCCTGCTATTGCCAAAGAAGAAAATACCTACAGCCGGGAGTTCTGGATGTTCATTGGGGCACTGGTATTGTTCCTGTCGGGCATCGTGATCATTGCCAAAACTTCTGTTCCCGTATTCAATAAAATATTCAGCACCAATATTGCGCCGCCGGAAGACCCTGAATTTGCTTACAACCAGATACAGATATTCGTGGCCATTGTAATCGGCTTGCTCAGTGCAGTTGCGCAATACTTCAAATACAAAGACACACCCAAAGCTTTTTTCAGAAAGAAAATATGGCTGCCTACTGCGATCGCCCTGGTCATCAGTATTGCCATCAGTACGTTTGGTGTGATCGGGTATGATAAAAAAGGACCCGGCTTCCTGGTTGCCATTCACCTGGCCATTTTTGCTGCAGTGTATGCTGTGGTGGCGAATACATCGTATATATGGTTGGGGATGAAAGGCCGGTTGAAAGCGGCCGGCGCTTCCGTGGCACATATTGGTTTTGGAATGGTGCTGGTAGGTATCCTCATATCATCCAGTAAAAAGACGGTGTTGAGCTGGAATACTACGGGTATTACACCACTGCGTGCAGACGAGTCTCACACTAAAAACAATCCAACAGGTAACCCTGCCGAAAATCTCACTTTGTTCAAAGGTGTAGCAACGGATATGGGTAAATACATGGTAACCTATGCATTGGATACGATGAACGAACTCGACCGCAAACGTTATTTCGAAATAGATTTTAAAGCCAAAAAAGGAGAGGAGCATTTCAAGCTTTATCCCGATGTGATCAGGAACAACAAGGGAATGGAAGGATTTGCTGCTAACCCAGCCTCCAAGCATTATTGGTATAAGGATATTTTCGTGTATATCACTTCTTTCCAGGAAAACAACAAGGCCGATACTACCAGCTTCCACAACCAGCAATTGAAAGTAGGTGATACGCTTTTCTATAGCAATGGGTTGATGATCCTGAACAAAGTGGAGAAAGAAGAACCGGCATCCATCTTCCTGGACATGACGATCGTTTCGAAAGACGGGCGCCGCTACCCGGCCCGGCCCGGTATTGCGATCGATGGCCAGCAAATGCGGGCCATTACCGATACCGTCCGCTCGCAGAGTATGGTATTGAAATTCAATCGCGTAGTAGACCCTGCGGCAGGTAAACTGGAGATAGGCGTTAAAGAAAGCGGCGCCATTACCGACCTCCTTACCCTCAAAGTATATGAATTTCCGATGATCAATATCCTCTGGCTGGGGGTAATGGTAATGGTGGTAGGGTTCATCATGTCTATCGTACAAAGACAGCAGAAAAGCCTTTTCAGGGTCAAATAATCGATTGTTAAAGCGGGTTACTTTTTTAGCCAGGCAGCATTAATGATAGAATATAGTTCTATTTTTAAAGTCGGTGAATAAACCCGGACGCCATATTGTTTTTTGGCTGGTGCTTGGCTGCTTTTTGGCATCGGTGCAACAAGTCTGTTCGCAAACGAACGGGCGCGGGCCGTATGATACCGTGAAAGTATATGCCCTAGTTACCCCCACAGGCGATACCATCCCCTTTGATTATCTGCCTACCGTAGAAGTGATTGGCAAGCTTACACGTCAATGGAAAAATTACTGGGCCAACTGGACCCGCCTGCGCAACGCCGTTTACGTTACCTATCCTTATGCCAAAGCGGCTGGTCGCATTATGAATGAGATCAATCTGCGGCTGACCAATGTAAGTGATAAAAAACAGCGGCGACTCATTATCCGTTCCAAGGAAAAAGAATTGAAAAAGCAGTTTACCGATAAGCTCACGCAACTCTCCGTTTACCAGGGTAAAGTACTCATGAAGCTCATCAACAGGGAAACGGGCAATAATTGTTACGAGATCATAGAAGAATACAAAGGATTCATCACTGCTGCTTTTTGGCAAACCGTTGCGGTGGTATTTGGCAGCAACCTGAAACAGCCTTATGATGCGAAGGGGAATGATGCAGAGATGGAGCGTATTGTGAAAGATGTAGAGAGAATGTATGGCTATTCGAGAGGCTAACCCTTGCTGATACGTTGAATAAAATCTTTTCGGGGGATCATCCTCGCACCCAGGCTTTCAAGGTGTTCGGTATACACCTGGCAGTCGATCAACTGCACGCCTTCCTGTTTCAATAGTTTCACATATTGAATAAAAGCAAACTTACTGGCATTGCTGTGTTTGCTGAACATGCTTTCGCCGAAAAAGCAATGTCCCATGCGAATGCCGTATAGTCCGCCCACTAATATTCCTTCATGCCAGGCTTCTGCACAATGTGCCACACCCATGCGGTGCAATTCATTGAATGAAGCTTCCAATTCATCGGTGATCCAGGTGCCATCCTGTCCTTTTCTTGCGAGCAGTTTGCAGTTGCGGATCACATCAGCGAAAGCGGTGTTGGTTCTGAATTGAAAGACCTGTTTTTTTTCAATGGCTTTCATGCTCTTGCTTTCCTTCAATTCATCGGGAAAGAGCACAAAGCGCGGATCGGGACTCCACCACAGGGGAATATCTCCATCGTACCAGGGGAAAATGCCGCTTTTATAAGCCAGCAACAGACGGTCAATACCCACGTCGCCACCCATGGCCAACAGGCCATCTTCCAGTGCATCCTGCACCGGAGGAAACCAGAGCTGGTCGTTCAATGCGTAGAGCGACATAGTTACAGATCAGTTGATTCAATAGTTGCGCCGATGCCCCTGTCGGTAATGGCATCGCGCATGGGTTTGAGGGTATCGTAGTCGCCTTTCTTCACCGCATATTTGCCTTTGAAATGGATGAGCAGGGCCGATTGTTCGGCCTGTTCCAGTGTATGACCGCAAACGGTCATGAGGGTTTCGATGACCCATTCGAACGTATTTACTTCGTCATTCCACACAATGAGGCTATACGGTAGTGCAGTGGCTGTAAGTATATCCTGTTCTTCCGCTTCCCAGGGCTGGGTAGATGCATTCGAGGGGTAAACCATCATGCCACAAAGTTACCATGTTTGGAAAATATTCAGCAGTTTTTAGTTTTATCCTACCAATTCGGTAGGATATGACTATCTTTGCAGATAGTACCCCTTTAAGTAATCATGACCCCAGTAATGGAGCCGGAAAACATATCGCAGACAAAAGTAGAAGCGCAGCAGAATAGTGCCAACCCTTTATTTCCTGTATTTCTTCAACTGAATAACCTGCGCCTAGTGGTAGTGGGCGGAGGGCCTGTTGCTTTGGAAAAGCTGACGGCCGTGTTGAATAACTCACCGCTTACTAATATTACCCTGGTAGCAGATGCTGTGATCGATGATATTTATGTATTGCAGCAGCAACATGCCAATATTCGCATCGTACAAAAAGAATATGCTGCCGGCGACCTGGATAACGCAGAGGTAGTCATTGTAGCAGTGAACAATATCGAAACAGCTGCACGCATACGCGAAGATGCCAAACAAAGAAGACTACTGGTGAATGTGGCCGATAAGCCTGAGCTCTGTGATTTTTATTTAAGCAGTGTGATGTCGAAGGGCAACCTGAAAGTGGCCATTTCTACGAATGGGAAATCACCTACTATTGCTAAACGGGTAAAAGAATTATTGATAGAAGTGCTGCCAGATGAAATTGACGATGTGTTGCAGAATATGCACATCATACGTGATCAGTTGAAAGGCGATTTTGCCGATAAGGTGAATACACTGAATGACCTGACCCGTGTGCTGGCAGCGAAGAAAATAGATTTGCAGGAGATCAAAACACCCAGAGAAAAAACAGGACAGAAGATAGTGAAGTGGAGCCTGTTTGCATTCGTATTCATGATCATCGGCTCTGCGATCGTTTCTTATTTTCCTTTGCCCGGCATGGTGGATGCCATCAAAACCATACCGCAACATATTGATACCAGGATGATCCTGATGATGATGTTAACGGGGTTCCTTGCGCAGATGGCCGATGGTTCTCTGGGTATGGGATATGGAACCATTTCAACAGTATTCCTGCTGGCAGTAGGAGTGCCGCCTGCCATTGTGAGTAGCCGCGTGCATTCGGCGCGTGTGTTTTCCAGTGGCGTATCCGGATACAGTCACCATCGTTTTGGCAACATCAATAAAAAATTATTCAAAACACTGGTAATACCGGGCATACTGGGTGCAGTAACCGGCGCATCGCTGGCTTGTTTCTTCAGTAAATCTCATCCGCAAGTAGCATTGTGGGTGCGGTTTTTACTGACATTCTATACTGCTTACCTCGGATATTATATCATTCGCAAAGCGTTTGTTAAAAAGAAATCATTGAACAAAGTGAAAAGGGCAGGCTGGCTCGCTTCCGTGGGTGGTTTCATGGATGCTTTTGCCGGTGGTGGATGGGGCGCATTGGTAACCAGCACACTGATTGCCAAAAGAAAAGATGCACGTTATGTGATCGGTTCTGTTTGTCTGGCAGAATTCTTTGTAGTGCTCGCAAGCGCTATCACATTTTTCATTTTGCTGGAAAACCTGCCTATAGGCGAGATCATAGGATTGATTGTAGGGGGCATGATCGCTGCGCCTATTGCAGCAAGACTGGTAGGCAAGTTGCCCTTGAAAACCATGTACATTACTATTGGAGGCTTTGTAGTACTTACCAGTATTTACACGTTGTGGAATGTAATCCACAAAATTTGGATCTAACTGTCAGCATTGAGATCACTATTAACTTATCATTAATTGTCCGCAGGATAACGCATTGATACCGCGAAAGCTTTCAATTTTGCAGGAGATATTTTTCCGGTAAACATTTAGGGATGCATGTTATTGTCGCCTTGAAAAAAGGCAACCATGATATATTTATTTCGGTTTTAAAATCGCGACATACCCATGTATTTCGCTTTTTCTATAAAAAAACGGGCGATGTTGAAGCAGCCAAAGAACTTACTCAACAATGCTTTATAAGGCTGTGGGAATACCGGCAATCATTATCTGAATCTTATACATTCGAGAGACAACTTTTTGCCATCGCTAAGAGTGTTTTATCCAACTACCTCAAAAAGGAAAAAACATTTTCCGATTTCAAAATAAGGTTTACTGCAAAACAGGATGAAGAAACGCCGGCTGACCATTATTTTGAACAACAGGATTTCATCCATACTGCATTTGAGCAGCTCACTCCTATACAACGTCAAATACTCAATCTGAAGTTTGTTGACGGCCTTACCAATAAAGAGATCTCGCATCAATTGTCATTGTCTATCAAGACGGTAGAATGGCATATCAGCAATGCTTATGGCTATTTGCGCAAGCTGGTGCACAGCATTTAGTTGCCAATATTAATAAATTATTAAGGCCAGGGGTAAAGAACCACCAGGAGAGTATTAATTATACCTGCAGATTATGAAGCGAATAAATGAAATCAGTAAAACGCATTTATCAAAAGATCCGGAATTGTTTAAAGAATTTCTGAAAATAGAAGAAGGTGATGAGTTATGGGAAGAGTGGAAAAATGAGGACGCAAGTGTAATTTCCTTAGACGAATCCATGTCAGAACAGATTATTCAGACTGTAACTGAGCATACGCGCAGGCCTAAAGTGATGTATATGGGCTTTAAGCTTTTAGCTGCGGCATGTATAGCTGCATTGGTTGTAGCCGGGGTATTTTATTTTTCTTTTTCTGATGAGAACGGAAGGCAAACGCAACTGGCCATTGTAAAGCAAAAAGATGTTCAAACTGTAAAAAAGGAAAACCGCGGAGAGATAGATATGCAATTGATATTACCCGATCATTCAATTGTGTTGTTGCATCCCAAATCTTCTGTTTCTTATGATGCAGTATGTTTTAAAAATACTGATACAGCTGTGCGGGGTATTTTTTTAACGGGATCTGCTTTTTTCAAAGTAGCTAAAAATCCCCGGAAACCCTTTACTGTGTACTCGGGAGGCTTGTCTACCGTGGCGTTGGGTACCGAGTTCGATGTAGTGAAACATGATGAAAATACCACCATTAAGCTGTATGAAGGTAAAGTGCTGGTAAGTGTATTGAAGCCCCATAAAGGTTGGGCAAAAGGGGTTGTTTTGGTTCCCGGACAAATGGTGTCGCTAAGTGATGGTGTTCCGAAAAAAATAAATGATGCTGTATTGCCGGCAAAAGCAAAAGACAGTATTTCAACAAAGAGGAAACTGAACATTAAGATAGAGCCTCCAACTCAATTATTGCCGCTTCAATGCGATAATATGCCGCTTGAAGATGTGCTGAAAACGCTGGAGCAGTATTATAAAGTGAGTATCATCTACGATAAGGAGCTGTTGAAGGATAAATATTTCAGTGGAGAAGTCCTGCCGGACAAATCTCCTGACGCAATGCTCAACATTATTTGCAACATGCAGCATTTGATAGCTGAAAAGAGCGATTCAGGGTATTTGATCCATCAATAGGTTGCTACATACGGATACACGAAAAGTAATTTTTTATCATTTCAAAATTTTAAAGTGAAACAACTACGGAATTCGCAAAGGATGTTATGCGTACTGCTTATTACTTTATTTTTTTGTGCAAAGGGTATCGCACAATCAATTACCGGAACGGTTGTAAATGACTCCGGCAATGTAATCAGCAATGCATCGATCAAAATCATTGGTAAGAAGAATAAGAAAGTATGGAACGCCGTATCGGATGAAGAGGGACGGTTTTCTTTTACTGATCTGCAAAAAGGAGAAGACGCTTATGTCGTTGAAGTTACGCATATAGGATACATGCTGTGGAAGCTTGAAAATTATAAGACAAAGAGCAAGGGCGATAACCTGCTCTTGATACGGCTTACCCAAAAAGAAAACGACCTGGAACAGGTGGTAGTTGTTGGATATGGTACACAGAAAAAGGTTGACCTTACAGGAGCCGTTTCCCAGGTGGGCAGTGAAGTTTTCGATAACAAGCCAATGCCTAATGTGGCCAGGGGGTTGGAAGGTGTTGTTCCTAATTTAAACATTGTAATGACCGATGGTAAACCCATTCGGTCTCCCAACTATAATGTAAGGGGTACTACATCGATAGGGCAGGGTGGTAGTGCGCTTGTGTTGATAGACGGTGTGCCTGGTGACCCTGGTTTGCTGAACCCCAATGATATCGAAAGCGTAACCGTTTTGAAAGATGCGGCTTCAGCAGCCATCTACGGTGCACGTGGTTCGTACGGCGTAGTATTGTTTACAACCAAAAAGCCTAAGAAAGGAAAGACGCAGATTAATTTTGGCGCCAATTATACGATCAATAAAAGAACGGTTACACCGCAGGTAGTTACTGATGGATATGAATGGACAAAAAATTTCGTAGATGCCTACAGTGCATGGTACGATTACCTCACACCGCCTACCACCATCAACAGCATCATTCCGTATACACCCGATATCATGGATTCTTTAAAGATGCGGCATGATAACCCGTCGCTGCCGAAAGTATCAGTAGATCCTGCTACAGGAAAATACCTGTATTTCGGAAGTACAGATTGGTACCATGAGCTGTATTCAAATAATACGCCTGCACAGGAATACGCATTAAGTGTTTCGGGAAGCAACGATAAAGCAGATTTCCTGATATCAGGCAGGTACTATAACCAGGGAGGTATTTTCCGGTATAACCCGGATGATTTTAAAAGATACAATCTTCGGTTGAAAGGTGGTATTCAACTTGCTCCATGGTTTACATTAAGCGACAACCTCGATTTCAATACTTACAACTATTTCTACCCGGTTGTAAACGGAGGATCACCTATATGGCGATATATAGACGTAGCCAGTGCGCCCCTGGGAACCATGTTCAACCCGGACGGAACACTTACTCCGTCATCTTACCTGGGTGTTGGAGATTTGTATACAGGCAACAACACGCAAGTAACCAAGCAGGTTTATATTCGTAATACAACATCTTTTACAGGAAACATTATCAGGAAAATGCTGAACATAAAAGGTGATTTTACGTATGCTTATACCAATAACCAGCTAACGGGCAAATATTATCCTGTTACCTACAGCTCCGGCCCTGGTATTAAAGGTTCCAACAACAATAATTACCTTCAGCAAACCACCGGCGTTACAAAATATTACGCGGCCAACCTGTATGGACAATTCGATAAAAAGTTCGGATCGCATGCAATTACCTTATTGGCTGGTACCAATATTGAAGACCAGCGCTTCGAAGCCACTTCTGTTCGCAGAGATGGTTTATTAGATCCTTCATTGCCGGATTTCAATTTGTTAAACGGACAAAACTACATTGTTACCGGCGGTGGTAACGAATGGGCGATAGCCGGGTTCTTTTTCAGAGGCAATTACAATTACAAAGAAAAATACCTGGTAGAATTCAATGGACGTTACGACGGCTCGTCTAAATTTCCTTATTATTCCCGCTTTGGCCTATTCCCATCGGTTTCTGCCGGATGGGTTCTTTCCAAAGAATCCTTTATGAATTTCACAAAAGGCTTTTTGGATAACCTGAAAATCAGGGGTTCGTTTGGTAGTTTGGGTAACGGGCAGTTGAGCAACCCTTACCAGTATATTCCCTCCATGTCTGTTAGTCAAAATACTTCCATTGCAATTAACGGCGCATTCCCTACCTATACCAGTCAGCCCGCGGTGTTGCCCAAGGGACTTACCTGGGAAACAGCATCTACCTATGATGGTGGCATAGATATGAGTTTGTTCCGTAACAGGCTTACAGCTTCCTTCGATTATTACCAACGTTATACGCGAAACATGTTTACCGTAAGCAAGCCTTTGCCTGCTGTGTTTGGAGCGGGTGTGCCTTTTGGTAACTACGCAGATCTTAAAACAACAGGGTGGGACCTGACAATTAATTGGCGCGATAAAATCAACAACAATTTAAGCTATAGCATTGGATTAGTATTGTCGGATAGCAAGGCCTTTATTACCAAGTACAACAACCCCAACAATGTGCTTCCCTATAATACTACTACTTATTATGCCGGCGAAAGATTGGGAGAAATATGGGGCATGGTCACAGACGGATTTTTTACACAGGCAGACCTGAACGGTAAGCATAACGACCAATCGTATATTGTTGTATCCAACTCCAATGTGCTGATGCCCGGTGATATTAAATTCAAAGACCTGAACGGAGATGGTAAAATCAACATTGGCCAGGGCACATTGGCCGATCATGGCGACCTGAAAGTGATCGGTAACACGCAGCCCCGGTATAGTTTCGGCATCAACACCAATTTAACCTGGAAGTCGCTTTCGTTGAGCGCGTTTTTCCAGGGTATTGGTCACCAGGACTGGTGGCCCGGAACAGAAGCCGCTTATTTCTGGGGGCAGTATAACCGCCCTTACGAATCCGTTCCCATCGATATGATGAAGAACGTATGGAGCGAAAGCAATCCCAATGCTTATTTTCCCCGCTACAGAGGTTATGTGGCATTGCAGGGAACGAGGGAATTGGTGATTCCACAAACAGGGTACCTGCAAAATGTAGCATACATCAGGTTAAAAAGCCTCAACCTTACCTGGACTATACCAGCTAAATGGGTTAAAGGTCTCAAAAGCGCCCAGGTGTTTTTTGCGGGACAGAATTTGTTCACCTATTCTCCCTTGTATAAACATACCAAGAGTTTCGACCCCGAAGTGGTGTATGGTGCTGATCCGGAAGTATCATCCGGCGCTGGCAACGGATATGATTATCCTATGTTGAAGTCTTATACGTTCGGTGTTAACATCAATTTATAAATGCAGGCAGGTTCATCAAACAATTAAAAGTGTAGAAAATGAAAAAATTAATTTGGATAGCAATCATTATTTCATCATTGCAAGGATGCACCAAATTCCTGGACAAGCAACCGTTTGCAAGCATTACGCCTGATAAAGTTTTTTCCAATGCAAGTGATATGGCGTTGTATGTGAATTCGCTTTACATCAACCAGATACCCACCGGAAACGATATAGCGCAGGGAGACGGCAATACTGATTATATCAGCAGTAACAATATCCCATCCATGATGCAGGCTTCCACCACGCCCGATAATATTGGGGGCTGGTCGTGGACTACATTGAGGAATATCAACTATTTCCTTGATAATGCTGCCGGGTCTACCATTGATAATACTGTCAAAAGCAATTATATCGGTATAGCGCGTTTTTTCAGGGCATGGTTCTACTATGGAATGGTAAAGACTTATGGAGATGTGCCCTGGTATAGCCATGCGATGGATCCTGCTGACTCGGCATTGTATAAACCAAGGGATTCCCGGGTGTTGGTAATGGATTCTGTTGTTGCCGATCTGGACTATGCTATTGCGAATATTACGCTTACAAAAGACAATGGCTGCTCCAACATTACCAAAATGACGGCACTGGCGCTGAAAGCACGCGTATGTTTGTTTGAAGGCACTTTCAGGAAATACCATACAGAGCTGAATCTTACTGCTACAGCAAACGATTATCTGAATGCCGCAGTTGCAGCCGCTACACAGATCATGAGTGCTAAACAATATTCACTGCATAATACCAATTCGCCATACAGCGATTACCGTTCTTTGTTCACCACAGAAACGCCTTTTTTCGATGAAATTATATTGGCAAGGATATACAACAATTCATTGAAGTTGTGGAATAACTTAAATGCTATTTTTTACAGCACTACACTTTCCGGCAGGTATAGTCCTACTAAACAGTTCATCGATACATATCTTAACCTGGACGGTTCCCGTTTTACCGATCAGCCCATGTTCGATACCATCTTCTTTGTGAATGAAATGAAGAACAGGGATCCGCGCTTGCAACAAACTGTTCGATGCAACGGCTACAAATACAGCGATGGCACTTCCGCTCCTCCCGATTATGCTTATACGTTCACCGGATACCAGATCATGAAATATTCGATCGACAATAAGTTGGCCAATACCAGCACCATCAATAATAATTCCATTCCTATTTTCAGGTATGCAGAAGTGTTGTTGAATTATGCGGAAGCAAAGGCTGAACTGGGACAATTTACGGCAACTGATTGGAACAATACCATCAAGCTGATACGCCAGCGTGCAGGCATACAAAATAGCAATTATCCAACTGTTATAGATAGTTATCTTCAAACCACTTATTTCCCGGATATAGCAGACGCTGCTTTGCTGGAAATCCGCAGGGAGCGTGGTACGGAACTGTTTTGTGAAGGCCTGCGATTTGACGATATTCGTCGTTGGAAAGAAGGCCCCATGATGTCTTTGCCTTACCTGGGTGTGTATGTGCCGCAGTTGAATAAACCCTATGCCATGAATGGAGATGGAGTGCTGAATGTGTCTTTTGTAACAGCGGCGCCGTCTTCAAAACAGCCTGGGGTTGTGTATGATCTTGTTGCCGGAAGCACTATTTCGCTGACCAATGGTTCTAGTGGCAATATCCATTGGTTGTATAATATGGATAGCCAGCGGAAATGGAATGATAAATACTATTATCAGCCCATTCCTACATCACAGATCGTGTTAAACCCGGCCCTCACACAGAGCCCGGGATGGTAAGAAACAAATAATTTTATTATGAAAAGAAGCGCATTATTTCTTGTAGGATTTGCTTTATCGGTTCAGGGTATTTTTTCCCAGGATTTAGCAGGACTTTCGAAGCATAGGATCATGCTGCCCAATGGTTGGGCGCTTACACCTGTAGGTAAAAGTTTGCGACTGGGCGATTTGCCTTTGAACATTGCAACAAGTGCTTCCGGAAAATGGGCGGCTGTTACGAACAACGGGCAAAGCACGCAGACGATACAATTGATCAATACCATCGATGATAAGATTTCGGACAGCATCATCATTCCGAAATCCTGGGGTGGCCTTGTTTTCAGCGAAGATGAAAAAAGCCTGTATGCATCGGGCGGAAATGATAACTGGGTGTTGGAATATGCAATTCGTAATGGTAAATTAAGCACAGTAGATACGTTTAAACTGGGGAGCCCATGGCCGGTTAAAATATCTGTTACAGGTATTGCTGTTGATAATGCCAGGCATCTCCTTTATGCGGTAACCCAGAAAGACAATAGTTTGTATGTGGTAGATATGCGATCGCATCGTATTGTACAAAAATTTTCGTTGGGAGCGGAAGGGTACACCTGTTTACTATCAAAAGATAAGTCCAGGTTATACATCAGTGTTTGGGGGGGAAAGAAGATGTTGATTTATGATTGTAAAAATCAAACCTTTATCAGAACCATCCCTGTTGGCGATCATCCGAATGATATCTGTTTGAGTAAAGATGAAAAGTGGCTGTATGTGGCTAACGCAGGCGATAATACCGTATCGGTGATTGACCTGCGCAAAGGCCAGGTTACTGAAACATTGAATGCAGCACTCTTTCCTGCTTCTTTGATAGGATCTACTACCAACAGTGTGGCTTTAAGCAAAGATGAAAAAACATTGTACGTGGCCAATGCAGATAATAATTGCATTGCAGTGTTCGATGTTAGCAAGCATGGCTCTTCGGTTTCAAAAGGGTTTATTCCCACAGGGTGGTATCCTACCTGTGTGCGTGTGGTAAACAGAAAAATTTATGTTGCCAACGGAAAGGGATTTTCTTCTTTCCCCAACCCATATGGCCCTAACCCCGTAGGCAGGGGACAAACAGTGGTTTTACATGGAGGTGATCCTGCTCCTGCCCCGAAAGTGCAATACATTGGTGGCGGGTTGATGATGGGTACCATGAGTATTATCCCGGAACCTGCTTCCGTGCAATTGTCTGTTTATTCGCAGGCAGTTTACCAGAATACGCCTTATCGTAAAAGCAAGGAATTGAACAACGACAGCGTCAAAGCCGGTAACCCTATTCCTGCAGCGGTAGGATTGCCTTCGCCGATAAAACATGTTTTCTATATCATTAAAGAGAACCGTACGTACGACCAGGTTTTGGGCGATATAAAAGAAGGCAATGGCGACAGGAACCTTGTTTTGTTTGGAGATTCAATCACGCCCAATCAGCACGCGCTCGCGAAAGAGTTTGTTTTATTAGATAATTTTTATGTAAACGGAGAAGTGAGTTCTGATGGACATAACTGGAGTATGGGCGCCTATGCAACGGATTTCCTCGAGAAAAACTGGCCCACAAGTTATGGTGCGCGCGGTGGAACGGAAATATCGTCGGGCATGCATCCATTAGGAAATAGCAGTGTTGGGTATATATGGGACCAAGCGAACAGGTATGGCGTTACTTACCGTACTTATGGAGAGTTTGCCAACCGCGATAAAGCATATCCCTATGTTCCTGTTTTGAAAGATCATGCCAGTCCGTATTTTGATGGAATGAATATGACCATCAGAGATACTTTAAGAGAGCGGGCATGGGAGCGTGAATTTGATTCTTTGATTGCTGCCGGCGCATTACCTCAATTGATGACCGTTAGATTTGGTAATGACCACACCGAGGGAACCAAAGCGGGAAGACCTACTCCATTTGCGCATGTTGCCGATAATGATCTGGCTGTTGGTATGTTTATACACCACCTTAGTACAAGCAAAGTGTGGAATCAAACAGCCGTATTTATTTTGGAAGACGACGCGCAAAATGGTCCTGATCACGTAGATGCACACCGTTCGCCTGCGTATGTAGCGGGAGGATTTGTTAGAAGACAATTTGTAGATCATACCATGTATACAACAGCTTCCGTGCTTCGAACAATTGAATTGATCCTGGGTATTCCGCCCATGACGCAATACGATGCAGCAGCAGAGCCTATGTGGCGTTGTTTCTCCAATAAGCCCGACAGTTCAGTTTTTACAATTCGTTCTTGTAATGTAAATCTCAATGATGTAAACCCATCAAACACCAAACTCGCTGCGATGTCGCAGGCATTGGATTTTTCCAAAGAAGACCTGGTAGCAGATCAGATCATGAATGAGATAATATGGAAGGCTGTAAAAGGGGAGCGGGCGATTGTTCCATCTCCGGTTCGGGCAGCATTTCTCAAGCCGTTTAAAAAAGTGGATAACGATTAACTAAAAAATAAAAGCCGCATAATTGCGGCTTTTATTTTTTAGTTCAGTGAACCGGATTGGATTCGAACCAATGACCTGCTGCTTAGAAGGCAGCTGCTCTATCCAGCTGAGCTACCGGTCCGGATAACGTGAATCGGGCGCAAAATAAAGAAAAAAAAGCCAGCTAAAAAAACCTTACTTTGCTCTAAATCGACTGATTGCATGAGCTATAACTATTTGCCGCTCGACCGTAAATGGCTGCATTTTCAACAAGTCAAAAACCTGCTCGATTTCAACCAATTGGTTTCCATCACCTTTGATGCCCACGAAAGGATCGTCGCCTGCCGCGAATACCTCGATAAAAAAATGGCCGCCGAAAACGCCCTTTTCTATGGCATCAATACCGGCTTTGGCTTCCTGCAGAATGTAAAGATCGACGCCGGGCAAATAGAACAACTACAATACAACTTATTGGTCTCGCATGCATGCGGATTGGGCGAAGAAGTGCCCCGTGATATCGTTAAGCTGATGCTGATGCTCAAGATCAAATCGCTCAGTTATGGCCACAGCGGCGTACAGATAGACACCGTTAAACGGTTGATGG
The DNA here is from genome assembly GCF_000515315.1 of Asinibacterium sp. OR53. Taxonomy (NCBI): domain Bacteria; kingdom Pseudomonadati; phylum Bacteroidota; class Chitinophagia; order Chitinophagales; family Chitinophagaceae; genus Asinibacterium; species Asinibacterium sp. OR53. The sequence continues at coordinate 2,595,306 of NZ_KI911562.1, forward strand.
ATATGTACAACAACGATGTGTTGCCCGTTATCTATACACAGGGATCACTCGGCGCTTCGGGAGACCTGGCGCCGCTCAGTCACCTCAGCCTGCCATTGATTGGCTTGGGTGAAGTGTATCATGAAGGCGTAAAGAAGCCAACAGCAGCAGTAATGCAGCTATTGAAATGGGAGCCTATTCACCTGCAAAGCAAAGAGGGATTGGCACTGATCAATGGCACCCAATTCATGAGCGCTTATGGATTGTATTGTTTGAAGAAAGCAGAACACCTGCTGCAAATGGCCGACCTCGTAAGCGCACTTTCTTTCGACGCTTTCGATTGTATCACAGAACCATTCGATGAACACATCCATGCAGTGCGTGCACACAAAGGACAGGTAACAACAGCGGCACAACTACGCAAATATTTACAGGGCAGCACCATCAGCCAACGCTCCAAACAGCAGGTGCAGGACCCTTATTCTTTCCGTTGCATACCACAGGTACATGGCGCTTCCAAAGATGCCTTTGATCATGTGTTGAATATATTCCTGCGCGAAATCAATTCCGTTACCGATAACCCCAATATATTCCCCGACGACGACCTCATTGTAAGTGGTGGTAATTTTCACGGACAACCACTGGCGCTGGCGCTCGATTACCTGGCCATCGCCATGAGCGAGCTGGCCAATATTTCGGAAAGAAGAACTTACCAGCTTATCAGCGGTCAACGCGGACTGCCCCTTTTCCTGGTAAAAGACCCCGGATTGCATTCCGGATTCATGATACCGCAATACACGGCCGCCGGTATTGTTAGTGAGAACAAACAATTGTGTACGCCGGCATCGGTGGACAGTATTTCTTCATCCAATAACCAGGAAGACCACGTGAGCATGGGCGCCAATGCCGCTACCAAATGCCTTCGCGTAGTGCAGAATGTTGAAAAAGTATTGGCCATTGAACTGCTGAGCGCCGCACAGGCCCTGGAATTCAGGCGGCCTGCAGCCAGCTCGGCCCCTGTAGAGGATTTGGTGGCCGGTCTGCGCAAGGAAGTCAGCTTTAATAAGGAAGACCGCGTATTGCACGATGATATGACCAAAACCATCACATTCCTCAATAACTATCCGTTGCCTGCCTGAGGTTGGGGCGCAAAGCTTAACTTTGTGGCCCTAATAGCAACACGTATATGTCAGAGGAAAGGAACCTGAATTTTATTGAAGAAATTGTAGAAGCAGACCTGAAGAGTGGAAAACATGCATCCATCATGACCCGTTTTCCGCCTGAGCCCAACGGGTATTTGCACATTGGCCACGCCAAAAGCATTTGCCTGAATTTCGGCCTTGCTAAAAAATATGGCGGCAAAACGAACTTGCGTTTCGACGATACCAACCCTGTTACAGAAGAAACAGAATACGTAGAGAGCATCAAAGATGATGTTCGTTGGCTGGGTTTTGAATGGGCCAATGAACGCTATGCATCTGATTATTTTGAGCAACTGTTCGAATTCGCCATCCTGCTCATCACGAAAGGACTGGCTTATGTAGATGACAGCACCAGTGATGAAATAGCCAACCAAAAAGGAACACCCACACATCCGGGTGTTGAAAACCAATACCGCAACCGCAGCACGGAAGAGAACCTCAAACTCTTCAATGAAATGCGCGATGGCAAATACAAAGACGGTGAAAAAGTATTGCGTGCCAAAATAGACATGGCCAGTCCCAATATGCACATGCGCGACCCCATTCTCTATCGCATCAAACATGCACACCATCATCGTACGGGAGACAAGTGGTGTATTTATCCCATGTACGATTTTGCACACGGACAAAGCGATTCCATTGAAAACATCACGCACTCCATCTGTACCCTGGAGTTCATTCCGCACAGGCCCTTGTACGATTGGCTCATTGAAAAATTAGGAATATTTCCCTCACATCAATATGAATTTGCCCGTTTGAACATGACTTATACCGTTATGAGCAAACGCAAATTGTTGCAATTGGTGAATGAAGGATATGTGAGTGGGTGGGATGATCCCCGCATGTCTACCATCAGCGGTATGCGCAGAAGAGGGTATACGGCTGATGCCATCCGCGATTTCTGCGAAAGGATAGGAGTGGCTAAACGCGATAACCTGATCGATGTGGGATTGCTGGAATTCTTTGTACGTGAACACCTGAACAAGATAGCATTGAGAAGGATGGTGGTCTTTGACCCACTGAGAGTGGTGATCACCAATTATGCGCAGGAACATGAACTGTTACCCAGCGAGAACAATCCCGAGGATCCGGAAGCTGGCCACCGGGATATTCATTTCGGGAAGGAGATTTATATAGAGCGCGAAGACTTCATGGAAGTAGCCCCCAAAAAATATTTCAGGCTGGCACCTGGGCAAATGGTAAGACTCAAAAATGCTTATATCATCCAGTGCAATGAAGTGATCAAAGATGCGGCAGGTAATATCACCGAACTGCATTGCACTTATATCCCCGAAAGCAAAAGCGGCGCTGATACATCGGGTATTCATGTAAAAGGCACCCTGCACTGGGTAAGCGTTGCACATGCCATCGAAGCTGAAGTGCGTTTGTACGACCGTTTGTTTAAGGTAGAAGATGTGGGCAATGCAGACGGAGATTTCAAAGACCATATCAACGCCGACTCATTGCATGTTGTGCAAAACGCGTTGGCAGAACCGGCACTGCAAAACGATCCGCCTGATGCCCGTTACCAGTTCCTGCGTAAAGGATATTACATACTGGATAGAGACAGCGCAAAAGATAAGCTTGTCTTCAACAGGACTGTTACTTTGAAAGATACCTGGGCTAAAGAAGTCAAGAAAAACAATTAAAATGGCTCAATTGTACAATTGAGAATTAGCCAATAATGCTGCAATCATTCAACCAACATTGGAAGAGAACCTTTCCGCACCTTACTCCACAAAACTGCCGGCTGTTACTGGCTGTCAGTGGTGGGGTAGACAGTGTTGTATTGACTCATCTCGTGGCACAAAGCGGATTTAATTTCCGGATCGCGCATTGTAATTTTCAGTTACGGGGTGAAGAGAGCGAACGCGATGAACAATTCGTACTGGCGTTAGGTAAACAATATGGTAAAGAAGTATTGATCAGGCGATTTGATACCGGGGCCTTCGCTTCCGCCCGTAAAATGACTATACAGGAAGCGGCGAGAGAACTGCGTTATGCATGGTTCAACACCATCCGGGAAGATAGCTGGTTGGTAACAGCGCATCATGCAGATGATAATATTGAAACGATGTTGATGCACCTGTTCCGAGGCACCGGCATCAAAGGACTTGCAGGCATACAAGCCATACAGGAAGAACGCGCATTGTTAAGACCGTTGCTTCCTTTCAGGAAACAAGAATTGTTGGAATACGCCCGTGAAGCTAAATTGGACTTCGTAGAAGATTCATCCAACAGTTCAGATAAATACACCCGTAATTTTTTTCGCCATCAGTTGATTCCGGGTATCAGGGAAGTATTTCCGCAGGCGGAAGAAAATATCCTGCATACTATTGAACACCTGAAAGAAGCTTTGCAGGTTTATGATCAATCCATACATCTGCAATTGGGCAAGCTGATAGAGAAGTATGGCAATGAAATACATATTCCCGTGCTGAAATGGAAGCAGGCTACTCCTTTGCACACGCTTACCCGGGAAATGCTCAAACCCTATGGCTTTACTACTGCTCAAACAGCAGAAGCCATCAAATTGCTCGATGCCTCGAATGGCAGTTATTTGCAATCACCCACTCACCGGCTCATCCGCAACCGCAAATGGATGATCATTGCTGAAAATGCCAATGAACAGGCTGCACACATCATCATTGAAGAAACAGACAGTGAAGTGAGGTTTGCAGAAAAGACTTTAAAAATTCAAAGCCCCAAAATCAAAAGTCAAAATATCTCCGTTCCTTCCACTGCATCGGAAGCCTTTCTTGATGCCGCTAAGATCAGTTTCCCTTTGTTATTGCGTAAATGGAAACAAGGAGATTATTTTTACCCGCTGGGCATGCAAAAGAAGAAAAAGCTGAGCCGCTTTTTCATTGATCTGAAATTATCTGCTACTGACAAAGAAAAAGTATGGGTGCTGGAAATGGATAAGAAAATCATTTGGGTGATAGGATACCGGATAGACGACCGCTTTAAAATTATAGATACCACTACAGATATATTGCAATTTAAAGTAAGCTAGATGGATGATGAAGGAAAAATTTCACTTTGTTATTCGAAAATTTTCCACTACTTTTGAATCAAACTAAAGCTATGGATGCGGTACGGAAGAAATTCAAAAACCTGGGATTGAAAAACAACCTGGAAATCGTTTATTCAGCCCGTAAAGGTATTAAACCAACCATCTTCTATTCTTTTGCTGATGTAGCGAAAATGACAGAGCAAAACCTGGCAGACCTGTTACATCTTCATCCGAGAACCATTCAAAATCGGCGTAGTCAGCAGAAAAACCTTGACCCTGTAGAAGGGGAGCATTTGCTTAAGTTGATTGCCTTGTTTGTAAAAGGCGAAGAATTGTTCGGCTCCATAGATGAGTTCAATAGCTGGTTGCATAAGCCATCCTGGCAGCATAAAGAAAAGCCCAGTGAACTGCTCTCCACTCCAGGTGGTACCGATCTGATTGCAGATGAACTTGAAAGACTTGTTCACGGGTACGCCGTATAACTGGTATTGCCATGCTTGTTTATCGTATTACATTCAAGACATTCAGCTCGTCTTTATTTGCTCCTGGAATAGAGGGAAGATGGAATGGGGCTGCACGTAAAGTAGTTTATGCGGCTGAGTCCATCCCGCTGGCGTTTATGGAAAATATGATTCGCCGGAAGGGGGCAGGGTTCAATGATGATTTCCGGATCATGGTCATTGAAATTCCCGATAGCCTTGGTATTACCATTATTACACCCAGTGATTTAGCGGATGGTTGGAGGAATTTCCGGAATTATACAAAATGCCAGGCCATTGGCAATAAATGGTATGATGAAGGAATGACGGCAGTGTTACAGGTACCATCGGCTGTTTTACCAGAAGCCCATAATTATGTGATGAATAGCACCCATCCAGATTTTGCAAAAATCCGATTGGTAAGTTCTATCCCGCTTATTCCGGATGAGCGCATTGAAGACATCCTGAAAAAATATCGTCCATAGCAGGAATCATATTGTTACTTGCTGAAATAACCACTTACCTGCTGTAAGAAATGTCCAATCGCGTCGAAGTCAGACATGGCCCTGGAGAAAACGATCACGAATACAATACCGAAAATAGCACCCCAGAGGTGGGCAGAATGATTGATATTACCATGCCCTTTCCTGGCCAGGTAAGCCGAAAGGATCAGGTACAACGGGCCGAATACAAAGCCCGGGATATGAAAAGGAAAAGGGAAAATACCCATACCCAAAGTAGGATATAACAAAATGCCCGCAAAGATCACGGCAGACACAGCCCCCGAAGCGCCGAGACTCCTGTAAAGATAATTGTTCCTGTTCTGCATATAAGTGGGGATCAGGCAAACGATCAACGCCAGCAGGTACATGAAAGCGTATAACAATTTTCCTTTTTCATCAAACACAGAAACAAAGGCACGCTCTACCATATCGCCAAATAGGTAGAAAGAATACATGTTGAATGCGAGGTGCATCAGATCGGCATGAATGAATCCGCTGGTAACGAAACGATACCATTGGTTCCGTTTGTTGATGGCTGTTGGATCGAAAATGAGGTCATTGATCACTTTCTCATTCGAGAAAGCGCTGAAAGAAATTACGCAGGTGAGTGCAAGAATGGCGATGGTTACGGTGATCATAGGAGTAAGGTAAGGGTTTTGTCTTTTAGCTGTGATGGTATTTCTCATTTCGTAAAATAGTGCAGGCTCGATACAATTGTTCGGCCAGCATCAAACGGATCAGCATATGTGGAAATACCAATTTCGAAAAACTCCAGCAAAAATTAGCCCGTTGCCTAATGCGTTCATCCACACCAAAAGCCCCGCCGATCAGGAAAACCAATTGCCGGGTACTTTCATTGGCTCTTTGCTGCAGGAAAGCAGCCAGTTCCGGTGAACTCAACTGCCGGCCACGTTCATCGAGTAATACCAGGTAATCGTCTTTCTGCAATTGCAACAATACCAATTCGGCCTCCGCTTTTTTGAGTTCATGCTCATTCAGGCTGGCGGCATTTTTAGGTGGTGCAATCAACTGCCATTGCGCCGGAAAATATTTATTGAGCCGCCTGGTGAAATCTTCAATACCCGCATGTGCATAAGGTTCATGGGCCTTACCAACCGACCATAATTGAAGTTTCATGCCTCTAAAATAATTAATTATTTTATATGTGGCTTGAGCATCAGTACCTGGAGGGCTGAGAGCGGATGCAACAGGTCGGTCACGGATCCTTTTCTTTCAGGAGAAGTCAACAGAAGATCGGCTTTTACCTGGTCGGCATAGCGGAGGATCATTTCGGTATCATGACTTCCCTGTAATATTTTATAATACGGTGTATGGCCATATTCCATGAGCAGTTTATACGTAAGATAAAATGCATCTACATGCTGTTTAGAATGGGTTTCATCTGAACCCAATATGGTTACAAGGTATATCTGCGCATTGAATTTTTTTGCAAACATAAGCGATGCATGAACCTGTGTATCCGGCACAAATCCATGCACCGGAAGGAGAATGGATCTGATAGGATGGTTGAGGCAGCCTGGTGTGATTACCAAAACAGGAACAGGAAACGAAGCATAAGAAGGCAGCATATTTTCGGTCTCGCCTTTTACCAATAATACCAGATCGATATGGTGACGGGTGATCAATTGCCAATAATACGATTCATCAGGTTGTTCATTGGCAGGTGTCTCTACCAGAACGCGACTGCCCGGGTATACCGACCGGATCTTTGCAGCGAGTTTATTGATCATAGAATGATCGGGAACGGCCGTAACCGTTTTTCTCCATTTCAGCAGGCTCCACTTGCGTTGCACGTAGCCCGTTCCCGACAGGTAAAGTGTTGTATCGGCGAAAGGGTATAATTCAAAAGCCCTTTCAACGGCAATGAACGCGTGTTCGGGTGTATGAACAGGTATCAATATGTTTTTACAAGGAACCACTGGATGGACTTTAAGCCCCAAACCTATACCGCTCATATTAAGCGATAATTAGACCGGTGTTAAAATGATATTAGAATAAAAAAACAGGCTGATTATTTAATAAAGAAGCCGCTCTTGGAAAAGAGCGGCGTTAAACTAAACCCTGAGCAAATAATAACAACCTTAATTCGATTAAAATAGCTTTTTAATCAACTGCAATTAACAATACGCCTTCTACGAGCGCTTTTGCTATCGAGGGCAAGATGCCCAATTTTCATTAATGAGGCATTAATCTGGGATTAGAAAAGCATTAGAAATAAAAGGCGGGCAGGCATCATGCCTGCAAGCGGTGAAAAGCGCGTGCAACGGGCAGGTTGATGATGAAACGCGTGCCCCTGGGCGAGCCCGGCTCGATCGCTATACGCCCCTTGTGTAATTGAATGATGCGGGAAGCAAGCGATAGTCCCAGTCCGAAACCCTGCGACTGGCTGGTACTTTTAGCCCTGTAAAAAGGTTGAAATACCAGTTGTTTGTCCAACTCGCTGATGCCTGGCCCGTTATCGGATATCAACACTTGTAATTCATCGGAAACAAAATTCAGTACCACGGCCGCAAAATGATCTTCTGAGTATTTACACGCATTCAGGGCAATATTCTTGATGGCGCTGTACAACAAATCGGAGTTGCCGAAAACCAGCAGCTTGTCTTCATCGTCGGGGAAACGGTTAAAATGCAGTTCTACTGTGTAATCTTTATTTGTTTTCCGCAACTCGGAAGGCAATTTCATGAGCAGTTCATCAATCCGTACCAGCGATAACTCCATACCGTCGGTGCTGCCCGAGGCTTTGGCAAGCTCCAGCAGGCTGCGGGTAAGTTGGTTGAGTTGCTTCACGTCATCGTACACCGAACTGATCACCGAACGGTATTCTTCGGCACTTCGCTGGTTTTGCAGTGTGATCTCCAATTGGCTTGAAATAGAAGTCAGGGGAGTAGACAATTCATGCGAAGCGTTGGCAATGAATCGTCTTTGTATCTCGAAAGACTCCTGCAAACGGGTAAGCAGGTCGTTGAAAGTAGAAGATAATTCATACAGTTCATCCTTCGGCTCATAAATAGTATCAATGCGCCTGGAGAGGTTCTGTGAAGAGATCTCTTTTACCTCGTTGGTGATTTTTTTAATGGGAACCACGAGCCGTGCAGAAAACAGGAGTCCGCATACAATGGTGGCCAATATACCCGTGATAAAGCTAAGTGTGAGAATGAATTTCAACTGCGCCAGCTTGGCATAACCATCGAGGTCAAAGGCCGAAGACAGTACCACATAACTTTTATGATTACGTGTATAAGGTATAGCAACAATGGTGCGGCGATGATCTGTGTAAACATATTCGCCTTCGGACCGCACCCTTGCCAGCAATGCGCCGTTGGCTGTTTCTGCATCTACGGTACTGTCTACATGACGATAAATTTCATGATCATGCTCATCATACACGATCACACTTTTTTCCTGTATGGTAAAGAACATATTCGCATCGATCTTACTCATCAGGTCTTTATCAATTCCTTCCACCTTTGTCAGGAGACTGATGGTGGTAAGCGCCCTGTTGTGTAATCTTTTCCTGAAATCTTTTTCCCTGTTGAGGTTGGTAAGATAATAAACGGAAGTACACACGATCAGTAATATGATGGTTACCACCAGTGTAAACAACAAAGTGATGCGGTACTTGATCTTCATCGGCTATAGCTCCTTTAAAATATAACCCATGCCTACCTGCGTATGGATAAGCCGGGTGGAGAAATGTTTGTCGATCTTGTTGCGAAGGTAATTAACGTATACGTCGATCACATTGGTTTTGGTATCGAAATCAATATCCCACACACTTTCTGCGATATCGGCCCTCGATAGTACGCGATTCCTGTTACGCATGAAATACTCCAACAACTGAAACTCTTTGGCAGTCAGCAGTATCTGCTGCCCTTCGCGTTTTACCTCCTTGGTATCGAGGTTCATTTCGAGTCCGCCTACTTTTAAAATATTCCCTGTGGGTAACTGTTGGTACATGGTCCTTTTCAGCAGGGCCCTGATACGCACCAGCAGTTCTTTGAACTCAAAAGGCTTGATCACATAATCATCTGCCCCCGCATCAAACCCTTCAATCTTGTCTTCCGTTGAACTCAGGGCGGTGAGCATGATCACCGGCACCTGCTGGTTGTGGTTGCGGATGATCTTGCACAATTCATAGCCATTGAGCCCGGGCAGGTTGATGTCGAGTATTACCAGGTCATAAGTGTGTGAAAGGAATAACTTCCTGCCAATCAGTCCGTCAAATGCCATTTCCACATGATATCCGTTCTCCGATAGCCCTTTTTTAAGGGCATTGGCTATCTTTTTCTCATCCTCCACGATCAGTAATTTCCGCTCTTCCATAGTCAACAATACGGTTTTTCTATAATTTGTATGGCAGTCGCTTAAAATCTAATCTGCTTCTAATATCCCCACAAAAACCTAATCCCTATTTTTGCAACCATTTTACCGGGTTGCATTGTCAGGATGAATTTACCGATTTACCAGAACAGATGAACGTTATTTCTATGTCCCTATTCAATGCTATCAGAGCCAAATTAAAGAAGCATTTCGATCGCATTCGCAATGAACGAATCAAAAAGAATTTATTACAGGCCATCCCGTTCTGGGTTGCTTCGTTGCTCACCGGTTTGGTAGCCGTTGCCTATACTAAAATCTTTGCCGTTGCCGAAAAGGGTGCGGCTTATATTTTTCAACTGCCTCATCACCTGCTTTTGGTTGTTACACCGGTATGTTTTCTCATAGCCTGGTGGATGGTAAAAAAATGGGCGCCTTTTGCCAAAGGCAGTGGTATTCCACAGGTAATTGCTGCCATTGAACTGGCAACGCCCAAACACAACGATAAAGTAGACCGCTTGCTGAGCGTGCGTATCATTATAGTAAAGATCGCGTCCAGTTGCATGGTATTGCTCGGAGGAGGTATTACCGGTCGCGAAGGTCCTACCATCCAGATTGCAGGTTCTATATTCAGGAAAGTGAACCTGTTGCTGCCCGAATGGTGGCCTAAGATATCCAAGCGCAATATGATCATGACGGGGGCGGCAGCCGGATTGGCCGCTGCTTTCAATACACCCTTGGGGGGAATTGTGTTTGCTGTGGAAGAGCTCACAAAAACACATATCAGTTTCTTCAAGACCGCTATTTTTTCTGCGGTAATTATAGCAGGACTGGTAGCGCAAGCATTTCTGGGGCCTTATCTCTACCTGGGATATCCCGATGTAAGTCATCTTTCTGCTTCGGTTTTCCTGGGTGTAGCGGTGATTGCTGTGGTAGCCGGGATAGCGGGCAGCCTGATGAGCAAATGCATACTGCTGATCATGCGCATACGCAAACGGTCAACCAATCAATACAGGCAATTGCTTTACCTCCTTTGCTGCGCCCTGGTGATAGCCACCATGGGTTTACTCGCCGGACAGCAAGCATTGGGCTCGGGTAAAGACCTCATGAACCAGGTATTGTTCACAGATCAAAAACATGTGGTATGGTATATGCCCCTGTTGCGTATCGTAGGTCCTATAATTACATTCACCACAGGTGCAGCCGGGGGCGTTTTTGCGCCCGCGCTGAGTGCCGGGGCCGGTATCGGATCGGTATTGTCGGGCTGGTTCCACGCCAGCGCCAACGACTCCAACCTGCTCATACTGGCGGGTATGGTGGCTTTTCTTACAGGTGTTACCCGCTCACCCTTCACTTCAGCCATATTGGTGCTGGAAATGACCGACAGGCACAATGTGATCTTCCATCTCATGCTGGCAGGCATGGTAGCAGCGCTTGTTTCGGTACTGGTAGATAAACATTCATTTTATGACCATCTCAAGCACCAGCATATACATGATCTTACGCATGAAAAAAAGCCTCCCAAGGTTTTAGCATCTTAATATGAAACTTCGATTTATCTTACAGGGCGTTTTTCAGTTAAAACGCCCTGTGATTTTTCTAAGAACATAAGAATGAAAAAGAAGTTTCTCTACCTGTGCTTTTTTGTATTCACCACGCTGCTCTGTCATAAAGCTTCGGCGCAGCAGATCGATTCTGTGATGGCGGCATACCAGGAGCAATTCCCCAAAGAAAAGATACATATCCATTTCGACCGGTCTATCTACAATAAATCCGAAACGATCTGGTACAAAGTGTATATCCTGTCAGGCGGTGAATTGAGTACACTGAGTAAAAACGTATATGTAGAATGGTACGATACCACGGGCAAGATGCTTTACCAAACAGTTGCCCCCTTGTTCCAGTCTACCGCCAAAGGCAGCTTTGATGTGCCTGCCAATTACACCGGTAATTTCCTGCATGTAAAAGCATATACCCGTTGGATGCTGAACGATGATGCTGCTTTTTTATACGAGAGAGACCTCGCAGTGAATAATCCTGCGCCTGCACAAAAAAAGATGCCGGCAGCTATGAAAACCAGGCTGGAACTGTTTCCCGAAGGAGGCACCCTGGTGCAGGGATTGAATACGCGGGTTGCTTTCAAAGCCACCAACCAGTTTGGTGTACCGGTACGTATCAAAGCGTTGTTACAGAATGATAAAGGCAAAACACTAGATACACTCAAAGTGAAACACGATGGTATGGGATTGTTTTCCCTGCTAAGTCACGCCAATGAATCTTACAAGATCGGTTGGACAGACGAGTATGGTAATAAAGGCATTACTCCTATACCGATAGAAAAACAGGAAGGCAGTTCACTGGCTGTGAGCACTACGAACGATAAAGCATTGGTGAAAGTAGAGCGCACAGCCAATGTACCCGATAATTTCAAACAGGTACACCTGCTGGTACACATGAACCAGCAACTGTTTTATAAAGTAGCATTGAACATGATGGAAAAAACCTTGCTCAATGCACAAATACCTATTGATGAAATGCCCACAGGCATCCTGCAGTTTTCGTTGTTTACGAGCGACTGGCTACCGATAGCCGAGCGGATCGTTTTTGTGAACAATCACCTGCACGAATTCAATGTTAAATTCAGTACCCCGATAATAGGTCTCGAAAAAAGGGCCCGCAATATCATCGAAGTGCTGGTGAACGACACAGCCTTTACCAATATGTCTGTTGCTGTAACCGACGCTTCGGTGGTACCTCCGGATAAACACACGATCTTCTCAGATTTTTTATTGAGTGATGATATCAGAGGCAAAGTGTATAATCCCGCATATTATTTCACCAGCGATGCCGATAGCATTACCTCAAAGCTCGACCTGGTAATGATGACCAACGGATGGCGGCGTTTCGATTGGGACAAGATCAAAGCGGCCCCAATGCCCTCCTTAAAATACCCGCACGAAACGGATTACCTCAAACTGACGGGTAAAGTGTATGGTGTGAAAGGCAGTCTCGCCAGGATACCGCTCCAGTTGAATTTCATTCTCAGGGGAAAAGACAGTAGTACACAGTTGATATTTGTTCCGGTAGAAAAAGATGGAAGCTTTGAGCAAAAAGGTTTGTTCTTCTACGATACGGTGAGGGCTTTTTACAGTTTCAACGGAAAAGAAAAACTCAGCGATGTGATGCAGGTGCAGGTAGAGAATGGTTTGCTCAGGCAGTTTCCCAAATCAATGAAACTGGGCCCCAGCCAGATGCAAAACGATAGCCTCGCTTCGCTGAAATTGCAATATTTTTTTGCAGAACAGGAGAAACTGCGGAAGCTGAAGGCGGCAGCTACCTTGCAGGAAGTGACTGTTAAGGCCAAAATAAAAGACCCGCTAAAAGTAATGGATGAAAAATATGCCAGCGGCCTGTTCTCGGGAGGCGATGGTTATTCATTCGATCTTACAGATGATAAATCGATTATTGGCGCGATGGATGTGCTGGGGTATTTGCAAGGAAAAGTGGCCGGGTTGATGATCACCGGTTCAGGGCCACAGGCAAGTCTCAGCTGGCGTGGTGGCAGCCCCGATCTTTACCTGAATGAGATGAGGTCTGATATCAGCATGGTACAAAGCACACCGGTAACAGACATCGCTTATATCAAAGTCTTCCGTCCGCCTTTCTTTGGATCTGCAGGCGGAGGTAGTGGTGGAGCAATTGCCATTTATACAAAGAAAGGAGGAGATAGTCGCCGCTCAGACGCCAACAGTCGTGGCATGGAAAGCACCATACTGGGCGGTTATTCCCGCTTCAAAGAGTTTTATAGCCCCTCTTATGAAAAATCTTCCGATAGCTTTGACCCGGATGTAAGAACCACTTTATACTGGAACCCTTATGTGCTCACGAATAAAAAGAGTCCGAGGGTAAAACTGGAGTTCTATAATAACGACATCAGTAAAAAACTGCAGGTAGTACTGGAAGGAGTTAATGGAGAGGGGAAGATGATCAGAATTACCAGGCTACTGGAATAAAGGCGTTATGGAATACGATCTGTTACTGAAACATATCACCCAACACATACAATTAACGCAGGAAGAAACAGCGTATTTCACGGCTTTGCTTACCTATAAAAAAGTGAAACGCAAACAATTCCTGTTGCAGGAGGGTGATGTGAACAGGTATGCCTGTTTTGTAACCGATGGTTGTTTGAGAAGTTATTCCATAGATAAAAACGGGTTTGAGCATGTGCTGCAGTTCGCGCCGCCCGGATGGTGGATCGGTGATATGAAAAGCTTTATTGCGCAGGAGCCGGCCACTTTGTACATCGATGCAATAGATGACAGCACCGTATTGTTGTTGTTAAAATCAGACCTGGATAAATTATATCAACAGATACCCCAATTCGAACACTTCTTCCGCGTACTGGCCGAAAAATCGCTGGCCACCTATCAACACCGGCTCCTTAACAATTTAAGCCTCTCGGCCCGCGAGCGCTACGAAAATTTTTGCCAATTGTATCCTTCTCTCATACAATGCCTCCCTCAAAAACAGATAGCTGCCTACATTGGGGTCACTCCCGAATTCCTGAGCAAAATGCTGAGCCAAACTCCTCCCAAAAAATAATCTAGGTTAAGAATTTTTGTTAAGATAGGTTATTGGAAGCCGCCAGGCTGCCGGCGTATTTTTGTGTTGTAAAAAAAGGAGATGATATGAACAAGACAGAGATACTGGTAGTAGATTTCAACGAGTCAAGCCTGCTTCAAGCGCTGGATGCAGTAAGCAGCAATGCATCCTGGAACAGCATTGGTGTTTCATCGGATGAAAATGCCATTGAAAAATTTCACCAGTTCCATTTCGATGTACTGTTGCTGGCCAATTCAATAGGAGAGCAGGAAGCCAGGAAACTGCAAAAGCTTTTCCTGCATCAGCAAGCATATGGGCTTATTGTAACCTATGAGCCAACGCAATTGCATGAAGTCGTTGAACGAGTAACGCTTGCGCTTAACAAACAAAAAGCAGCACACAAGCATTCATTTTCGGTAACCGATGATGCATTTAAACCCAAAGTAAATATTCAATAAATTAAAGGAGCATATCATGAAAAAATCAATCGAGAGAATAATACCCAGGCCGGCCAGACCAGGCATGGTAGGAGATGGATTCCGGGTGTATAATTTTATCCCGGGAGCCAATATTACACAGCGCAGGATCAGTCCCTTCCTGATGCTCGATTTCAATGCAGCGTATGACTTCGGCCCCTCTGCTGTTCCCCGTGGTGTAGATGTACACCCGCACAAAGGATTTGAAACCGTTACCATTGCTTACCAGGGAAGCGTGGCACACCACGATAGCGCCGGTAACAGCGGCGTGATCAATCCCGGTGATGTGCAATGGATGACAGCTGGTGGCGGTATATTGCACAAAGAATACCACGAAAAAGAATACGCTAAAAAAGGCGGACCCTTTGAAATGGTTCAATTATGGGTGAACCTGCCCAAAAAAGACAAGCTGACGCCCGCCCATTACCAGGCGCTTACAGCCGATATGATGGGGAAAGCGATATTGCCCAATGACGGCGGTGTGGTGAATGTGATCGCCGGTGAATTCAATGGTGTAAAAGGACCTGCTGCTACTTATTCACCTGTGAACCTCTTTGATATCAAACTGAATGCAGGTAAAGAAGTCAGCACCAGCCTGCCCGCTCATTATAATACAGCGATACTTGTTGTGAACGGATCTATTGAAGTGAATGGCGAGAAAGCGCCGGAACATAGTTTTATATTATTCAAAAACGAAGGCACCGATATCAATATCAAAGCTGCAGAACAAGCTATATTGCTGGTAATGAGCGGTGAACCTATCGACGAACCGATTGCCAGTTACGGACCTTTTGTGATGAACACGCAGGAAGAGATATACGATGCGATCCAGGAGTTTCAATCCGGTAAATTTGGTGTATTAGAATAACCTAAACTGTGTTAACCATGAAAAAATCAATTGAACATGTATTAGAGGGAAGGGAAAAGCTGATCACCAAGGAAGAAAAAGTGATACAACCCTTGCCACATAAAGATTTCAGGTTTGCCAATCCATTTATTGTAATACACCATCTTGGTCCGGATACCATTAGTCCGGGCCAGGAATTGCGTATCCACCCACATCCGCACAGGGGCTTTGCACCTGTTACTTTTCAATTGCAGGGAGAAGGATACCATAAAGACAATGCGGGACATGATGAAGTGATCAGGGCAGGTGGAGCGCAATGGATGTTTGCAGGAAAAGGATTGTTGCATAGTGAAGGGCCAACCAAAGATTTGCTCGCAAAAGGAGGAACGCAGGAGTTGATCCAGATTTGGGTAAATGTGCCCAAAGCAAAAAAATGGGATCCGCCTTCTTATCAATCGGCACCGCAGGCATCACAGCCAACTGTGTTGGAACAGGAGGGTGTGTCTTTGCGATTGGTGAGCGGTGAATATGAAGGCAAGACAGGTCCATTGAAAAGTTTCACACCTGTTATATCTATTATTGGAACCATTGCAAAAGGAAAACAAGTACAGTTCACGGCCACGCCGGGTTACTGGACTTTGCTATACATAGCAAAAGGTATGGTGAACATCAACCAGGAAAGTATTGCTGCACATCACCTGGTAGTGTTTCAAAAAGAAAATGACGAAGTGATCGTTACTGCAGAAGAAAATGCACAGGTATTGTTTCTGTCGGCCGAACCCATTGATGAACCGGTTGCTGCGAAAGATAATTTTGTAATGAACACACAGGAAGAGGTCAACCAGGCAATGGAAGATTACAAGAATGGTGTATTCGGAGAACTGGTTTATTGATCAGCTACATGCTCCGGCCAGATGAGCTCATCGTGAGAATGTGCAATTTCTTTGATGGTAGCCCAGATCAACCATACGCCTACTAAAATGGCGATGATGGGGTCAAAGATATATTTGCCTGTCAATAACACCAGCAGGCCTGCAACCACGGGCGCCAGTGAAACATACACATCGCCTACAATGTGTATATAGGTGAGACGAATAGCAGCGTTTCTGTCTTTAATGGAATACAATATCCTGGCAACACCCCAGTTAGCAATGGCTGCCAGTAGTCCGGCTATCAATGGTATATAGCCAATAGTTGGCACAGGATGAATGATATTATTCACAGATTGCCATATCAGGAAAACGCTGATGGAAATGAGTCCGATGGAATTGAGCACATTGGCCAGGCGCTGGAAATTGCGCGACATGGTAACAGGCAACAGGTAAGCCAGAAAAAGACAAACCAGCGCCAGTTCATCAGAAAAATTATGTACTCCATCCATGATCAGGCTGGTGCTATGCCCTTCGGCGCCACCAAGCATTTCGCCAACGAATATAATGGTGTTAAGTCCGGCAGCTAATGCAAGGAGTTTTCTGACTTTGGCCATACGTATTGTGATTGAATCAATGGGAATTTAAATTTACCATTTTTTCAATTCACCTATATTAACCTTACTACAATGAAAAAAGCCTCAACATTTCTGTTAAGGCTTTTTCTGTGGGAGCACACGGGTTCGAACCGCGGACCCTCCCGCCGAAGGCGGGATGCTCTAATCTGTTGAGTTAATCAACTCCTCTATTCTTTTTCTACTCTTCCAGCTTTTTATCTCCCTTTCTCGTTTATATGCGAGTTCTTTAGATAAAAAAGTCTCAGCATATTTAAGGCTCCAATCTCCGACTCCTCCGGTAAAACCTTTATGATTAGTATTGTGTTTTCTTATGCGTTCAGATATATCATCGCCTGTATACCCGATGTAGAACCGGTCTTTTATAGCAGAATATATGATATAGGTTATGAACATAAAAAGCCCCATAGAAATTCTATGGGGTATATTTGGTGGGAGCACACGGGTTCGAACCGCGGACCCTCTGCTTGTAAGGCAGATGCTCTAAACCAGCTGAGCTATGCTCCCTTTTTTGTTGTTTGGGAGTGCAAAAATAGGGACTGTGGGATAACTGCCAAAAAAATGTTGATTTTTTTTCAAACCATAACTTTTTCATTGCCAAATAGTAAAAAGAACAAAGGGTAACCTGTTACCAGATTACCCTTGTTTTACCCTGCTGCATAAAAAATGGAAAAAACTATAAGTTTTTTTGTATTGCTAGTACGGATATATGACCGTTACAGGCATCAGTTGGTTTAATTGAAGTTTCGTTTTAATCATATTTTAAGGAATCTGCAGCCGGGCGATTTTTCCGCCGCCTCCTGCCAGGTATACAGCCTTGCCGTTTTTGGCTTTTTGTACCACATGGAACCCTTCTTTACTGATGAGCAACCAATTCATCCCCCCATCAGTGGAAATATCCACCCCGGAAGTACCGCAGGTAACCAGTTGCTGGTTATTCAAATAGATCACGCATGACCGGTATCCATGCGGAGGGGTGTAAGGCTTCGATACCTGAACACCGCCCGGTTGAATGGATAACAATACGCAATTGCCTGAGCTGATGGTGTCTTTGGCAAAATCGCCGCCAACCACCACCGCCCTGTTTACCGATTCGTTCACTGCAATGGAATTGGCGCCTGTACTTTCCAATCCCTGCATTAATGGTAGCGAATCTTTGTGGTAGAAACCAGTCCAGAGATTAGATCTCCTGCCGCCCGAAATAAAAGTAACTGTGTATTCCTTGTTGAAACTGGTGAGCTTAACATTGGTACCGCTGGAAGCAAAAAAGGCTTCTCCCTCGGCCAGTTCGGGAAAAGAAGCCGTATTCAGTTTTTCCCAGGTATCGCCCCCGTCGTAAGTGCGGGCGAAAAAAGCTTTTTTATTGATGGGGTCGCCTATTACGATGCCTGTTTTTTCGTTGGCAAAATGCATGGCATCGAGGAACATGCCTTTGGTACTGTCTTCAAACACTTTATGCCAGCTGGCGCCACCATCGGTGGTTTTCAGGATCACTGCAGGTTCTGCAATGCCCATGATCACCGCCGTTCGATCGTCAAAAGCCTCGATATCCCTGAAATCCCTTTTTTCATAGCCCGGAACGGTAAGCCATGTCCAGCTACGGCCACCGTCTGCAGACCGTGCTACCGTGCCCCCGCTGCCACTGACCCATACCAGGCTATCGTTTACAACACTCAATCCACGCAAACTCACCCGTTTGCCAGACTGCAACAATTGAAGAGAAGGGGGCTGGGCCTGAGCAGCAGGCGCCACCCATAACAACCCCGCACAGGAAATAATTTTTAAAAACCGCATACTAACTACATTTTTGCACCCTAAAATAATCAATTAGTAGTATCATGATCCCTTACTGGATGAGCCGTACCCAGTTGATGCTGGGCGATGAAAAAGTGGAAAAACTGATGAACAAAAATGTACTCGTGGTGGGACTGGGTGGCGTTGGCGGTATCTGTGCCGAAATGATCGCGCGGTCGGGCGTGGGGCGCATGACGATCATCGACGCAGATACGGTAGACCTGAGTAATGCTAACCGGCAAATACCGGCACTGCATTCAACCGCCGGAAAACTGAAAGCAGAAGTGCTGGCAGACCGGTTGAAAGACATTAATCCGTCATTGGAATTGACGGTGCTTACCGAATACATACGCGATAGCCGTACCATTGAGATCCTGGATGCGGGGCAATTCGATTATGCAGTGGATTGCATCGATACTTTATCACCCAAAGTACATTTCATCAAAGCCTGCCGTGAAAGAAAAATACCGATCGTAAGCTCATTGGGCGCCGGAGGTAAAGTAGATCCTTCGCAAGTAAAAGTGACGGATATTTCCAAAACCTACGAGTGCAACCTGGCCAAGTATGTACGAAAGAAACTGCGCGGCTTGGGTATCCGTAAAGGGATTACGGTGGTATTCAGCGCCGAAAAAGTAGACCAGTCGCGCGTGATAGAAACAGAAAAAGCCTACCCTAAGAAATCTGTTATCGGTACCATCAGTTATATGCCGGCCATTTTTGGCTGTACCGCCGCCAGCGTGGTGATCAGAAACCTGATGGATTAATATAAAAGATATGCAGCCGTTGCCGCTTTCCAGTCATCAACGCGGGTATGTTTCGTAATAGCTGCAAGGAAAGCGGGAAGTGGCAAGCTAAAAAGGGCTTCACTGTTACACAATCCTGTTAGCTTATCAAGGTGTCCTTTACCAGAAGGGTTTACATGCGTTGGATAAGGAGCCCAGGCAAATTCTTTCGGATACAAAGATTGAATGAGTTTGATCAGCAACAACCCGCTCCAGACAGATTGAAAGCGATCAGGTGCTGTTATTTCCATCTTTACTCCATTGCAGCGTTCGCCCGCATACTTACCTTCAGATGGAGTGAATTCAGTTGCATGCACAGATAATCCTTCCTCACTCATTTCTTTTAGTCCGTTTGCCAAAACAGGCCCGTTGATCCAAGGTGCTCCCGCTACACGGAATGCATGATGAGTGCCACGCCCTTCACTAATATTGGTGGCTTCGAGCATGCAAAGACCCGGGTACAATAACATGCTTTGAAAATCTTGTATAGCAGGTGAAGTAGGAACAAAAGGAATATCCCAATCGGGTTGGAAACTATTCCTGTCCCATCCTTTGCAAGCAACTACTTCAATAGATGCACCAAGTTTTCGTGCGGCATTGAAGTAAAGCGCCAGTTCTCCCAAAGTGCAACTATGTCTTACCGGAACAGGCCAGCGGCCGATAAAGGAAGCAGTATCCGGTTCCATCATAGGGCCTTCTGCCAAATGCATATTGCCCGAAACAGGGTTGGGCCGGTCCAATATCACCAATGGTTTTTGAAAATGAGCAGCAGCTTCGATTACATACGAAAGCGTCCAGAGATAAGTATAAAAACGGGCGCCGATATCCGGTATATCAAACAATAAAATATCTATGCCGGCAAGATCACCTTCCGAAGGGGCTAGTTTTGGTCCGTATAAACTGACAATAGGTAAGCCCGTTAGCGGATCACTGCCATCCTGCATGGCTTGTCCGTCGGCCCCCCTTGCATCGAGCCCATGTTCCGGTGCGAAAAGTACGCGAATATTGAAACCTGCTTCCAGTAATGCCCGGCGTGATGGTTGTAATGCATGGGTGGTAGCCGCATGATTGGTCACCAGTCCGATGGCCGCTTTTTTCCAGGAAGGAGATTGTTGCAGGAGAATGTCAACGCCAAATTGTACCATGCGCAAATGTATGGGTTCCGTTTTTTATCCACATTGTGGAGGCATTTGTAGAAAATAAAACTTGGGACAAGGCACGAGGTGGTTAGATTTGCGGGTTGGGGAATCGGTATGAAATTTGACCCCGAAAAATACGATTCAATATAATTTATAATAAGACAGGAAATATATGGCCGAACTGAAGAATACAAACGAGTATACCGAAGAATCGATACGGTCGCTCGACTGGCGGGAACACATCCGGTTGAGGCCCGGTATGTACATTGGAAAGCTGGGCGATGGCTCCGCTCCAGATGATGGAATCTATGTATTGCTCAAAGAAGTTGTGGATAACTGCATCGATGAATATACCATGGGCCATGGCAGGCAGGTGGAGATCAACATCGAAGGCAAAAAGGTAACGGTGCGCGACTACGGACGAGGTATCCCCCTGGGTAAAGTGGTGGATGTGGTGAGTAAGATCAATACCGGCGCCAAATACGATAGCAAGGCATTCCAGAAAAGTGTGGGATTGAACGGTGTGGGTACGAAGGCGGTGAATGCATTGAGCCAGTATTTTAAAGTAACGGCTTTCCGTGATGGAAAAGAAAAAACAGCAGAGTTCGAGAAAGGCGTGCTGGTCAATGAGCACAAAGAAGCCAAAACCACGGAAGAAAACGGAACATTGGTAACCTTCACACCCGATGAAAGCGTATTCCGCAATTTCCATTTCATCCACGAATACCTCGATAACCAGTTATGGAACTATTGTTACCTCAACGCAGGGTTGGCCATACACCTGAACGGGAAAAAATACATCAGCAAGAACGGTCTGCTCGATCTGCTGCAACGCAAAACCAATCCGGATGAACTGCGTTATCCCATTATTCATTTAAAAGGAAATGATATAGAAGTCGCCATGTCGCATAACAACGATTATGGCGAAGACCTGTTTTCTTTCGTGAACGGACAATTCACCACACAGGGCGGCACCCACCAACAGGCTTTCAGGGAAGCTTATGTAAAAGTGGTGCGCGATTTTTTCAAGAAAGATTACGATGCATCCGATATACGTACCAGCATTGTGGCGGCTGTTTCGGTGCGGGTGCAGGAGCCCGTGTTTGAAAGCCAGACAAAGACCAAACTGGGATCGTTGAATGTGTATGAGAATGGACCCAGTATGAAAAATTTTGTGCTGGAATTTTTGTCGAAAGAACTGGATAACTACCTGCATCGCAACCCCACCATTGCCGATGCCCTGAAGAAAAGGATCGAGCAAAGCGAAAGAGAGCGAAAAGAACTGGCAGGCATTAAAAAACTGGCAAATGAGCGTGCTAAAAAAGCCAACCTGCACAATAAGAAACTGCGCGATTGCCGTGTGCACCTGAATGATGAGCCGCCTTCTAAGAACAAAGAAGAGTTTGTATCGTCGCAGAATAATAGCACCATTTTCATAACAGAGGGCGACAGCGCCAGTGGAAGTATTACCAAATCTAGGAATGTAGATACACAGGCCGTGTTCAGTCTCCGGGGTAAGCCGTTGAATGCTTATGGGCTGACCAAAAAAGTGGTATATGAAAATGAAGAGTTTAATTTGTTGCAGCATGCGTTGAATATCGAAGACGGACTGGAAGGCCTTCGATACAACAATATTGTCATCGCTACCGATGCCGATGTGGATGGTATGCACATCAGGTTGCTCATGATGACTTTCTTTTTACAGTTCTTCCCCGACCTGGTGAAAAGAGGGCATGTATATATTCTGGAAACACCGCTGTTCCGGGTGCGTAATAAACAAGAGACCTTGTATTGTTACGATGAAGGAGAAAAACAAAAAGCCATCACCAAACTGGGAGGCAAGCCTGAGATCACGCGCTTCAAAGGATTGGGAGAGATATCACCCGAAGAGTTCGGACGCTTCATTGGCGAAGACATGCGTGTGCAACCGGTTATCCTCGAGCAGGGCGATCATATACAGCAATTGCTGGAATATTATATGGGAAAGAATACCATGGAAAGACAAGACTTCATCATCAATAACCTGCGGGTAGAACTGGATGAAGTGGAAACGGTCATTTAATCAATCTAAACCTGCCTGGCGGTAACCAGGCTATTCAATCATAATGATTCATATAGTATTTGAACAGACGAACGTAGCAATATTGCAAAAGGCAATGGAACTCGATGAGGCTTTACAGGGAGAAGTAGTAGAGATCAAAGACGATTATGCGGTTGGGCCGCTGCTGAACATTTATGAAACAGAAGGATACCAGGCCCGGCGCGACTGGTGGAAGACCCTTTTGGAATATTCGCCCTATACCGATTCGTTGAATATAGTGGATGATAAACTGGCAGTACACCAATTATTGAAAGTAATCGATGAACAGCCGGAACAGGAATTATGGATATGGATGGGACAGAACGCACATGATGTATGCAGTTACTATTGGCTGATGAGCCAGTTGAAAGAATACCAGGGACGCGTGCAGGTATTGTACCTGAACAATCTTCCGTTCATCAATGAGAAAGGAAATATTTTTTATCCTACCCATCTCCACGAAATACAACCCAAAGAATTCCGTAAAGCCATGCGCCTGGCTCGTCCCATTACCCTCAGTGAGTTTGAAGTAGATCCGGATGAATGGAAGAAATTATGCCAGGAAAATGCAATGGTGCGGTTCCTGGAAGGAGGTAAAAAAATCACCGGTAAAGAAGTGGATTTTTACGATAAAGACATCTTTGCCAACCTCAACGGCGCCATGAAACTGGGTAGATTGCTGAGCACTACATTGGGAAAAATGAAAGTGCAAACCGGCGATGTGTTCCTGGTATGGCGTATCAGGGAACTGGCAGCAGAAGGGAAACTGGAAATTGCCGGCGACTGGAATAAAGGATGGAAAGAGATCGTAGTAAAATTACCCGGTACCGGTGCAGTAGTAACGGAAACAGTAGAAGAAGAACAAGGATAAAACGTTTAAAAAAGAAACAATGGTAAAGGTTATTCCAGTACAACAGATAGGATCAGATGAAAGAGGGACCACGCATGTGTTCGAAACCGACAGAACAGGACAATTCATCGTGTCATACCGCAAAGCAGGCAGTTCCAGCGGAAGGCATTATCACAAAGGCGTTTCGCCCAGGAAGAATCCCGAACAGATCATCATCATGCAGGGAGAAGCAACCGTAAACTGGTTCAATGTGCGCGGCGATGAAAAAGGAACACTGAAAGTAAAAGCGCCTGCGATGGTAATGATAGAACCCTGGGCCTGGCATGAAGTGGTTGCCGATACAGACATAGTTGTTTTTGAACTCAATGCACTGGCAGACGGACAGGACGATACCTACCGGATTGAAAAATAGCAGATCATGGCGAAAGAAAAGAAAGAGAACAGGATTTTTGAAAACGAGACCGGTGTACAGGGACAGTATAAGAACTGGTTCCTGGAATATGCTTCTTATGTAATACTGGAAAGGGCGGTGCCGGCTATTGAAGATGGGTTGAAACCGGTACAACGGCGCATCCTTCATTCCATGAAAGAAATGGATGATGGACGCTTCAATAAAGTGGCCAATATCATTGGTCAGAGTATGCAGTTCCACCCGCATGGCGATGCCAGTATTGGCGACGCATTGGTGAACCTCGGGCAAAAAGACCTGCTCATTGACACACAGGGAAACTGGGGCGATGTAAGAACCGGTGATGAAGCGGCTGCCTCGCGTTATATTGAAGCGCGTTTGTCGAAGTTCGCGCTGGAAGTGGCTTTCAATGCCAAGACCACTAACTGGCAGTTGAGTTATGATGGAAGAAAGAACGAGCCGGTTACCCTGCCTATGAAATTCCCTTTGCTGTTGGCGCAGGGGGCTGATGGTATTGCAGTGGGACTTTCAACCAAAATATTGCCGCATAATTTCAGTGAACTGATCGAGGCTTCGATCAAATGCCTGAAAGGAAGAAAATACGAGTTGTATCCCGATTTCCAAACGGGAGGCATGATTGATGTGTCTAACTATAACGATGGAAAAAGAGGCGGCAAGGTAAGGGTACGCTCACGCATAGAAGAATTGGATAAGAAAACGCTGGTCATCCGCGATGTGCCTTATGGTGTTACTACATCACAGCTGATGGAAAGTATCACCAAAGCGAATGATCAGGGAAAGATCAAGATCAGGAAAGTGATCGATGTTACCGCCAGTGAAGTAGAAATACAGATCGATCTCGCGGCGGGCATATCACCCGATATCACCATTGATGCCCTATACGCTTTTACCGATTGTGAAGTGAGCATTTCACCCAACGCCTGCGTGATCAGTGAACAGAGACCGGTATTTCTGGGCGTGCATGAATTGTTACAGGTATCTACAGAAAATACCAAAAACCTGCTGGGACGCGAGTTGGAGATCAAACTGGCAGAACTGGAAGACAAATGGCATTATACCTCACTCGAAAAAATATTCTTTGAAGAAAAGATATACAAAGAGCTGGAGCAAAAGCACGCTACCTGGGACAAAGTAATTGAAGCCATTGACAAAGCATTTGTTCCCTTCAAGAAAAAACTGAAACGCCCCATTGAGCGGGAAGACATACTCAAACTCACCGAAAAACCGGTGCGGAGGATCTATCGTCTCGATATCAATGAACTCAATGAACAGATCAAAGGCATTGAAGCAGATATCAAACAGGTGAAATACGACCTGGAGCACCTGACTGATTTTGCAGTGGCTTATTTCGAAACCCTGCTGAAGAAATACGGGAAAGGACGCGAACGTAAAACGGAGATCAGGGAATTCGATACCATCCAGGTGAAACACGTGGCCATCGCCAATACCAAACTGTACCTGAACAGGGCCGAAGGCTTTATTGGTACGGGTTTGAAGAAAGATGAGTTCTTATGTGATTGTTCGGACTACGACGATATCATTGCTTTTACAAAAGCAGGTACGATGAAAGTGGTGAAGGTAGCCGATAAGGTCTTCATTGGAAAAGACATCATACACGCCGCAGTGTTCCAGAAGAACGATGAACGCACTACCTACAACATGATCTATGTTGATGGAGCCAGCGGTGTAAGCTATGCCAAGCGCTTCAATGTAACTGGTGTTACCAGGGATAAAGAATACAACCTTACCAAAGGGTCGGAGAAAAGTAAAGTGCATTATTTCACGCCCAACCTCAATGGTGAAGCAGAAGTAGTGAAAGTGGTACTGAGTCCCAATTGTTCAGCCCGCATCAAAGAGTTCGATTTTTATTTCGAAGAACTGGAGATCAAAGGCCGGAGCAGTATGGGTAACCAGGTAACCAAGTATCCCATCAAAACCGTTAAATTCAAAGAAGCGGGAAGGGCTACACTGGCCGGCAGAAAACTGTGGTTCGATGATAAATTCGGCAGGTTGAATACGGAAAGCAAAGGCCAATACCTGGGCAGTTTTGAAGAAGAAAAAGTATTGGTCTTATACGAAGATGGCAGTTACGAATTGACGGATACGGAACTTACCCAGCGTTTCGAACCCGAAAAGATCATCCTCATCGAAAAATTCGATCCGGAAAAAGTGATCACCGCTGTTTATCTCGATAATGAGAAAGCACAGTTCAACATCAAGCGCTTTAAGATAGAGACCACTACGCTGAAGACGCAGTTCCTCTTTATCAAAGAAGGCAAAGGCAATCGCCTGGAAACAGCCACTACAGATGAAAACCCTATACTGACAGTGCATTCAGGAAAGGGTACCCAAATACGCAAAGCGAAATTCAAAGTAGCCAGTATGGTAGAAGTGATGGGATGGAAAGCTGTAGGCGCCAAGCTCACCGATTTCAATAAGAGTATTGAAATGGAGTGGGAGCACCGGCCCAAAGAAGAAAATACAGCGCCCGAATTGTTTGGCTAAACCCCTGGCTGTTTTTTTGCGTATACTTAATAAAAGTAAGCGCTATGGCTAAAGCTTATGCATTCATTACCCGCTGGCAAGTACGTGCTCCCTTAGAGCAAGTATGGGACCTTATCTATGATTCGGTACAATGGCCGCAGTGGTGGAAAGGTGTATTGGCCGTATCGGTTATCAAAGCAGGCGATGAAACAGGCCTGGGAGGTGTGCGGAAATATACCTGGAAGAGTGTGTTACCTTATCGGTTGGAATTCGATATGGAACTGGTGGTGATAGACCGTTACAGGTATATGAAGGGTATTGCGGCAGGAGAACTGGATGGAATAGGTGAATGGTATTTTGAGGAAAAAGACGGGATCACTTATGTTCAATATAACTGGAATGTATTTACCAGGAAAGCATGGATGAACGCCTGTCATTTTATGCTGAAACCTGTTTTCGAATTCAATCACCACCAGGTGATGGCCTGGGGGGCAAAGGGATTGGCCCGTAAATTGAACGCTGAATTGCTCAGTTGCCGTTCAAACGCTTATTGATGCTTTTTCTTCAATCTGATGGTGGCCGTCTGGTCCAGGTCACTTGTCAGTATTAATTCATGCCGCGTATTGCCATCGTAAATGATCATAGCTGCTGTATTGGGCGGAATGGTGCCCAGGTTTTCGGCGTACATGCTCAGTTCATTGTAAGTCAGCGTTGAATCAAGTGTAACTTTCAGCCTGATGGCTTTATGGGTAAGAGAAGCTTTGTGTAATATCTCTTTATTGTTGAAGAACAATGAGATCATGTCGTTGTCAATAGTACCATTGTCGTAAACTTCCACGCGAATAGAAGAAGCGGCGATCTCCAATTCTTGTGTAAAGGTCTTGCGGCGTGCCAGGAAATCTTCCCGGACCGGCAGAACGCTATCGCGCTTGGTACTGGCCATATTGGCAACGGTATCAAGCGGTTCAAGACCCGTTTCAACAGACGCGAGTGTAGCTGTATCGGCAGAAAACCTGAAACGGAAATTCAGATCGGGTACGGTAAACTTATGTGCGGCATCGCTGGTAAAGCTGCCGGAGAGCGATGATTCGGTCCTGGAAGAGATCAGGGTAAAGTTGCCAGACATGATACAATCCACCCCCATGCGGGTGCTGGTGGATTGGTAATGTATCAATGATAATGGGTTGATGTGCAACTTTTTGGTTGGTGCATCATAAGTGCCGGATACCTTGGCGGTAAAAAGACTGTCCCTGAAATAATAACTGAAAGTTCCGCTGATCAACCTGCCCCTTTGCTTCAGTTTCAATTCGGCCATATAGCTGCTGTTCTCGCCATTGGCCACCACAGTTCCCAACCCATACCAACTGCCGTTCAAAGATTGTGCGGCTGACCATTTAGCCTGTACGAATAAAATCATCACTAAAAAGGTGGTGCGGAAAAAATGTTTCATAAGGTGCGTAAAGTAGTAAAGGTTGAACAGACGGGTTTGCAAAGTTGCCAACAAGGTGTTGCGGGTAACTATGCGTATCTTCGTATTTGAACAAAACCCATACCAAATGATCAGGGTAGGAACATACCAGGTGTTGAAAGTGAACAGGAAAGTCGAATTCGGTTTCTACCTCGATGATGGCGCAGAAGGCATCCTGCTGCCCAAAAGGCTTGCCCCCAAAGGGTTACGGGCGGGAGACGAAGTGCGGGTCTTTGTGTACCACGATTCGGATAACCGGTTGATTGCTACTACGCAGGAAGCCAAAGGATCGGTTGGAGATATTGTAAAGTTAACAGTAGTGGCTGTTACACGCCAGGGCGCTTTTCTTGACTGGGGCTTAATGAAAGACCTGTTTGTTCCTACTTCCAAGCAATTGGGTGGTATGCGGGTAGGCGCCGAATACCTGGTGAAGATATACCTGGATGAAATGACCGGAAGGGTGGCTGCCACCGAAAAGATCGAAGCCCTGCTTTCCAACGACGAGCTCACGGTAAAAGAAATGGAATTGGTTGACCTGGTGGCCTATCGCCCCACAGAACTGGGTTATTCGATGATCATCAATGGAAAGCATACAGGCCTTCTTCACAGCAATGAAATATTCCGCGAGCTCAGTCCGGGCGATAAAATGCAGGGCTTTGTCAAAACCATCCGCCCCGATAATAAGATAGATGTAGTGATTGGAAAACCGGGCTTTCAGAAAGTGGAAGACGAAGCCACCAAAATATTACGACTGCTGCAGGAACACGACGGATACCTTCCTTACCACGATAAATCCGATCCACAAGCGATTTATGATTTCTTTGGCATGAGTAAGAAAGCATTTAAAATGACCACCGGAAACCTGTATAAACAACGGAAGATCGAGTTCACAAAAACAGGCATTAAGGCGCTTTCAGATAACACCTGATCTTTTCCCAACAACGTCATCCTGAGCGAGCGAAGCGAGTCGAAGGAACTGCTCGAACACTCGGTCAGATCCCTCGGCTTCGCTCGGGATGACGATGAAAATACCCATGACTTCAAAAGTTAACGATTGTTAGCTTTGGCTTATCTTTGCTTAAATATCTTACTTCATGAAAATAGTATACATCGTTTCGGCAGTGAGGACTCCGATAGGCAGTTTTGGCGGATCATTGAAAGATTTTTCGGCTACCCGGTTGGGTTCTATCGCAGTAAAAGCAGCTGTTGAACGAGCCGGTATACAACCAGGCGATGTACAGGAATTGCTGATGGGCTGTGTGTTACAGGCAGATCTGGGTCAGGCGCCGGCAAGGCAGGTAGCTACCTTTGCGGGACTGCCCAATAGTGTGATCTGCACTACCGTTAACAAAGTATGCGCCAGCGGCATGAAAGCTATTGCGCAAGGTGCGCAAAGTATTTTATTGGGCGATGCCGATGTGATAGTGGCCGGTGGGATGGAGAGCATGAGCAATGTGCCGTTCTACAGTTCCAATATGCGCTGGGGTAATAAATATGGTAATGTGAACCTGGTAGATGGCCTGGCCAAAGACGGACTCACCGATGTATACCATCAATATGCCATGGGCAATGCAGCCGAATTGTGCGCAAAAGAATGCCATATTTCACGTGAAGAACAGGATGCGTTTGCTGTAGAAAGTTATAAAAGAAGCCAGGCTGCCTGGAGCCAGGGAAAATTCGATGCAGAAGTGATACCGGTACCAGTGCCGCAACGTAAAGGAGATCCCATTCCATTTTCAAAAGACGAAGACGCTTTCAACGTAAAGTTCGATAAGATACCCGAGCTCAAACCTGCTTTCATCAAAGATGGCACGGTTACAGCAGCCAACGCTTCTACCATGAACGATGGCGCCGCAGCAGTAGTGTTGATGAGCAAAGAAAAAGCAGAAGCACTGGGCATTAAACCTTTGGCAATTATTCGCAGCTATGCCGATGCCGAGCAGGCGCCGGAATGGTTTACGACCACGCCTTCCCTTGCTGTACCCAAAGCAGTGTCCAAAGCGGGATTGCAAATGAAAGACATCGATTTTGTAGAACTGAATGAAGCGTTTTCTGTTGTAGGGATTGCCAATATGCAAAAAATGAATCTCGATCCTGCCAAAGTGAATGTACATGGAGGAGCCGTATCATTGGGACATCCACTGGGTTGCAGCGGCGCCCGCATCATTGTTACACTCATCAATGTACTCAAACAGCACGGAGGCAAAATAGGAGCGGCCGGTATCTGCAACGGCGGCGGCGGCGCCAGCGCTATGGTTATTGAGAATATGACGATCAAACATTAGACAGAAGCTCCTTCACAACAATACAGATACCCATCACCAATACAAACCATCCGAATCCCTTTTTCAATTCATTGCCCTGTAATTTCGTTTTGAAGTGATCGCCAATAAAAGTACCTGCAATGGAAGTGGCGGTGATCGCCAGCAATAAGGTCCAGTCAAATTGATGATGGGCCAGATCGCCCAGGAACCCGAACAAAGAATTCATGGCAATGATGAGCAGGGAAGTGCCCACCGCTTCTTTCATTTCAAGATGAAAAGAGAATAATAAAACGGGTATGATAATGAACCCGCCACCTGCTCCCAGCAAGCCGGTGAGTATGCCGGTTTCAATACCACGTAGCAATGCCTTGCTCAAATGCAGTTGCCGGTCATTTCCTTCTGCTGTACAATGGGTCTCTTTACGGATCATGTTCAGCGCTGCCACAAACATCACCACTGCAAACAGCAGCATAACGGCGATGGACTTGGTCATCACAAAACTGCCTATCGAAAACAAGTGCGTTGGGATAGCAGGCACTACAAACTTCCGCATGATCACTACCGTAATAATGGAAGACAATCCGAAATAAAAAGCTGCTTTCAGGTTAACCAGCTGCTTGCGGTAATTGAGATAAGCGCCTGCCAGGCTACTGCCTCCCACGATAAAAAGAGAATAGCCCGTAGCTAAAATAGGTTCTATATGAAAAAGGTAGACTAAAACAGGGATCGTCAGGATCGAACCTCCGCCACCGATCAGGCCCAGCGAGATTCCTATGAGAAGAGCTGTAAAATATCCGGCAATCTCCATGCTGTTTCTTGAAGCAAAGATGGAGAATAATACCGTAACCACATTATTTTTTTACCCCCTGCTGATGCCAACCCTATGCCGCAGGTAATGATCGGCCGTTACTTCATTCACCATGAAATCAGCAATATCTCCTGCCGCTACCTGAAAATGATTGGGACTGGGGGGATAATCGGCATTGGTAACATACCTGCCTGTATGGTCCTGGTCAAGGATATCGGGAGAACAAACGAAGGTCCACTCGAGTGGAGACTGTTGAAGGTATTGATAAGCATGCAGGTGTTCCAGTCCTACTGCTTTGTATTGTTCCGGATAAGTTTCTGCTTCAATAATGAAATGTCCCGATTCGTCATTCAATACACCCATTCCGCCAAGTGCCACGATCCGTTTTACGCCCGCTTTTTGCATTTGGGTGATGATATTTTTGATGCCTAGGCTCCTGGTCTTATCTGTTCCGTCAACGGAGCCGCCCAATACAGAGATCACTGCATCGGCGCCTGTTACAGCGTCGGATACTTCTGCTTCATCGAACACATAGCCTTTGATGACTTCCAGTTGGTGATTGGCGGTTTCTTTATCGAAGAGGTATTCCACGTTACGTCCGAATGCACGTACCTGATATCCTTTATTCAATGCAGATTGAACAACTCTTTTGCCTACTTGTCCGGTAGCACCGAATACAGTTAAGATCATATTGCCTGTTTTAAGGCAATTTACAAAAATAAAAGGCAGTGAAAAGGATCAGGCGGCAGCCTGTTCGGCTATTTCTTCGGGGGTAATGGCCGTATGGCTTTCATCGTAAATGCATTCGCCATTTCGGATGATCAATACCTGCGGCGATTCGTGGTGTACGCGGAATTGTTCGGCTACCTGTGCAGACAAAGACCGGTAGTTGAGCAGGTCGAGAAAATAAAAATCAATGGCTTCCGGCGCGGCGGCACGCTCGAGCCGACTGAGTACGGTAGAGCTGATACTGCAACGGGTACTGTGTTTGAAAATAACCTGTGGCCTGGAAAATGACGTTTGCTGAATAGCGGCCAGTTGCTCCGGCGAAGTAAGGGGAATCCAATTCATGCTACGATGTACCATTTACATTCTGAAATAACGGGGATTAGTAGTAGGGCAACCCCGGCCCCTGGACGAACTACAAGACGAAAGGAGACTCATTCCCAGTATAACCAAAAGAGATAAAGTGAGAATCTTTTTCATACAGATAGGTATATAAAATATTTAGCCCTTAATTTGCGGCTGCTCCAAAGATAATCATAATAAGCATCCGATGAAGGTACATTTTATCGCAATAGGTGGCAGCGTGATGCACCAACTGGCCATTGCATTGAAACACAAGGGCTATGAAGTGTCGGGCTCCGACGATGAGATATTTGAACCGGCCAGTTCCAACCTGGCGGCAGAAGGACTGTTGCCGGCAGAAATGGGCTGGCACCCCGGTCTGATTACCAACGATATAGACGCGGTGATCCTGGGGATGCATGCAAAAGCCGATAACCCCGAATTGCTGAAAGCGATGGAACTCGGACTGAAAATATATTCTTTTCCTGAATATATTTTTCATGAGAGCCGCGATAAAAAAAGGATCGTGGTAGGAGGCAGTCATGGCAAGACTACCACTACCAGTATGATCATGCATGTGCTCAGGCAACTGCACCGCGATTTTGATTACCTGGTAGGAGCAAGGGTAGAAGGCTTTGCCCAATCGGTTAACATTACGCATGCGCCGGTCATTGTATGTGAAGGGGATGAATATCCCGCCAGCGTCATAGAAAAAAGGCCAAAGTTCCATTTTCTCTACCCGCATGTAGCCATTATTACCGGCATCGCCTGGGACCATATCAATGTGTTTCCCACTTTCAATTTTTACCTGGAGCAATTTGTGCTCTTCATTCAAAAAATAGAAAAAGGCGGCGTGCTCATTTATAATGAAACAGATCCGGTATTGCGTCAACTGGTGAACGATCACAAACGCAGCGACATACGCTACCAGCCTTATGATGTACCGGTACATACGATCAGTGATGGACAAACGAAGGTTACGATTGAAAACAGCAGCGGTCTTCTGCAGGTATTTGGTAACCATAACCTCATGAACCTGCATGCTGCTTATTATGCGTGCAAAGAAATGGGTATTACAGCGCCGGATTTTGTACAGGCCATTGGCAGTTTTACAGGCGCCGCTAAAAGACTGGAACTCGTTGCTTCTAATGAATATACCCGTGTATACCGTGATTTTGCACACGCACCGAGTAAGGTGAAGGCAACAATTGAAGCTGTGAAGCAACAATATCCCAACCGGAAACTGCTAGCCGTACTGGAGCTGCATACATTCAGCAGCCTGAATGAAAAATTCATGCAGGAATACCAGGGTGCAATGGATAAGGCCGACCAGGCCGTTGTATTTTATTCCAAGCATGCCCTTGC
Organism: Asinibacterium sp. OR53; assembly: GCF_000515315.1. Classification (NCBI taxonomy): domain Bacteria; kingdom Pseudomonadati; phylum Bacteroidota; class Chitinophagia; order Chitinophagales; family Chitinophagaceae; genus Asinibacterium; species Asinibacterium sp. OR53. The sequence continues at coordinate 2,628,790 of NZ_KI911562.1, forward strand.
ACTCAAACGCATGCCCGATCTGCCTATCGACAAAGTACAGCAAGGTTTTGCCAAACCAGGTCTGCTGGTGCTGAACGACCGTGCTGCACTGGAGCAATGGTTGAAAGAACAGGCTTACCAGGATACCACACTGCTTTTCATGAGCAGTGGCAATTATGATGGCCTGGATATGCTTACATTCGCAAAATCAAATCACAGAATAATTACCCTTGCTACCCATGAAACTCCAACTAAGCAGACCTATTGCTTTCATCGACCTGGAAACCACCGGCGTCAATATCAGTGTTGATCGTATTGTTGAATTAGCGATCGTAAAAATAATGCCGGATGGTTCGAGGCAGGTAAAGCGCAAGCTGATCAACCCGTTGATGCCCATCCCTGCCAGCGCCAGCGCAATACATGGCATCACCGATGAAATGGTGAAGGATGCTCCCAGTTTCAAACAGGTGGCAAACGAAGTCAAACAATTTATTGACAATTGCGACATGGGCGGATACAACAGCAACCGGTTCGATATACCCATGCTCATTGAAGAATTCCTGCGCATAGGGATCGCTTTTTCTGTGGAAGGAAAAAAGATGGTGGATGTACAGAAAGTATTTCACATGATGGAGCAACGAACCTTGAGCGCGGCATATAAGTTCTATTGTCAGAAAACACTGGATGATGCGCATAGCGCCGAAGCGGATGCCACCGCTACCTGGGAAGTACTGGAAGCGCAGATAGAGCGGTATCCGCAAATAGGTAACACCGTAGAAAGTATTGTGAAGTTCACCGGAGAAGATGATATTGTAGATTTTGCCCGCCGCTTTGTGAAAGAAAAAGGGATTGAAGTGTTCAACTTCGGCAAACACAAAGGCAAGCCGGTGGCACAAGTGCTCAAAGAAGAGCCCCAGTATTACGATTGGATGATGAAAGGAGATTTTGCCATGAATACCAAGCAGAAACTCACCGAGATACTGAACCGGACCTTATTAAAAAAAGGTTAGGCATCATTTACTGACCGTTATACATTAAGTATTTACCGTAAATTTTTTGCCGGCAGCATGTTGAAACGCTTCTGAATTGTACCTTAGCGACTCAATTTATCTGGCTGTTTGGAAAAACTTGTTATCATACCTACGTACAATGAAAAGGATAACATCGAAGCCATCATTTCGGCGGTATTCGATCTTAACCAGGGTTACCATGTACTGGTGATCGACGATGGTTCACCGGATGGTACGGCGGATATTGTACGCGCACTTATGCAACGATATCCCGATCAGTTGTTCATGGAAGAAAGGAAGGGAAAACTGGGTTTGGGAACTGCCTATATCCATGGTTTCAAATGGAGCCTCGAACGAGGGTACCAGTTCATTTTTGAAATGGATGCTGATTTCTCCCATAACCCCAATGATCTTGAGCGTTTATATGAAGCCTGCAAAACAGGTGGTGCCGACCTGGCGGTAGGTAGTCGTTACGTGCCCGGAGGAAAAACAGAGAACTGGCCGCTCGACAGGAAATTATATTCCAAAGGCGGCGCCCTTTATACCAAACTCATTACCTGGATGCCCGTTAATGATCCCACCGCCGGCTTTGTCTGCTATCGTAATACCGTATTGGAAACCATCAACCTCGATGAGATCATGTTCGTGGGCTATGCTTTCCAGATAGAAATGAAATTCGCTACCTGGAAACTCGGTTTCAAGATCAAAGAGATACCCATCACTTTTGTCGATCGCAAAGTAGGCGTCAGCAAAATGAGCAAAGGCATCATCAAGGAAGGCGTAATAGGTGTGTTGAGGGTGCAATGGCATAGCTTATTCACGAATTACCGTAAACGGGTAAAAAATGTAATGCCTACCGTTTTCTGATTATTTTTGCGCCGATGAAAGAGGCGTTGATTAAGTTACACATTTCGGTTTTCCTGGCCGGCTTCACCGGTATCCTGGGTATTTTAATCAGTTTGAATGAAGGGTTGCTGGTATGGTACCGGCTCATGATCACCGTGGTCAGTTTATTTGCTTTGCTGCAATGGAAGAAAAAGCTGCATCATGTAACGCCGTTACAAGTATGGCGCATGTTCGGTATCGGTGCATTGATCGCTTTGCACTGGGTGCTTTTTTATGGAAGCATCAAAGCTTCCAATGTTTCTATTGGATTGGTATGTTTTGCATCGGTAGGCTTTTTCACCGCATTACTCGAACCGGTGTTTACCTCAAAGAAATTCAGCTGGGTAGAAACTTTGCTGGGATTGATCAGCCTGCTGGGTATCTGGCTCATTTTCCATTTTGATGCACGCTATCGCGTAGGCATCGCCTTAGGTGTTGCCTGCGCTGTACTGGCAGCGCTTTTTACAGTACTCAATAAAAAATACGTGCACATCGCACCGCCACAGACCATGATGCTGTACGAATTGAGTGGCGGACTGGTAGTGCTTACCCTGCTCATGCCCTTCTATCTTGCTTATTTTCCTGTAGCGAGCATATTTCCCGGGTGGAAAGATTGGATAGGGCTGCTCATCCTGAGCTGGCTCTGCACCGTATTGATGATGGACCTGATGCTGCAAGCGCTGAAAAAAGTATCGGCTTTCACGCAAAACCTCAGCCTCAACCTGGAACCGGTATATGGCATTCTCATGGCATTTATACTGTTCCATGAAAATAAAAACCTGAACGCCAGCTTTTATGCAGGCTTCGCGTTGATCGCACTCTCAGTTGTATTGCAGATGGCCAGGATCGGCTTGCCGCATATCAGGCAGCAACAGGTCAGCGTACGTGAAAAGTAGCTTCCGTATTGCCCCAAGCCAGTGATACGGCACCAGATTTGGATATGGTATAAGTAAGCCTTTCTACAGGAGCTTTGGTCTTACCCGCTTTTACCGCTACCCTCAATGCATCATCAGCTTCTTTGTATTGAAAAGCGCCCCATTGTTTCCAGGTCTTATTGAAGATCAGGGTCCATTCTCCGCCATGTACCAATACAAAGAAACCATATTTACCTGCAGGCAATGATTTACCATCAATGGTGATATCCTTGCTGGTCTCGAATACAGTAGCTTCATTAGCACCGGCACGCCATACTTTGTCCTCCATGGGTTCTACATCTTTGCCCATGGTCCTTCCTTTCAAAGCAGGCTGACTGTAATTGATGGTGATAGTGGCTCCATTGCCCAGGGTTTCACTGGTGGTGGCAGCCGGACTGGGTTTGGCATTTTGCGCAAAAGCTGCAGTGGTTGTTAACAAGAGCGAGCAGGCAATAGCCAACAAAGATTTGTTTTTCATAACGATGCTTGTTTGAAAGAACAAGTTAATAAAAACCCTAAAGGCAACCCGGAAATAGTGATAAGCGGTCATCAGTTCATGATCGCAAAATCGGGTTTCCTGATGAACTGGCTGTTGTATTTGTAAATGAGGTTGGTAGTAAATTCAATGTTCCAGGGGGTTAAAGTGCCGGTGGTACGCGGAAAGTAAAATGCCCGCAGTTCCATGGTCCCAAATACCAGGTTCTCATTCCTGGTACGGGCGCCGGCTCCAACAGCGGTATAGATATCGCCCTTGCTGAAGTTGGCCACGCCGGTTTGTTTGAGATAGGAAACGTTGGCAAAGCCAAAGGGCGCAAAGCTGAACCCGAAAAACCGCCAGGTATTATAGAAAACAGATTCCATGTTGAAAGTAACCCTGGTAGAGGCCCTGATGTTTTCATTGCTGAGCTGCGGGATGCCATAAATGCTTGAAAGGAACAGGGGCCCGTTCAGTTTTGTACGTGCCTGTTGGGTAATGCTGCCGCTGATAAAATGACGCAGGAACCACCGGCTGTTGCCCAACTTGCGCAAACGGGTAAAATATTCAACACTCGTAAGAAAACTCATGTCTTCCAGGTTGCCTTCATCAATATAAGTGCCGCCGCGTACAATGTAATTGATGTAATTTTTCCGGTTGGAGAAATAATTGCGCTGATAATCGAAGCCAAAATAGGGTCTCGATAAATTATTGCGGTTGCTCCAGCCGCCTGTGAGTGAAAGACTGAAACCTTCGGGAACGTCTTCATTCCGGCCGAAACCATAGAGGAAATTGGTATGATAATAATCCTGCTCAAAAATGGTAAAAGAGCTCAATACGCTTACCTGGTTGGAATAAGCGACGTTGTACCTGGTTTTATAAATATCGGGTATATGATCAAAATCCTGGTGCAAGCCTCTTAATGCAATGAAACGCTTCAAACGTGATTTCAGGTTCTCATGAATATTGCTCCGGGCACCGATATTGTAACCCGCCCATACATCGGCCTGCCGGTAAGTGTATTTGAAGTCAGATTGATAGAGTGAGTCACCGATATATGCATTGTCGGTATAATGAAGCGCTGCTCCAAACCCACCCGTCCAAACATGATAAGGGCTCACCAATGGCAGATCGCCCCGCACGTAAAAATTTTTCTCTTCCCTGCGGCCACTGTTGAATGCCGGAGCTTCTGTTTCGTATCCCAGCGCCATGTTCAGGAAAGTGCCGGCAATATTGCGTTTCAGGTATTCAACGCCCATTCCGTAATTAGGACGTCGATCCATATCATAGAGGCCCTGTACCTGTAAGCGGTCGCCCGAGCCCACGAAATTATCATCGTTCAATTGAACGCCCACACTGGTAATAGAGCCGGCATCCATGCTTCCGCCGATGGGGAAGACGTCTTTGCAAATGATGACCACATCCACTGAATCGGGACAACAACCGGTTTCTTTCACTACGATCCGCGCGTCCTGTAAATAAGAAAGCTCACGCAGGAACCTTTCGTTATCTGCTAACAGGGGAGCATAGAGTGTATCACCTTTTGAAAAGAAAAGATTGTTCAGTATCACATGCTTTCGCGTGCTGGTATGCAATGCATCGCCAAGGTCGTTGAAAATATTGTGCACTACATGTGTGGTATCGTTGACCGATTTACTAAAGCCCAGTTTCTCAATTGCTATGTTACGGATGATCTTACCCTGGAATTTTCTGAAAGCCGAATCGTTCCGCACAGCGCCATTGGGAGGAACAATGATATCGGGATTGCTTACGGAAACACTTTTGCCTATCCAGCCCAACAAACCTTTTTTACCCGCCAGGAAAAAAGCCGTATCCTTTTTTTGTTCCTGCGCCAGCAGGGAGCCGGTAAAACAATACAGGCATGTGCACACCAATAAAAGGATTCGGGAGGTATGGGTAGACGGGTGCCGCATGCGTGTGTATAAATGTATCACTTGTGCGTCAAGTTAACCAATCGTCATTGATCTGCAACAATTTGGAATGCCAAAACTGTTAAAAAAAAGCCCTGTAGACGCACGCCGGGTTCGATTTTGGCATGGGTTTGGTTAAATAAAAGTGAATCCTTACTCAATACCTTATTTATTCCTATGATCAACCAAAAAGGGCCCCGCGCGGCGGGGCCCTTTTTTATATACCTCTAACTAAGGTTATTTTTTACCTGCCTGTACGGTAGGATAGTGGTCCATGGTTTCAAATACGTTCCTCGGATCCTGCTTGAGCATTTTGATGAACTGCCTGAGGGAATCGGCAAATTGCGGTTTTTCAAATAACCTGTCATGAGAAAGAATAACAATGGCATTTGCTGCATTGGTGTTGCCGTCATCGAAATGCTGATTGATCCTTTTTACCATTTCAGCAGCGCCCTCACGGGGTGCTTTCATTTTAGCCTGCTGACCCCATTCCAGGTCCCAGCCAATGATCTTGTACCCAAGTGAATCGAGACGCTTGATGAGCGGGTTGTTCGCTTTTTGTCCGGTTATGTTACCATTCGAAGCCCAGGTATTGTTACCCGGAAGGCGGATGATATGAACAGGTACCTGCAGCTCTTTCTCATTCCGCATAAAATCCTGGAAAGCGCTGTCCGGCATGGAGTAAAACTTGCTGTACTTATCGTTGAACCCATGACTGAAACTGTGGTTGGCCAGCAGGAACTGGGGATAGCTGTTACGAATAGAATCGATCAGTCTTTTTTTGAAAGGTCCTACCTGGTTGAAGCCCACGGCAAAGAAAGTAGCTTTAACACCTTCTTCACGAAAAATATTCCGGCAATTGGTGGTTCCGGGGGGCTGTGGAGAATCGTCCCAGGTAAGGAAAATATATCTTTTAGAACTGTCGTACTTGATCACACTGCCTGGCATCATCTTGGCAGAAGCGGCTTTCGCAGAATCGGCAGCGGCTTTGTCAGGTGAAGGTTTACTCTTGCAACTTGCCAATAACGCAATGCCCAGACCGGCATACAAAAATGTTTTCATTGGTTTCATAGTATATCAACGATGTTGAACGCAAAGATATTGTATTTACTCATCTGAACCTTTCTGAAAGCGCATAACATACCTTGTCGTTGATGCGTTTGAAAATGTCATCGTTGATGCGTCGCAGTTTCCTTTGTTTCCGATTGGCCAGCAGCCTTCCTTCGCCGTCGAAATACTGGGGCTGGTTGAAGAATGTGAGGATATAGTATTTCTTATCGGTAAAAGGCAGTTTCCATAAAATGGGTTTCATGGAAAGGAAGGTCATGTTCTTTTTCTGACCATCAACATAATAGTCGAGGTTGTTGACCCATACACAATGAATTTCACGCATTTTTCGCAGGAGTGGCAGAACGGTTGCAGTATCCATTTGGAAGCGCCTGATAGAATCTGCCAATCTTGGTTCATTGAATTCGAACTCGTATATATATTTCAGTTTTTCGGTAATGAAAGTGATGGATACATAATCCAGGTCCCTGTCGGTAAACTCTGCAGAAAAAGGATGGTGGCTATAAATGTCCCTGTACGATTGTTCGATATCGTTCAGGGCTGCTTCATTTTCATAATAATAATTGGCCGCCAGCTTCTTGTTGGAAAAGCAGGAACTGCATACAGCGATCATGCAACCTAGTAATAATATGAGTGAGGAGTTACGGCGCATGCTTCCTGGTTTTTTTTAGTGTACAATGAGAAACGCCGAATATCAGCCGTTCCAGGAATGCGCGCGTGACCTGTTGCAGGCTCAGTGCGCCATAATCCCAATAAGTGATATTGATCATGCCATTGCTGACCTCTTCAATCTGCTCAAGTATGATATAATGCGTGGGTATACCTGGCTTGATAACGCGGTGGTCTTTTTGGTATAAAGTCATGTTATTCACAAACAGGGCCACCGTACCGGTTTGCAATTTTTCTTTGAGATAAGTGTAGAGATCATCTGTGCGGATACGGATGAGATCACTGCCTTTGGCCTTTACTTTAAAGTTTAACAATGCACGTATCATCCTGTTGAACTTGCTGAAATTGGTGGCTGCCCAAAAACCGTTTTCATCTCCCATATCAAAATGACGGTCAAAGAAATTCAAATACCCTTTGAAATGATCGGCCAGGGTAAGGAACCAGATCTGGTCGGCCGGCCGGATGTCCAGTTCTCCTTTGAAAGCCAGTCGCCCTGCGGCTTCTTTGATCTCAGGGGATGGAGTCAGCAGTACGCGGCCGTATTGCACTTTGCCATTGCGGTATAGATCGACCATGTTTTTTGCATAACCCAATGGGTCGAAATGCAAAGGCAGGTACGACAAAGCCGCATAGGAACAAAAATTGGTATTGTTGCCCTCGTGGACGCGCAGCGGTTCATTGAGATTGTTGTTCACATTTTCGAGGAACTCATCGGGACTTACATGCGGCCAGTATTTGCTTGCTGATAAAGTGTCCATACTTTTCATGAATGCGAGCGCTGCTGCTTTTGAAGAGACGGGCGTAATATCCCTGGGAGGTCTGGGCCGGGCGGGAGATAATACCTGCGCCGGAAGGGAAAGCGTAAAACTGAAGTAAAAGAGAATAGTAAAGCAGACGATATGGGTTATCTCTTTCTTCAAGCCAGTTATTTGCGTAAGCTGTTGGATATAAACGAAAGTAATGAAATAAAAAACAAAGCCCAACCACGATGGGTTGGGCTTTGCAGTAATCTTTCAATACAAATCAGGTATTAATACCTGTAGTGTTCCGCTTTGAACGGACCGTTCTTGGGAATACCCAGGTAAGAAGCCTGCTCGTCGGACAGTTCATCCAGTTGAGCGCCTACTTTGGCCAGGTGCAAACGGGCTACTTTCTCATCCAGGTGCTTAGGCAACACATACACTTTGTTCTCGTAGTTCTTGTGGTTGCTCCACAGTTCAATCTGCGCCAGTGTTTGGTTAGAGAAAGAGTTGCTCATTACAAAAGAAGGGTGACCGGTAGCGCAACCCAGGTTTACCAGGCGGCCTTCTGCCAGTACGATCACGTCTTTACCATCGATGTTGTACAGGTCAACCTGTGGTTTGATGGTGTCTTTGGTGTTGCCATAGTTTTTATTCAACCAGGCCATGTCAATTTCAATATCAAAGTGACCGATGTTGCATACGATCGCTTTGTCTTTCATGGAGCGGAAATGCTTTTCAGTGATCAGGTCGCGGCAACCGGAAGCGGTTACAACAATGTCAGCTTCTTTCACTGCATCTACCATGCGTTTTACTTCAAAGCCGTCCATAGAAGCCTGCAGCGCGCAGATCGGATCGATCTCGGTAACGATCACGCGGCAACCTGCACCACGCAATGATTGTGCAGAACCTTTACCCACATCGCCATAACCACCTACTACTGCTACTTTACCGGCCATCATTACATCGGTAGCACGACGGATCGCATCTACCAGTGATTCCTGGCAACCGTATTTGTTATCGAATTTAGATTTGGTAACAGAGTCGTTTACGTTAATGGCAGGAATGGGCAATGTGCCTTTGGCCATACGCTCGTACAGGCGGTGAACACCGGTAGTGGTTTCTTCACTCAGTCCTTTGATGTGCTGAACCAGTTCAGGGTATTTATCGAATACGATATTGGTGAGGTCGCCACCATCATCGAGGATCATGTTCAACGGACGGTCGGCGCCACCGAAGAACAAAGTCTGCTCAATACACCAGTCCGCATCTTCCAGTGACTGGCCTTTCCAGGCAAATACGCCAATACCGGCAGCGGCAATAGCGGCGGCGGCATGGTCCTGCGTAGAGAAGATATTACAAGAACTCCATTTCACTTCGGCGCCCAGGGCAACCAGTGTTTCAATCAGCACAGCTGTTTGGATGGTCATGTGCAGACAACCGGCAATGCGGGCGCCTTTGAGTGGCTGTGAAGGGCCATACTCTGCACGGATGCTCATCAGACCGGGCATTTCTGCTTCGGCCAGGCGGATTTCCTTACGGCCCCAGTTGGCCAGGCTGATATCAGCCACTTTATTTTTCAGACTGAAATCGATGGATTTGGTAAGCGTTGACATAGATCTGTTTTTAGGAACCACAAAAATAGAAATACCAGAATAAAATACCAGTTATTTAATTTTATTTGGGATAAATACTTGTTTATTGTACATTTAAAAGAATAAAATAGCAGTTATTCATGGCAAAACAGGCAAAAAAAGAGGAATCCACTAGCGGCTATTCGATCGACGAAAAAGACCTGGCCATTTTGCGGGTTTTACAACAGAACGCCCGGGCTACGGTAAAAGAGATTGCCGATACTGTACACTTGAGCACGACCCCGGTTCATGAGCGTATTAAGCGTATGGAAGAAGCGGGGGTGATTAAACAATATGCCACCCTGGTAGATCACTCTAAAGTAAATAAAGGATTAATGGTGATTTGTTATGTGTCGTTAAAACAGCACAGCAGGAATGCCGGGGCCAAATTCATCAAACAGGTAAACGAGTTGAATGAAGTGATTGAATGTTATAATATTTCAGGAGAGTTCGACTTCATGCTCAAAGTGGTGGCTGAGAGTATGGATGCTTATTATGATTTTCATGTGAACAAACTGAGTCAGTCGGAAAACATCGGGCATGTACAAAGTGTTTTTGTGATGGGGATCATCAAGCAAACGCATGTGCTGGTGCATTGATAATTAAGTATCATGTTTGCTGTGGGACCACAAAAAATAGTGCATGAACGTCGTCTGATAGTTAGCAAACCGAAAAAAAAAGCGTATAGCCCCCCTCAAATAGTTATCTGGAGAAAAAAAATAATATACGGCATCTTCCGGGTAATTACCGGAGAGGAGAAAATAGTATACGGGCTCCGGCAAATAGCTGTCAGACAGTGAAAAACAGTGTAGAGTCTCTGGCAAATAGTTATCCGGCGAAAAAAAATACGGTATAAACTTCTCCCAATAGCTACCGGCCCCCAAAAAATAGTGCGCGGACGCCACCAAATAGTTATCTGGCGGGAAAAAATAGTGCACGGACGCCACCAAATAGTTATCTGGCGGGAAAAAATAGTGTACGAATTCCGCCAGATAGTTATTTTTTCCTGAAAATATGACCCCGGTAGTGCAAAAACACAGAAAGCTTCACCCACACGACGTAAAAAAGCTGTGATCAGTTCGTAAATCCGGGCAGTTTTGTTAAGATTGGTTATTTAGATCATACTGCATGATGTAATCGTCCATGAAAAAACCATTGCCGATATCCAGTTTCACTTCATCCAATACAGAGAATCCCTGCTTCTCGTAAAAACCTTTTGCATTGTTGTGGCGGTTCACTTGCAGGATGAGTTTTGCGCCGCCATTGTCTCTGGCAAACCCGATCACTTTTTGCAACAGGGCTTTGCCGGCACCTGTCTTCTGTGTGGTGGGAACCACATACAGCTTGTGCAGTTTGAATTTTGTACTCCCTTCCTGTGAAACACCGGCGAAGCCCAGGGTGGTATGATCCAACTCGGCTATATAAAACTGGTGGCCCTCCTGCATTTGCTTTTGCAATGCTTCCGGTGAATACATCCAGGCCAGCATATAATCTATCTGTTCCTGCGAAAGGATAGCGCCGTAGGTAGAAGGCCAGGTATCGAAAGCGATCTGCCGGATCGCAGGAATATCAGCCGGTGTAGCTTCGCGTATGATCAAAGTGCTGTGCATGCACTAAATTATTTCTTTTTGACGAAGAATTTCTGGTTGAGCCAGTGCGCCAGATAAGCGCTGCCAATGCCCACTGCGGCGCCGGCCAATACATCGGACGGATAATGTTGCCCCAGGTACATGCGTGAATATCCTACACCGGTAGCCCATGCATAGAACGGAACGGTTACATACCATTTCTTGCATTGAATAGAGACAGCAGCGGCGGTGGAGAAAGCGGTTGAAACGTGTCCGGAAGGGAAAGATTTATCGGTCTCTACCACATCGGGGTAAATGCCTGTATAGGTAGCATAGGGGCGTGGCCTGCCCACGATGGTCTTAAGACCTTGTGTAGCGATGGTGGCAATGACCAGGCTGCCTGCTACTTCATAAGCCTTTTGCATCAGTTTTTTGTCTTTATTGATGAGGGCTACTGCCGCCATACCCAACGGTGCAGCTACAGCAATGGGTTTGGCCGTACTGGAAATACCTCTCCATAAGTCACTGGAAGGAGGGTTGTGGTTGATGTTACGCAACATATCCACTTCCCAGGAAGCTTGCGAGAAACTTTGGATAAAAGAAAAGCATCCTACGATCAGCAGGATGCTTTTTATAATGAAAGAAGATGATTTCATGATGTAATATTAACGTATCCGGATCATTTGATCCTGTTAAAGATGCTGCAGGCTTTCTTCAATCGTCTTGATCCTGGCAAGGGCATCGGCCTGCTTTTTTCTTTCCAGCTCCACCACTTCGGGTTTGGCATTCTGCACAAAGCGTTCATTGCCGAGTTTCTTCGCCACACTTTCCAGGAACTTTTGCTGGTAATCAAGGTCTTTCAACAGTTCGGCTTTCAATGCATCAGCATCGATTTGTTTTTCCGATTCAATGAAGAACCGGTCTTTTTCAACAGCCACTACAATACTGTTGGCAACAGCATCCGCAGTGTATTGAACAGATGCGGCATTTACCTGCTTGGCCAATATGTTTTCAATGGCTTCATAGCCCGCTTTATTGGTTGTTTGAATATGCAGTTGGATGCTGTCTTTGGGCTTTACCTGGTTCTTGTTTCGGGCATCACGCAGCGCAGAGATCACCTGTTTCAGGAGCTGGCCTTCGCTTAATACCAATGCATCGGCATTACCGGGCTTGCTGTATTGTTTTACGCAGAGATCATCGGTTCTTTCTTTCAACTGATGATAAATCTCTTCGGTGATGAAAGGCATGAAAGGATGCAATAATTCTACCAGTTCTTCAAAATACTGAACTGTTTTTTCGTAAACAGCAGCATCGATGGGTTGTTCAAAGCCGGGCTTCACCCATTCGAGGTACCAGCTGCAGAAATCATCCCAGATAAGTGAGTAAAGGGTTTTCAAGGCTTCGCTCAGGCGGAACTGGGTCATCAGTTCATTTACTTCCCCTTTCACCTGGTTGAGCCTGTTTTCAAACCAGGTAAGCGCGAAGTTGTGTGCAGTGTCTTCATTAGCTTGTGTTTGCCGTCCTTCCCACATTTTCACCAGCTTCAACGCATTCCATATTTTGTTGTTGAAGTTGCGGCCTTGCTCCAGCGCGCTTTCATCAAACAAAATATCATTGCCGGCAGGGGAGGCGATCATGATACCGAAGCGAACGGCATCGGCGCCGTACTGATCGATCAATGCCAACAAATCGGGCGAGTTACCCAGACTCTTGCTCATCTTCCTTCCCAGCTTATCACGCACAATACCGGTGAAATAAACATCTTTGAAAGGCTTCTCTCCCATGTACTCGTAACCCGCCATGATCATGCGTGCCACCCAGAAGAAAATGATCTCAGGTGCAGTAACCAATGTGTTGGTTGGGTAATAATATTTTACTTCTGCATTGCCAGGGTTAGATAATCCTTTGAACACTTCAAAAGGCCAGAGCCAGCTCGAAAACCAGGTATCCAGGCAATCATCATCCTGCCTGATCTCTTCTATGCTGACTTTTACCTGTTCACTCTTGAACTGTTCAAAAGCTTCTTCCCTCGAAATAGCCACCACAAACGATCCATCGGGTGCATACCATGCCGGGATACGATGTCCCCACCAAAGCTGCCGGCTGATACACCAGTCTTTGATGTTCTCCATCCAATGGCGGTAGAGGTTTTTGAATTTAGCAGGGTGGAAGTGAATGTCTTCATTCATCACCGCTTCCAGCGCAGGAACAGAGATGTTTTTCATGCTTACCCACCATTGCAGGCTCAGCCGCGGTTCAACCACTGCATCGGTTCTTTCACTGAAGCCAACCTGGTTGGTATAGTCTTCGATCTTTACCAGGTGCCCGGCGGCTTCCAGTTGCGGTACGATCTTCTTCCTTACATCAAGCCTGTCTTCGCCAATGAACAATTGCGCGGCTTCGCTCATCGTACCATCATCATTCATGGTATCAACGATCTCCAGCTTGTATTTCTGTCCCAGTTGATAATCGTTCATATCATGCGCCGGCGTTACTTTCAAAGCGCCGGTACCAAAGTCCATCGTCACATAATCATCTGCAATGATGGGAATGCGCCTGCCGATGAGGGGAACGATGGCATATTTACCGTGCAGGTGCTTGTAACGCTCATCCTGCGGGTTCACGCAGATGGCGGTATCACCCAGGATGGTCTCGGGGCGCACTGTTGCAATGGTGATATAAGTATTGCTGTCGTCGTCTATTTTGTAGCGTAGATGATAGAGTTTGCTCTGTACTTCTTTATAAATTACTTCTTCATCACTCAACGCAGTTTTAGCGCGCACATCCCAATTGATCATGCGCTTGCCGCGATAGATGTATCCTTTTTTATAAAGGTCGATGAAGACCTGTAGTACGGAACGGGAATAATCGGGATCCATGGTGAAGGAAGTACGGTCCCAGTCGAGCCCGCATCCCATTTTCTTGAGCTGCTGTAAAATGATGCCACCGTATTTCTCTTTCCATTCCCAGGCATATTTCAAAAAATCCTCCCTGCTGAGTGAGGATTTGGTAATGCCTCTTTCCCGCAGCATGGCCACCACTTTGGCTTCGGTGGCAATGGAAGCATGATCGGTTCCGGGAACCCAGCAGGCATTTTTCCCCTGCATGCGGGCGCGGCGTACGAGTATATCCTGTATGGTATTATTCAGGCAATGTCCCATGTGCAACACACCGGTAACATTCGGTGGCGGGATCACCACTGTGTATGCCTCCCTGTTGTCGGGTTTGCTACTGAAATAGCCTTTCTTCAGCCAATGATCATACCAAAGGGCTTCTGCTTCTCCGTGGATAAAATTCTTGCTTAACATAAGGGGTGCAAAAGTAATGAAAATACGGCACCTCATTTTAATCGAAGAGGAGAACAGCAATTGGAGAACAGGTGATAAAAAATGGGGGGAGGGGGGAAGGCTATTACATTACCAGGTAAGCATCTCGGGATTCCATTCCACGAGCGTTGCCGGCGTAACAGCAGGGGTTTCGTTACCGGGATCGGTTTCGGTGGTAACCGTTCTGGTTACCCGAATTGATTGGCAGCAGGAAGAAGCTTTTCTGCAAGCTTCTTTGCCGAGGTCTTCGAGACGGCTGCGGCCCCCGGAGCAGGCCATCAATCCAACTACCAATAAGCAAACCAATAAGGAATATTTCATGGTACTCGATTTCTTCTTCAAAATTAACCGCTGTTTCCTGATTTCCAGGTTAAGCTTTGTTAATTATAGTAAACGTTTGTTGGGGGACAAAGTTACACAGATGCCTGAAATATTTTTCGGCATGGCAGGGGGAATAAATTACCTTTTCCGCGAAAGGATCCGCGGACTGGCTCACTGACCGGCAGAAGGAATAGATTGGTTATTAACCCAATCTTCCTTTTAATTCAAAATAAGAAATCAGTATCACGGTAACGGCAACTACAATAACAATGATGCCATTCCTGATCTGTTCTGCTGATAAGTGAACATGATGGTGGTGTCGAGCTTTTTCCATAACAAGCAATTTTAAAAATGATTGTTGATGGTGTTTCATTCAGACATGGACAGGGGGTTGGCTGTCACAGGATACAGGTTATAACATCGAAAACGTCGCAAGCTAATAGAGGGTGCCGGGGCTGAAATTCATGCCAGGCTTGCGTTCTAAATCTTAGTTGTAAGATACGCCATTATTACCGAATTTACAAGTTTTATAAGCGGATGCAATTTGCAATTGTTGACATAGAAACCACCGGCGGATTTCCCCAGCAACACGGGATTACCGAGATCGCCATCGTATTGCATAATGGCACCGAAGTGGAAGGAAAATATGAGACCCTGGTGAACCCGCACCAACCCATCCCGGCTTTCATTGCCAACATGACCGGTATCACCGATACCATGACTGCTGCCGCACCCTCTTTTGAGGAAGTAGCACCCTATATTTATAACCTGCTGCACGACCGGGTTTTTGTGGCCCACAATGTGAACTTCGATTTTTCTTTTGTAAAATATCATTTGCAACAGGCTGGATTTCAGTTGAATACGCCAAAGTTGTGTACCATCCGCTTAAGCCGGAAAGTGTTCCCTGGTTATCGCAAATACGGACTGGGCCATCTCTGCCGCGAGCTGGGCATTGCCATTGAAAACCGCCACCGGGCAGGGGGCGATGCGATGGCCACATCGCAGGTGCTGGACCTGGTACTACAGAACAACGGCCTGCGGCTGATCAAGGAAATGTTGAAAAAGGAGAACCACAGCCAGTTGTTGCCGGCCAACCTACCCGAAGACCAGGTGGTGAACCTACCCAAAGAACCGGGGGTTTATTATTTTCATGATGTCAAGGGTAAAGTGATCTATGTGGGCAAGGCCAAAAACCTGAAGAAAAGAGTATTGAGCCATTTTTCCGGATTGGATACGAGCAAAAAAAGACAGGAATTCTTGAGGACCATCCATTCTGTTACATGTACGGTTTGTCCAACGGAATTCATTGCTTCTTTGTTCGAAAGTGTAGAGATCAAACGCCTTTGGCCCATCCACAACAAGAGCCAGAAAAGATTCGAGCAGTTATGGGGCATCTATCTTTTCGAAGACAGCCGCGGATACCTGCGACTGGCCATCGATAAAAAAAGAAAACACCTGGAGCCATTGGCTTCTTATGGTCTGCTGGTAGATGCGCATCGCGCCTTATGGAAACTCGTGAAGCAATTTGAATTACATCCCTCGCTTTGTTTCCTCGATCAGAACAGTCCGGCTGTTTTACCGGATGTTACCGAATATAATCAACAGGTAGAAGCCTCCATCACCTGGCTGCGCTCACAGAAGGAAACCTTTCTTATCCGTGACAAACAAAGTTGCGTGCTGGTAGAAGACGGCGTATTTTACGGAATGGGTACCATTGAAGCAGATATCAGCATTACGGAACTGGATACCCTCAAATCATACCTCACACATTACCCGGAAAACGAAGTGATCCGCTCCATGATCCGGAATTATACAGAACGCTACCCGGCTAGAGTAGTACGCATGGGCTAATCATAAACAATTTAAAAAATCAGCTATGGATATTTTTTTACAGGTTAATTTTAATTCAATTACCAGTGAATGCTTTACTATTGTTAACCCGCCTGTTATCCCTAATACGGGTGACACAGTAGACTTTGAGTTTTCCGAATTCATCGAAAATAAAAAGGAGGTGCGCAAACTCGAAAACTACTTAGAGAATGGCCTTTTTATCGCAGAAAGGCTGAGTATCAGTTATTATAAAGAGCATGTCAAAGTGATTCTTGTTTTGTACGAAGACAAGCATTTCATCGAAGCGTATGGAGATAAATTTGTAACGACGAGGCTTATTTGATATTGTGTTTTACGAATTGAGCAAAAGGCAGTTCTTTCGTTCCTCTACCATGGCTGTTGGGCTTATAATCGAAGCGCCGGGTGATATAGGCCGGCTGTATCAGTCAATAGCAATTCCATCCTCATAAGGTACTGTTTGTTGGCAAAGCAGGGTTGTCATGGGAGGAGTTTTTATCTGTTAATCCTGCCTCATTATTCTAAATTATATTATTGCAAGTATTGCCTACATTCGCAGCCCTTATTTTGATCACGTAATGAATTAACACGAATCCAATGACCGAATTTGCTCCATTGATCTCTTCCAGGCTGAATGTAAGAACTACCCAGGTTGAAGCCGTTTTATCGTTGTTTGCAGAAGGCGCCACCATCCCTTTCATTGCGCGTTACCGTAAAGACAAAACAGGCGGACTGGATGAAGTGCAGATACAGCAAGTACAAGACGAAGCCAAGTTTCTGAAAGAATTTACAGAACGCAGGACTTTCATTGAGAAAGCCATCAATGAGCAGGATAAAATGACGGAGGCTTTGCAGGATAAATTGAATGCGGCTACTACCATTGCAGAACTGGAAGATATTTACCTGCCCTATAAACCCAAACGCAAAACAAAAGCACAAACGGCAAGAGAGAACGGTTTAGAACCCTTATCTATACTGATGCTGGCACAGGAGCGAGGAGATGTACAGGAAATCGCCGCTTCTTTCATCAACGAAAAAGTTAAGACAGCTGAAGAAGCTTTGCAGGGAGCACGTGATATCATTGCGGAAACCATTAATGAAGATGCACAGGTAAGGGCCAAACTGCGTAAACTGTTTGAAGAAACCGGCACCATGCAGAGCAAAGTGTTGACCGATAAAGAAACAGAAGGCGTTAAATACAAAGATTATTTCGATTTTTCGGAGCCCATTCATAAGATACCCTCGCACCGCACACTGGCCATATTGCGCGGATTCCTGGAAGGATTCCTGCGCATGAGCATTGCGCCACTTGAAGAAGAAGCGCTGCTGATGCTGGAAGAATCTTATGTTAAAAGCATGAATCCCTGGAATGAACACGTGAAGAAAGCGGTTAAAGATGCTTACCGTCGTTTATTACAGCCGAGTCTCGAAAGTGAATTCAGAACAGCGCTGAAACAAAAGGCCGATGAAGAAGCCATCAATGTGTTTGCAGAAAACCTGCGCCAGTTATTGCTGAGTGCTCCTTTGGGCAGCAAACGTATACTGGCTATCGATCCCGGGTACCGTACCGGTTGTAAAGTGGTATGCCTGGATGAAAAAGGAGAATTGAAGAAAACAGACCTGATCTATGTGCACGAGAACAACCGTATTTATGAGAGTGAGCACAAGATCAAAGAACTGGTGAAACAATACCAGGTAGAAGCTATTGCTATTGGTGACGGTACGGCAGGAAGGGAAACAGAACAATTCATCAAGAAGATGGCTTTGGGTTTACCGGTATTCCTGGTAAATGAAGATGGAGCGTCTGTGTATTCCGCTTCTGAAACCGCCCGTGAAGAATTTCCTGATTATGATGTAACGGTTCGCGGATCAGTGAGCATCGGCCGCCGCCTGATGGATCCGCTGGCCGAACTCGTGAAAATAGATCCCAAGAGCATCGGCGTTGGCCAATACCAGCACGATGTGAACCAGTTCCGCCTAAAAGAAAGGCTCGATCAAACGGTAGTAAGTTGTGTGAACAGTGTGGGCGTGAACCTGAATACCGCCAGCAAACATTTGTTGAGTTATGTAAGCGGTATCGGTGGTACGCTGGCAGATAATATTGTAAAGTATCGCAACGAGATAGGAAGGTTCAGTGATCGTGCACAGTTGCTCAAAGTGCCCAGGCTGGGAGGTAAAGCCTATGAACAATGCGCCGGCTTCCTGCGTATCAAGGAAGGAGGCAACCCGCTTGATGCAAGTGCCGTGCATCCCGAGGCGTATACACTGGTACAACAGATGGCAGGCGACCTGGCGGTAGATGTACAGGCTTTGATCGGGTCGGAAGAATTGCTGAAAAAGATTGAGCCGAAAAAATATGTATCTGAACAATTTGGTGAATTAACCATTCGTGATATCATCAATGAACTAAAGAAACCTGGCCTCGATCCACGAAATGAACTGGAACAGTTCGAGTTTGCCAATATCTACAAAATAGAAGACGTGTCTACAGGAATGGTAGTGCCGGGCGTAGTAACCAACCTCACACGCTTTGGCGCTTTTATAGACATCGGCGTTAAGCAAGACGGGCTTGTGCATGTAAGTGAAATTGCACACCAGTATATCAGCGATCCGGGTGAGGCTTTGAAACTGGGCCAGAAAGTGAATGTGAAAGTACTGGAAGTAGATATGCCCCGCAAACGGATCGCTCTTTCCATCAAACAGACTGAAGAAGCGCCTGCAAGAGGACAACGCGCATCGCAGGGCAACAACAGGAATCCTAAATCTTTTACCAGGAAAGAAGAAGATCTTAGTACGTTGAGTGTGAATGATGCGCTGACTGCACTGAAAAAGAAATTTGGGAAATAGCCGATCAGTGTGCTACGTCGTAAAAACGCCAGGACGTAGTGAAATCGCGCTTGAGTGGTTGATTGGTGAGGATAGCCCTTACCATTTCAACAGGCATATTGTTTTCCCGTAGTATAGCATCATTGAATGCTTTCAGGCTCATCTTGCTGCTGTCGACCAGTTCTTTTTTCAACGCATAAAACTGAAAAGCGCCTGTCATGTATGCCAGTTGGTAAAGTGGTCCGTATCCCCCGGTAAATGAGCGGCGCACTTCACCTTCTGCATTGGCCCTTTCATGTCCCACGCGTTCTACCAGGAAATCGATACACTGCTGGGGTGTCCATTTACCCAAATGATAATTGAGTGAAAAGATGATCCGTGCGCAACGATGCATTCGCCAGAACAACATGCCTACGCGGTCTTCATGGGAACGCGGGAATTGCGCATCCCATAAAAGGAATTCCCAGTAGAGCGACCAGCCCTCTGTCCAGAACGGTGTTCTGAAATTGCGATACGATTTGAAGCGGTTGTTCATGAACCCTTGCAAATGATGTCCGGCAATGAGTTCATGATGAACAGTAGCCCTTGAAAAATGCGGGTTATTGCCACGCATACTCATCATACGGGAAGCAGAATCCATGGTATTGGTAGGGTATGCGATCAGCAGTACTTCACCTCCCAAGAAAAAAGGACTTACCAGTTGTTGTGCGGGTGACATCATGGTCATGCGCCAGGTTTCTTCGGCCAGCGGCGGAATGGTCACCATATCATGTTTTTTGATGAAATCAATGGACTGATGATAAAGATCCATGATCATCTGTGGCTGCCGTCCTTCGGGCACATAAGTGTTTTTTACTTTTTCCAGTGCGGCTTTCCAATTGTTTCCAAAACCCATGTCGCGCGAAGCTTTCAGCATCTCTGTATCGCACCATGCAAATTCTTTATTGGCAATGGCTACCAGTTCTTCGGGTGAATAGGGTATCATTTCATACTGTAACTGGCGTATCAGTTCATCCCTGCCAATGGGTGTTCCTACAATGCCGCTGCCATCTGGTTTTTGCAGTCCGGTCTTATTGCCTTTATTTTTTAACAGTGTGGCATAAAAGGTGAGCGCGCTGTCAAGCGTCAGGTAGGGACCATATATCCAGCGGGTAAAAGCCGGATCGTAACCATAATAAAAATTGTAAACACTTTTCAGTGCCGCCTGTAATCCTTTGACGGTGCCTTCTGCACGAAGGGCCAGTGGCATGGGTAATGGGGCTTCCTGGTTTTGCAGGATCAATACCTGCCGGTCGAGCCGCCGCAACATCTGTTGCATTTGTAATGCTATGGATTCAGCAGGCATATAAGCGCCACGGCGCCGGAGCTGTTCCCAGCGGTAGATACTGTCGGCAAAAGAAAGGTAGCGATGGATGGCTTTGTACTCTTTTTCTTCTTTGTTAAGCTGGTACAGTTCATTGTTGAGTTCCCGCTTGAACAACAGAAAATCTACCTGGCTGCTCACCTGCATTGAATCGAAATTCAGTTGTTCCAGCCTGGCCAGGTAATCGCGGTTGAAGCGTTGAAAACGTTCTCTTCTTTCCGGTGAATTGATAATCGTATAAAAACGGCTGAGGCTGCCTTTATCCGCCTCGTACATGGCCATCAGCGGCTGCACTTCACTGGTCTGGTAATACGTATCGAGCGGGTCTTTCATCTGGGCATGGCCTGTATGCAGGGTTCCCAGCAATAAGAATATCAATAGGTAAATACGTGTTTTCATCCTTAAAAGTAAACATCCTCGATCAAAAAAAATGCTGCGGCTTGTTGGTTGTTCAATGTAATGGCCAATACATCGAACTGAAGGTATTGCCATTGCGGATGGAGGTATTGGTAGGCTTCCGCCGCATTGCGCAGGTGCTGCATTTTTTCTTTGGTAATGCTTTCTTCAGGCAGGCCATAGCTGAGGTTTTGCCGGGTTTTCACTTCTACAAAATGCAAACGGTTGCCACGGCAGGCAATGATGTCCACTTCCCAATGCCGGTGGCGCCAGTTGCGATGGAGAATGCTATACCCGGCCTCGTACAGGTAGTTTGCCGCGAGTTGTTCGCCCATTTTGCCAGTGTGTAAATGGTGTAACATATTAACTTTGATTTTATTAAATTCTCGTTCTTGTGTATGATATTTGCTATGTGTAGTTTTTTAAAAGTATAACGGGTTTCAGCGATGCAACAACAAAGCGATAAAATCATACGACTGCAAGGTAAAGTGCAACACTACGCTTGGGGCGGAGCGGAATTTATCCCGGGTCTTTTGGGTATTTCCAATGAACAGAAAAAACCTTTTGCAGAATACTGGATGGGCGCACATCCTTCTGCACCTTCTGAACTCATCTCTTCTAAAGGGAATCAATCATTATATGAAGCCATCAGCTGTCACCCGGCAACTATGCTGGGTGAAAAAGTGTACCAGGCTTTTGGTGAACTGCCTTATCTCTTCAAAGTGCTCGATGTGAAGCAGATGCTTTCCATACAAGTGCATCCTACCAAAAAAGAAGCGGAAAAAGGATATGATGCGGAAGAAGCGGAGGGCATACCATTGAACGCACCACATCGCAACTATAAAGACCGCAACCATAAACCCGAAGTGATGGTAGCGTTGAGCGAGTTCTGGCTATTACATGGATTTAAATCCAAAGCGGCGCTGGAAAAGTTGTTGAGTGAAGTGCCTGAATTCAATGTATTCCTGCCTTATTTCAGGAAAGCGGGCGTTAAGGCTTTGTATCAGATGGTAATGGAAATGGGACAAGCCGAAGTGAGTGCTTTATTGACCCCATTGGTAAAAAGAGCTATCCGGTTGAAACAGGAAGGAACCATCGACCCGTCGCACCCCGCATGGTGGGTGGCGGAATGGTATGCTTACCAGCCTGAAGGAGCGGATATTGACAGGGGTATTTTTTCGATTTATTTTTTCAACATTGTTCGGCTCAGTCCCGGCCAGGCCATATTCCAGGGTGCGGGTATTCCGCATGCATACCTGCAGGGACAAAACATAGAGTTGATGGCCAATAGCGATAATGTATTACGGGGCGGACTCACACCCAAACACATTGATGTGCCGGAGCTCATGAAGCATACCATTTTTGAAGAAGTAGTACCTGAAATTCTGAATGGAAAAACAGTGCTCCCGGGAGAAACCGTTTATCCATGCCCTGTGCCTGATTTTGGTATCAGCAAAATTGAACTCAATAGCGGACTTTCTTATACCAGCCGGGCTGCTTCGCTTGAAATATGCATTGTAACAGATGGCGGCGCATTGATCGATAATAGCCTTGTGCTGAAAAGGGGAGAAGCAGTGGCTATGCTGCCAGGAGCTGAATATACTATTTATGCATCCGGACCCTGTACCATCTTCAAAGCATTCGTGCCTGGTGAATCATCAGACGTTGAGTGACCGTTCATATCCTTCATCAATCAATAAATGCTTGCTGTCGGCCGCTGCTGTAGCGAGCTCATCGCAACGGTTATTCAGGGCATTATCGGCATGTCCCTTCACCCATACAAAGCGCGGTTTGTAATGGCGTGTGAGTTGATAATAACGCGTCCAGAGGTCTTTATTTTTTTTCCCTCCTTTGAAATCGGTGCGTATCCAGTTGTCGAGCCATTTTTTTTCTACGGAATTCACTATATACTGGCTATCGGTATAGATAGTGAGTGGAATATTTTTTTTAGTGAGCGATTCCAGTGCCACGATCACCGCCAGCAATTCCATGCGATTGTTGGTGGTAAGACGATAGCCGGCCGATAATTCTTTGCGCTGTTGTCCCCATAGCAATACCACACCATAACCGCCAGGCCCGGGATTACCCCTTGCAGCGCCATCGGTATAAATGAGTAACTGGTGTCCCTGTAGTTGTTCACTCATGACAGCGAATAAGTTCCTTTCATGTACAATATGGCCTGTCCAGCAATGGTAACCCTTTCTCCCAGAAAACCACACCAAAGATGACCGCGTCTTTTAGACAATTGAATGGCTTTCATATCTGTTCGCTGTAGTTCATTGGCCCAGAATGGAATGAGTGTAGCATGGGCTGATCCGGTAACAGGGTCTTCTCCGATAGCAGAGTTGGGTACAAAAAAACGTGATACAAAATCGGCTTCATGTCCTTTTGCGGTAACAATGATGCCTGTTGTATTGGGCACCTGGTTCAGGTGCAAATAATTGGGCGTTACTTTTTCTACTTCTTCCTGTGTGTTGTACACCACAAAATAATCGCGCGACTTCAGTACACGGGCAGGAGGGATACTCAGTCCCTTCAGCAGTTCAACCGGCGCTTCTACAGCAACGGGCATGCGTGCAGGGAAATTCATTTCCAATATATCTTCTTTACGGGTAACGTTGAGTTCACCACTTTTGCAATAAAAGCGGATAGATGGCTGATTGTATCCCAGTTCTGTGAAAATGATGAATGCCGTAGCCAGTGTTGGATGCCCGGCAAGGTCTATTTCAAATTCAGGAGTGAACCAACGGATATCATAAGCGCCGTCTTTCCGTTGCACAAAAAAAGCAGTCTCAGATAAATTGTTTTGATTGGCTAATTGCTGCATGGTGTCGGTGGGAAGCCAGGACTCAAGCGGACATACAGCTGCCGGATTGCCGCCGAACATGGTATGTGTGAATGCATTGACAATATAAATGGGTAATGACATGGAATAGGTAATGAATGAGGTGCTAAAATTAAAGCAATATTTTCAATGTGCTCTCAGACCTGGAACACACCGGTTTTAAATTCATCAATAACAGCATTGTGGTTGGCCGCATGAATGCCGGCAGCGATCAGTTCACGTGTTTGAATAGGATCAATGATATCATCCACCCATAACCTGGCCGCTGCATAATACGGAGAGGTCTGGCTTTCGTAACGGTCTTTGATGGTTTGCAACAATTGCTGTTCTTCTTCGGACGATATTTCTTTGCCTTGTTGCTTCATGGCCGCTACCTGTATCTGTAATAAAGTTTTAGCAGCCTGCTCACCACCCATCACGGCGATCCTTGCCGAAGGCCATGCATAAATGAAACGCGGATCATAGGCTTTGCCGCACATGGCATAATTACCGGCGCCATAGCTGTTGCCTATTATGATGGTGATCTTTGGCACTATGGAATTAGCCACTGCATTCACCAGCTTGGCGCCGTCTTTGATGATGCCACTGTGTTCGCTGCGGCTGCCTACCATGAAGCCGGTCACATCCTGCAAAAAAACAAGCGGTATTTTTTTCTGGTTGCAATTGAGAATGAAGCGGGCTGCTTTATCAGCACTGTCGTTGTAAATAACACCGCCCAATTGCATTTCTCCTTTTTTTGTTTTGCATACGAGCCGTTGGTTAGCCACAATACCTACTGCCCATCCGTCGATACGGGCATAACCACAGAGAATGGTTTGTCCATATTCCTGTTTGAATTCTTCGAATACACTATCATCGGTAATACAGGCGATGATCTCGCGCATATCGTAAGGTCTGAGGTTGCCTTCGGGAATGATGCCATATAAATGCGCAGGATCTTTTTTAGGTGGCAGGGCAGTTGTTCTGTTGAATCCTGCCAATGCTTGCGGCCCTAATTTAGATACCATTTTTTTGATGTGATCGAGGCATTCCTGTTCATTGCTGAATTTATAATCGGCAATGCCGCTGATGGCATTGTGTGTTTCAGCGCCCCCCAATGTTTCTGCATCCACTTCTTCGCCAATGGCTGCCTTGACAAGATAAGGCCCTGCTAAAAAAATACTGCCGTTGCCTTCTACCATCAGGGTCTCATCGCTCATGATGGGCAGGTAAGCGCCGCCTGCCACGCATGCGCCCATCACAGCCGCGATCTGTGTAATGCCCATAGCGCTCATGCGGGCATTGTTGCGGAATATCCTCCCAAAATGTTCTTTGTCGGGAAATATTTCATCCTGCATGGGAAGGAATACACCTGCACTATCTACCAGGTAAATGATGGGTAACCTGTTCTCCATAGCTATTTCCTGCAAGCGCAGGTTTTTTTTACCGGTGATGGGAAACCAGGCGCCCGCTTTCACAGTCTGGTCGTTGGCCACCACCACGCATTGCCTGCCGCTGATGTAACCGATGCCGGCAACGGTTCCGCCGGCCGGGCACCCGCCTTCAGCCTCATACATATCATAACCGGCGAAAGCGCCTATTTCATGAAAAGGTTGGTCACTGTCACACAGGTAAGCGATCCTTTCACGGGCTGTGAGCTTGTTACGCTCTGCCTGGCGGGCAATAGCCTTTTTGCCGCCTCCCTGGCAAATTTGCTCAAACCGGCTGCGCACCTGCGATACAGCCAACTTCATCCAGTCTTCGTTGCGGTTGAATTGATGCTTCATCTACGAACAATTGTTAGTCTGCCAAAGATAGGGCTAGGATTGTTAGCGTGAAAACAGGATAAATGCGACTGAAAGCTTATTTTGCAAGCTGGATCTTTTTATTGTGTTATAAATACACATTATTTACTACTTTAGCACCCTAACCCTATATTGTAAGAATTGAAAACGGATCGCTTGCCTTCTGCCAGACAATATCATGCTCCTGCTGTGCCTGCAACTGCTGTGGCAAAAAAAGCACCAGGCGTATTTCGGAAAATAACCTTCCAACTGAAATTTCATACGTTATTCGGACAGGAACTGTTCATCGTGGGAAATCATTTGTTGTTAGGCAATAACGATTTAGCGGGTGCATTGTCCATGGAATATGAGAACGGTGATTATTGGCGGGCTGTTATTGAGTTGAACGAAGCGCAATGCACCGACCAGGAGATCACGTATAATTATGTACTGAAAAATGCAGATGGCCTCATTAGTTTTGACTGGGGCGCCGATAAAAAATTCAATCCCGCCAGACTCTGTAAAGCAGAGACTATTTTTTACGATGCCTGGAATTACGCCGGTTATTTTGAGAATGCATTTTATACCGAGCCCTTCAAGCAGGTTTTACTGAAACACAACCATACAGCAATAAAAAGCGATCATGTTGGAAAAACAACGCATGTGCTGATGGTAAAGAGTCCGCTCTTGCAAGCCGGCCAAACCCTGTGCATACTGGGCAATACTGTTGAATTGGGGAATTGGGATACTGTTGCACCGGTATTGATGAACAGGCAGGAAGGGGAGGATAGCTTTACAGCATCGCTCGATCTGAGCCACGCGTCTTTCCCGATTGCTTACAAGTATGGTGTATACGATACAGAGAAAAATATTTTCCTACGGTATGAAGATGGCGACAACAGGATTTTGAACGACCCCGGCGCCAAAAACAGGCAGGTGACTGTGAATGATGGATTCACCATATTGCCCGATAATACCTGGAAAGGTGCAGGCGTTGCTATTCCTGTGTTCGGCCTGCGCAGTGAGCAGAGCCTGGGGGTAGGAGAGTTTACCGACCTGAAACTGCTGGTCAACTGGGCACGTACTACGGGCTTGAAACTGATACAGCTGTTACCGGTGAACGATACAACGGCTACACATAGCTGGACAGATTCTTATCCGTATGCAGCGATTTCGGCTTTTGCACTGCATCCTATTTACCTGAATGTGGAAGTGCTTGCCGGTACCAAAAACAAAACCATACGGCAAAAAATATCCGAAGAAAGAGAGCGGCTGAATCATTTGCCGGTAGTGGATTATGAATCGGTGATCAAGACCAAGTGGTCGATCATCCAGGACCTGTATGCAGAAGCAAAAAATGATTTTTTCCTGCACAAAGATTACCAGGATTATTTTGAACAGAACAAACATTGGCTGGAACCCTATGCTGCCTTTTGTTACCTGCGCGACCTGTATGGAACGGTTGATTTCAACCAGTGGCCTCAATATGCCCGGTACGATGCAACCACCATTCAAACACTGATCGGTTCACACCAGGATGAAATAGGGTTACATTATTATATCCAGTACAACCTGCACTTACAACTGAAAGAAGCCACCGCTTATGCACATGCGAATGGCATCATTGTTAAAGGCGATATAGCCATTGGTGTGTACAGGCATGGTGTGGATGCATGGCAGAATCCTGAATTGTATCACATGGATGCGCAGGCGGGTGCGCCACCCGATGATTTTGCCGTGAAGGGACAGAACTGGGGATTTCCCACTTACAACTGGGAGCGCATGCGTGAAGATGGTTTCGCCTGGTGGAAGCAGCGTTTTGAACAGATGAGTTACTATTTCGATGCTTTCCGTATCGATCATATATTGGGTTTCTTCCGGATATTCAGCATTCCCATGCATGCAATAGAAGGTATCATGGGACATTTTGTGCCTGCTATTCCGGTACGCATCAATGAATTTCATAACAGGAAGATCAATATAGATCTGCATCGTTTTACCCAGCCATATATCTCAGATCAGGTATTATGGGAAATATTCGGGCACGACAACGATCTGGTTAAAAAAGAATTTCTGCAATCTGCCGGAGATGGTTCGTATGCTCTCAAACCTGCTTTTGCTACACAACGGCAGGTAGAGACTTATTTCGCAGCGCTGGAAAATGATGCGCATCACCAGAAAGTCAAAACGGGTCTTTTCGATTTGATCAGCAATGTGATATTGTTCGAAGCAGAGCAGGCTGATGGCATGCATTTTCATTTCCGTTTCGGGATGGAAAATACCAGTTCATATCGCCACCTCGATGAGCAGACAAAACAGGCCCTGCATGAGCTGTATATAGATTATTTCTTCCGCAGACAGGATGAGTTCTGGAAGAAAGAAGCGTTGCTCAAACTGCCTGCTTTGAAGCGGGTGACCAATATGCTGGTATGCGGGGAAGACCTGGGCCTCGTGCCGGCTTGTGTACCTGATGTGATGCACCAATTGGGACTGCTGAGCCTTGAGATACAGCGGATGCCCAAGGCCAGCCATACAAAATTCTTCAACCCCAAAGATGCGCCTTACCTGAGTGTGGTAACGCCCTCTACGCATGATATGAGTACCATACGCGGCTGGTGGGAAGAAGACAAAACAACGATACAGCAATTCTACAACGAGGAACTTGAAGAGCCCGGAACAGCGCCTTATTATTGTGAGCCATGGATCAACAAAGCCATTGTATTGCAACACCTGCATTCACCCGCTATGTGGAGCATTTTTCAATTGCAGGATATCCTGGGCATAAGCGAGCAATTGCGCCGCGAGAATCCCGGTGAAGAACGTATCAACATACCCGCTAATCCCCGCCATTACTGGCAATACCGCATGCACCTTACTTTGGAATCATTACTTGCGGCCAATGCATTCAATGAGGAATTCTATAATTATGTAATAGCCAGTGGCAGATTGTCTGATTAATTTAAAATAACAGCTTTGAAACTTCGATACTGGCAGCAGAACCTCCCTTTTCAATACCCGTTCACCATCTCGAACGGACGTACCAAAACCCATCAGCCAGCATTGGTAGTAACACTGGAGTTGGGGCCTTTTACCGGCATCGGCGAGGCGCCGGCCATTGTGTATTACAATATCACAGTGGAACAAATGATGGCAGACCTGGAAAGCAAAAAAACATTGGTGGAAAAATTTGCACTCACCGATCCCGAAAGATACTGGCATTACCTGCACCATCTTTTTCCAAACAATCCATTCCTTGTATGTGCACTGGACATAGCCTGCTGGGACCTGTACGGAAAAATGAAAGGCCAGCCGCTCTATGCTTTGTGGAATACGAAATGGGAACATACTGCTATCACAGATTATACCATTGGTATTGACCAGATAGACCAAATGGTGGCCAAAATGAAAGCAAAGCCCTGGCCGGTATACAAGATCAAACTGGGAACCGATGAAGACATCGCCATTGTAAAAGCATTGCGAGCCAATACCGATGCTCGTTTCAGGATCGATGCCAATGCCGGATGGACAACCGAAGAAGCATTGGAAAAAATACCGCAACTGGCCGAACTGGGTGTAGAGTTCATCGAACAACCGCTGGCAAAAGACAACTGGGAGGGGATGAAAGTTTTATTTGAAGGATCGCCACTTCCATTATTTGCAGATGAAAGTTGTGTAACGGAAACAGACGTGGAAAAATGCCATGGCCGTTTTCACGGGATCAACATCAAGCTCACCAAATGCAGTGGCATCACGCCTGCCAGGCGAATGATCACAAAAGCACGTTCATTGGGCATGCAGGTAATGATGGGAAGTATGAATGAATCTACAATTGGTTCATCGGCTATTGCGCATTTTCTGCCGCAACTGGACCATGCAGACCTGGACGGCCCCTTGCTGTTATCACAAGATGTAGCACAAGGGCTGACTTATGATTTCGGAACTGTTCTTGTATCAGGAAAACCTGGCCTGGGTATCAGTCCCTTATAAGATGCAGATTTACATTTGTTTAACAGATTTAGTCGTTTCTGGCATTGCGTTTGGCTTATATAGAGTATAAAACGTTCGACCATGAAAAAGTTAATTCTACCCACCTTGTTGCTCGCAGCTGTGCTGATGAGCAGTTATACAGAAGCACAGGTTCGACTGAATGTGAACCTCAACATAGGGAGACCTGCCTGGGGCTTGCCCGGTGAATATGAGGGCGATTATTATTACCTCCCTGAGATTGATAGTTATTATGATATCCCCCATCGCTCATTCATTTACCTGAGCGACGGACGCTGGGTGATCGGCGCTTCTTTGCCTGCTATGTATAGTGATTATGACCTTTATGGCGGATATAAAGTAGCCATCAATGAACCCAGACCCTGGTATCGTTGCGATTATTACCGGGATCGTTACCGTGATTATTACAATACCTACAGAAGGCCCGTGGTAATAGACAACAGATACCCGGCGTATGGTGGCGATCGTTATGGTTATGGCGGAAAATGGAAAGACAAATTCTACAATGGCCACGATAACCGCAAATGGGACAGGGGAGACCGCGACGATGATGACCGTGGTGGCCGTTGGGGAGACCGCGGTGAACGCGAGCGCGAACAGGGCAGAGGCTGGGGCCGCCGCGAAAGAGACTAAACACGCATGGTTTTGACAGTGATCATAAAACTCCTTTGCCCCGGGCTTAAGCCCGGGGCAAAGGAGTTTTATTTGGTTTCTTCTCCGTTGTTGTCGAATTTCGAAGCAAGAACAAGCGCATGACACCGGAAAGGAAAAATAAATTGATACAAGTATTGAATAAGCGCCAACCCAACCTGACTGTAGTGATGGAAAATATACAGGATCCGCATAATATTGCCGCAGTCATGCGAACCTGTGATGCGGTAGGCATACAGGATATATATATTCTAAATACCAAAATTCCACGTCACGACAAGTTCGGACCTAAAAGCAGCAGCAGCGCAGCCAAATGGTTGACCGTACATCATTTCGATAATGCTGCAGCGTGCTTTGCACAATTAAGACAGCAATACAGCCGCATTTTTACCACGCATCTTGCCGCCGATGCTGTAAGTGTTTATGATATCGATTTTACAGGGAGTGTAGCGCTTGTGTTCGGCAATGAGCATTCCGGCGTGAGTGAAGAGATCAGGTTGCTGGCCGACGGTAATTTCATCATCCCCCAGGTTGGCATCATCCAAAGCCTGAATGTGTCTGTTGCCTGCGCTGTGAGTATTTATGAAGCTATGCGACAGAAAACCCTTGCAGGGCATTATGAGCAGCAGTCTCTGCCGAAAGCTCAATCAGATCAACTAATGACCGAATGGGGTATTACAACCCAGAATTATTAAATGTATCGCTATGAAAAAACTACTTATTTGCTTATGCTGCTACCTGCTATCAGTAATGACGGAGGCCCAGTCGATCCCTAAAATGAAGATCGGTGAACTGATGAAGATGGTTGATACCAGTTCCGCGCCTACGGTCTTTAATTTTTGGGCAAGTTGGTGCGGCCCCTGTGTGCACGAGATCCCCTGGTTCGAAAAACAAGTGGCGGCTTTCAAAGCAAAGGGTGTGAAGTTGGTACTCGTGAGTCTCGACTTCCCCGATGATTATCCCAAAGCGATCGCAGCTTTTGCCCAAAAGCAGCATTATCATTCCAGTATTATATGGCTCGATGAACAAGATCCCAATGTTTTTTGTCCGATGATAGACAAATCCTGGGACGGCACCATCCCGGTGACCTTGATGGTAAACAATAAAAAGCATTACCGGCAATTTTTTAATCACCAGTTACCAGAGACAAGGCTGGTTCTTGAATTGAAGAAATTGGCTGAATAATGTGCCAATGGCTCAACACTCAATGCGTTTTTTAACGCCCCCCTGCGTATCATCATTGAGTAATTGAGTATCGAGCCATCGGGACATTATAACTGCGTCTCTTCTTCTTCTTTTAGTTGAGATAATCTTCGGAAAAGATAAATGGCTACTGCCAATGCCGATAAGCTACAGATAGCCAGCGTAGTACCCAATGTGCTGCCATAATGGATGCCGTCACTGAGGGCGTAGGTAATCAAAAAAAGTAAAGCAATGATGATCAGGTTCCGGAAAAAGCGGCTTTTTTTCATATGCATTCGTTTTTGATATCAGTATGAGATGCGGGCCGTTAAGAAATCCATAAAAAGTTGAAAAATAATATTCAACTGTTTCTTTCCTCTGCCTTCCTAGTTAGGTATGTAATACTGACGTTTAATTCAAATCCAATGAGCAGGATCAATGAGTTGAGGTAAATCAGCAACATCAGGATGAGTACGGTTCCGATAGATGCGTTTCATGCAAAGGATGATTTTTTTAATGCATACGAAAGGTTGCATTATTTTTTATTTATATTGTTAGACAATGTTATGGGTTATTCGTTTAATTTTAAACGAACTAACCCTGGTTGATTTAAACAGGACGTCGAAACTACTGAACCTTTTATGAAGAAGATATTGTTGATGCTTGTGATATTCACCGGTTGTATAGGTGTGGGGTGGACGCAGCAGGCAAAATTAGATAGCTTATTACGCGTAAACGAGGCGTATCAGAAAGAAGATTCTTTAAAGGTTATTTACCTGCGCAATATTTTCAGGCAGTATGCAATTTTGAAACAGTTCGATAAAGTGGAAAGCTTCGGCGAAGCGGCTGTTTCCCTCGCAAAAAAACTACCCAATAAAAGTATACTGGAAGTTATCTATTATAAATTGGGCGCCTCTTATCACGGTGTGTCAGATTATCTCAAAGCCCTTTCTTATTACCAGAAAGCACTCGAAGTGGGAAAGGAAGCTGCCGATAAAGTGCATATGGCTGATACGTATCTGAATATGGGAGCGCTGTACAATGATATTCCGGATTATGCTAAATCGCTGGAAGCCCATCAGAATGCAATTATTTTATATGAGCACTTGGGGAAAAAAGGCGAAGTGGCCAGTTGTTACATGAATATCGGGGAGATCTATGAGGGTCTTGGCCAGTTTAAACAGGCATCGGAATACATACACAAAGCTTTAAAAATATTTGAGGATGCAAGCAGTACAAGCAGAGGAGTGGCTGTTGCCTGTGAAGCACTTGGAAATATCTTAATGATGGCCTCAGATAACGAGCTTATGAACATGCGGATCAGGCCGGCGGAAAAATATGAAAAAGCACTCCAGCTATTTAACAGGGCCCTGCCAATAGCAGAGAAAGAAGAGGATTATTCGATGAAATCTTCCATTATGACGGGCATTGGCAAAATATACGAAGCCCGGCAAAACAAAGAAACTGCGCTGAAATATTACCTGACCTCCATGGAGGTAAACAAGAAAGCCAATGAAAAACTTACGCTGGCAGAAAATTACCTAAACCTGGGCAGGTATTATACAAAAAATAAAGATTATGGGAATGGTTTTATTAACCTGAAACAGGGCCTGGATATAGCAAGGCAGATCAATGTTTCAGGAGTACAAAAAAATGCATTGGAAAGCCTGAGTAATTTATATGAAACAACAGGCCGTTTCGACAGTTCGCTTTTTTATTACCGGGAGTATATTGTCATGCGTGACAGCATCTATAATAATGAAAAGGAAAGGGAGATCACGCGCAAGCAATTGCAACTCGATTTTAATATTAAGGAAAGGGAATATAAACTGACCCAGCAGTTGACCGATGAAAGCCTGAAACAGCAGATATTGCTGGCAAAACAACAACAGCAGGAGATCATTCTCAGAAAGCAGCAATTAGAGATCAGTGATCAGGAAAAAAGCCTTCAAAGAGTTGCCTTTCTTAAAAAAGAGGCAGACCTGGAAAACGCAAAGAAATTGGAAATCACCCGGTTGCAAAAGGAGCAATTAAGGGCTCGTTTCGATAAAAAGATCAAAGACAGCAGGATCAGCGCCCAGCAGGCACAGATCGAATTCGATGCAAAATTATCAACCGCACTGGCAATAATTGCCATTACTACTTTGGGTGCTGGAATACTGGTATTTTACAACCACTATAAAACCGTTAAGCTAAACAAATTGGTTTCGAAACAAAAGCAGACTTTGGAAGAGCTGGTATCGGTAAAGGATACAATATTCGGTATTGTGAGTCACGATCTCAGAACGCCGGTCAATAACCTGATCTCTTTCAGCTCACTGCTGGCAAACGGGCATATTGAGCAAAAGAGACTGGCTCAATATACAGAATTGATAAAAGGCACACTGGATCATACTGCCAGCTTAATGGATAACCTGCTTAACTGGTCGGCCAGCCAGATGCAGGGCTTTGCACCCGTTATAGAGGATATTGATATGGCAGCTATTGTAGAACATGTTATCAGTGGCGCGCACCATACAATAGGAGCAAAAAACCTGACGGTGAACAACAGCGTCAAGGAGGGGGTAAGGGTATTGGGCGACCGCAACATGGTAGAACTGATCGTTCGTAACCTGGTTAGCAATGCCATTAAATTTTCCGGCCAGGATGGGTTATTGGAAATTTTTGCGAAGAGAGACGGCAAAGAGATGGTGCTCTCAGTGAGAGATAATGGTGTAGGAATCAGCGAAACAAAAGTGCAGCAGATCAATGATGTCGCCATAAAATCAATTGAAAGCACCTACGGGACCAATAGAGAAAAAGGAACCGGTCTTGGCTTACTGTTAAGCAAGCATTTTGCAGCTATATTACATGGGAATATCACTGTGAACAGCCGTCCTGGGGCAGGCAGTATATTTCATATAACCTTACCCGCGGCATGAAGGTATTATTCCCCAAAGCGGGTCAATGTTTTTTTATGTACTACCGTATCCAGCAATGCCTGTTTATAGGCTGTACTGATTGGGATTATATTGTTGTCTTTCAGCAGTATTTCGCCCACTGTAATATTTTTAATATACAGCAGATTAACCATATACTGTTTGTGAACGCGTATGAAGAAGCTGGCGGGCAATTGCTTTTCCAGGTTCTTTAAACTCACCAGGACCAAATGTGTTTTCTGGCTCGTAGTATGTATTTTGGAAAAATCCCCCATACTTTCAATATATAACACGTCGCCCATATCAAGCCTGGTATAACCGCTGGCATCTTTGATGAAGAAATAGGCTTGAGCGTCGATGGTCTTGATCAGGTTGTTACCGGTATCGGGAGAAGATGCTTTAGGGCCCGCCTGGTTATTCTGCAACCTCTTTAACTGGATGTATTCAATCGCCTTGTTGGCGGCATGGATCAGTCGTTCCAGTTTAACCGGTTTTACGATATAATCGATCACATTCAGGTTGAAGCTCTCGGCAGCATACTCCGGATGGGATGAAATAAATATAAAAACGGGGTGATTTTTGGTGCTTTTCAGCAGTTCTATGCCAGACAGGCCCGGCATGTCTATGTCAGAAAAAACAATATCTATTTTGTTGTCTCTCAAAATATTCACTGCTTCCAATCCACTTGAGAGGGTGGCATATATTTCCAGGCTGGCAATTTGTTTTAGTTTCAGCGCAAGCGAGTCGCATTCAATAATGTTATCATCTATTATGATACAACGATATTTCATCTTGGCAGAGGTTAGTAAGGGTACTGAGCTAAAATTTTGCCTGAAATTAAGCTGTTTTTTCGTCTCATCTACGAAATCAATGCTCTAGTCTATTAAAATCATTGTGTTATCAACTCAATTTTGCCTGGAATTGGCAATTTGTCAAATTACATCCTTGTAGATATTTCTCTACAGTAATTTACAGACGCTACTACAATCAACCTAACTAAAAACCTGCATATGAACCTTGCGCTGTTCAATTGAAAAATACCTGTGCTTCCCGACCTTATTTCCTATCGAATATGCAGTTCCCAACTGTATTCTATAATTTTTTAATAATTAAAAACTTGATTATGTTAAAACGGCTACTCTTTTTTATGCTGGTTATGGGCTTTGTAAGCATTTCTTTTGGCCAGTCTTCTGAAACCGTGTATAAAAACTGGCAGGTTTTTCCTGAAACCAGGAACTCAATAGAGATCTTTTACCGTGTTGTTAAATGTAACAACACAAACCAGGTACAGATCAGCGTCTTTAATGATGGTCCTGCAGATCAAAATGCGCAGTTTACCCTCACTATTACAAATAATGGAGACGGTCAGAATTTGTCGAAAGATTTCAACTTCGCCAGCAAAAAAGGCGTGTTCAATAAGCCTGACTGCGATAGCGATGCTTTGAATGATTTGAAGATCAGTCTTCCTGCTGGGTTTGACCCTTCGGGCCTGTCTGTAAAAAAAATATATAAAAACTAAGTGCAACAGGATGCTTAGAAGGATAATTTTCTGAGATCATGCTTAATGGTCATTATCAAAACCACTTTATGAAAAAAATTCTACTCTTTGTAACATGCCTTTTTGTTACAATCCTTTCGTTCGCACACGTTACGGAAATACGTGTTAATCAGGCCCAGGACGGCTCTTTAACATGGTATCTGATGACCTATCATCAGGTAAATGAATGCGGCCATTCGGGTGCGGGGCTCACTATTAACGGGGTCAATTACCCTATTGATGCAGAATTTGCCGGGAATGCCTCTTCATTAAGTCCCACTATTTTTGCTGCGGCATCACCTACTTATCTGGGCTTTGGCTTTAACAGCTATGCTACTGTTCATACTCCGTTCCTGGGTACCACACTGAGCGTAGCCCCTTATTCAAACAATGTATGCTGGGCTTTTTTGGTAGGAGGCTCCGGTAATTTTACACCGCCTCCACCCCCGGTTTGTACAAGTTGCCCGATAACAGGCTGGAGCAATACAGTTACATTGCCAGGTAACAATAATGGAACACCCTGTAATCCTGCAGATGATTACACCACTGCTAGCATAAGGGTCAACCATCTTTCCTGTGCATCCATTACAGGTACCAAAAGCTTTAAGGTAATTTACGATCCTTCGGGGGCGAATATTTCCTATGGGCCGTTTAATTACAATACCGGAGTAACAACAGATGTATCCATTTCCATACCCTATGGAGCCAGTAACAGTACTATGGTTGAAGTAATAGATGCTGCTTTCCCATGCCAGGTAACACATGGTCTTTCCATACCCAATGGACAGTACCTGGGGGAAAAAGACCTGGTACCGCCAACTATTTCGAGCCCGGGCCCCATTACGGTCAATAATGATCCAGGTATATGCGGTGCGAGCGTAGCATATACAGTAAATTATAGCGACAATTGCGGCGTTCCAACCATTCAGCAAACGGCTGGTTTGCCCAGCGGTTCGGTATTCCCTGTTGGAACTACTACCAACAGTTTTATCGTAACCGATGCGGCAGGTAATACAGCCAGCGCTTCGTTCACTGTAACGGTAAAAGACAATGAAGCGCCGGTGCCAACTACTTCAACAACAGGTTCAAAGACCATTTCAGTGCCTTATGGTAATACAAATGGCTGGAGCCCGTGGATATTTAATTTTTCTGACCCCTTACCCGCTGGAGCTGTTGTAACTGGCGCGAGCTTATCTTATACAGCTGTAGACCAGGGATGGGGAGGAACCGGTGATTACGATCATATGTATGTTTCGGGTACCCATATCGGCGATAACCAATTATTCCATTACGCGCAGTCATTCACCATCAATTATAACGGAAGTATCCCCGGATATAATTATGGCGGCAATAATACTTTGCAGATGAATTTCACCGGTTATCCTGGCTGGGTAGGTTATTTCCGAGGAGGCACACTTACGATAAATTACCAGATAAATGCCCTGCCCGCTGTTAAGGCCGAATGCGCTGCAACAATTACAGCGCCTACTGCTAAAGACAATTGCTCGGGTATGGTAACAGGAACTACCAGTGATCCACTTACTTATAACAATCAAGGTACTTATACCATACACTGGACATACCAGGATGCCAGTGGAAATACCGCTACTCAAACACAGGCCGTTATTATCAAAGATGTTACTCCACCTGTGATTACAACAGCGCCGGGTAGTATGGATGCAACGGTTGAGTGTTCCGATGCTGCTTCTTTGGCAGCAGCATTGGCGTTGGCCCCAGTAGCTACCGACAATTGCAGTACAGCAACCATACATTTATTAAGCGATGTAAAGACCGCAGGCTGTGGTAGTTCCTATAAACAGGTTAGAACCTGGAACTTTACCGATGCAAGTGGCAATACGAGCGTCAATAACTTTATACAGACCATCACTGTACTGGATAGAACAGCGCCAGTTTTGAGTGCAGCACCTGCTAACATTACAGTAGACTGTAACGCAGTACCTGTAGCAGCTACTTTAACAGCAACAGATAATTGTGATGCATCGCCTGTAGTAGTATTTGCGGAGACAAGCACGCAGAATGGCGATATCAATAATGCGGGTCATTACAATTATACTATTACCAGAACCTGGACAGCCAAAGACGCATGTGGAAATACTTCTTCTGCAGTACAGGTAATCACCGTTCATGATATTACTGCGCCAACATTAACTACTCCTTCTGCCATAAACGCAGTGAATGATAAGGGTATATGCGGAGCAGCCATCAACTTTGCTGCAACGGCTTCGGATATTTGCGGTCCTGTTGTGATTACGTATAGCCAGAATCCAGGAACAGTATTCCCTGTAGGTGTTACTATTGTAAATGTGACCGCTACCGATGTAAGTGGTAACGTGTCTTCGGGAACCTTTACCATAGTAGTTGCTGATACTGAGAATCCAACGATCACAGCTCCGGCCAATATCAGTGTAAATAACGATGCAGGCAAGTGCGGCGCAATGGTTAATCTGGGCACGCCGGTAACCAATGATAATTGCGGTGTGGCGGGCGTAGTAAATAATGCCCCTGCCTTCTTCCCTGTGGGTACAACAACAGTAACCTGGACGGTAACGGATATCCATGGCAATACCAACAGTGTTTCGCAATCAATTACAGTAACAGATAACGAGAAACCCACGATCAGCACGGTGAATATTAGTGTGAACAATGATCCGGGCAAGTGTTCGGCCACAGTAAGCTTAGGTACCCCGCTCACCAAAGACAACTGCGGTGTACAGCGTGTGGTGAATGACCATCCGTCGGCTACTTACCCTGTAGGCACCACAATAGTAACCTGGACGGTAACAGATATCCATGGCAATACGAATAGCACTGTACAGACAGTGGTTGTTACAGATAATGAAGCGCCGGTGATAGCCTGCGCGGGCAACCAGGTATTCTGTGCTAATACTGGCGGTAATACCAATTACACAATTCCTGTATTAAGTCAGGGAGATAATTGCGGAATAGCCAGTACCCTGTATACAGTAACAGGCGCAACAACAAGAAACGGCGCGGGTATCGATGTAAGCGGTGTATTCAATATCGGTACATCAACAGTAAGCTACACAGTAATGGATATACATGGTAATGTAAGTACCTGCAGCTTCACAGTGAAAGTGAACCCCCTGCCGGTAGCCAGTATCGCACCGAGCAATGCTGATGCGTTCTGTAATAAGTTAACCCTTACTGGCAGCAGTACATTAAACGGACCGTTTGGCTACCAGTGGTTGTACAGCACGGGCAGCTTTGCCGCTACACAGCAGATCAGCTTAGGCTTAACGAATGGAGATGGCGTATATAGCCTGTATACTACAGATGGCAATGGTTGCAGGAGTGAATTTGCGGCCACCTACATGTATGCGAAAGAAACCCTCGCAAGCAGCTACACGATCCTGGCAGGCAGGCAGGTAGAGTTGAGCGACCACAATATAGTGTCCGGCGGCAGTGTGGGTGTGATGAGCGCAAGGGGCAGGGCTAAGTTTGGAGAGAAGACAACCGTAGCTTCGGCGGGGGCATTTGTAAAAGCACCAAGAATAGATGCAGAGAGTGGAGTGGTGATCAACCAGAAGATCTATGGGGTAGCTGCTGTTGGCTTACCAACGATGGTGTATAACACAACAAGCACAAGAGGACTGCCCAATTTTACTGTTCGCAAGAATACAACAGCAACGGTAAGTGGTAATTACAAAGAAGTTAATATTGGTCAAGGCGCAGTTGTTACGTTGGGTGGTACAGTATTTGGATCGATAGAGATAGGCCAGGGAGCAACGGTATTGTTTACGAGTCCTGTGATCAATATAGGCAGGTTGCATGTAAGCGGCGGTTCATCTGCAGGCGCCTATACGAACGTACGTTTTGCAGGCAACAGCCAGGTACTTGTAAGCAATGGGGTAGAGATAGGTAAGAAGAGCAAGATCAATGCAGACCGTTATAAAGTTACGTTCTATGTAGGGCAGAAACTATTGGTGGAAGAAGACCACCAGCACGCGGGAGAAGAGAATCACCAGTTTGAAGGAGGTGATGCAGGCGATGGAGGAGGTTACTTCACGGTACATGGTGGTGAAGAAGGAAATGATCATGGAAGCGATGATGGTTATAGAGGGGAGCAGGGTGAAGACCACCAGGATGGCCGCGGTACCAGGAAAACGGATACCTGGGTGAATGCGAATGTATATG
Organism: Asinibacterium sp. OR53; assembly: GCF_000515315.1. Classification (NCBI taxonomy): domain Bacteria; kingdom Pseudomonadati; phylum Bacteroidota; class Chitinophagia; order Chitinophagales; family Chitinophagaceae; genus Asinibacterium; species Asinibacterium sp. OR53. Next base: position 2,668,820 of record NZ_KI911562.1, read on the forward strand.
CACCGAATGGCCAGCTGGAAGTACAGGGCAACAGGGACAGTACGCATATGACGGGTCTGTTTATAGCCCAGGAGATACAGAGTGAAAAGCGCAATGTGATCTGGAACAGTTATGATTGCAGTGTTGGACCGGTAGTAACGGCATCAGCAACCGGTGACAATACCACCCTTACACAAACAGCCAATGAAGACAAAGTAAAAGTGAGCTCAGAAGAATCAGAACTGAAAGTAACGGTAGCTCCGAACCCAACCAGCACTTACTTCACACTGAAGATCCAAAGCAGGTATGAGACACCGGTGAATTTGCGGGTGATGGATGCATCAGGAAGAGCGATAGAAGCAAGATCAGGACTGCATAGCAACAGTAGCTTGCAGGTAGGAGAAAACTACCAGAGCGGGACCTACTTTGCAGAATTTATTCAGGGATCCAAGCGTAAGGTCGTACAACTGATCAAAGCGAGGAAGTAATCAAGGGGGATTATTATTTTCTGAATCAAGGGCTGCTCAGTTTGAGCGGCCCTTTTTGTATAGGAGTTGTAGCGAATCTATAAACATCCGGAAAATTATTCTTAAGGAACTAAGGCTGATCATACTGCAGACCGTCATGTATTTCTTTCTTCTGCCTTCCTGGTCAGGTATGTAATACTGACGTTTAATTCAAATCCAATGAGCAGGATCAATGAGTTGAGGTAAATCAGCAACATCAGGATGAGTACGGTTCCGATAGAGCCGTAAACGCGGTTGTAATTGGAGCTGGCGAACAGGCTTACCCACGAAGAGAATGCGATGGTGGTAACCAGTATCAATGCAGTGGCCAGTAGAGAGCCAGGCGATACCAAATGCCATCTTTTTTTTACAGAAGGAGCAAACTTATAGATCATCGCCACGCAATAGAAGAGCAAACCCGTGATAATGAACCAACGGACCCCGTTCCACCAGGGTAGCCTGGCCCTCCTGCGCATGTGGAAGAGATTTTTAAGGAGACCGGCGAGCTGTTCTTGTCCTATCAATACCAACGCAGAAGCAATGACCAGCAACACAAGAATACCGGTGAGCCGGATAGCGCGCCAACGCTGGTACAGGAAAAAACCTTTCTGTTCCTGTATCGATCGGTCGAACGTGCGTATGATGCCGATGATAGCATTGGAAGCGTAAAAGATAAGCAATATGAAACCAAAAGAAAATACGCCTACGTGTTTTTCCAGCAATCCATCCAGTATGTCTTTGATGAAACGATAAGTGGCAGAGTCTGGAGAAATGTCTTTGAATAATTTAAGTATTTCCATTTCAAAACTGGCCGAAGCGGGAAAATAAGGTAACAGTGCAAACAAAAACAGGAGGGCTGCCGGCATGGCCATGATAAAGTTGAATGAAATGGCGGCGGCTCTTTCGTTCAAGCCTACTTTATTGATCTGCCGGAAGAAAAAACGCACCACATCGTATAACGGAAGGCCCCGGAACCCGGGAATGACCATTACCTTGCTCTTGTTGATGAGCCAGGCAATGGGAGCAAGGTTAACAATGTGTCGTTCAATTTTTGTCAATGCTCAGGCGAGTTTTGTTTTTTGGCCATATAGGCATCCAATGCTTTCTGGTATTCTCTGGCGTACTGCATATGCTCTTCATACGTGCTGCTGAAATGATGATAACCGCTGAAATCACTTTTGGCAACAAAATAAAGATAATCTGTACGCGGTGCATTCAATACAATGTCGATGGTTTTAGGCGATGGGGTACAGATCGGACCGGGGGGCAATCCTTTCTTCCGGTACGTATTATAAGGAGATGGATTGCCCAGGTATTTTTCATAGATGCGGGTGAGTGTAAAATCCTTCATGGCATATTTGATCGTGGGGCATGCCTGCAAGGGCATATCTTTTCCCAGCCGGTTGATGTACACACCGGCGATCTTGGATTTGTCGGATTCAAAATTGGTTTCTTCTTCTACAATGGAAGCCAGGGTATATGCTTCTTCAGGGGTGAAAGAAAGTTGCCGGGCTTTTTGCATACGGTCATTGCGGCTCCAGAAAGCATTCCTGGTATCGGCAAGCTTGCGCAATATTTTATTGAAAGAAGTGTTCCAATAAAAAGAATACGTATCGGGCAATATAAGGGTAAATACGGTATTCGTATCTACTCCAAAAGGCTTGAGCGAGTCGTTCGACTGCAGAAAATTCATTACTGCAACAGAATCTGTATTGAAGTTTTTACCAACCAGGTGTGCCAGGTCTTCTTTCACCCTCAGTTTATTGATGACCAGTTTGATGGATGCCTGCCGGTTGTTTCTCAGCATGCGTGCGATGCTGAACAGGTTATCGCCCTTTTTTATTTCATATTTGCCGGGCTTCAGTTTATTCCATATACCCCATGTTGTTGCCAGCAATGAAAGAGTGCCCGGGTGCTTGACCAGGTGCTCCTGCTGCAGCGTTTGTATCACATCTTTTTGTGTATTCCTGCCTTCTTCCACTACCAGGTAGCGGCTCTTTTCTTCAAAGCCGGTGCCTGAAGTGAGGCTTTGCCAGGAAAAAATACCTGCTGTAACAATGAACAAAAGCAATAATATCAAAAGGATCTTTTTCATAACCATGCCCTCTTCCGGTGTTTAAATTAATTAAAAAACCCTGTCTGAATACACAGGCAGGGTCTGAAATATCTTTTAACGATTGTTTATTTTTTAGCAGAATCAGCAGGCTTCGCAGAAGCAGCATTAGCCGGAACAGTATTGGCCGGTGCTGCAGGAGCGCTGGTACTAGTATTCACTTTCTGAATGATGGAAGTATCAACACCACCTGATGTACCGCCTTTCAGGAAAAGGGTAGAAGAAAGCGCCAGCAGGGCAATGATGCCTGAAAAAATCCAGGTGCCTTTTTCTAATACGTCGGTCGTTTGCTTTACACCCATGAACTGGTTGCTGAACCCGCCAACAGTACCGGAAAGTCCACCCCCCTTGGGGTTCTGCACCAACACAATGAAACCAAGCACCACAGAAGCTATTACAATCAGAATCAAAAACAGAATGATCATTTTATATACCTTTTAATTGTTGTATCCTGGCCGCAAAATAAGCGGTTTTTTCAGGATTTAAGAAACTTAATTTAATATAGAGCTGGATGGCTTTGTCTGTTTGTCCCTGCTTTCCCAGCACTTCTGCCATACTTTCGGTAATCACTTCGCGCTGCTCGTTAGAGCTTTCGGCGCTTTGTATTACGTCTTTTTCCTGTTTAGACGATACGCCCAGGTCTATATTGGTATCGGCGGGCTTCATTTGCTTGAGCCAGTCGGTGAACTTGCGCATCTGGGAAACCAGCTTGTCCTGCGGAATCGCATCCAAATCGATTTTAATGCCTTGCGAAGCAAAGTAATCAGTGGTATACAATTTTTCCTGCTTTGCTTCTATATCGAGTTTGGCATCTGCTTCCAGCGGCTTTTTAAAACTCGCCAACTGATCAGATAACAGGGAAGATATCTTGGCGGTCACCGGCGCCACACTGGTTACCTGTTCGTCATGGGCATCTTTGTTCAACTGGAGCTGCAGCCAAAATGGATTGGTAAAGTATAAAGCTGTTTTAGTGCTTTGGGAAACGGCTTGGGGTTGTTGTGTGTTTTTTAATTTGGCAGCCAGCAGCAATTGCGCTGGTGCAAAATAAGGATGTGCAGCAACAAGCCCTTCCAGTTGCGCTACGCTTACTTCACTGAAGTTGGTTTTACCGGTCAGGTGCAATAAGGTCTTTTCCAGGGAAGCATTCATAGTACTAAAAATACAATTTGATTACCAGTTGGAGAAAATGCGGTTAAAAATATCATCGGTAATACTGCGAACGATCTCGTCCAGCAATCCGCTTTCGGCCTGCTGCAAAGTAAGGTTGGCCGAATAGTCGAAACTCCTGCTTACATCGAATTCTTCGGTTGTATTCTCCAGTGTCTTCCTCAATGTCATGTGAACAGTAACGGTCAACCGGTTGGTCGTAGGCTGTTGTGCGCTCACACCAACGGTCTGTGAGGGATCGTAATTGGTGATCTGTCCGTTCAGCACATAATGTGCATCGTCGCTGTTGGTGCGGGTGAGTTTGGTGCTTCCAACGATCTTTTGCTGCAGCTTATCGGTCAGTTTCTGGCTTACCTGCGGGTTTACATAACGCGCCTTGTTTTCAATGAAGCCGATCTTGATGGTTTTGACATTGGCCGGAATGGTAGCATCTTTAAAAGAATACACCCCGCATCCGCTCATCAAAAACAACAATAACAGGCAGACAACAATTCGACTTTTAATACTATTCATCAATGTCATATTCTTTCAGTTTCCGGTAAAGTGTTCTTTCGCTGATGCCCAGGTCGAGCGAGGCGTCCCTTCTCTTTCCCTTGTGTTTCTTCAGCGCTTTCACGATCAGTTCTTTTTCCTTGTCCATGATATTCAGCGATTCCTCTACTTCTTCGTGCTGATGAATACCCTCATCGTGCAGTAGTACGGGCTGTGATCCATGTGCTGATGGGTAGTAAGTTGTTGCAGCGGGACTGGCCGGCGAAGCAATTGAAGGAGAAGTGATGATGGATTGAGCCTCGCCATTGTTGTGGTATTCCTGAATAAGTGAATCCCGGGTGAAATTAGCAGCGGCGCCTGCCAGTGAAGGGTTCTGCAATATTTCAAGGAACATTTTCTTCAGCTCCGTTACATCTTTCTTCATGTCGAAAAATAGTTTGTACAGGATCTCTCTTTCATTGGCGAATTCACCGGTTGGTGCAGCATGTCCGGCCAACACCGGCATCCGGTTGAATTTGTCCTGGTTGGGCAGGAACCTGCTCAGTTCAACTGCCGTAATAACGGGTGATGAACTGAGTACAGATATCTGTTCCGCAATATTCTTCAATTCGCGCACATTGCCCTGCCAGGGGTGGTTAATTAACAGGTTTTTCGCATCGTCGTCGAGTTGTACAGGTGCGGTCTTGTATTTTTCTGAAAAGTCTACCACGAATTTTCTGAAGAGTAAAGGAATGTCTTCTTTCCTGTCGCGCAATGCAGGTACCCTGATGGGGACAGTGCTCAAACGATAATAGAGGTCTTCCCTGAATCTTCCTTTTTGTGTGAACTCCAATAATTCCCTGTTGGTAGCTGCAATAACGCGCACATCGGTTTTCTGTACTTTAGATGAACCCACACGAATGAATTCACCGGTTTCCAGTACGCGTAACAGCCTGGCCTGCGTGCCCAATGGCATTTCTCCAATCTCGTCCAGGAAAATGGTGCCTCCGTTAACGGTCTCAAAATATCCTTTCCGGCTGTCTACCGCTCCCGTGAAAGCGCCTTTCTCGTGACCAAACAATTCCGAGTCGATGGTGCCCTCGGGTATAGCACCACAGTTCACCGCTATGAACGGGTTGTGTTTGCGGGCAGATAATGCGTGTATGATCTGTGAAAATACTTCCTTACCTACGCCGCTTTCACCTACGATTAACACGGTGAGATCGGTAGCCGCTACCTGCGCCGCTGTATTCAGGGCGTAGTTGAGGGCTGGGGAGTTGCCGATAATACCGAATCTGTTTTTTATGCTTTGTAAATCCATAGTTTTTTAATTACCAACGATTTCTCCCACTAAGGTTGCCTTGGTACAATCCACCACTTTCACCATCACGTAATCAGCGGGTGTATAAGGATGGTTGCCTTTGGGGAACACGATCACTTTATTCTGACTATTCCGGCCATACCATTGTGCATCGCTTTTCTTGCTATTGCCTTCTATCAATACTTTAAACGTTTTGCCGAGGTCGAGCTGGTTGCTTTGGCGCGATAAATTTCCCTGGAGGTCTACGATTTCCTGTAACCTTCTTTTCTTCACTGCTTCGGGAATATCGTCTGTATAACGCCTGGCAGCCAATGTGCCGGGTCTCTCGCTGTAGAAGTACATATAGCTCATATCGAATCGGCCGTACTCCATAATGCTTAGGGTGTCCTGGTGATCTTCTTCCGTTTCGGTACAGAAACCGGCAATGATATCGGAACTGATACCACAATCGGGGATGATCTCGCGGATACGATCCACTTTGGCTTTATACCATTCGCGTGTATAAGTACGGTTCATCAACTGCAAGATCCTCGTGCTGCCGCTCTGTACGGGCAGATGGATATAATTGCAGATGTTCTCATATTTTGCAATGGTGTACAATACTTCGTCGGTAATATCTTTCGGATGTGAAGTGCTGAAACGTACACGCAGATCGGGACTGATCAGCGCCACTTTTTCAAGCAGCCTGGCAAATGTTATAGTCTCATCTTTTGCTTCATCGATCCAATAATAACTATCTACGTTCTGTCCGAGCAGCGTAATCTCTTTATAGCCTTTGTTGAACAGATCCTGCGACTCGGCCACGATAGAAACGGCATCGCGGCTGCGCTCCCTGCCACGTGTAAATGGTACTACACAGAAGCTGCACATATTATTACATCCCCGCATGATCGATACGAAAGCGTTGATGCCATTGCTGTCGATACGGATAGGGGAGATATCGGCATAAGTCTCTTCACGGCTCAGCAAAACATTCACTGCTTTCTGTCCGGTTTCTGCTTCGGAGATCAGCGAGGGGAGACTTCGATAAGCATCTGGACCTACTACCATGTCTACCAGTTTTTCTTCTTCCAGTAATTGAGATTTCAAACGCTCGGCCATACAACCCAGTACGCCAATGAGCATGCCCTTGCGTTTTCCCTTGAGTTTCCTGAATTCATGCAGGCGTTTGCGAACGGTTTGTTCCGCTTTTTCCCTGATAGAACAGGTATTCACCAGTATCAGGTCGGCCTCTTCTGCCAGCCGGGTTGCGCCGAATCCTTCCTGGTTCAATATGGAAGCTACCACTTCACTGTCGGCAAAATTCATGGCACATCCATAACTTTCTATATAGAAACGTTTCCGGTACTGATTGGGGTCGTTTTCAAAAGGCTTCAAGGCTTCACCCTGGCGACTTTCATCATGTTCTTTTCCTGCTATAGCCAGCATTTCCATGCGTTTGAAAATTTAGAGGGCAAAACTACGTAAAATTCCCTTGTTTATGCCAGTTTGTCAGCACCCGATTTGATGAATGGTGTCATTCCTTATTTTTACGCATAAATCAGCATTTACAATCGATGAATAAATGTATTCTATTGGCTATAATGGCCATTGGTATTCAATTTGGGCAGGCACAGGATGTATTGAACAAGATAAAGGCCGAGACCGCCAGGACGATCAAAAAAGAGACAGATACCACCAAATGGGACTGGAAAAGAGGTGGGTTGTTAAGTTTTAACATTTCTCAAGGATCATTGAGTAACTGGTCGGCTGGTGGCGACAATTTCTCTCTCGCGGCAAGTGGTTATTTCAACTATTTTTTCTATCATAAAAAGAGGCGCTATACCTGGGATAATAACCTGGATGTGAACATGGGCTACGTGCAGACCACCAGTCTGAGTGGCCGCAAGAACGACGACCGCATCGATTTCCTGAGTAAGTATGGTTATAAGATAGACAGCGTGGGAAAAGTATATGTGTCTACCTTGTTCAATTTCCGGTCACAGTTTTTCGACGGGTTCAGTTACAACAATAATGTACCAACGCTGTCGTCTTCTTTTTTGTCGCCGGCTTATATCATATTGTCGTTGGGTATGGATTATAAACCCAGTGATAAATTCTCGCTTTTCCTTTCTCCGCTTACATCGCGTATGACCATCATTGCACACGATTCGCTGGCCAGAAAAGGACTATATGGTGTACCGCCCGGATCGCATAGCATTAACCAGATCGGTGCATTTGCCACCATCAATTATATGACATCGATTGGTAAAAACGTGGGTTATAAAGGGAGGCTCGACCTGTTTTCGAACTATGCCGATCAGCCGCAGAATGTGGATTTTTTCATGACGAACATGTTTTCTTTCCGCATCAATAAAGCGTTCACCGCCACTTATAACTTAGACATGATCTACGACGATAATGTGCGGTTATTCGGAGCCAATAAAAATTCACCCGGGTTGCAGTTGAAAAGCCTGATCGGCATCGGCTTCCAGCATCCGCTGGCAGTGAGGAAAGCCGTTCGTCAACCCAAACTGTTGCCGCCGCCACCGCTTCCTCCGATTATACCGGTGATCGACAGTGTGCAGCAGGTAGTGAAAAGGGCGGTCAGGCTATCACCTTCAAAAGGTGCTTGATCTTATTGGCCTGGTAAGCCAGGTCCTGGTAGTCTTTACTGATGATGGTTACATGTCCCATTTTGCGACCGGGTTTGGTTTCTGTTTTACCATAGAGATGAACAAACACATTGTCGGTCTTCAATACATCTTCGAGGTTTTCATATTTGGCTTCCCCGGTATAACCTTCAGCGCCCAGCAGGTTCACGATGGCTGAAGGCAGAATGGGATCGGTATTGCCCAGCGGGTAATTGAGTATGATTCGCCACAACATATCGTATTGGCTGCTGTAATTGGCTTCGATGGTATGATGGCCGCTGTTGTGGACACGGGGCGCCGTTTCATTCACGAGCACTTCCTGGTTTTTATCAACGAACAATTCAACGGCAAACAATCCGGGACTGTTCAGGTGTTTTACTACTTTCAGTGCAATGGCTTCTGCTTTCCACAATACCTGTTCGGGAAGAATAGCCGGACTCAGCTGGTAATCCAGCAGGTTCAGCACGGGGTCGAATATCATTTCAGCAGGAGGGTAGAGGGTTGCTTCGCCCTGGTTACTCATGGCTACGATCACAGCGATTTCTTTGTGAATGGGAACCATTTTTTCCAACACAGCGGGTACATCGAAGCCCAGGTCAATGTCTTTGTGCTCTTTCAGTACTTGCACTCCTTTGCCGTCATAGCCACCTTCTCCGGTTTTGTGAACAGCCGGCAGGAAAGAAAGATGTTCCTGCAATTCGTTCCTGGCTTCTGTGATAATGAATTCTGAAGTAGGTATATCGTGCTGGCGGTAGAAAGCTTTTTGTGTGATCTTGTTTTTGATGGTACGGATTGCTGAAGGCCTGGGATATACATGTACGCCTTCGGCTTCTAATTTCTCAAGCGCCTCCACATTAACGGATTCGATTTCTATGGTGATGGCATCCAGGCCTTTTCCAAAACGATATACGGTGTCAAAATCAGTAATATCGCCCTGTACAAAATGATGGCATAAATGCGCTGCAGGACAATCGCTTTCTTTATCCAGTACCGATGTCTCCACCACATAATTGGCCGAAGCCTGTAATAACATCCTGCCCAACTGGCCACCGCCGAGAATACCTACTTTCATACAGTTTGATTAGAGGGCAAAGGTAGGAGGAAATTAGATGTTAGTTGTCAGTTGTAAGATGTCAGAGCTATTTCTAACAAGTCACAACTAACATCTAACAACTATTTCTTTATCGCTTCCCTGACTACCTCTACGATATTAGGATAACTATCGTTCAAGCAGGCTTCCAATTCGGTGCCTTGCACCCAACGGATATCCGTAATGTCTTCTTCCGTTTGCGGTGTCAATGGCTGGTTGCCGGCAGCATGCATACGGAACCAATGGGTTTCTTTGATGACGTTATTGTTTAAATGAAGATCGAAATAATGATGATAACCCATGGATATGAGCTCTTCACGTATTACTGCTGCGAGGCCGGTTTCTTCTTTCACTTCTCTCAGCGCGCAGTCTTCAATCGTTTCTCCTTCGTCGAGCTTGCCTTTGGGAAGATCCCATTTGCCACGCCTGAAGATCATGAGTAAGGCACCTGCCTCATTAAAGACCAGTCCGCCGCCCGCTATGATTTTTATCGGTTCCATTCCCCAAAAATAAATACGGCCGGTTTAAACGGCCAACTTGTTTTAACAACTGGTTCATACCAACTTATTGGTAGATGAAAATACCGTGGTAATGGTATTCCTGCTCAGTCTGCTGCCAATTATTTTTACTATCAACATTCATTCATTCATCGACACAAACAAATACCTATGAAGCAGCTTATCAGTTTTTGTGCTTTTATTGCCGCTGTTTCGGCTTTATTGTTGATTGGCAATAGCTGCAGCAAATCATCCGGCAACAATTCGTCGGGACCGGGAAATAATACTTCCGGAACCACTGCCCAGGCGGCCTACGATAACCAGAGTGGTGGTATTTATAAAGGCACGCTGACGGGCTCAAGTGGTTATTTTGTAGTTAACCTGCAGGCTGCTCAACCTTATGTGGTTTACCAATGGACTGATCCGGCCAGTGCTTCTGATAGTTTACCCGCCGCTTCATTGGGTAACTGGCAAAGTGGCCAGGCGCTTTCCAAAGCATTGTTTACCGGTACCAGCGGGGCGAAGATATGGTTCTCTGTAGGTGCTACCGGCGGCAATCCTTCGATAGATTCTGTGTATTTTCCCAGCCACCAGGGGCCGGTATATGCAGCCATTGCAAAAGAAACATCTTCGAATCCAGTGAGAGTGTACCAGGGTTCAGCCACGCCGGTAAGCAGCAATGGAGGAAAATGTGTGAACGCTGTTGTGAATATATGGACAGCCGGCAGCTCAGCTATGGGCACATACCTCACCACTACTGGTGAGCATGGAGCAGGTACAGGAACTGTTAGCGGTAATCAGGTCCAGATAAGTATGGGAGGTGAGTCAGGTTCTCTTAGCATCAGTAGTGATGCAAGTTCTATAACAGGCGGTGTAGGGGGTAGTACCTGTTCCCATAACATTTCATTGAAACGGATCTTCTGAGGGGAGGATACGTAAGCCAGTTGCATTTCCTGTTTATGTTGTGCCCAACACACATAGCAGGTACATGCACTGGCTTTTACTTTTAAACAAACCGGTTCGGATGATTCATAGCCTGATCAGGCCCTGATTGGAAGCGAAACGCAATAAACCCGCCAGGTTGCGTGCTTTGGTTTTAAGCATCATATTCTTGCGATGGGTTTCCACCGTTCTGTAACTGATGTGCAGCGCTTCGGCTATTTTTTCATTGGTATATTCTTTCGCCAAAAGTTGTACGATCTCTTTTTCGCGCTCTGTAAATGTTACGGGCTCTTCTGCAGTTTCCTTTTTTTGTTCTTTATAGCTATCGATGATGCGGTTGCTGACTGCTTCGCTAAAGAAAAACTGTCCGCTCATAACACGGTTGATACCTTCTACCAACTCGTGCCGGGTGCAGCTTTTTAACAGATATCCAGCTATGCCTGCCTGTACCATTTCGGCAATGATCTCTTCTTCGTCGTGCGTGGTGAGAATGAGGATCTTTATCTGTGGCTTGTGTTGTTGTATCCATCGCGTCAACTCCATGCCATCCGGCCTGGGCATGCTGATATCGATCAGGCATACGTCCACTTCCGTTTTGTTGAGCCAATCAATTACCTGTTCGCCGTTTTCCGCTGTTGCCGCGATCTCGAAATTGGGTTCTGTTCTAAGTAATGAAACCAAACCGTCGAGTAGTACCCGGTGATCGTCGGCAATCAATAGTTGTATCCTTTTCGATGCCACTGCTTTCATATACGTAAATCTAAAGGCTGCGCCGCTGTTTCACAATACCAATATTCCGGTAGCAACCCGGTATCAGGTGTATGGAATTTCAATGATGATGGTGGTTCCCATGCCAGGCTGGCTGTCAATGTCAATGGTTCCGCGCATGTTTTTGGTGCGCGACTGCATATTGTTGAGTCCGTTTCCCACCGTATTTTCACGCACCGCATCAAAGCCACGGCCATCGTCTTCAATGGTAATATTGATATGGCGCTCATAACGAACCAATTGCACTGTTGCGTTCCTGGCGTGTGCATGCTTTACAATGTTGTTCATGGCTTCCAGCACCACCTGGTAAATACCCAGCTCTACTGTTTCATGTAGTCGTTCTGTGAACCCGTATGTGGTGTAATTGATGTGTATGACCGATTGATGACTGATCCGGTTGAACAGGCTTTGTAGTGCGGCGATCACGCCCAGTCGCGATAAGGTAGCCGGCATGATATTATAAGCGATGTTCTTCATTTCCTGCATGGCTTCATCGAGTAATACCAGTACTTCTTTCAGGTTTTCTTTTTCCTGACCAGGCATGGTGCCTGTTTCTTCTACGGCCGACAGTTTGAGTTTGGTGGCCGATAAGAGCGAACCCAATGTGTCGTGCAGGTCATCGGCAATTCTTTTTCTTTCCCTGTCGGCCGCTGCAATGGTAGTGCGCAGATTTTCCTGCTGCTGCATGTTCAATGCGGCCTGGAAATGATTCCTTTGTCGCAGGCTATACCATTTGTAGAGCAGCCATGCGATCAGGATACTGGCACAAGCGATGCCAATACTGAGGTCTTTCCATAGCTTCTGCCGGTTCAGTGCAGCGTCCTGTAGCCGTTGCTGGGCTTCCATCTTGTAACGGTTCTCTTTTTCCAGCAGTACACGTTGGTTGTTTTCGGCCACGATGCTATCCCTTACCTGGGTAAAACGAAGATGATAAGCATAAGCGCTGTCGTAATTGCGCAATGAGGCAAAAGCAATAGACAATTGCTCATAGGCATCCTGCAAACATTCCATATAGATCAGTTCCTGGGAAATGGACAATCCTTTTCTCAAAAGGGAAAGCGCTTGCGGATACTGTTTCAGGCGGTTATAAATGGTGCCTCCATTTACATAATAACGCGCCAGGTCGTAACGGTTGATCCATCGGATGTATTGTTCGCTGATGTGGAGCGCAGCAAGACTGTATTGCAGTGAATGTGGCAGGTCGTTCATTTGCGCATAGACTTCAGCCAGCTTGTTGTCGGCATATGCCAGTTGCTCATTTTTATTGGCGTTGAGTACTACTTGGGAGTCATCGAAAACAGCTATGGCTTTATGAATGTATGAGATGGCATTGGCATAATTCTTTTCCAGAATTGTGAGGTCGGCCAGGTAAAAGAGCCCTTTTGCCTCCAGTGATTTGTCGTGCAGCTCATCGGCCAGCTTCAGGAAATCGATAAAATATTGTTTGGCGACTTCCAGCTTACCTTGCTTCATCAGTATATAGCCGATCACTCCTTTAAAATGAGCGATCCGTTCGGGGTTGTTGAGGGCTTCGGCCCTGGCCAGTCCATCAACCGAAATTTCCATAGCGCCGGTATAATTGCCCAGCAGGAAAAAATCGTTATTCAGTGCTGGCCTGAAATCATGCAATTCCAAATAATACTGGCGCCGGGAAACGGCCAGTTTCAACCCCTCTTTGAAATACAGGATGGCTGAGTCGTATCGCCTGGCGAGATGAAAAGCCACTCCTGTGTTCCGCAATGCTATAAGCGCCCCACCGGTATCTTTCTGAATCCAGGTCTGGAGCAAAACCTTTTTAGCATGCCCAATGGCGGCATCGCTGCCTGCAGGTTGCTGGGCTAAAATGCCGTTGACCAAAGCAATGGCTAAAACCAGGCTTGCGGTTTTAAGATTCAATACAGGAAAAGATTTTTGAAAAGTTACGATTAGTTTTATCCTGTCACGTATTTTTAGCCTTATTTATCATTCATCAATTCTCAATAACCATGTCTTATACAGCAAGCTCCAATCGTTATGAACAGATGGAATACCGCCGATGCGGCAACAGCGGTCTCATGCTGCCGGCCGTTTCGCTGGGCCTATGGCATAATTTCGGTGATATCGATTCAATGGATAAAGCGCGTGATATTTTGCGCACAGCGTTCGACCATGGCATCACGCATTTCGATCTGGCCAATAATTATGGCCCGCCTCCCGGATCGGCAGAGAAAAATTTCGGACAGCTTTTCAAAGCAGATTTCCTGCCTTACCGCGACGAGCTCATCATCTCCACCAAAGCAGGATGGAAGATGTGGGAAGGGCCTTATGGCGACTGGGGTTCCCGGAAATACCTGGTGGCCAGTCTTGACCAGAGCCTGAAAAGAATGGGACTTGATTATGTAGATATTTATTACCACCATCGTCCCGATCCGCATACGCCCTTGGAAGAGACCATGTCTACACTCGATCTCATTGTTCGCCAGGGTAAAGCTTTGTATGTAGGTATCTCCAGCTATCAGCCGGCAGAAGCAGCCAAAGCCATCGCCATCTTGCGGGAGTTGGGTACACCTTGTCTTATTCATCAACCCAAATACTCAATGTTTGAGCGTTGGGTGGAAAATGGTTTGTTAGATGTATTGGGACGTGAAGGAGTGGGTTGTATACCTTTCTCCCCGCTTGCACAAGGCATGCTTACCAATAAATACCTGAAAGGGGTGCCAACAGATTCACGGGCTGCATCGCACAGGGGTAATGGTGCCATGGAAGAAGACCAGGTAACACCGGAGAAGCTGGATAAAGTGAAACGATTGAATGTATTGGCAGAGCAGCGTGGACAGTCGCTCGCGCAAATGGCGCTGGCATGGGTGCTGAAGGATCCGCGCATTACTTCGGTATTGATAGGCGCCAGTAAACCGGAGCAAGTAACGGATTCGTTGCAATGCATCAAAAATTACCAGTTCAGTTCAGAAGAGCTGGCGCTGATCGAAGGGATCCTGAGGTAATGAGTTGTTAGAAAATAGGTCCTCAGCCCACCGTCTAACAACTACCAACTTGTTTTACGTATTTTCGCAGCATGACCAATGAAAAAGCCGTAGCCGAGAAACTGTTGCAGGTTGGAGCAGTGAAGTTAAGTCCCGATGCCCCATTTACCTGGGCCAGTGGCTGGAAGAGCCCTATTTACTGCGATAACCGTAAAGTGTTATCATTTCCCTTTGTGCGTGATTTTATTAAAAGTGAGTTATGCAATGTGATTTTTGAGAAATTTCCGGAGGCAGAAGTGCTGGCCGGCGTTGCTACTGCCGGCATCCCTTGGGGAGCCATGGCTGCTGATCAACTCAAATTGCCTTATATGTATGTGCGTCCCAAACCCAAGGAACATGGATTGGGCAACCAGATAGAGGGGGCTTATACAGCCGGACAAAAAGTGCTGGTCATAGAAGACCTCATTTCTACCGGTAAGAGCAGCTTGCAGGTGGTAGACGTATTGCGTAGCGCCGGAGTAGAAGTAGTAGGCATGGTTTCCATTTTTAATTATGGTTTTTCAATAGCGGACACCGCTTTTGAAACAGCGGGTGTGCCATTCCGGTCGCTCACCAATTACAGCAATCTGATTGAACTGGCCATTGAAAAAGGACAGGTAGCTTCATCGCTGGAGCCTGTATTGCTGGAATGGAGAAATGATCCGGCGAATTGGAAAGGAGTCCATTGAGCAATGTATAAAGCTTTATGAAAAGAACAATTTATTTTTTAGTAGTATTCATTTTGGGAAGTTCCCTTTGCTTAAGGGCACAGCAACCCAGACCGGAATGGGTAACCATCAAATCGGCGAACCTGCGATGTTGGGAATGTAAAGAGCGGTTAGATAGATACTTGTTGCTGGAAAAGGACAATACCGACAATGGTATTTTGCAGTGGAAAATAAATCTATTGCAGGGTGAAATACGTGTTCAGTTTTTACCCGACAGAACCACCGCAGGAGCCATCAAAGCAGCGCTGAACAATGCAGGCTTTGATGCTGATGCAGAGAAAGCGGAGCCTGAAGCGTACAAGAAGCTGCCGCCGGTTTGCAAACGTGCAGAAGATGGTGGTGGACCGCAGAAAGGCAAACCCTGTCATATACCTCCGGTTAACTGATTGCATGGCCATCATTCTGTTCGATAATACTGTAAGGGCTCATTTCTACCCGCTTACCCAAACCCGCGCCATTGCCGGATTGCGCATGGGTATTGTGACCATTCGTGAACGATGGTCATTGTGGACACGCGAGCCTGTGTATGTGCACACAACCGGTTACCTGCAACAATTGTATGAAAGTCCGGCTGCGGAAACGCATTTATGGATCGATGCTACGGTATTGCCTTCTGCTGAGCTGTTAAGTGCTTTATCAGACATTGAAGAAGGCTCATGCCTGGCAGATGAGCAGGGGTTGATTGCAGGGAAAACGCAAATAGCTTTCGAGTCGTTTAATCCTGCTAACGGCTTGCATTATTTTAAAGAAGTGCGTAAGTATGCACAGGCCAGGCGGATACAACATCCCTGGCACCTGACGCAATACAATGATTTTTTGCTGCGGCAGGATTTCGACCTGCTGGTTGAAGGCCGTAATTCGCTGCCTATTCCCGAAACCAATCGTGTTAGTCAACCGGAAGCAATTTTTATTGAAGAAGGAGCAGTGGTGGAGCATTGCATCATCAATGCAGCTACTGGTCCGGTTTATATTGGAAAGAACGCTACGATAATGGAAGGCTCAGCCATACGCGGACCTTTTGCATTGGGTGAAGGGGCTGCTGTGAAAATGAACAGCCGCATTTATGGCGCTACCACCATTGGACCCTGGTGCATGGGTGGTGGCGAGATCAAGAACAGCATACTCATGGGCTACTCCAACAAAGCGCACGATGGTTATTTAGGCGACTCGGTAGTGGGTGAGTGGTGCAATTTCGGGGCGGGGGCTACCAATAGTAATGTAAAGAATACGGCCGGAATGGTACAGGTATGGGACGAGCAGAGCGGAGCCTTCATACCTGCTGCACAAAAATGCGGTGTATTTATGGGTGATTATTCCCGCGTGGCTATCAATGCGTCGATCAATACCGGGTCGGTAATAGGGGTGAGCTGTAATGTATTTGGGAACGGACTGCTGCCCAAAAGGATCAAAGATTTCAGTTGGGGAACGGAAGGAGCTGTTTATAAACTCGATAAAGCCCTGGAAGACATCGGTAATTGGAAAAAAATGAAGCAGCAAACAGTTTCGGAAGCGGAAGCTTCGGTGCTGGCCTTTATCTTTGCGCATCATTCAAAATAAAGGAAACCCCTAACATGAGAAAGCAAATAGCCGCCGCCAACTGGAAAATGAACCTGACCCTTTCACAGGGAGAGCAATTACTGAAAGATATTCAATCCAAGCCTCATACATTAGGCGCTAACCAACTGGCCATATTTGCCGTTCCTTTCCCATACCTACCCATGGCCCAGCAGCAACTGGCCGGTAAACAAAATGTATTTATTGCAGCACAGAACTGCTACAGCAAAAAAAGCGGTGCCTATACCGGCGAGGTATCGGTTGAAATGCTGCAGTCGCTGGGCATATCTTATGTGGTGCTGGGGCATTCCGAGCGCCGCGAATATTTTCAGGAAAGCAACCAGTTCCTTGCAGAAAAGATCAATATCTGCCTGGAATACAACATACATCCCATCTTCTGCTGCGGCGAGCCATTGAGCATTCGCGAAGCCAATACACAGAATGCTTTTGTTGCCAAACAACTCGAAGAATCTTTATACCATCTCAGTGCCGAACAACTGAAACAGGTAGTGATCGCTTATGAACCCATCTGGGCCATCGGTACCGGCAAAACGGCCACCAGTGCACAGGCGCAGGAAATGCACGCTTTCATCCGCGAACAACTCACTGCCAAATATGGTGCTGCAACAGCCAATGAAATCACCATTCTTTACGGTGGAAGCGTGAAGGCAGCCAATGCAGGCGAAATTTTTGGTCAGCCTGATGTTGACGGCGGACTGGTAGGTGGCGCTTCTATTATTGCCGACGAATTTGTGGCTATTATCAATGCACTGAAAAACAATTAGACAATTTGCCAATTAGTTAATTCGACAATGAAAATATACCTCAATTGTCGAATTGCCGAATTGCCGAATTGATCAATTATCTTTGCTGCTCTATGAAGAAGATCAGGAATTTTTGCATCATTGCGCATATCGACCATGGTAAGAGTACGCTGGCTGACAGGTTATTGGAACATACCAAGACCATTGGCGAGCGGGAGATGATGGACCAGGTACTGGACGATATGGACCTTGAGCGGGAGAAAGGTATTACTATTAAGAGTCATGCGATACAGATCAACTACTCGTATAAGGGTGAACAATATGTACTGAACCTGATCGATACACCCGGTCACGTGGATTTCAGTTATGAAGTGAGCCGTGCACTGGCTGCCTGTGAAGGAGCCCTCTTGCTGGTGGATGCTTCACAAGGTATACAGGCCCAGACAATCAGTAACTTATACCTGGCAATTGACAATGACCTTGAGATCATCCCGGTTATCAATAAGATCGATATGGATGGTGCCAAGATACCTGAAGTGACCGACCAGATCGTGGACCTCATTGGTTGTAAGCAGGAAGACATCCTGCTGGCCAGCGGCAAATCGGGTATTGGTATCGAAGAAATTTTACAGGCTATTGTTGAGCGTATACCTGCTCCTGAAGGCAATGTAGACGCTCCTTTGCAGGCCCTGATATTCGATAGCGTGTTCAATAGTTTCAGGGGTATTATTGTATATTACCGCATCCTCAACGGGGTGATCCGCAAAGGCGATAAGATACGTTTCATATCTACGGGTAACGACTATTTTGCAGATGAAGTAGGGGTGCTCAAACTCAGCATGACGCCTAAAAATGAAGTCGCTGCAGGAGATGTAGGATATATCATCACCGGCATCAAGAACGCCAAAGAGGTGAAAGTGGGTGATACCATTACCCTCGCTAATAATCCCGGTGAAATGATCCATGGTTTCGAGGAAGTGAAGCCCATGGTATTTGCCGGTATCTTCCCGGTGAATACAGATGAATTCGAAGAACTGCGTGATTGTATGGACAAGCTGCAGTTGAATGATGCCTCACTTACTTTCGAACTGGAAACCTCCCAGGCGCTGGGCTTTGGTTTCCGTTGCGGCTTCCTGGGTCTCCTGCACATGGAGATCATACAGGAGCGGCTGGAGCGGGAGTTCAACCAAACGGTTATTACCACCGTACCAAACGTTAGCTTCCACGCTTATACTACAAGAGGGGAGAAGATCATCGTCAATAATCCGGCGGAAATGCCCGATCCTGTTAAGATAGACAGGATTGAAGAGCCTTTTATCAAGGCACAGATCATCACTTTACCGGAATACATCGGCAATATCATGACGCTTTGCCTGGGTAAACGAGGCATACTCATCAATCAAAGTTATCTCACACCCACACGTGTTGAGCTGATCTTTGAAATGCCACTTACTGAGATCGTATTTGATTTCTACGATAAATTGAAAAGTTCTACACGGGGCTATGCTTCTTTCGATTATACACCGATCGACTGGCGAGAAGCAGATATCGTAAAAATGGATATCCTCCTCAATAACGATAAAGTAGATGCGCTCAGTGCCCTTATCCACCGCAGCCGTGCACAGGATTTCGGCAGGAAGCTTTGTGAAAAATTAAAAGAGTTGCTGCCCAGGCAACAGTTCCAGATAGCCATCCAGGCTGCCATCGGTGCCAAGATCATTGCGCGTGAAAATATCAGTGCTATGCGCAAAGACGTTACGGCCAAATGTTATGGTGGTGATATCAGTCGTAAGCGGAAGCTCCTGGAAAAACAAAAAGAAGGAAAGAAACGCATGCGCCAGATCGGTAACGTAGAAGTGCCGCAGGAAGCGTTTTTGGCTGTACTTAAATTAGATTAGTTGTCAGTTATCTTTCATATTTCTGACAACTCTCAACTCATTGTCTCGGCGGATTAACCCTGGAACTGGGATCTACTTCTGCAACCACCCGTTTGTACACCCACCTGCCGGAAATCCATTGAAAGCCCTCATAGCCGCCCTCCGGTACCAGCGTATGTTTCTGTGCAGTCTCACCTGTTTCACTGGTAAGATGTGAGAATATGATGAGGTCCAGATCGCGCTCGTAATTGAGTTTGGCATTGGCGCCTTTTTTAAATTCCAGACAGAAACGGTATGCGGGTTGTGGCGGTTTCAGCGCATCGTTGGGATAACTGAAATAACGGCCGCCGAATTGCGGACTGCCATCGGGGGTGAACGTTAACACTTCAACCCATTTCTTGGTGGTACGTGCATCGTTCTCGTCATACCCCATCAAGGTATAATATTTTCTGTGGTTGTATTCTTTGAGGATGATGCTGTAATAAATGGCACCGATCCAGTTGCGGTTGCTGCGTACAGAATCTACCGGCGCTTCGGTGAATTCAGAAAAATCAAACAGAGGAAATATCTTGAGCGAGCCATCGGTTGTATGCATTTGTATTACTCCTTTCTGGCGGTAATACGTGTAATCTTTCATCACCTGCCAGGTAAAAATGCGAAAACTGCTGTCGGGCGCGTATAGTTTTGAAATGGTGGTCAGCGAATCGAAGGGATAAGAAAAAGAATACGGAACGCGCAAAGCCTGCACCAGTCCGCGTGTAAAGAAACTGTCAGCCCTGAACCGGTCCGGCATTTCTTCCGACTCCATAATGGCTGTAGCATAAGGCTTGATAACCGTTTCAATGCCTCGTATCTTTTGCACATATTCATTGGCAGATTTTTGTGCATTGAGTAAAGATGTTGTCAACAGCAGCAGGCAAATAAAACCTGTTCTTTTCATAACGAATGATATGAACAAATATCAGGAATCTTATGTAAAGATTTTGTTAGAGCAAGCGGGCAAATTCCAACAGGCTGTCCACCCGCAGGTCGATCAGCGGATCGGGGTAGGGTACATCGGGATGAGTAGTGGCCAGGAAAACCGTGTGCATGCCTGCGTTGCGTCCGAATTGCATATCGCTTAAACGGTTACCAACCATGATACTTTTGCTGAATATGATTTCGGGAGCATCTTTTTGTGCCTGGAAAGCCATGCCTGGCTGGGGTTTCCGGTTAGGGGAAAGGTTGTCGAGGTCGGAGCAGAAATAGATGCGATCGATGCGTCCGCCCCTGGTTTCAATTTCATCCAGCATGTGCCTGTGGATGTTGGTAAGATCGGCTTCACTCATCAATCCTTTTCCGATGCCTTTTTGGTTAGTCACTAATATGATCCTGCGAAAATGACTTGCCAGCAAGGGAAGTGCTTCGAGGCTTTCGGGGTAAAATACAAATTCACCCCAGTTGAGGATATAGTCATTATCCTTTTCGTGGTTGATCACTCCGTCGCGGTCGAGGAAGAGGGTCCAGCTATGATCGATCTCTTTGAGTGGCAGCATGATTATCCGAAAATATTAGCTTCTACCAACTGGCAAATGATATGTCCGATCAGTATATGCGATTCCTGTATGCGGGGTGTATCGGTAGAAGGTACGTTGATAAGGCAATCGCTGATGGCTTTCATTTTTCCTCCGCTGGCGCCGGTCATGCCAATCGTGATCACCCCTTTTTCCTTCGCTGTTTCAAACGCTTTAAGGATATTACCCGAATTACCCGATGTGCTAAGTCCGATCAATACATCACCGGCTATACACATACCGTCTACCAGTCTTGAATAGATCACATCGTAACTGTAATCATTGGCTACGGCCGTTATATAAGAAGTGTTGCAGTGCAGTGCTTCGGAAGGAAGCGCTTTACGGTCTTTATAAAACCTGCCGGAAAATTCGGCAGCCAGGTGCTGGGCATCGGCAGCACTGCCACCATTGCCACAAAACAATACTTTATTACCTTTTTGGAAGGCGGTGGTCACAATATCAATTACCTGCTGTATGGTTTGTTGGAGAGCTGCATCTTCCAGCACCTGGCGCTTCACTTCAATGGATGCTGCAATGAGCTCTTTTATTTTTCCGTTCATGGAACTAGGGTTGTAATGGTTTCGGTGAGCCTTGTCCAGCTATACCGCTGTTTTTCATTGCGAAGATGAGGCAAAAAATAATTCTCACCTAATTCATACAATTGCACAATACCGGTGGCAATGGCTGTGGCATTCGGTTCAACAACCACTCCTACCTTACCATCCGGCACCAGGTCGGGCAATCCGCCAACATTGGTAACCAGCATGGGCTTTTCGAAATGATATGCCAGCGGTGTTACACCGCTTTGGGTTGCATCGCGGTAAGGCTGGATAATGAAATCGGCGGCGCTGACATAATAAGCCACTTCATGATTGGGTATGAACCCCGTATGCAACAATAGTTGTGGGACGATCTGTAATCGTTCAATCAGTTGGTCGTAGGGTTCGCGGTTTTCATAGAACTCGCCGGCAATGAGCAGTTTGATTCTTGCATTGCGTATGCGTTCATCGTTCATCGCTTCCAGTAACAGGTCGAGCCCCTTGTATTTACGGATGAAACCGAAGAATAAAATGATTTGATCGTTGGCCGGCAGTTTCAACTTGCTTCTTGCAACATCTTTTGGTATGGCCGGGCCAAAATTATCGTACAACGGATGTGGTACCAGTTGCGATGGTTTGTTGGTGAACTGTTGCAGATCCTGTTGCACCTGTTTGCTCATGGTGATGAACCCGTGCACCGGTTGTATAAAATATTGTGTGAAAAGTTTGTCGCCCGGCCGTTTTTCATGCGGGATGATATTATCTGCGATGCAGATGATCCGGGTATGCTTATTCGTTCTTACTATTCGCAGGATGGTACCAAAACAAGGGCCCATGAATGGGATCCAATAGCGTACTACAATGTAATCGGGCGCCAATGCTTTCAATTCCCTGCCAACTTTCCACCAGTTGAAGGGATTGATGGAATTAATGCGCACTTTAATGGGTATGCCTTCAGGGGCGGGTTCATCAGTGTATTGCGAACTGCCCGGGAATAAAAAATTGGGGTATTGTAATGAAAAAGTATAGATGGTGGTATCAAATCCCTGCCTGATATATTCCAGCGCCAGCCTTTCATTGAAAGTTGCCAAGCCGCCTCCGCGTAGCGGCCAGGCGGGACCTATGATGATCAGCTTTTTCTTCATGATCCAAATATCAACAAAAGAGTGGTCAGTCCAATTTCTTTTCTACCAGGTAAACATTCCTTTCACTGGAATTGCGGGTAACCAGTTCGGCTACAAAGCCGGTGAGAAACAGTTGCATGCCAATGATCATAGTAGTGAGGGCAATATAAAAACTGGGCCTGTTGGTCAATGCAAAATCGGTAACCATGAATTTGGCGATGACTAGATAAATGCTCGCAATAAAACCGATGAGGAAAGAAATGGTTCCCAGCAGGCCGAAGAACTGCATAGGGCGCTTGCTGAATTTACCCAGGAACATAATGGTGGCCAGGTCAAGAAAACCATTTATAAAACGCTGCCACCCAAACTTGCTGATACCATATTTACGCGGGCGGTGTTCCACCACTTTTTCCCCGATCTTGCGGAATCCCGACCACTTCGCGAGTATGGGAATATAGCGATGCATTTCTCCGAACACTTCAATGCTCTTGATCACTTTACGATTGTATGATTTGAGACCGCAGTTGAAATCATGCAACTGTATACCCGAACTAATCCTTGCCACCGAATTAAATAATTTAGAGGGCAGGTTCTTGGTAAAAGTATTATCGTAGCGTTTCTTTTTCCAGCCACTTACCATATCGTATCCATCCTCTATGATCATCCTGCGTAATTCGGGAATTTCATCGGGAGAGTCTTGCATATCGGCATCCATGGTAATCACCACATCGCCCTGGGTCGCTTTGAAACCTTCATTCAGCGCAGCCGACTTACCATAGTTGCGTTGGAACTTGATACCCTTGAAGCGGTTATCGCGTTGATGGATCTCTTCGATCACTTTCCAACTGTTGTCGGTACTGCCATCGTCTACCAGTATCACTTCAAAACTGAGCTGGTGAGCGTTGGCAACAGATTCAATCCAGCTGCACAGTTCGGGCAGCGATTCATCTTCATTGAACAGGGGAACTACGATCGATACATCCATATATGCTTACTGCTCTAAAGTTGGGTTGGGATTCTTTTTAGCAACTGCGGCACCGATCAGTGATGCTACGGCGCCCAATATAGCGCTCATGATCAGCGTGCCGCCGATGGCAAAAGGCATGAAAAATTTCCGCATCATATCCAGTCCCTGTTTGATCTGGTCATCGGACATGTTGCCTTTTGCTTCCATGTTCTTTCGTGCTTCTTCTATGGAAGCGTCGATCATTTCGGGATAAATGAATTTGAAAGCCAAGAAAGCATATACAGCAGTGATAGCAGCAATAGCAGCCGTTACTTTAAAACCGTGTGCGAACACATTGCCAAAAGTTACATTGCCCTGCATCTGCTTGGCATAATTGGTACATGCCCAGATAATAGCAGCTATCATGATGCAGAACTGTATCCATCCGAGGGATTTGTTCTGTGCTTGTCCGGCGAAATAGATGATCAGTCCGATCACGATCAATATAAGACTGATGAGCAAGCCCTTCAGCCAGGGTGGAGTAATTTTGTTTTCCATGATATGCTGTTTAGGTTTGGTTTTAGTTGTTTAAAGATAGTTTTCCTTTATGGATAATTCCGAAAACTTTTCCTTTCAACGGCTTGTCAAGGAAGGGCGTGTTAGCCGATTTACTCCTGATGGTTGCTTTGGTAAGCAGGGTGTTTTCTTTTTTACTGAACAGGCTCAATTCAGCCTCGGCTCCTTCGGCAATGCTAACCGGAGGAAGCGAGAAGATGACGCGGGCATTGGAACCCAGTAGTTGAACCAGTCTTTCATCCGTTAATTCAGGCAGTACTTCGTTGACTACAGCAAACAGTGTTTGCAAGCCCAGCATACCAGGCAGTGCATATTCAAATTCGCAGGTTTTGTGATCCCAATCCTGCGGCAGGTGATGTGAAGCCAGGCAGTCCACAGTGCCGTCCAATACAGCTTTGCGCAAGGCGAGCATATCGCCCTTGCTTCTGAGTGGCGGATTCAGTTTGAGATTGGTATCGTAACGCTGCATGTCTTCGTCGGAGAAGAAGAGGTGGTAAGGTGTAACACTACAAGTTACCTGCAAGCCTTCCTGCTTAGCGGCTTTGATCAGTTCCAGGCTTTTTTGCGTGCTCACAGCTGTGATATGCAGTTTCGATTGTGTATAGCGCAGCAGTTCAAGGTCTCTGCGGATCATCAGTTCTTCTGCTATGGCGGGCAAGCCAGGCAGGCCTAACCGGGTAGAGATGATACCCTCGTTCATGAGTCCGCCTGCACCAATGCTTTTATCAATGGGAATCTGAACCAGTACACCGTCGAATGCTTTTACATATTGCAGGGCTTTCAGGAACAGTCCGGCTGATTGTACCGGCTCCAGTCCGTCTGAGAAAGCGATAGCCCCGCTGTTGCGCATATCGTACATCTCTGCTAATTCTTTGCCTTCTTTTTTCTTGGTAACGGTACCCATTGGGTGAATGGTGACGGGCAGTGAAACAGCACGTTGTGCGATGTATTCAACCTGCGCTTTATTATCGGTTACCGGGTGTGTATCGGGCAGGGTAAAAACCCTGGTAAAGCCGCCAGCCGCAGCGGCAGCAGCTCCGGTATCCAATGTTTCTTTGAATTCGTATCCGGGATCACAAAAATGAACGAAAGGGTCTACCCAACCCGGAGAGACCTGCAAGCCTTTTTCTTGTAGTTGGATATCTGCTTTCTCGCTGATTTTATCTGCGATTTTTGCGATGTGATGACTATCAATTAATATGTCTTTTACGGAACCGTTAAAGGGGGAGAGTGGGTCGGTAATTTTAACCTGGCTGATGAGAATCTTCATGTAGCGGTGTAAAATTTTGTGCAATATAATCTGAAATTTTCTATTTGCGTTTACATCCCTATATTTGCAGCCCAATTCAACCCATGTTCGGGAAGTGGCGCAGCCCGGTAGCGCACTTGTATGGGGTGCAAGGGGTCGCAAGTTCGAATCTTGTCTTCCCGACTGAAGAAGAGATCAAACGAAGGTTTGGTCTTTTTTTATTTCGGGTTGTCAGTGATGCGGAAGTAATCTGCGATCCTTATCCAGATTGCGTTTTAGCCAATTTGTCCCATTTTTCGCCCCGACAAAATGGCTTATTCCGAAATATAAAATGTTAATATCAGCGTGATTTTTCTGCATAACCATAGCAGAAAATATCAAAAAATATCAGACTTGTTTCAGGCAAATCCTTGAGTCGTGTCAGGCATACGGCTTGAACTCAAGGAATTTGTACTGACATGCTGAACTCCGGCTACTAGGTCATCTTTTGATCTGATTGGTTCGAATCTGATCCGGAATAGAACCTGCGGAACACGTGAAAATGTGCAGAAAGACTCAAATCATTTCAAAACGAATTAAAAAAGTCTGACATGAAATCGACACACACTTTTGCGGTGGATATGATCATCCGTCGCAGCAAAGCAGAATAGGCATTGATATCTCCAATAAAAGGTACCGTATAATAAAGTCATTAGGGAATAGTCCTGCAACTTGTGGAATTATTTAATATGCTGACAAAATTGGCATCTATTTGGAAGATGGCATAAAATTGATCGTGACGCTAATAAATCCAAATAGATTTCCCTTTGAAGGATCATAGCTTACTGTCAATGGTAACCACACACTCTGAAACAGTTTATATTTAAAAACTGCATTTGCAGTTAGTTTTCCCCTGTCCTTAGCAGTGTTAAATACGTAGGAGTAGTCGCCACTGAATTTTAATTCCATTTGAGATTCGCCTTTCTCATTTTCCAACAGAATTTTGTTAACTCCCAATGAGAAGTCTCCTATCGACTGCTCTAAACTGACTTTGGTAGTGGCAGTATCATCTTGGAAATAATAAGACACTGTACTAATCAATTCCAATGGTTTTTTCTCCGGATTTTTGTTTAATGAAACTAATAGATTACTTCCTGCTCCCAGTTTTGAAAATGCTCCATACTGATAATTGTAGGATATGGCCGGGTATGCAATCCATAAGGGTTTTCTCTGTATGGATTTTGCGAACAGATTAAAATCCTTGTGCCATCCTGTATAATAATCAAGGAATGATAGTGCCTTAGATTTTGTAATTGAATCAGTAACAGCATTCAAATATTTCAGGTAATTTTTGTCTATTTCGCCGATTGATTTTCCTCCTTCCAAATTAATAGTATTAAATGCGGTGTTAGTGATGTTATCTGCTTCGGGTTCCGACTTGCCGGATTTGATTAAATCGTCATAATATTTAATTTTGGCTATGCGCATTATTGATAAAGCGTTAAGCTCACTTTGTTTGTTCCGGTATACATAAATGGCACTATCTCTTTTATTCAAAATGGTAAATACAGATCCTAAATTAATATTGGTGATATTTTGAGACTTATCCATATTGACACCTGCATTAATTTCGGTGTATCGTAGAAAACGATTTTTAGGGTTAACGAAATTTGTATCAATGGTCCACTTAGCGGAATCTTTAATTGATTTTAAAGACATTAGCGACATTTTAAAAGTATAACCGCTGGTGCCGCTTGTAATGTGATCTGCTACCACTCTGAAGTATGATGTCAATTGGTTATTATATTCCTCTGTTGCTCTGCTATTGACGGAATCATTGGTTTTTTTGTCTCTATTTGTATTTTGGCTCAAAGCAAACACAATATTTAATGAGAGGAAAGTTGTCAGCAGTATTTGTCTGGTTTTCATAAAATATATTTATACGCTTATTGTAAGGCTTTTTAAGAAGGGGCCTGCGGAATTTACTGTCAAGGGGAGGGTTTTACTGCTAGACGTTATACCCTTAATATCTATCGAAATATTGCCGCCGAGAGGACAATGGCCGGCAATGCCAATGTTATATGATTCCTGGGCTAGAATCTGATCCCAACTGTCACTGCGGTCGAAAAAATGTTCTAATGTCACCCGGTGGTTGAATATATTTATGGAGGTATCTCCCACGCCCGAGTTAATGGTTACGGTAAATGTTACTGTAGGCATAGTAAATATTTTAAGGTTTGGATAATTTAATTTGAACGTCAAATTGCCGTGATGCCCAATCCACTTACGGTAGTAGTAATGGACCAACTGCTACTTCGGAAACGTCCGCCACTGGCACTCCGTTTTCGCTATATACATCAGGTCATAACTGCAGGTTTTATTTAGAGAGTTTATTACAGCGGTGATAGAACTTTTTAATTTAACCTTTCTCCGAATTGTATTTTAATACTGTCTGTCGCCTGACATACACTGACTAACTTTTTTGACCCTGTTTCGGCGCAATACGATACACCAGGTGTTCAATATTCAATAAAGTCTGCGGGTAATCCGTAAGTTGAGAATACTGTTTCAAAGAAAAGACCCATGCACCTCCTTTTTCAACCGGGTTATTGTCCCTTTTCCATTCAACAATAACATTGTTCAGGTCGTTTGCTGTAGTGGCGGATAAGGGTTGGTTAGGATACAGCCCGATTGGCAGATAAGTAATAAGCCCTTCATCATCAAGACCAGAGGGCGCTACCAGTTCAAAACCATAACTGAGTTGAATGGTTACCGGTTGTCCATTCATTGAGGTTCCGAACAAACCATTAAAACAGGCATTCAATGCATCGGTAAGATTGCTGCCCAAAGCGCTGATGTCAACCCGTTTGCCGAATGTATTGAGGGGGGTAACAATGCCGGGTGCAATGACTGTATCTGTTGAGAAAATAAAATCAGTATTGGTACTGGCATGATCGATGAGGTCCTGGTTGCGCTGTACATGCATTTGCGAACGTGCATTCTGTACAGTTGCCAGGTTCAGGCTTCTCCAGGTTAATTTGAACACCGGCCAGCTAACAGGAGGTATGCTGATGGCAGCTGGAACCTTGTATACGGTGGTATCCGGCACGTCGCTGTGCGGCTCCAGTTGTTTGAAAGAACCGTCGGGTAATTGTACAAATGCATCGGGCCAGCTATTGTTGGGACCGGGCTGGTTACCCAATCTTTTTAATGTAAGCGTATCCAGATCGTTGTTATTACGATAACTTACCCGCGCATTGAATTCATAGCTAAGGGCTGCAACTACGAGGTCGAGTTTATTGGTGGCTATTTCTTTTTGTGATATTCGTGCGCTCCAATACTGGTTGATATTTCCTGCAAGGGTGGCGAAAGTCCGTACCGCATTTTCAATATAGCCGATGGGTAATTTTGTTTTCGGGTCGGTTAATCCGTTGATGAGTCGCCATAACGGATCAGCTACCGTAATGTACTGGGCCAATTCGGTGAACAGGTCGCGCAGTGGGTCTATCATTTTCCGCGCAGCAGTCGGCAGCTTAAGGTTGAACTCTGCTTTCAGTACCACATAATCCTGCTCTGCATGCTGGTGGGTGTATACGTAATCGTAATTCCAAACGCCCAGCTGGTTAACAGTTTCAGTTCCGTCAGGGAAGGTCTGCTTTGCCTGCTGGGAAACGATCTTGGGCATATCGGGGAAATTCCGCAAAGGAATGGGAACATCAATTTCAATACTGGGGTCAGTACCCGATAAGGCAGCGGGCTTTTCTGGTTTAGACAACAGCGGAATAAAGCTAAGCCAATCTGATGCCTTGAAATTTTGTGGCAGGTGGTCACTGCTAATATTGAATTCAAGATGCGATACATCGTAGAAGAACTTACCCGATACGTCTTTATGAAAAGCCAGGTTATCCAGTGTCATGAGGAAATTCACATAAGCGCTGGCTTTGGAAAGATCTGTTTTAGCAGCAATCATGGTGAGCCCGAAAAGAGGTTCATTGGTAGTAGTATCGATGATCTTTCCATTACCGTATAGACCGGCTGGCTTTGGCAGAACAGCAGCTTCTGTTTTTGAATCATACTGAATAAGCACGGTTGATTCATAGGTCTTTGCCAGGCTTACACCCAGTTGTTGTTCCAGCGCATCTACTGCGCTGACCAATGCCGGTATTTTATCGGTATCCTGTACATCCAACACATTGCTCAATCCCGCCGCAATAGCCGGAATCAACCCGGTCTTTGCATCGAGCACCAGTTTTAACTGGTCGCGGATATTGACATTTTTATAAACGGCCGCTGCATAAGAGCCGGACAGGAAACGATCCATGTCTTCCACAAAACGGCGTGCCCATAGTTCCACGTCAATGCTCTGGAAAGAACGCTGCAGTCCTGCATCCAGCGTGCCGTCGGTCTTCAAAGGGCTTACTGTTACCGGGCGCGTTACCAGTTGCTGGTACAATGGTTTCAGTGCAAAGAAACGCGGCTGCGGTTGGTTATTAATGGTGATTGCTCCAACAAATTCGACTTTTTTAAACCCGCTGCTGTTGAAGTTCACCTGCCAGAGATCCTGCACCACGCCGGTTACCTGTGCGGTTCCCAAACGCAACTGAGGTAATGCAACTTTCATATTAGCAACAAAATCATTCAGGGTAAGACCGCTGGTCTTACTATTGTCTTTTACAGGTGCCGGGAAATCGGATTCGGCCATTTCTACTGCCCCTGTTCCTTTTGTTGTTTCAAAGCCCGGATAGATTAGCGCTTTGGGGCGCAACAGGCGAAGGGATACTTTTAATGGTGTAATGGGCGATTCATAAGGACCGCCTTGGTCAAGCGATGTACTGAAGCTGATCATGGCAGGAGGCAGCATGGCAAGGGCGCCTGATTTAATGAAAGCTACATTTGCATTGATATCAATGATCTGGCTGGCGCTAAGACTCACTTTTTTTGCCGCAAAGCGAACGATCAGCGTATTGAATGTGTCGTTGTCGCCTGTTTGAATCGTAATACTTCCCGGCTCTGCCGACGCCTGTAAGGTTTTTTGTGGAGCAATGATGCCCTGCATGGCCGTATTGGCCAATGCAAAAGCGCCGGCACTCACACCATACATACCCGGTATATCAGCAGGCATGGTGTCTTGCGTGAATCTGGCAGGCGGACAAAGGAATAAAGCGCCGGTGTTTAATACGCCCGTACTGTTTCCAATTGAATTAACGATATCCTGCAAACTGCCTGCAGGCACTTTCTGCCGCAAAGCTTTTAAGAAAGAAGTGAAAGACGGATTGCCTGAACCGGTATTCACAGGATAGGTGTTGCCACCAACGGTTATCGTAACATCAATGCCGGGGATTAGTGCGCCTGGCATATTGGAGTTATTCGTTGCCAGTTGCAGGGCAGCAGAAGTGGTGGCAGTATTGAAATTGAATTGTTGCGCAATATTGTTTAATGTATCGGTGCTGCGAACGGTATACGGAACGTTAATAACACCGGTATTGGCAGGCCATGCCAGGGTGCCTGGTAAAACGAAAGCGCTGTTGGATGGAAGTGTAAGTCCGGCGTTATTGCTGAGTAACAATTCAACCGGGCAGGCATA
The DNA here is from genome assembly GCF_000515315.1 of Asinibacterium sp. OR53. Lineage (NCBI taxonomy): Bacteria > Pseudomonadati > Bacteroidota > Chitinophagia > Chitinophagales > Chitinophagaceae > Asinibacterium > Asinibacterium sp. OR53. The sequence continues at coordinate 2,699,779 of NZ_KI911562.1, forward strand.
CCGGTCTGCAAACTGTTGCAGTGAAACCGGTGCTGTTCCGGTAGTAACAGCTGCAAAATTTCCAAAATAAACCAAAGCTCCCGGGTCGAAAAGATCCTGTGTATTGCCATTGTTATTGGCCAGGTCGGTGACGCTTACTCCACTCTTGTTTTTATCCAGTGTATCGCCATCCTGCACCAGGTATGCTTTTACATCAAGTGTTTTGTTGAGGGCCAGCATACCTCCTTTCTTATTATGTGTAGTTGCCAGCGCTTCTACCGTAGTGTTCACGCCATTATTGGCGAATGCGTCAACCACCAGTTTAAAACTATTGGTAGTGGCATCTACTTTTACCACTACTTCTGTATACTCATCTACCTCTACAGCAAATTCAAAACCGGTTTGCAGTACAGGTTGTTCATTGTTCTGTGTGGCCAGGTGCGCTACCGTAGTATAAGCACCATCTGCAAGGGTTTGCAGGCTGGCGGTAGGTGGTGTTATTCCTGTTGTAATTGTTTTACCGGGGATCACCAGCAGTGTACCGGTTTTCAGTAACAAGGAAGTATTCTCAGCGTAAGTGAGGAGGGTTACAGGGGTAGCCGGTACGGGCCAGCCCACAGGAGGCAACGCAGCCAATGCCGTGATGGAAAGGTGTTCTACAAAAGGAAAATAAGCGGGCACTACCGGAACCGTATTGCCAAATAATTGTTGTACAGCATAACCTGCGTTGGCCTGGGCCAGCTCTGCATAGCGTTTCTCAATACCATACTTTGTAATGATATCGCCCAGCGTTGTAATACCTGTAGGTTGAGCCGCCAGAAAGCTGCGCAGCGATGTTACCACAGCATAAGAGCCTGCCGCGAATTTCCACAAAGGGCTGATCTCACTGATGGCAACGCCTTTGTTACCATAGTTCGGGTCGCTGATATAATTTAGTGAAGTAACCAGCCAACCGGTAAGTCTGGGTTGTATGAGTTGGTAATACGTTTGACTGAATGACTTTTGTTGCTGTTTAAGCAGGTCATTGTTCACATCTCCCGGCTGTGTGGGTGTCGGCAGTAATTCAGAAGGGCGCGGTGCAATGTAAATGGTGAGCACTGCATTGGAACCCGATTGCTGTACATTGAAATAACGGGCAACAGATGACCAGTCGCCCACCGAAACCATGTTGTCAGTATAACCAACTTTAATAGAAGTAGTACCTTGCCCGTTTCCGTTAGCGCCCGTGCGGTTACCCAATACATCGCCAAAACCAAAGACAAAATTGGCAACAGGCAGTGCCGTCTGGGTACCGAATCCCTGGTAAGGATCATCTTTCGCAGGAGGCAGTCCCGTTACATCGGCTGCGGCAAGTACTGTGTCAGGCAGTATAAACCGCGATACAGGTAATACCTGTGCGTAACGCCAGTAAGGTTTAGCACTTGTATCTGCTGTTGTTACAAGTTTAGCTGCAATCGCTTTGCGAAGAGCACGCGCTTTTTCCCACGCCTGTTGTCTTGAATTGTCCGAAGGATCGGGCATCACGGGCATGCCTGATGGTGGTGCATAGAAAGGAGATCCAGTTTGTTGCGACACTTCAAAACTCAACAGGCTGTACAGGTTGCGTAACAATTTTACCGGGGCAGGGGGGGCAGGTGTAATGGTATCCGGATTGGCAGTAACCAACTCAAATCCAACGTTGCCGGGTGGAACCAATGCCTGTGCAATTGTTTCTGAAGGATCGGTACTGCCTGCGCTTTCCATGAAAAGAGAGAACTGCGCATTGTATGCACCAGGGCCGATCAATGCACAATTATTGAAAGGAAGCAGGCTGCGCCCATTAGGAGCGAGTGATTGTTGTGTACCTGCGATCACTAATAATTGTAAAGTGATATTTCCCTGCTGGTCGAATGCACTTCCCGGAAGTTCCAGACCCGGACTGAAATAATAACCAACGCCCCCTACTACACTTCCTTCCCATAACAACTCAAGGAAATCGGCCAGTGATGCCATGGTTGCATAATAAACTGTATCATCTGTTTCTTTCAGACTCGCTGTCCTTACCAGCATGGCAGGAGGAACCGATACGGTCGACAGGTTGGTCTTTATTAAGAAAGCATTTGCAGCCGTTGTTGAAAGTATGGTGAGGCCCGATGCATTGGTAGCATTCGGCGCAGGTGAAAGCAATAGGTTTACGGTGGTTTTATCGGTACTGCCCTGTTGGCGCAGCCAGTTACTGAGTGTAATCAGCAGGTTGCGTTTATCGGTATCTACACCCATCAGATTGAACTGCGATGAACTGTCATTCATCCGTTTCACTTTAAACGGAATGAGCGTGCCATAGGTACTGCTGTTGATTTGAACAGCTTTGCTTCCTGCAGCTGTACCTTGTTGCACCGTTAATATTTCATACAGGGTAGTAATACCATTTCTTGCTTTCTCCTGCAGATCGGAAGGCAACATCCACAAACCAGGATTGCCGGTGATATTAGGAAGGGCAGGATCTGTTGGAATAGCAAGCGCCAAAGGCGTTTGTAATTCAATGCCATGCTCCAGTCCATAGGTGCGCGGTACTGTACCCAGTATCTTCATCACCACAGGTGCAGGCGGCGTGGCCGGAACGGGTGTGATGGCTAAACCTGTTGCGGGCATTACACCCAGTATATCTGCATTGGTATAACTATAATCGAGCGAGTTTACCGGTGCGGTCAATAATATCATGCCAACTTTAAAAGTAGACTCATTGAGTCCCGGGTTGTATACAAGCAGGTTGGGGTAAGCTGCTTCCAGTGAAGCCAGCGTTTGCCCGGTTTGCACAGTAATGGAATTGAACAGTTTGATCCAGCTTTGTTGTGATGCAAGGGAGAGTGTAAGTGCATTATCTGTTGGTTTGGTACTGTCCAATGCAATATTGAACTGCTGACCAGTAAGATCATACAGTGGAGAAGGATGGGCAGGATCAGGCACTGTATGTCCGCCTCCGTCCGTTGTCAGTGATGGCAGACGTAATCCTGAGAGCAACATTCGTGAGGACTGGTTCACGATGGATGTAAAACTATCGCCTTGCAGTACTGCATTCACCAGAACAGTGATATCCTGCGCCGGTAATAATTTCACTTTCAGCACGGTGCCACTGGCATAGAGACCGTTTAATTTTTTAAGACGCGTGGCTGCGTCGGTAACAGTAAGTCCATATTTTGTCGAAAGTATGCTGAAGCTGAGCGGGGTGGTTGAAACTACCGTTGCATTGGGTACGGTGATGCTGGCGAGCGGTGCAATGATTTTTGCTGTCGATAACCATACGGCCACTTTATCCCAGTCGTATGACCATGTGCCTTTTGAAGGTTGCACCGGTATAATGCTTATCCAGCTTGCGTTTACAATCAACCGGCGCACCAGCGATTCAATGTTTGTTCCGGATTCAATGATCATTCCTTGCCATGCGGGGATAGACCAGCTTTGTGTGCCGGAGGATGTAACGCCTGCCCGGAATGTAGGCCACTGTGTAATACCTGGTGGGGTAGTAGTTCCGAAATCCTGCTGGAATACGAGCGCCAGCGCGATGCGATAAAGTGTATCGCCTGCAACAGTGGTATAATTGTTACGATTAGCGAGTATATTGTAGGCATTCTGATAGGCATTCGGTACCGATAAAACCTGACCCGGTGGTAATTCAATGACCGAAGGGATCTTTTGCTCGGGGAATAATTGTTTCAACAGGTCCTGGTTCACCTCGGCAATGGCCTGCACATACCAGTTGGCCATATCGGGAAGCGGTGTATTTTTCAATATTGATGCATCAAGGTAACGTGCAAAGAAAACACCTGCGACACGCAGCTGAGCAAAATCGGCAGGTGCATTGGTAAATGTTTGCTGCGGCAAATCAAAACTGTTTCCTGGTGCCAGGATATTTGGGCCAGAAGAAAGTGGCGGATAAGCTTTATCCTGGTAAGAGAGTATAGTAGCAACGCTTGTTATGTTGAAGAGGTTTGCAATATTTTGCAGGGTATCGTTTTGAACGGCCTGGTGAACCAGTGTGCCTAATGTACATTGATTGACGGAAAACGAAATACCGGCGTTGTCCATAGCCAATACTTCGGGTGGAACGCCCAGCTTAATGGTAAGGAGCGTACCAACGGGTAATGTTTCAAGGTCGCTTTGCAGGTGATCGTTCAGAAATGTAAGCTCTTCAACTGTTGCACCCAGGCTTTCCGCTACGCTTTCAACTGTGTCTCCCGAACAGATCCTGTATGGCACGCTGGCATTGGGCAGTGTATTTGCTACTTGTTCCAGGTTTTGCACTACACTGCTCACAGTCGTTACGGTAACCGTGGTATTATTCATCTGCTTCTGCATCTCCTTAATACCGTTCTGCATAAGGATGAGGCAAAAGTCGCGGAACATGAAACTGGTGAAGGATTCGTAAGTGGAGGGGTCGTCCTGCGCCGGCTTCTTACTGTTGTCTCCGCCTACCGGGAAATAATCACCTAGCAATTGTGAAATACCCCATTCATACCACGGCCCGATCTTATTTTTAGTACTGAAATCAATTGTGCCTCCCTGCGGTGAAGTCCATCCTACAAATGGAGGGAGTGGCAATACCATGGCAGATTTGTCATCAGGACGGGGTGTAATATCGCCACTGATCCAGAGATTGATATTGGTTGTGAAGAATGTTTTAAGGTAGTCGATGGATAGTCCGCTCAACATGGTATCGGGCATATTGAGCTGATCCAGCAAGGACGTGATCTGCCAGGCCGTAATATTGTTGCCTTCTGAAGGGTCGCGCGGGAATGCCTGGATGGCATATAAAAGCAAGCCCTGTGTGAGTATATCGGCAGCGAGCAAACTGGTATCGGTATCGCTTACCGTCATGGCGCTGTGGGCCGCACTGCGTATGGCGCAGTCAGCCGCTGTTACGGCGGAGGTGGACATGCCGGTGTCTGCAAAAAGAACAAAAGCGCTTCGGTAATTGGGGTTGCTGTTTACCGGTGTTGTGCCATCCCAGTTAACCGGTACACTATTAATGGTGAATACTGGCAATAAGGTAAGGTGTGCATTGCGTGGTGAATCAGGGAAAACCTGATTGGTGGGATGCCATACCAGATTGTATTCCTGCAAAGCAGCCCTGCCCTGTAAACCCATGTTCATTACATGCGCTTCACGAAGCACTTGCAAACGCCGGTGCTTGTTGGTTCTCAACGCAACGGGACGCCTAGGGTTCAGCAGGTGATGACTGGTAGTTGCCAGTGCAGCGGAGGACCTGCCGCCACTGCTGTTGTTGCTGAGTATCCAGGGTGTGGGTTCGGCGGAGCCAACGGTGAAATCGAGGCTTAGGTGTACGCCAAATGAAAAATAAATTCTGACGAATAATATTTTGATCGATGCTTCGGCGCTTACATCCACTTCCAGTTCAATGAGCATAGGCTGATAACACTCATAGATGATGCTCACCTGTGCATAGGCTTCGAGGGTAATGGATACTTTGACCACTACAAAATCTACCGAGCCATATATTTTTCCATGAATGGCGGCCACGCCCTGGCATTTGAAAAATTTGGCGGGAGCAGCGCCGCTGCTGTTGGGATTGAACCAGGCGAGCACACCCTGGAATATGACCTGCAGCTCTACAAAAGCGCCGCCTGCAAGAATGCCGGCGCGTATCTCTCTTCCCACACCTGCTGAGATGCCGATGCCCAGTTCTATAACGGGTGAGAAATTACCGTTGGAAATACGTGGTACCTGCGTGGAAGTGTCGCCATTCAATACGCCGAGGTAAAAACCACCACGGCCAATAAAGATGGTAGCCTGCAAACTGAAGGAACGATCGAAGTTGCGGTTATACGGGAAGCCAAGATCTACTTTGAAATTACCGTTGGTATAAATTTCAATTACGATGATGCCGAGTGTGATAGAAACCGCGCCCAACTGGATGGTGCGGAACATATCGGGTACCTGGAACTCAATGCGGTACATGCCTATTTCATCGGTGATCTTTTTATAGAGTATTTCAAAACGCAGGCCGGCCAATGGTCCGGCACGTTCACCGCTCAATGCAATGGATAAGCCATATAGTTTGGGGTCGTTGAAGATGATCCCGAGATCAAGGGTCTCCATCAGTTGTATATCCAGTCCGATCAGCCATTGGCTATTGGCAGCATACAACATAGTGCTGGGCAATGGATTACCATCGTCCGGCGGCTTCTTCATGTCCTGCTTCAGCTTCTTAATACTATCCGCAACGGTACTGGGGGTAGTGCCGCTGAATGTTACCCTCTGGCCCAGGCCCAAGTAACGAAGGTTGACCAGGCTTGGTCCTTTCCCGGGAACAGCGGGAGGCGGATCATTGATCACATCCCAGCTTAATGGCTTATCGTTGGTGTATTGCTGTCCGAGGAAACTGCCGGTGAGGATCAGGTCTACTTTTCCGTCGCCGCTTTTTTTACTGTACCGCACACCAATTGAATCGAGTTGTGCAATCACCAGGTCAACATTGGCATTGAATACAAATTCAACGATATTTTCTTTCGGATCAATGGTCAGCACAAAACGGGAGAGGTCCACTTTCTTTAATACATCCCAGGGCGAATCGAGCTTGAAGCCAATGGTAGGTGCAGCAAGGTTCACCAGGTATTCCAGTATATCGCCCAGTGTAACACCGCCTAACTGCAATGAAACAACCTGGTGGCGGTTGTTCTGTTCGCCCCGCCACGATGTGGTGGCCTGCAGCCAAAGCTGGTCGAACTGTACTTTGAAAAGATAGGTAGGCTCGGCAACGCCGAAAGTCAGGCTGGCAGTAAGCTGTATTTTATTTACGCTGAAAGTGCCTGTAAGTTTACCGCTGGGCGTATCGGTAGTAGAAGGTTTGGCCAGGTCAATGCCGGCTGAAGCATTGATCTTTAGCGGGGTATTGAAAATATTGGGCTCCCATCGAACGGAAATCGTTCCGCCGAAAGTGTAAGAGGCTTTAACTTCTCTGGTTGCTGTTTTGGAACCAGTGGTGAAAACAACATCAAGGCGGTCGATGAGAATATCCGGAACCCAGCGGGGTGGATGGGTTGTACCTCCGCCATAAATAAATTTATAAACCAGTTTTGTAACGCTGATGGATGTGCCGGGATACAGATGACCGCTGAGTGTCCATCCTTCCGGTGCATCGGGCTGTTGCGGCGGATATTCCGCGCTGATCATGATCCGCGGCATTTTGTAATCGCTGGGATCGCCCTGGTCCAGGAAAAAAGTGCCGCTGATCCCGCCCGATACTTTACCATCATTCACGGCAATATTAAATTCGAGCTGGTTGAGTATGATGGTAATAACAAAAAGATTGATCATCCATCCCTGTTGCGGATCCGGGTTTCCCGGTTCGCCAAAAAATATGGTGGCTTCCGCAAAATAATTCTGACCAATAGGATCTGCAGAGAACCTTAACCTGGTAACATTCATTTTTTGCAGGCCGGTAGAAGGTCCCTCATTCTTAAAGAAAAAATTCAATGCTTTGCCAATGGGGATATAACTGTCTTGTGCAAGAGAGCCGGAGATGATAAAATTGGGCAGCGACATGTTTACGTTGAGCGATACCGGATTGTCGTTTACAGCAAGTGCTTTACTACTGCTATCCGGTGCATCATCCGGCGGTGGGGGAGCAGGTAATAATACCGTTTGCTCATTGCTGCCTCCAAAATTGATGGTGCCGAATACAGAACCTGAGATAGTGTAATTTTTTTCCAGCCCGTTCTTTCCGTTCACCATCGACCATCCCCATACCCACCGTGTACCCACTTTGTCAATAGTAACAAAGGGGATAGGAGGATCCCATGTTTTATCTGATCGTATGGTAACGGCCAGGTTTAACAAGGAGAACGATGGCAGGAGATCCGATCCGGATGTGTTTTCTAAATCGATATTAATTTCTGATACATAAAAATCGCTGAGCACAGGAAAGTTCATGGGAATAGGAAGCTCCACACCAAAAATACGGGTGAGTTGCCCCAGGCCCTGCCTAAGTGATATAGTGTCTTTTTTAAAACGAATCGTAAAATTCCAGGTGTCACCTGTGGAGAGGATAAGCGTGGTAATACGCCCTTTTATTTCACCTAATGCAAAATCAGCAAACAATTGCAATGTTGAAAAAGCATTCCTGTTCAATCCTTGTGGCGGTATCAGCGGTTGTACTAGCAATGTGAGGCCGGGATTAACAAGCGACATCGCATCGGGCCCGTTCACGCCGGGTTCTTTTGCGGCATTGATGATGGTATTGTTACCGCGGGCATCAAGGTTGATCAATGGATATGTTCTTGTGCTGGTGGGCATGGTAACAGTACCAGTTATAGCAAGCGGCCACGGGCCGATCATCGGTGTTTTATTGAGCAGGAACTGATTGTTGGGCTGCAATAGAGAACCAGTGAGATTTAATTCGGTTTTCCCGCTCTGTCCTGTGAAAATAGCAGAACGTATCTTCATGCCAATCAGCACGGAAGGATACCACCTGATATTCGATTGTGCATCAGCACTTCGCATCAATGTGTCAGGTAAAGGAGGAAAGAAGTCTGAAAAAAGCCAATCAGTGTTAAGAGATAACACAAGCGAAAAAACAGCCCCCTGCTCTATGTATTGTAAAGTGGCGCTGACTGGATAAGTGACTGCCCCTACAAAAGCCCCGTTGCCCGTTAAACGCACACTGGCGCCACTTGGGCTTTCTGTTAACACAACAGCAGTAAGCGGGTAAGTGGCTTTAATATTAAATAAACCAAGCACAGGCAGCATACCTGCCAGGTCTTGAGAACCATTGGCTGCAGTCCATAAGTCAATAGCATTGTTTTGAATAAAACTATTAAGTGCTCTATATACATTTTCTGTGCTCATGGTTCAGTGGCTGCTTAGTGAAACTGGTTAAGTCGGTTGAGGAATTGCAATTCACTTTGAACAGGTTGCTTAAGAGATGATGGGTTGCTTTTTATTCGAGCCGATACGGGAGCCGCATTAATTGACTTTTCTTCAGGCATTGGCTCGTGTTCCGCGGAGCTGAGTGTTACTGTAGGGCCTGTAAACAACGTGAGCGGTAAAGCCAGATTGGCGTAACCGCCTAAGAGAAAACTCCCGTTTGTCTGCGTTTCATATTGCCAGCAGGCAAAACCATTGATGGCGCCGCTTGATGAAACTACCCCTTGTGATGGGCTGGCTGTATTTGTAAGGCCCAGGTTATAAGAGAAAGTAGACCATCCATCAAAGTACCGGGTAGCAAAAGTATTGGTTAGGGTTTCGAATGAATAGGCTGCACTCTGGAAGAGTATCATACCGGTAACGGTACCCACACTTATATCCAAATAAGCAGTAAGCCTGTGCGAATTTTTTTGTACTAACCGGGGATCTCTTAAAATAGGCGTTGTTATTTTTGGAATGAAATAAGTCATTAATTGCAAGGAGGGATGCCGGTGTTTCTGGTAAGCACTAACAGTAAGTGTCCGGGATTTTAGCAGGCCTGAAAAGGTACTCACTACAGCTATTGCTTCAAAGCTTGCAGACTCAGATGATTTAACGGCAAACCCTGTTGCCCTGCTTCCATGGTGGGGAAGGGTGGTCATCTTGTTGTTGTCAAATACGGTAGTGCCGTCGGCGAAAAGCCTGTTTGTAGCCCCCATTGTAATATTTGTTGCGTCGCCACAAATCACATAAGAGGCCCCCGCGTAATAGAGACCGCAAACAAGGGATACGCGATTCTTTGCTTCTGCCGTTGCTCCATCCACGCTTAAATCACTGTCATCCCAATCCGGATCGGATGATAATACATTACCAACGATTTTATATACATAAACACTGTTGTCGGTACTATGCCATAAATTACCTGTATAACTTTTGCTTGTTGGTTCGTAATTGGTAGAATTACTGTAGATCGAAAAAATATTGTCAGAATCGCAAAGATTCTCATCCTCAATGTATTTAAGGATATTGAAAGAGTATTTCGTATAATTATCATAGTCACCTCCATAGATCACTTCCCTGACAACAGGTTTTGTTGTTTCCCAGATTTTATCAAGTACATATTTGGCAAGGCTGATATGGTCTTTGTCGCTATGTGAAAAAAAGATACAGTCGAACCCCGGCGTATCCATTGTAAGCACTTTTGTGGCGATATAATCCAGGTTGGTTTGCGTTTCATCGCTTTGTTTATCGCTTCCGCAATCAAAAAGAAGTGCATGTATCAGTTTAGGCGTACTGCTCGTGTTATAAATCTCCACAAAAGTACATTGCCCCTGTCCAACGTCTACTACGGTTACTTTTACAACGCCTGTTGCCATATTGTATCGTTTTTATTTCACCCGATGGGAGGCGTACGCCGGCCCGATTTTAAACGCCGCTGCACATGATCAGGTAGCGGTGTTGTATTTTCTAATAATAATGGATCTGCTGTTGTTTGTGCATCGTCTTTGCCATCGCTGTATGCTGCATACCAACCCAATGAACCTTTCGGGTTTCGCGGCTGTCCGAATAAAATGATGTTGTTATTGCCGGGAGGAAAACTCCATACCAATACAGATAACGAAAACTGCCGGAGTCGTAACAGGTACCCAAGCTCGTTTAGCGCTGTAGGATAGGTTTCGAACTGAAAATTCCGGAAGCCGATCTTCAATACGCCCTGTAAAGGGAAACTTCCGCCAAGGGCCGGTATGCCCGGCAACTTTAACCCGAGGTAAACGGGTATATCCGTTTGCGAAGCGCCTTTCATCCAGGCGGCGAGGATGGAAATTTTAAAACTATTACTACCAGTCAATGCACCGAATGTTCCGAGATCCAGCGTTAGTGCCAGTCCATACCAGCCAGGCACCATCGGCGTTTGCTCCAGTGGCGCTGCAACAGAAGTATAGCCCATGTCTTCCGGTGTTTGTCCGCTTGGCTTTTCGCCTTCCGCTGCAAGATTGGGGCTGGCAACCAATCCGCTGATGGTTAATGGGAAATTATTCATCAGTGAGGATGTCCGTTGATGACTGGCCACCATGTCGAATGCAGTATTGGATTCTTTTACCGTAAAGGTTTGTTGTTTCGGTGTAGCCAGTGAGAACTGCATGTTAATACCAAGTCCATTGTATCGCAGGAACCTGTCGTCGGTATCTTCGCCCGGACCAAAAGAGAACAGATCGAATGCTTCTATGCGCAGGAACCTGAAATTCCCCATCAATATAAAATTGGTGAGCACGTTTACAGAATTGGTAATTCCACCATTAACCACCTGTACCGATAATACTTCGATGTCTGTAAGCACCGTATCGTTGGCGTTGAAAATATTTTCCCCATTCAGTGCAAATGCATAGCAGGGGGCGCCGCCCACACGCTGGTAAGAGCCTTCAATGATCAGGTTATTTCCGCGTGCTGCTATTTGCTTGGTTAATGAAGATCCTAACAGGCTGTTAAGCATGAGTTCTACTTCGGCCGAGAAATCTACGAGGGCCGCATTGGCAAAACGCACCCGCAGCCTTGTTGTTTTAAAACCAAATGGAATGCTCTGTTCTGCATACAGGTCCATCGGGTCTTCATAATTGATCAGTCCGAATGCAGCCGTCTGTTGCAACTGGGGAACACCATTCAGCACATTGAAGGGCGTTTGTGAGAAACCGATATGATGTGCACAGAATTTGGTAAGGTCAATACCTGCTGTTAAGAATTTCAGGTCATCGGGCATCTCTGAAATATCCACCGGAGCATTCAGAAATAAGAAGCCGTTCCAGTTTTTGTCGTTGAGCACCGTATCGTAAAAAATGCGCAGGGGTTTGGCTGCATCGGGTGCCGCCGCCGCCTTACAAATATTTAATAATACCGTTTGAGTTTGAGACAGCGTTCCATTCTGAGGTGTAGCTACTTCGGGCCAGTACCAGCTGCTGGTATCATTGGCCAGGTCTATCAATGAACGGTTGCAGAATTTGGCAACCAGGAGTGTTGGGCTCTCGGCATCGGTACGCCAGGTACGGGGCGACAACTGGAAAGTCCATCCATCCATTTCCACTTTGAGTATGCCAGCCACTTTGAGAAAAGAACCGAGATCATTACCCGCAGCAGTGCGGATACAGTTTACAAATAACTCCTCCGTATCAAACGGCTGTGTGGCCCTGCTTACAGCCAGGTATACGGCATCAATAACAGCCTGCGTTACGCCCATCGCCAGCAGAAAGGGTTTGTCTTTTTCTGTCAGCTGGTACCGTACCGACGTGCCACTCATAAGCACGCCTGCGTTGGTTGCTACAAAAAACAATTGATTGTTCTGCAAAGCCTGCTTGAACATGCCTTCTACGGCTGTGAAGTCTACTTTGGGATAATTAGTGCCGGGCATATTACCCATGATGAGACCATCGAAATTTTTATAGTCGGGCGTCAGTTCAGCTACGAGTCCTTGTGGTGTCACACCCAGCGGATCATTCACGCTGCGTAAACGTCGTTTGGGTACTGGGAAGTTTTCCGCGTTGGCGGCATGGGCTGTTACACCATATTGTTTACTGATAAAATAATTACGGTAGGGGGCCAGGCTTGCATTTTCCATTTCACGTGCAAGTGCATTCTTATCACTGCTGAGCCCTTTGTAAATCCCTACGGGAAATACAACTGGCTGCTGTTGCACATTATAAGGAAAGGTAAAAGCAGGCATGGGATTGAAATCAAGGATATTGTCGGTACGATGATCGATACCAGAGAAGAGCGGCGCTTCGCGCGGTTGCGCATAATATACGGGGTTAACCACCTGGTTGTTGAGCGACATCACAGTGAGGTGTGAAGTAGTTGCCGCTCCTGTCAGTGCTTTAGATATATCGGGTGCCTGTGATTGCGATGGCGGAACATAAGGAATGAATGCCGGTTTGTTTCCCTGGAATATGATCATGTAACTGGCGCCATCGAGGTTTGTGTATTCCAACCCGGACAAACCCAATAATAATTGATTGGGCAGGGGTGTAGTTGTGCTGCGCTTACTCTTTTTTTGCGAAGGAGTGAGGATGGTTGCCTGGAATGCACCATCGGGACTTAAATGATAACGATATCCTTCTTCTGACAGGCTTTCCTGTACCGGACAATAGCCGAATACAAAACGTGCATCGGGGAATACCCCATTCGCTTTGAGTGGTGTTAACTGAATAGTGTATCCACGTGTGGTTCGCAGGAAACTTTCCTGTATGGGTGAAGCCGTTGTTCCCGCAGGAAATAAACTGAATGAAGTGCGGGAAGCTACCAGTGGCAGCAATGGATCGAACAGGATGCCCAGGTTAAGGGTTGCCGTTTGCCTTGCGAACACAGGCATGAACAATATTTTTGTTGCAGTTGCATAGGCCATAGCTGCCGGGTCGGGATCATCTCCATTAACAGGAGGAACTGGTTCATCATCAGAAGAGGTAGGTGCCGCTGCGTATTGCAAACCGATGTTGAGTGCTTTCCACAGATCGCACTGCTCCTGGCTGGAAGGTGCTGCAATAGTCATGCTGCTACTGAATGCACCAAGTGCTGTTCCGCTGAATGACAGCTGTGCTGTTGGAAAAGTATAGCCCCCTTCCGGGCCATTGAACACCCCGCCAGGAAAGCCTATACCGCCTCCGTTCTCATCGGTGATATAAGTGAGTGTACTCAATCCTGTCAGCGATAATTGGTAAGCGCCGATGTTAAAAGCTACGGATCGCATCAATTGCCAACTGATGTTGACACCTGTTCCGGTAGCTTTTGCAAAAGCTACCGTGATCTGCCATTGCAAATAAGACTGACCTGCATTGCTGATCCACACACAACGCACGATATCAGGCGGACCCAGATTTGGACGAAGTGCTGTTAAATCTGCTGCGAACTTTGTCCAGTCGGAAGGTATTTGATCTAGGAATAAATAAAAGCCACCGATGTTCTGCCACACTGTACTTGTACTGGCGCTGGTGCCCAGGCTACCAGGTGGATCTGCAAAGTATCCTGCCCAATAATTGACCAGTCCGGTATCTGCGAGTGTTGACAACACATATACGGAAGAGTTAACCTGGTTGAATACCGGAACAGCGCTCATGAATGGGTTAATATTTATCTGTGATAACCTGGTCGCCAGGCATTAATGGAACTGACATGGCATTCAACCCATTACCTGTTCCGTATACGGCTAAACCATTCCAGTCGACACACAATTCCAGTTGAGGTCCCAATGCTGTTGCTGAAGTTATACTGGTGATCGCCGGCACGATGGAACGGTAAACGCGAAGTTGTTTCAATACCGGTGAGGTGGATACCGGCCGTAAACCCAATTGTTCCAGCAGGTTGCCCAGGCTGGTACCCATAGGTACAAGTCGTTCGCTTCCATTCACCAATACTTTGATCACCACTTCTACAACAGCTCTGCCCCGGAAATACGCCGTAGGGTTATTGGACGGATCAACTGTTGTGCTTTGCAAACTGCTGTATTTGTTTGCAGCTACCAGTGTAAAATTCGATCCTGTCAGATTTGACCCACTGCCCCAGGGGCTACTGATGGCAGATGGAAAATACAGGCGATAGAAAGGCTGTATGAATTGCGGGTAATACAGGTCAACCGCTCCGGCAAGGCCGGCCTGAACGGAACCCGTAGAGGCAGCTGGTGATGAAACGGTAAGAGAGCCCTGCGAAGTAAGTGTATTAAAAAATGCATCGAACCCTGTACGCCAATTAGTGCCGGACAGATAGCTGCCTATTTCAAAATCGAGAATGGTAGCGCCTGCATAACCGTTGATCCAGGAAGGCAGTCCGCTTTGCGCAATGCCAATGTAGTCGCTTGCAGCTACCCTCAACACCATGCCCGGCCTGAGGTCTACATAACCCGCCCCCACAGTGGAAACTGTAGAGAATCCAAAATTGTAATAGAGTTGTTCTGCAAAAGTCTGTGGTAATGAACAGGCGATGGCCGACTGCACGAGCGAGATACCAAACGGCGTGGCGCCGGCAAGTGTGCCACCGGGAGGCGTTTCAATATTCTTCAGGAAATTGACATAGGCCTGTTGCAGAGCGGCACGGATAGCTGTAGTATCGAATGTCCAGGCCAATGGATCTGCTGCAATGGTTAGCTTATAGGGTAAAGCAGTATTTCCTGAAGGTTCAATCTTGAAAGGAGCTACTTCAATCGGTGTGGTGCCGAGTGCTCCGGATGCAGCACCCAGTTCGGGTAAATACAATACAATGGCCTGTGCTGTTGGGCCTGTGGTTGCAGTGCCGAGCGCCGACATGCTTTGTGCCGGATAGATATACGGATAGGCGGCAGAAGCCGGTTGCTGGCTCAGGAATAAGGCAGATGCGAATAGTTTAAGTGATGTTCCCGCAAGACCTGTTCCATTTTTCATAATGGGTTGTACATAGGCCGTGTATTCTTTCCCCGAGGCAGCCGTAATAGTGAACGAATCGCTGGTGGCACTGGTGGTATTGGTATACACTTGGTTGGCAGGCGTTGCATTGTCGTATACCGATATACAGTAGCATACAGCATCTGGCACCTGCTCCCACTCCACAGTTGTATTGCTACCAGTGAAGCGGACTGTGGAAACATTGGCCATATTCGTTGGCACCCATGCTTCATTAGAAGGAGGCCCTGTAATCGGAACACCGTTTGAAGTTCCGGTTGCCCTTACAGTATAACCGAGCAATGCTCCAAGCGTAAGCGCTGTTGTTAATGCAAAAGCGTTTGTTGGAATATTGGTTTGCGGATTGCCTTTTGTAAAATTGATATTATAGGCAATAGCATTGGCACCTGTAACAGCGGTCCAGTTCAGTGTAGCTATATTGGTAGTGGCTGCAGCAGTAGTTGCGTTGATAATGGGCGCTGTCAATAACGGACTGGCACTACAGGTGGCAGCCATAGACGGATCACACTGAAGTGTAACCGGTCCAAGTGAAATATTTACCATTGCCACCAGGTTGCCGGTATCCGGAATAGAAAGGGCGGCAAGCTGAATGGCACTGCGTGTAGCAGTTGTTTCGTTTCCACGATAAATAGTAGTAGCGCCGGATGCAATGATCGCACGATAGCTTACCGGTAATGTATTGGCTGCCGGAAGCGTGGCCGGTACGGTCCAGGTAATACCGATTTGTCCCTTTGTTGTAACCAATGAAGCCAGCAATGGCGGTGCAAACAGCGCATACAAAGTTTGTGCAGGGCTATTACCGCCGGTAATGCCGGTAGCAAAGAGTTGTATGGTTTGTGTTTTGGAGGTGTCGATTGCTGTTTTGGCAAACGTAAGTGTGGCAGTAGTGCCGGAAATGGTTTGCGTAGCTATAACAGTCGTTTCCTGTAAAACAGAAACTGTATAAGCAGTAACATTGGCAGCGCTATCAGGCAGGCGGTTCCAGGCAATATCCGCTCTCCATTGTGCGTTGTTTGCGGGATCGATGAGCAGGAGGGCGGATTGCAGTACAGGTGCGGTGGCCAGTAAAACGGCGGGCTTACTTGCAGGACCTGTTACTGTTCCATCGGCAGATACACTGCTGGCAACAACGCTTAGTCCAACCATTCCTTCTACATTGTACTTTGATGTACTATAGCTAAAACTCACCACGCCGCTAGTGGGTGCAACAGGACCGGCAAGTACTATATCTCCATCCATCAGGTAAGCTTGTGCGGAAAGACCTGTGGGGGTCGTTGCAATATTTGCCGTTACTTTTCCTGCTGTTTTATCAGCAACAACATTAGTTACCGTTGGCGCCTGCGTGATCAGGCTGAAGGACAAAGGTGTACTGCCAATATTATTCGCTAGAGTAGATAACTGAACGGTAATGTTTGACTGGCCATAAATATCCAGCGGAATATTGGCAGAAACAGGGCCTCCTTTAAAACTGGCAACAACCTGGTTGCTGGCAAGGACCTGTATGAGGCTGGAATCGGGGTTCACGCAACCGGCAATCGTATCGAGGTTCCAGGAAAGAGAAAGGCTTTTGCCATTGTAAACAGCTGCAGCAATTGTTTTAGCCGCTTGTGGTACGCTGGTGTAATTGCTGATCACGGTAGGAGGTCCCATGCTGAAAGGGGGTGCAAAAGCACCGCCTCCCGAATTGCTGGTGGGAATAATGGCTTGTGCATTGAAAGAGAATGGCGCAGTAAACCCGGTGGTGGTAACAGGTACAGATAACCTGTTACCCTGAGTTTGCGCGCTGCCAATATTCACATATACACCGCCTGATAGGGCGAATACATTTACCTGTGCACCTACCGCAACACTGCTTGCACCATAGGTTACCGTTGCATCAAGCGTAGTGCCATTGAAAGCGGCGCTACCTACCATCACTTCGGCAGCGGTTACGGGTGCAGATGCGATGGCACTGTTCCAGTCGATATTTTCAGGTGGTGTGCCCGACGGCACCCAGATGATATCGATCATATAAGACTCGGTGGCGGATAAAGGAAAAGACGGCTGATAGATAGCCGTCTTTACACTTGTACCGGGACCGGATGTAGCAGATATACCAATAACCACCGGGCTTGACGCCATCCGCAAGCGGATCACCAGCACGGGGTTGGTAACGCCGGCAGGCGTGGGTGATTGCGCCGGATCTGTCTGTAATGTTACACCTGTAGTACCTACGCCGGGAGGTGGAACGGAATAGGGGCTGGCATAAAACAGATTCTTGATAAGACTGTTGGCCATGAGTAGGGTATTAAAAGCGCTTGTGATGTAGTGCGGATGCATAATCAGTATGCAGTTCCTGTTTGATGCGCGGCAGCATGTATTCAAGATCATGGTGCGCTTCATTGCAATGATGGCGCATTGCCAGCTGATCACCGCAAAGGATTCCATTGGCATAATAGTTTGCCATATTGTGCGGAAAACTTTTTTCAGCTTGTTCTTTTATATTACCCAGTGCCAGGGCATAAAACATATCGTTGTAAGCAATCGCTTCAATGCTTTTTACCGTAGACATGCCTTCATCGGTCATTACTTTGTCGCCCGCAACAAGATGGCTGATACTTCTGCACTTATCCGCCGTCATAAAGACCATGTGGTTCTCGGTAGCAGTGATGCTTTTATCATTAGCGGTGGTGAGCCGGAATATCTCTTTGCGGGTGCCCGCTGCCGGATCGGAACTATGTCGCCCTAATGCGGTAGCGCATACTGCGAAACTACTTCCGTTAGTACCGGTTTTTACCCTGAAGGTTTCATTGATGGCTTCAATTGGTTTTTTACTACCATCTTCCAGCGTTACTAATGTGCCTTTGGCCAGGCAATGCCACCAGAAATACAGGTTTGGTATCTGCGTGCAATTGATAGATGGGTCTTCGGGTGTGTTTTTGCTGCAGACAAAAAATGGAGGTGCTGTAGCGCCGCCTTTTAATGGGATGCCATTAAATGCGAAATAGAAATAACTATCAATTTCGTTGCCCAGCGAAGTAGAGTTGTATACAATTGAGTTTGTTTGTTGGTAACCCTTTTGATCATAGGGAAATTCCCACTGCAAAACATTGGCAGGAGTACCCACTGAAAAAGCACCAATCATCTTTGCATCTGTGGTGTATTGGGTAGCTCTGGTGATTTCGACAGTAGAGCCATGTCCATTGTTTACAAAAATACTGGTACTGAGATCTGCAATGGTAAGGCTGGGCAAGTCAATAAGCCCGCTCAGCGCCACATTACCTTTAAAAGGAACAATGAGATAAGGATTGTTTTCATTGACAGAAGGTTCTATGAAGATATAGTCAGTATTGGATGGAAATGGAGAACCTGCTATTCTGCCCACTGCAATCCAAATGTTTACATTGCCTGTATGCTGAATCACAGGCATAGTAATATTAGCCTTGATGCCATCCAGCGCTACCGCAACTTTATTGGTATAACTGTAAAAACGAGTAGACCCGTCGGCATCTGTTGTGTGCCCCATGTAGAGAAGAGAGAGGTTTTTTCCGGCCGGCGCAGCGGTAGCGCTCCTGGCAGGACAAGCGAGAAAGCCTCTTTTCACCGCTGTATTCTCTCCCTGCGCCAGTAGTGCGCCGGTATCACTATCGAACACCATTAAATTGCCCCCTTTGATCAGGCTATCGTTGGATGAGCGTGACCAAACAGTGGCAGTAGCTTTTCCGGCAGTAGTTTTCCCTGCATCTACCATGCGTACATTGTCCACGCCAGGGGCTCCCTTATATGGACCTCCCGTGTTCAGTGCTTTATAGAGGTATGGGTAATTGGCCGGTGTTCTGCCGGCAGCATTGAGCATACTTTCAATGAATTTTCGATGTGTGGGATCTGAAGGGTTGAGGTAAGTAGTTGCCCCTTGTTTCGAAGCACGTTGAAATGCGAGTAACTCACCAGCTTGTTGTGTTGTTAGTGTTGGCAGAGATTTCATAAATAGAATTTTATGTCTGTGATTTTTGATTGGAACCGTATACTTTCCTTCAGATGAGAACAGAAACACCGGGAGGTCAGTTTTGTATTTTATACTCATTCATTGGATAGGATTTGATATGGAGACTGAAAACAAAAAACGCCGAACAAATTAGCACGAAAGACGACGATCTAATGGTTAGAAATTAATTTAAGCGCTCGATATTCTGCATTAAAAATCAATTTGTTACAGATTTTCTTTCGCAATGATTGATGCCATGCAACAATACAATCAAATTTTGACTGATACAAGGGGGAAAACCCCCTATTTGAGTGAATGAAACAGGATTTTTTTACTCATTTCGTTTCCCACTCTAAGTTTCGTAGATAAATTTGGATTTACTCTTTTTGATTTGATCGATGGGTGCCGTGTTCAAATTTGTTTGCAAATAGCAACCCATCTGGATGACATTATTTATCAATGATAATGTATGATTTATGGAATCAAATATTATCCCAGATAAAAGCCGGCTCTTTTGCAGCTTTCTCCGTAATTGTTGAGCTTTAAGGTGGCGACTGAAAGCGTTCGTTATTTAATTCAGATTTTATAGGTAGGCTCCGTTTTTAAGGGCCAATAAAACAAGTTAAAAGCCTTAATTTTAGTTTACTGAAACCAATGCTGCTCAATGATTAAGATTGCCTTAGTAGATGATCATCCGGTAACCAGAAGGGGTATCGCTATGCTGATTGAATCGACTGATGAAATTCAGATTGTAATAGAAGCAAGTAACGGGGCAGAACTTTTTAAAAAAATATCGGGCACCTGTATACCCGAAATTGTCCTTTTGGATATTTCAATGCCGGTAATGAACGGTCAACAAACCATGGAGAAATTGTTGTTGTCATATCCGGATATTAAAATTATCGTATTCTCTTTTTACAGAGAAGAGGATACGATCATCAACATGATTGTAAACGGTGCCTGCGGGTATATTAATAAGTCATCTGATCCTTCCATTATACAGAAGGCAATCGTATCAGTGCATAAATATGGTTTTTATCTTGGCGATCTTGTTAAAAAGGAATATTTCCAATTTCGAGAGCATTTTAATAAAAAGACAGGATTTTACGGCAAGAGTATTTTAACAAAGAAAGAAGTTGAATTTATTCAACTTGCCAGTACCGACTTGAGCTATAAAGAGATAGCTGAGAAAATGGGGGTTAGTTTCAAAACGGTAGAAAATTACCGGGACAGCCTGTTTCAAAAGCTTGACCTTAACAGCCGTCCCGTTTTGGTATTATATGGAGTCCTGAACGGAATGATCGCATTCTATCACTGAGATATTGCTTCCCCGATTATTTTTTATGTGTGCCCCCATTTATGGGGGTATTTTATTATCCCTGGAAACATTGTTTTTTTATTCCAATGACAGGGTAATATTTGTCACTCAAATCAGAAATTCTTGGCACACATTATATTATATATATGACACATGTGTAATTAATTGTTTTATAAATTATTGAAACTGTATTATTACAATGAGGTCGGATAGTTTGGTGGTATTATTCACCTAAACTAATTCCAATGACAACAGCACAAGTTCTTCAGAAAAGCGGGCGGTTGGTCGGAACCAAACATGTTGACCAACTTATCAGCCGTTACAAAAAAGAAAGATGGGTAGCCAACACCCAATTTTTGGGGAAACCCGATTCTTTAAGCACCTGGTTCGGTATTGAAGAAATCACACAGTTTCTTCGTTTAGCGTCCGAGCATGGGGCGGATGGCATTAAGGTCTACTATGGTGTTTACCCGGAGGATTTCGAAGGGGATATTGAGCTGCGGGGAAGGCAAACTGTGGTTCTGGTGGCTACAAAAGAGAAAAAGACTGAAAATGGTCTTTTTCATAAAAACCTCTATGTGCCTCATAAAGGTGGTGCCGAAATTCTGGCATTCAATTACGGGACAGCCTGTCCTCCCTTTTGTGGCGGAAACGATCCTCTTGGTACGGAAGGCATCCCTTTCGGGCTGGAAATGGAAAGAGTTGGACTGACCATTTTAGAGGACGAAAAGGGGATTAAAGTTATCTAGTTTCCGCCCTAAAATTGAGTAATTTGGCCCCGGCAAAACCGGGGCCTTTTTATGCATTCCATTAATCCTGATCTGTGGATCCTACTAGCTGCAATGATTATTGCTGTTTACACTACTTTCCAACGTAGACGGATTGAGCGCGTAATAATCTCAATGCTGTTGTGTTTTACTTTCTTTGTAGAAGCCGTCGGCACCTATTATGCCTGGCATAGTTGGAATAATCTTTTATTCATCAATTGCCTTTCAATAGTTGAATTAGCGCTGTATACTTCTTTTTTTTATGTAACATCTGAACCAGGCCTACAAAGAAAGTCAATTCTGTTTTCCGGCTTTTTCGTTGCGAGCATATGTATCACTGACATTTTTTTTATTACGGGATATAAAGCTTTTCACACCTATTCCTATGCCCTGTCTGCTGTTTGGCTGATCTTTGTGGGTTTGTGGAAGGTTAAAAATTTCCTTCAAAATGAGAAGAACGAATTGCTGCCACTAACAAAAGATTTTGTTTTCTGGGTTACTGTTGCGATTCTTTTCTTTTATACCGGATCTCTTTCAGTTGTTGTCGTCCTTAACAGTCTGACCAATTTCTCAAAGGAAATTGTAAGGAATATGCATATCTTATTACTCAATATAAACAGTCTTTACTATCTACTCCTGATAATCGCTTGCTTATGTCCAAAGAGAATCCCGAAATCCTTCTTCAAGCAGTAGTCACTCTTATTGTTGCTGTTTTTTTAATTGGGTTTATACTACTGGTTGTACGACTGATCCAAAGAGGGAAGAGGCTTCAGGAGGAGGAAATCAAGCGGTTTAAAGTAATTCATGAAAAAAAACTGCTTGAGACCCAGATAGAAACCCAGGAAGAGATATTGAAAAATGTCTCCATGGAAATACATGATAATGTCAGTCAGATTCTTCTACTGGCGAATGTAAATCTGTCATTATTTCAATTTGCTGAGACGCCGGAACAATCCTTTTCTCTTATAGCTGAATCTAAAAGACTGATCAGTTCCGCTATGGAAGATTTGTCAGAACTGTCCAGGAATATCCATAGTGACCGAATCAGCGAGATTGGAATAGATGAAGCCATACGAAATGAACTTGATTGGTTGTCAAAAAAAGGGGCAATCAAAACAATTTTTTTTGATGATACTAATGGTAAAACGATCACCCTACCGAATGAAACGCAACTTGTTCTTTTCCGAATGCATCAGGAGGCTATTAAGAATATTCTTAAGCATGCAGAAGCCAAGACGGTTAGCTATCTGTTCGAATCCGTTCCCGGTGGGATAACGCTTACTATTGAAGATGATGGTAAAGGGTTTGAGCCGGAGACCGTGAAAAATGGTATCGGGTTGAGGAGCCTGCATTCGCGTGCTGAGTTGATTAAAGGGTCTATACAGATAAAGTCCAGCGTTGCGGAGGGTACCCATATTTGTATCTTTATTCCATTTGCCGAATAGTATGAAAAGAAAAATATCTGTCGCAATTGCTGACGATCATTTGATGCTTCGCAAGGGGGTTGTCAGTTTATTGCGATTAGAGTATGATTTTCAGCTTTTGTTTGAGGCAGATAATGGAAGCCAGGTTGTCAGCGAACTGACCAACAGGAAGATACCGGATGTATTGATCCTTGACATCAATATGGGAGAGGGGAAGGATGGTTTTGAGACGGCGCAGTGGGTCACTAATCATTTTCCACAAATTAAAATCCTGGCATTGTCGATGTATCAAGACGAGACCTCAATATTGAAAATGATTCAGGCCGGCGCTAAAGGTTTTATTACTAAAAATGAAGACCCCCTGAATCTTATTTTGGCCATCCGCCAGGTATTTAACAACGAAGTGTATCTTCCTGCTGCATTATCCAAGAAGATATTCCAGGGGATTCAAGATAATGTTCTTGTGCCCGCGGGGGCTTCCCCGGTATTGACGGAAAGAGAAAGAAAGTTTCTATCACTACTACGCCTCTCATTCACGTATAAGGAGATTGCCGATAAAATGCATATAAGTCCGCAAACCGTCCATGACTACCGAAAGAATCTCATAAAAAAATTAGCAGTAAAAGGTAAAGTCGGTCTGGTGGTCTACGCGACAGAAAATGATATTTAACTTCATCATCTGAAGAAAAGTGGGCTCTATTGTTCTTTCTGTGGATGAAGTTTACAATAAAAAAGTATTTGGTTGATGGACAACGTTTGATACCTTTGCAATAGTTCTTTCAAACACATTTTTACCTGCGACGTAGGGCTTGAGTTCAGTGCCTGAGCTTATGCAAGCCGCTAGTTAATAATACTTTATAACTAATTTCGAATCTTGTCTTCCCGACTTCGCCCGCCATAGCTTCAGCGACGGCGGGCTTTTCTTTTTTATCTGCTTTCCAACATTTTTTTTCTTTCTGAATCTGCTCCTGCAAGATTTCCGTACATGTTTCATATTGCCATCACAATATTGAATAAATGTACACTTATGAAAAAGAACCTCTTCAGAAAAGCACTCAAGTACACATTGATTCTGCTATTCTTGTCTTTCGGAACGTTACTGGTACATATTTACCTGGTAACGAGGGTTAAACCGCCTGATAATAATACACTTATTATGGCTAGGATTGATATTAAACAGCCAATTGATCAGGAGGATGCAGCTAAAATAACAAATTGGATGTATGGCCAGAAAGGGATCGATCACGTATTGTGTAATACGCAGAACGGCATTGTCATATTTACGTTTTTCCCTATCACAACAAGTGGGGATGCCATTGTCGCCAACTTTAAAAAATCACTGCATTACAAAGCTGAAAGATATCTTCCTACACAGGAAGAAATGAGTGCCGGTTGCCCGGTAGCCGCTTCGGGAACAAATAAACTTTATAACTACATCAAAAAAAATCTTTAAACCACAAAAAAAAGTAACCAATGAAAAAGATGACAGTTTTTTTAGTTTTCTCTACCCTGTGCATTGCCTTTCTGGCGATTCAGGCTTGCTCCAAGAAAAACGATGCGATGGCAGCAGCACCCATGCCTACACTTTATGATTCTCTGGGGGGAACCACGCTGGTTGCAGATCCTAAACAGCAGGGTACCCAGATCGAAAAGGGGCGTCTGCTTATCCGTACGATTGTAGACAGTACAATCTTTGTTATTGCGGCAGATAGTAAGATCAATGGCTTTTTCAAAGTTCTACTGGCAGAAGTTACTTCAGGTAATACCAGTGGATTTACTGCATTGAGTAAAAACCTGACAGACTTTGTTTGTGTGGGTACCGGAGCAAAAAACTTTAGTTATGGTGGAAAATCAATGGTGGCTGCCCATGACCCTGCTCAAAATCCCAGGATGAATGGTAAAGCTGGGAATGCAGACATGGACCAGTTTGAGACAGATCTCTTTATGGGAGCCAATAAAGCCGGGGTGCCTTCCAATACACCAGCCTTGGTAAGCGTGGGAAAAATTGTTGAATCATTGCGGGGAGCAGTTGTTCAGAAATAATAAACATTATTCGCTCTAACTGAACATTTATTCCGAAGTTATCGGGAACTGCCATATATTTACTTTGAAAGTCCTGCTATTGACAGCGAACACGCAAAATACGGAAACAGAACTTGTTGCATCGCTAAAGAACAAAGATCGACAAGCATATAATTATCTTTACGATAATTATGCCGGAGCTTTATATGGTGTTATTATTAAAATACTGGATAAGCAGGAAGTGGCCAGCGATATATTGCAAGAAGTGTTCATTAAGATATGGCGTCACATTGACAGCTATGATGCCGGAAGAGGCAGGCTATACACCTGGATGTTGAATATTGCCCGTAATGCAGCGATTGATACATTGAGATCGTCGGGATACAACCAGGAAAAGAATACCCAGTATTCCAGTGATAACATGTCTGCACATGAAAGCAGGTTATCGATATCCATGAAGACCGATCATATTGGTTTAAAGCAATTACTGCTTGTTCTTAAAGAGGAGCACCGTCAGGTTATTGATCTATCATATTTTAAAGGCTACACGCAGGAAGAGATCGCGAAAGAACTTGACATTCCTCTTGGAACTGTAAAGACAAGATGCAGGAAAGCTTTGCTACAATTAAAGGATATAATGAAATCATAATGAATTGAATATCGAGGACTACATATCATCCGGGCTAATAGAAGCATATGTTTTAGGTGTGGCTTCACCTGAAGAAATGCATGAATTAGAGTTGATGGCATCTAAACATCCTGAAGTAGCTACAGCTATTTCGGAATGCCGAAAACAACTGGAGCAATATGCTACATTGTACAGTCAGGCGCCACCTGATGATATGAAAGAGCAGATATGGTCGGCTTTGCAGCAGGAAGAACTACCCGCAACAATAAGCAATCAGAGTAAACATAAGGATGCCTATCTTATTTCAGATACTAATAAGCCCGGCAGAGTTGCTTCAATGTATCATTTATACAGGGCTGTAGCTGTTGTATTATTAATTGCAAGTATGGTATTCAACTTGCTATTGTTGATGAAAGATCGTGCATCTAAACAGGAATTGGCCGGCCTGAAAGCAGAACAGGAAAAAATGAATCTGCTGTTAAGTCCTGCGGTAAAATCGATCCCATTGGCTGGGGTTGGTGCACATAGCGCTAATACCGTTATGTTGTTCTGGAACACGCAAAACAAAGAAGTCTATCTTTCTCTCAAAGACCTTCCCACCCCGCCAAGTGGCAAACAATATCAACTATGGGCTATTGTTGATGGCAAGCCAATAAATGCAGGCGTATATGCTTTAAATAGTAATGCATTCATACAAAAAATGAAAGTGATTGATCGTGCGCAAATGTTTGCAATTACCCTTGAAAAGCAGGGTGGTAGCGATCAACCTACTCTTACAGAAATGTATGTAGCCGGGAAAGTCTGATATGTCCTGATTTTTTTAGAAAGCAATATTCGTAATGAATATTGCTTTTTTTATTTCCGATGATAAAACCATCAAGATATTATCTGCGTAAATGAATATAATCAAATTAAAACCATTTATGAAATTATTGAAACACAAGTCCCTGTTGCTGATTGCAGTAACGATGATGACTTTCTCATTTAGCAATGCTTTTGCACAGGATAGCAAAGCAGTTATGGTAGGTGGTGCGCCAATGTATCCCACCAAAAATATTATTGAAAATGCCGTTAATTCGAAAGATCACACCACGTTGGTGGCGGCAGTAAAAGCTGCTGGTCTCGTAGAAGCGCTTTCTGGTGCGGGCCCTTTTACCGTTTTTGCACCTACAGATGAAGCCTTTCAAAAACTGCCTTCAGGAACAGTTGACAATCTTGTAAAGCCGGAAAACAAATCCACGCTCACTGCTATCTTAACCTATCATGTGATTCCCGGTAAGATGGACTCGAAAGAGTTGCGTAAGAAGATCAAAGAAGGACACGGAAAGGTGATGTTTACCACGCTTCAGGGAGAGCAATTGACTTTTGCAGAAAAAGGGAAAAAACTATGGGTAATTGATTCCAAAGGTAATAAAGCAGAAGTAACAATTGCAGATGTGTATCAGTCAAATGGCGTCATTCATGTGATTAACACTGTTTTGATGCCATAGTGTGTAATGATGTGAATAGGGAGGATATGTCGATGAGATGATCATTTTTCAATGGCTGGCAAATCAATACATTCAAATGCCGGACGGTTATTCACCGCCCGGCATTTGAATTTTAACTTTACTCATTTTGTATCCTTTTTATTTTTTTACCAATGTTGAATGCGTATTAATAAAGGTGTAATGGATTCGCCCTGAGTTTGTGCGGGCTCCTAAAAGCTGGATATATATATAAAATATTTATAGGCAATCGATTGTCTGTGCTCTGCAAGCAAATGATTGGTAAAAAAAGCGTATTTTTTAGCACTGATTCTACGATAAAGACTGCCTGATGAAATTTCTTTTTACAAAGAAAAAATATGTTATTACCGGAATTGCCGTTATTGCAGCAACGGGTTTTATCTTTTTGCTGTCGCCCACTAAAAGGATCGATTTTAATACAGAAGTAAAACCCATCCTCAATAAAAAATGTATTTCCTGTCACGGCGGAGTCAAAGCCAAGGGCGGATTCAGCGTATTGTTCCGCGAAGAAGCATTGGCTAAAACAGAGTCTGGCAACCCTGCTATTATTCCCGGTGATCCTAACGGAAGTGAAATGATCCGCCGGCTGACTTCCAAAGACCCGGAAGAAAGGATGCCCTATAAACATGAAGCCCTTAGTAAAAATGAGATACATATCCTGAAAGAATGGATCAGGCAAGGGGCTAAATGGGGCGATCATTGGGCCTACCTTCCCGTACAAAAAACGGATGCCCCTGATATCGCCAATAACTGGATACACAATGATGTAGATAAATTCATTTATGCCAAACTGAAGGAGGAAAAATTACAACCTGCTGCCCAGGCAGATAAAGCTACCTTGTTAAGAAGGGTAAGTCTTGACCTGATTGGTAGGTATCCAACGCAGACAGTTGCAGAACAATACCTGAAAAGCAATAATGATAAGGCATACGAAGTGTTGGTGGACTCCCTGCTTGCTTCACCGCATTTTGGAGAACGATGGGCTTCCCTTTGGCTGGACCTGGCGAGGTATGCCGATACCAAAGGATACGAAGCCGATGGAGGCCGTTCTATCTGGAAGTACAGGGACTGGCTTATCCATGCTTTCAATGAAGACAAACCATACAACCTTTTTATTACGGAACAAATGGCCGGCGATCTGTTGCCAGATCCTACAGATGCACAATATATTGCTACTGCTTTTCACCGGAATTCAATGAACAACGACGAAGGCGGAACCGACAATGAAGAGTTCAGAACAGCCGCAGTGATAGACCGGGTGAACACTACCTGGGAATCGTTGATGAGTACCACTTTTTCCTGTGTACAGTGCCACAGTCACCCTTATGATCCTTTTCATCACGAAGAATACTATAAATTCCTGGCTTATTTCAACAATACCCGTGATGAAGATGTACCCGGTGAATATCCCTTACTGCGTGAGTACAACGATACGATGCAACAAAAATTAAAGTCGGTTGTTGAATGGACAAAAAAATATGCATCGGAAGCAGAAGCAAAGAATCTCAAGAAATTCCTGCGTACATTACAGCCATCGGTTAATTCCACAACGGCCGACAGTTTGAAAAATGCAGTGATTGCGAATCATAATATTCAATTGATCATTCGCAATCACGCAGTAGCCCGTCTTAAAAAAATAGACTTGCAACAAAAGAACCTGCTGGTGTGCAAACTCTACACCAATAACCCATCAGGCACATTGAAACTGCATGTAGATGCGCCGGACGGGCCCTTACTGGCTTCTGTGGCATTAAAGGCAGTACCACAGTGGCGGAATGAATATATCAACCTGTCACCACAAACTGGTGAGCACGATGTGTATCTCACTTACGAGAACCCCACATTGCATCCAGACAACAAAGCATTTGCCGTATACTTCGACTGGTTTGGTTTTATAGAACAATTGCCAGGCAAATCTGTATCCGGTTTTACAAAAACAGAACAGTCCTTCCATGAACTGTTGGATGCCAAAGTAACTACCACACCTGTAATGGTAGAGAATCCATCCTGGAAGTGGCGGAAAACGAATGTGTTCATAAGGGGAGCCTGGACCAGTAAAGGAAAAGAAGTGGAACCGGCAGTACCGAAAGTATTTGCGTATGCCATGCCCACCGGAGCACCTAAGAACCGCATGGGATTGGCCATGTGGTTAACCGATAAACGGAATCCCTTGGTCTCCAGAACGATTGTAAATCGTTTATGGGAGCAGCTGTTCGGCACCGGTATTGCCGAAACACTTGAGGACCTGGGCACACAGGGAATACCACCTACTCATAAAGACCTGCTGGATTTTCTCTCCTGGAAGCTGATGAATGATTACCGATGGAGCCTCAAGACCTTACTAAAAGAACTGGTAACGAGTACTACTTACCGGCAAGATTCGAAACTGAACAATGAAGTAAAAGAAAAAGATCCGTTCAATAAATATTATGCGCGCGGACCAAGGGTACGATTAAGCGCAGAACAACTGCGTGACCAGCATTTGTGCATCAGTGGTATGATGAGTGATAAAATGTATGGTCCAGGCGTGATGCCCTGGCAGCCAGAAGGGATATGGCTTTCACCCTACAATGGCGCAAAATGGATCAACAGCAAAGGAGAGGACCAGTACCGCAGGGCCGTGTATACTTATTGGAAACGCACCGCGCCGTATCCCTCCATGATTACATTTGATGGGGTGCCGCGCGCATTGTGTACAGCCCGCAGAATCCGCACCAACACACCGTTGCAGGCATTGGTAACAATGAACGATTCTGCTTACCTGGATATGGCACGACATTTTGCATACCGTATGCAAGAGGAAGCGGGTAAAAAAACAGAGCAGCAGATCATGAAAGGATATGAACTCATGTTGTATAAACCCATCAGCCAGGTGAAATTGAGCCTGTTCAAAGGCTTGTACGACAGGGCCTTGAGAGAATTTAAAAATGATCAGGACAAGACCTGCGAGATGATCGGCATGAATGATCAACACAACAACCCTGAAACAGCAGCACTGGTTGTGGTAGCGAATGCTATGCTGAATCTCGATGAAATAGTGATGAAATGGTAAACGAGCAAAACAGTTGTTCATGACACAAAAAGAATTACAGGTACAACGGTTGGTGAAAGAAGCGCAGGAAGCGCAATTGCGCTTACATACCCGCAGGCATTTCCTGAAAGAAAGTGCTATGGGGCTCGGCGCATTGGCCATGGGTTCATTGTTGGGTGGATGCGGCAGTAACAGCAATGCTATTGCACCTGTTGCATTCGATCCCGCACATCCATTGCTTCCCAAACCCCCACAATTTGCAGGCAAAGCCAAAAGTGTCATTTACCTGCACATGGCGGGTGCTCCTTCTCAATTGGAATTGTTCGATTATAAACCTGAATTGATGAAGATGGATGGACAGGATTGTCCGCCTTCATTGCTTGCCGGGAAGAAATTCGCTTTCATAAGCGGTGTGCCTAAAATGCTGGGTCCGCAAGCCCGTTTCGCACAACATGGTGAAAGCAGGACATGGGTAAGCGAGAACCTGCCACATTTTTCAACAGTAGTAGATGAAGTGAGCTTTTTAAAAGCAGTTACTACCGATCAGTTCAACCATGCACCTGCGCAACTGTTGATGCATACAGGCAGTCCGCGTTTGGGAAGACCCAGCATGGGCAGTTGGGTTACTTATGGCCTGGGAACAGAAAACCAGAACCTGCCCGGCTTTGTAGTACTAACAAGCGGCGGCAGTTTCCCCGATGCAGGTAAATCGGTATGGGGGAGTGGTTTTTTGCCATCGGTTTACCAGGGTGTACAGTGCCGAAGTGAAGGCGATCCGGTTTTATTCATCAAGGATCCTAATGGTATGAGTCGCGATTTACGAAAAGCATCGATTGAAACGATCAATGAAGCCAACCGGCAGGAATATGCCGAATACAATGACCCTGAAATTCTTTCACGCATCTCACAATACGAGATGGCTTATCGTATGCAGATAACGGCTCCCAATGTAATGAACATCAACGATGAACCATCATATATACATGAGATGTACGGTACCCAGCCTGGTAAAAGTTGCTTTGCGAATAATGTATTACTGGCGAGGAAGCTGGTTGAAAAAGGCGTGCGTTATGTGCAATTATTCGATTGGGGTTGGGATGCACATGGAGATAGTCCCAATAATGCAGTCAATATAGGCCTCATCAATAAATGCCGGACGATCGACAAAGCCATTACAGCTTTGTTGCTCGATTTAAAACAAAGAGGCCTGCTCGAAGAAACACTGGTGGTATGGGGCGGCGAATTCGGCCGTACGCCCATGATGGAAAATAGGAATGGCATCAATGCGCCATTTAAAGGAAGAGACCATCATACAGAAGCATTCACAATATGGATGGCGGGTGGCGGTATCAAACCGGGATATACTTATGGCGAAACGGACGAGATCGGTTACAGTGCCGTGAGCGGTAAAACAGACGCCTTCGATATACAGGCAACTATATTGAACCAGTTGGGTTTTAACCATGAACAGTTCACTTATTATTTCCAGGGAAGACCTTTCCGCCTCACAGATGTAGGAGGGAAAGTGATCCGGGATATCATCGCTTAAAAAAACTATAAACAGATACAATGAAACAAAGCCGAAGGAATTTTATCAAACTCAGCGCCACAGCAGCCGGCATGCTGTATTCATTAGACGAATTTGCAGCAACGGATAAACCTTCCTTTAAACAAAACGGGAAATTCAGTTTGTTGTTGATGGCTACCAACTGGGGATTCAATGGCACGATCGATGAATTTTGCGCTGCCGCCAAAAAAGAAGGCTATGATGGCATAGAGCCAGTGTGGCCAACTGAAGCCAAAGACCAGGAGGCATTGTTTGCTGCTGTGAAAAAACATGGACTCGAAGTGGGATTTTTGTGCAGGGGCTGGCAAAACGATTTCAAGGAGCATCTCGAAAGCTTTAAAAAAGTAACTTCCGATGCCGCCAACAACCGGTTTCAAAAACCGGTATATATCAATTGCCATTCCGGGCGTGATTATTTTAGTTTTGATCAATCGGCATCTTTCATCGATCATACCACGCAACTTTCTAAAGACACAGGTATTCGGTTCTGTCACGAAACGCATCGTTCGCGCATGCTGTTCGCTGCGCATATTACCAGGCAGTTCATAGAAAAGAAACCCGACCTGAAACTTACTTTCGATGTATCGCATTGGTGCAATGTGCACGAAAGCCTGCTGGGCGATCAAAAAGACACGGTTGATATGGCGTTGGAAAGGGTAGAGCATATCCATGCGCGTATCGGCCACGAAGAAGGGCCGCAAGTGAATGATCCGCGCGCACCGGAATGGGAAGCGGCGGTTAAGCAACATTTCGCATGGTGGGACAAGGTAGCGGAGCGTAAAAAAAGAAATGGCGAGCGAATGACGATCCTCACCGAATTCGGGCCACCTACATACATGCCCACACTGCCCTATACGAGGCAACCACTGGCCGATCAATGGGCCATCAATGTGTATATGATGAAATTACTGAGACAGCGATACGGTGCGTAAAGCCCTTCGTTTAAAAAATTGTATCGATCATGTTTTTATCTGTTTCAGGTTTGATGGGACGTTTTCACCCGGTACTGGTGCACTTGCCTATCGGTATCTTATTGCTAGCCTGTTTTTTTCAATGGCTTTCTATAAAAGAAAAATTTGCATTGCTTAGGCCGGCAATCCCTGTGATGCTCTTCTGGGGTGTGCTGAGCGGAATATTCTCCTGTTTAACAGGGTATATGCTTTCACTCAGCGCAGATTACGATGCTGACTTGGTAGAGCAGCATCAATGGCTGGGTATTTTTTCAGTAACAGCTTCTTTGATCTTCTATTTGTTGTATAAGTTTTCGTTCAATGAAAAAATGGCCCGCTGGTTTTCCCTGGGCATCATTGTATTGATTACCATTACCGGGCACCTGGGCGGATCATTGACGCATGGATCGGATTACCTTACGTCCGGCCTGCACAATAACCAGGAAGGCCCTGCATTGAAACCCATTCCCAATATCCAGGAAGCAGCGTTGTATCCTGGTGTGGTACAGCCTTTGTTGCAAGCCAGGTGTTACAGTTGTCATGGGCCTGAAAAACAAAAAGGAAAATTAAGACTCGATCAACAAAACTTCATACTCAAAGGAGGGAAGGATGGCGTAGCACTCATCGCTGGTAAAGCAGATGAAAGCGAAATGATCAGGCGAATATTGCTGCCGGTTTCCAATGAAAAACATATGCCGCCCAAAGAGAAACCTCAACTCACCGCAGAAGAAATCGCCTTACTGCATTGGTGGATCAGTACTGGCGCAGATTTTAATAAGAAAGTTAAAGACCTGCCGCAAACAGAAAAGATCAAACCGGTGCTGATTGCTTTGCAATCGGGCAATGTTAAAAAAGAAGAAAATGCAATGCCTGATCAGCAGGTGGCGAAAGCTGATGAAACCATTGTCAACAGGCTGAAAAAAGCCGGGGTAATAGTGGTGCCTGTTGCACAGAACAGCAATTATCTTTCTGCCAATTTTGTGAATGCCAATGCCGATTCCCTGATAGCGTTGCTTGAACCACTCAAAGAACAGCTTTTATGGTTGAAGTTAGATCATGCCGCTATCGATGATGCTGCTATGCCGGTTATTGGCAAACTTACGACTCTTACAAAACTGCAACTCAGCAATACACTTGTTACAGATCAAGGGATCGCTGCATTGCAATCATTGCATCACCTGGCATCTCTTAACCTCACAGGAACAAAGGTTACGGCAAAAGGAATAGAACAATTAAAACCTTTAAAAGAACTCAGGTATCTGTACCTGTATCAAACAGATGTGAAAAACCAGGAGTGGACTTTGTTGCAGAAAGTATTTCCGGCAACGAGACTGGACTCGGGAAAATACATAGTACAATCGTTGCCTACTGACACGATGATTGTAAAGCCCCCTCCCAAAAAAATGTAATAATGAAAAAAATATTTCTGTATTTGTGCTGTACCCTTGTGATACTGACATCCTGTAAAACAACATTGTTGACGTAAGTCAACGGCTTATCGAGGGCACTTCATATTCGTTTTCATCAACCATGTCCAGTATCCTGGTTTTAGGATTGATCATTACAGTCCCTTCTACATTACTCCATAATTTTTTTAACGCATTCAGGGTTAACAGGGCATTGTCTATATGATCGAAAACCAAATCAACAATTACATAGTTCGGGTCTTCGCTCAGCCTGTAGATGCGATAACGCTTGACACCTGATTTTTTTCTGTCAATCGGATCGCTGTCAAAGGCTTTCTTCCAGCCATTGTAGTTTGGAACAAGGTGCTCAATTTGTAAAATAGTCATATCGAACAATTTTAATTGGTTACGACGATACAATGTTGAAGCATGTGCGGCATAAGAATGTTATGGAATTTAAATGAAAATACGGATAGTTCAAAGCCGCCGGCGAAAGATGTGATAACTGAAGACGCCAGGTGAGGTAAATAAAAAAGAGCAGTAACATACTGCTCTTTTTGTGACCGCGTCAGGATTCAAACCTGAAACCTTCTGATCCGTAGTCAGATGCTCTATTCAGTTGAGCTACGCAGCCATTCCCATTAATCGGGCTGCAAATATAAAGGCTAAAAAAGAATCTGCAAAACCAATTTGCGTTTTTTCAACATTAATCTAAATCATATATACCTGCTGAAGCTTTCTCTACCAGCTTCTTAGGCAATAACCACGCAAAAAATGCACCGAGTTTATTGATCATACCAGCGATCAACTCTGTTTTGCGGGCAAACATAGCGTGTACCGCCAGCCGGGCAACTGCTTCAGGTGTCATGTTCACTTTCTCGGCCGTTTTAAGGGCTTTAGGCCCCACATTGGCCCTGTGTGCAAAACCGGTGTCGGTAGAACCCGGACTCACAGCCGTTACCGATACCCGGGTATTACGCAATTCATAGCGCAGCCCCCGGCTGAAATTCAAAACAAAAGCTTTCGAAGCGGCATACACGCTCAGTCCGGGCACTGCCTGGTATGCTGCCGAACTGGCAATATTCAGGATATAAGCCTGCGGCTGTTCTTTTAAACGGGGCAGGAGGGCACTGCAGAGGGCTACAGGCGTCATCATGTTCACTTCCATCATTTCGCGGTGCTCAGCGGCATTATAAGCCGTAAACGGGCCACTCAATCCATATCCCGCATTGTTTACCAGGATATACACCGGATAATGCTTTTCATCTACCCAGCGAAGGATTTGTTCTACTGCGCCGGCCTTGCCCAGATCGGCTGCCAGGTAATCTACCTGTATACCGTGTTTAACAGTCAGCTCATTAGCGAGTGCCGACAGCAGGTCGCCACTGCGGGCTACCAGCAGCAGGTCGATCTTTTTAGCCGCTAACTCTTCTGCAATGGCTTTGCCAATTCCTTTGCTGGCCCCGGTAATCAATGCGTAACTCATTGTACTTGTTTTGAATGAAAAAGGCCAACAGTTGTTGACCTTTTCACAATATCATTTTTGACTGAGGGTATAATTTTTAATGATGCACTTTGCTGGTAAAACGGTGATAAAAAGGTGTTTTACTGTTCTCATCCTTCGGTTTGTACTTACCCGTTACAATGGGCACATACATTACACGGCGGCGGCTCTCTTCACCGAATTTTGGTGATTGCTTCACGCGGTGCCAGAGACGGCCATCGTGCACCGACAGGTCGCCGGCGTTGAGGTCGAACCCAACTTCACGGTTATCATCGCTGTTATCGATGAAATATTTTTTACCGAACAACAATTTCAGTACACCTTGCTTGTGGGTACCAGGGATCACACGCAAACCACCATTTTCAAAAGGACAGGTATCGAGGTGTATACCCACATTGAGCATGGGCATGATCTTTTGTCCTAAGAAAAGGTCACGGGGCGCATCGGTATGCCAACCCATTTGGGTAAAAGTGCTGTTAGGTGTGTTGATGTAATTGTTGATGACCAGTCCGTCTTTTTCATTCTCCGCAATACGTCCTTCGTAAGGCCCGAGGAAAGCGGTGAGGGCTTTCAACCGGTCGTCTTCCAGTAATTGGTGCAGAGGGTCGCTGTATAAAGAACTGAAACATAAACGCTGGATGGTTTTGTTGCCATGCTCGTCTTTGCCAAATTTCAAGGGGATGCCGTTCACTTTATCGCGTCCTTCTTCCAGCCATGTCTGCTCCAGGCGTTTCAGCTCATCAATGAATATATTCACTTTTTCCCTGCTGATGAAGTTCCTGAATACTATTACACCGTGCTTGTCGAAAAAATCCAATTGCTCCGCGGTTACAGTATCTCCCAGTTGAAAATGACTATCCCATTTTTTCATTCTTACGCTGTTACGGTTAGTATATTAGTGTAATGTTAATTAATTATTACAAAATTGTAAAGGGCAAAACCCCAAAAACACGCAAATCTAAGCAATTTATGAAGAGATTCCTCTAAGATAATGTATAAGAGGTTTATTTTGCGTGTTTTATGACACAAAACGCTGTTTTATGTGCAAATTAACTGCCGTATTTATACTATCCTGGTGCTTTTACATTACGGCAGTTGCACAAAAAGATTCTGTCAGGCATACGAATTTCCTTGTTTTACCAGTGATTGCCAAATCCATTGAAACGGGCTGGTCTGGCGGGGCCGTGGGCTCTGTCACATTTCGTTTACATCCTAAAGATACGATAAGTAGAACATCCAACATGCAACTGCTGGCATTGTATTCTTTAAAGAAACAATTGATACTGGCTATCAATGGCGCGCAATACAGCCGGCACGAAAAATACATATTGAGTGAGCAAGTTTCATTCAGTTCATTTCCCGATAAATTCTGGGGATTGGGCAAGTACACCAAAGACAACGATTATGAATCGTATAAGTACAAACAGTTTTATATCTACCTCCACCTGATGCGTAAACTGGGCCATCATTTTTTTATCGGCGGCCTGTTTGAGCGCCAGCAACTCAATGATGTGGAGTACCAGGCCGGCGGTCTCTTCGATCAGCAACAGATTGTGGGTAGAAATGGATATACAGTTGCCGGGTTGGGTATGAGTTTTACATACGATACCCGCAACCATGCATTTGCACCTAATAAAGGTGGGTTCGCGCAGGTATATTTCAACCACTTCGATAAATACCTTTTCTCCGATTACAATTATACCAACATTGTGATCGATCTTCGCAAGTACATTGCTTTCGGTAATAATGTATTGGCTTTGCAGGCCTATAGTTTTGGTAATACGGGTAATGAAGTACCGCTGCGCAGCCTGGCACTCCTGGGTGGCTCCAACAGCATGAGGGGTTATTATGCCGGCCGTTTCAGGTATACCCACCAGATGGTTTTCCAGAGCGAGTATCGCTTTCCTATTTATCGCCGCTTCGGAGCAGTAGCCTTTGGTGGTTTGGGTGATGTGGGAAACAGCTTCACCGATTATTCATTCGGCGACTTCAAATATTCAGTAGGTGCCGGCCTGCGCTTCGCGCTGATGAAGAGTGACAAACTCAACCTCCGTCTCGATTACGGTATTGGACAGGGTAATAACAGCGGACTGTATTTCCAGTTGGGAGAAGCTTTCTGATCTAACAACCTGTTACCAGCTTACCCATACGGTAAATGATATAAGTGAAAATAAAAGCAGCCAGTACATCAATGGTATAATGCACATGCTGTATCAGCACCAGGCAAGCCACAGCAATGGTAGCCGTGAGGGTGATGATCTTGTCTAGCTTCTTTTTCACACTGAGGAAAATGAGGAACTGGATAGAAGTATGGCCGGAAAAGAAGAGGTCTTTTGTGATGAATTTATCAGCACCACCATAAAAAATACTGGTGAGCGGGTCTTTCAAAACGATCAGTCCTTCTGGTGGTGACAATGGTACCAATGTAATAGTGAGCACGCGTGCGAGGCATAAAAAAAGAAACGACCACAACATCAGCAAGAAAATATCGGCACGCTGTACACACCTGATCAGCAAAAGGATACTCACAGACCAGATAACGATGAAAGTGATCAGCGAAACATCTGCCACCGGTATTTGCTGGAGAATGAAATCATTCAACTGTATACCCTGCCGCTTTTCAACATAAGAAAAGAAAAACGGGAACAAAGCCAGCAGCGCCACCAGCAACATACCACCAACAATGGTTTTGACCCGGAAGCTCTTATTACGCCAGGCTTCATCCCAGGTCTGGGCCGGCATTTCATTTTTCTTTACTTCAGCAATAGGAACATACGTATTGACCTCGGGTGTCTGCATCGGACAAAAGTAGTTATAATGGCTCAATAATGCCATCTAACGAAGGCTTCCATCGCCGCATACTTGGTCATGCCCAATTCAGCGTAGAGATTGGCGGTATTGGCATTCCGGTCTTCCGCTCTTTGCCAGAATTCGCGGCTGTCGGTACCCTGGAAGGGAACCATGTCTTTCTGCGACTGGTGAATGAAGATGCCAAAACGTTTTTTCATTACCTGGTCGGGACTCATTGGAATGGCCATTTCTATTTCTGAAATATCCCATTCCTGCCATGCGCCTTTGTACAACCATACCCAGCAATCTTTTATCCAGGATTCGCCGGCAGCTTTAAGACGGTGCATGCTTTCAAAAATAATATCGAGACAAACTTTGTGCGTGCCATGCGGATCGGCCAGATCGCCTGCACAATAGATCTGGTGCGGTTTTAATTTGCGCAGCAACTCCATGGTGATCTGCACATCTGTTTCGCTCATGGGTTTTTTCTCTACAGTACCTGTTTCATAGAAAGGCAGGTTCATGAAATGACAACGGTCATCGGTGAGACCAACATAGCGACAGGTAGCTTTGGCTTCGCAGCGGCGGATCAAACCTTTGATAGCGCGTATTTCGGAAGTGTCGGATTCGTCTTTTTTCTTAGATGCCAGGAAGGTACGTGCTGCTGATAGTATCTGCTGGCTCTTGTTGTTGTCGATACCAAACATATCTTCAAAACCGACTGCAAAATCGAGGAAACGGGTAACAAATTCATCGGTCACCGCAATGTTACCGCTGGTCTGGTAAGCTACATGTACCTCATGCCCCTGGTCGTGCAGGCGCATGAACGTACCTCCCATGCTAATGATATCATCATCGGGGTGTGGGGAGAAGATGAGGCATTTTTTAGGATAAGGTTCGCTTCTTTCCGGATGCGTGGGCAACACTACACCAGGCTTGCCGCCAGGCCAGCCTGTGATGCTGTCGCGCAACATATAAAATACCTGCAGGTTGATCTCATAAGAATCCCCTTTTTCAACCAGCAGATCAGAAAGGCCGTGCTCGTTATAGTCGTGAGCGGTTAAACTCAATACAGATTTTTTCAACTTGAGACCCAGGTTCACTACCGCTTTTTTGATCATCTGCGAAGTCCATTCGATTTCACCTGCGAGCCAGGGATATTTGATGCGGGTCAATTCCTGCGCAGCAGGTTCATCAATCACAAATGTGCAATCGCCATGTTGTTGCAAGATGCTCGCGGGCACCTGCTCGGTCACATGTCCTTCCACTGCTTTGGCTACGATGGCGCTTTTCATACCCCATGCCATCAGTAAAATGCGCTTGGCTTTGAGGATGGTGCTGATACCCATGGTGATGGCCAGCCTGGGCACTTTAGACATGTTCTGGAATTCGTAAGCATTGGCCAAACGTGTGCCGTTATCGAGATTTACCAGCCTGGTTTTGGAATAGATGCTGGAACCTGGCTCGTTGAAACCAATATGTCCGTTGTTACCGATGCCCAATATTTGCAGGTCTATACCTCCGAGTTTTTCAATAGCTTCTTCATAGAAAGCGCAGTGCTTTTTGATCTCTTCTTTGGGCCAGTTGGCATCGGGTATGTGAATATTGGCAGGGTCAATGTCTACATGATTGAACAGGTGGCGATGCATAAAACTCCAGTAACTCTGGAATGCATCTCTTTCAATAGGATAATATTCATCGAGGTTGAAGCTGATCACATTCTTGAAACTCAATCCTTCTTCGCGGTGCAGGCGAACCAATTCGGCATACATGCTGATGGGGGTGGAGCCGGTAGCGAGACCCAGCACGCAAAGCTGGTTGTTTTTTTGTTTCTCGCGGATGAGTTGTGCGATCTGCTGCGCAACGTAACGCGAACCATCTTTGGAACTGGGGTGTATGGCAACCGCGATTTTTTCGAATGAATCAACCATGTTAGTGAGGTATTTGTAGTGTAGTGTTTTTTACGGTTCGCTAAAGTACACGCTCTTTTGAAGATAGAAAAGAAATGAGGCCAGGAAAACGCTAAAAACCTCAATTCAATCAATCGGTTGCATACGCTACAAAGCCCTGTAATACTGCATTACAGGGCTTTGTAATATTTTTATAAACAGGTGTTAGTTATTGGCAGGATCGAAATAAGCCTTGCTGTAATTCACTTTCCACCAGTCGTAACGCTTGAACTCGGCGCGCAGTTTCTGATCGAACCGATCCCAGTTGCGCTGTGATTGCTGGCTCCAGAGCACTTCACTCAGGGCGCTCATGCGCGGGAAGATCATGTACTCTACTTTGGATACATTGTTCATGTACTCAGTCCATATATTCGCCTGTGCACCCAATACATATTTTGCATCGTCTGCCGACAACTCTTTAGGTATGGGCTCATAGCTGTACACTTTCTGAACGGTGGTGTATCCGCCGATGGTAACAGAGTCTTCTTTCTTATCCTGAGAATGGTCGAAATACATCCATCCGCCGGGTGTCATGATCACATTGTGTTTTTGCCTGGCCGCTTCAATACCGCCCTGCTCGCCGCGCCAGCTCATTACTGTGGCATTGGGGGCCAGGCCGCCCTCCAGTATTTCATCCCAACCAATGATCTGTCTTCCTTTGCTGTTCAGGTGTTTTTCTATACGCTGGATAAAATAACTCTGCAGGCCATGCTCGTCTTTCAACCCTTTTTCCTTGATCAGTTGCTGGCAGAAAGGAGAGCGCTTCCAGCTTTCTTTAGGGCACTCATCGCCGCCGATATGGATGTATTTGCTGGGGAACAAAGCGATTACTTCATCCAGTACATTTTCCAGGAATTTGAATGTATACTCGGTAGGAGCAAACACATCGGGGAATACGCCCCAAACCTGCTGCACCTGCTTACCGGTAGAATCACCATGCCATGCGGTCTTGGCGGGATGTTTGGTAGACTCATCTGGGAAGCAGCTCAGTTGCGGGTAAGCGGCGATGGCGGCAGAAGAGTGACCAGGCAATTCAATCTCGGGGATCACGGTGATGTAACGGTCACTCGCATATTTCACAATTTCTTTCACCTGTTGCTGGGTATAAAAACCACCACGACGGATGCCATCGTTTCCTTTACCGGGATAACGGCCAATGATGGTACCGTTCCTGAAACCGCCCACCGATGTAAGACGGGGATATTGCTTGATCTCAATACGCCATCCCTGGTCTTCCGTTAAATGCCAGTGGAAAGTGTTGAGCTTGTACATGGCAATGAAGTCGATGTATTTTTTAATGAAATCAACGGGGAAGAAATGACGGCCCACATCGAGGTGCATACCGCGGTATGCGAAGCGGGGCCTGTCTTCTATGCTGAGAAAAGGAACAGTGAATGTTTTGCTTTTTTCCAGCGGTAATAATTGAATGAGCGACTGGATGCCATAAAATGTACCATTCTCAGTATGACCGGCAATGGTTACGCCACTTTTGTCGATGTTCATGGTATAAGCGCCATCCACACCGTCTGTCATGGCAGCCTGCTTCAGTACAATGCCCGAAGCAGCTTTGCCT
This sequence comes from Asinibacterium sp. OR53, assembly GCF_000515315.1. Classification (NCBI taxonomy): domain Bacteria; kingdom Pseudomonadati; phylum Bacteroidota; class Chitinophagia; order Chitinophagales; family Chitinophagaceae; genus Asinibacterium; species Asinibacterium sp. OR53. The sequence continues at coordinate 2,741,473 of NZ_KI911562.1, forward strand.
TTGATCACCTTTAAATTGAACCCATAAAATTTTTGCAGGTAATCGTTCAGGAAACGGGCAGATTTTTCCATCCCGGCTCCGCTTACAATGATCTTGGTATTGGCATCAATCGTAAAATGCCCCTGTCCAACTTCCATCTTGGCAGGTTGGGGAATGATGTTTACACTTTGTGCATGTAACTGCATCAGCGGAAGCATCAATAAAGCTAGCAATGTTTTTTTCATGGCGTGAATATGGTTAAAGAATGCTGCTAATGTACAGCCTCTTTCTAATAATCTGGAGTTGAAACATTAAAAGGCACAATCGTTTGCGTGTGTAAATGGCATTAAAAAAGCCCATATGTGATTACAGTGGGCTTTTAATAAGATGATATCAGCTTATTCTGCTTTGGTTATCTTGATGATATTGGTAGGAAGGTGCAGGTGCACAGGCGTGCTTCCTGTATTCACCACCACATCATTGGTATTGACAAAACCACGCTCTTTGAGGATATTGATCTGGTCAAAAATGATATCGTCCAGGCTGTCTTCTTCTGCATAATAGAAAGCACGTACGCCCCAACTGAGGCTCAGTTGGTTCACCAGTGTTTTTTCCTTGGTGAAGATATACAGCGGAGAAGATGGGCGATAGCTGCTAAGCATGAAAGCGGTATAACCACTCTGCGTCATACCAATCAATGCTTTGGCTTGTACGTCTTCAGCGATCTTACAGGCATTGTAGCAAACGGCATCGCTGTGGAAAGAAGGAGAGTGGGGTTGCGGTTTCAGGTCTTCCGAACGGTTGTAACGGTATTCTTTGCTTTCCACTTCCATAATGATTTTGCGCATGGTTTGTACTACCAGTGCAGGGTGTTGGCCGGTAGCGGTCTCACCGCTCAACATCACCGCATCGGCACCTTCCAGTACGGCATTGGCCACGTCGGTGATCTCACTGCGGTTGGGTTTTACGCGGTCGATCATGCTTTCCATCATCTGTGTAGCCACGATCACCGGCTTGGCGCGGTGGAGACATTTACGGATCAGTTCTTTCTGGATCAACGGAATGCGCTCTACGGGCAGTTCCACACCCAGGTCGCCACGGGCCACCATGATACCATCGCTTTCCACGATGATGTCACGGATATTGGTGAGTGCTTCGGGTTTTTCAATTTTAGCAATGATCTTGCTCTTGCTTTGTTTTTCCCTGAGTCTTCTCTTCAGGTCAACAATATCGTTCACACTGCGTACAAAACTCAACGCTACCCAGTCGCATTTTTGTTCAATGATGAATTCCAGGTCAGCCAGGTCTTTCTCGGTCAACGCAGGCAAAGAAATTTTGGTATCGGGCAGGTTGATGCCTTTCTTGGAAGAGAGAATACCACCCAGCGTTACCACTACTTTTACATCGCCGTTCTTTTCAATGCTCACTACTTTTACCTCCAGTTTGCCATCGTCTATCAGGATGATGTTGCCGATGGTTACGTCGCCGGCCAGGTTGGGGTAAGAAACATAGATCTTCTCCAGCGTGCCGATGCATTTTTCATTGGTGAATGTGAGGATATCGCCCACTTTCACTTCCAACGCGTTGTTTAAGATCTCACCTACGCGGAGCTTGGGGCCCTGCAAATCGGCCAGGATGGAAATATTATAAGGCTGGGTTTTATTGATGTTGCGGATATGTTCAATGATGCGCGCTTTGTCTTCATGACTGCCATGCGAGAAGTTGAGCCTGAAAACATTCACACCTGCCTGTACCAATTCAAGCAGTTTTTCATAGGTATCGCAAGCAGGGCCTACGGTAGCTACGATCTTGGTACGATGGTTCACATGGTCGATACCCGCTTCTTTGTTCATATCCTTGTGCAGGTACTTATCTATATTCTTTGACATCTTTTATTCAGTTGGGGGGGGTGAAATAAATGGGTTAGTGTTTAGCTGGCGAGGATCTTCACGATCTTCAACCATTCTTCAGATATTTTTTGTTTGGCCTTGATGGCATTGTCAAGCGGTGTATAATACAGGTTGTTGTTTACGATACCTACCATTACATTGTGCTTGCCGTTGAGCAGGCATTCCACTGCATGATAGCCCATGCGGCTGGCAATGAGCCTGTCGAGACAGGTAGGAGAGCCGCCACGCTGGATATGGCCCAGGATACAAACCCGTACATCGGCTTGTGGTATGCGCTTTTTGATAACGGCCGCCACTTCATTGGCGCCACCGAATTCATCGCCTTCGGCTACCACCACCAGGTTCACCAGTTTCTTTCGCTTTTCTTTTTCGGTGAGCGAATGGACCAGCTCTTCCATATCGGTCTTGCTCTCTGGGATGAGGATATTCTCAGCGCCTGTAGCGATACCACTATGCAACGCAATATAACCGGCATCGCGGCCCATTACTTCCACAATGAATAAACGATCGTGCGCATCGGCAGTATCCCTGATCTTGTCAATGGCATCCACTGCTGTATTCACTGCCGTATCGAACCCAATGGTAAAATCGGTACCGGCAATATCTTTATCGATGGTGCCCGGCAAACCAATACAGGGTATATCGAATTCGTTGCTGAACTTTTGCGCACCGCGGAAACTGCCATCGCCGCCAATGATCACCAATCCGTCAATCCCTTTTTTCTTGAGGTTCTCAAAGGCTTTTTTACGGCCTTCGGGTTCAAAAAATTCTTTGCACCGGGCTGTTTTGAGAATGGTTCCGCCGCGTTGGATGATATTGGCAACAGAACGGGAATCCATGGGGATAATGTCGTCATCTATCATTCCGCTGTAACCGCGTATGATTCCGAAAACTTCCAATCCATGATAAATACCGGTTCTGACTACAGCCCTCACGGCTGCATTCATACCCGGGGCGTCTCCTCCTGAGGTCAGTACGCCGATCTTAGTAACTTTTCTTGCAGACATTTTTAGATATGCGATTCTTCTTTAATTCGACTAATGGGTTTTGGTATTTGCTCCTGTAACCAATAAAAGTGTACTTGCTACACGGAGTTTCAAAAATAAGCATTTGATAGTAAATGCCAAGTTCGGATAGTGAATTGCATATTTCGTTAATCTTGTAAAATGAAAATAATCATAACGGGTTCTAACGGATTTTTAGGTCGGCATTTGTCGCTATCTCTTGCTGGAAAAGGATTTGAAGTGTATGCACTCTCGCGGGGGGAGAGCAGGTTTCCACTCGTGAAAAATATTTGTTACCATTCACTGGAACTAACGGATGTTCGTAAAGTAAAGCAGATAATTGACGATTTGATGCCCCATGCCATCGTACACACTGCTGCGTTGAGCAAACCCGATGAATGCAATGCAGATCCTGAAAAATGCCTTGCATGCAATGTAGAAGCTACCCGTTACCTGGCCGATGCAGCCAAAAATACAAATTCGCATTTTATATATATGTCTACGGACTTCATTTTTGGGGAAGACGGCCCCCACAGTGAAGACGATGAACCCGGCCCGCTGAATTTCTATGGAGAAAGCAAATTGCGGGCAGAACAACTGCTGCAACAAAGTGTATTGGATCACTGCATTGTGCGGCCGGTCTTCATTTATGGCAAATGTCTCGAAGGTATGCGCCCCAGTTTTTTACACTGGGTGAAGAACAACCTGGAACAAGGCAGGGCTATTAAGGTAGTAACCGATCAACAACGTACCCCGACTTATGTGGGCGATCTCTGCGCGGGTATTACACAGATCATAGAACATCGTACAAGAGGTGTGTACCACCTGGCCGGTAAGAATATTGTATCGCCTTATGAGATGGCGCTTGCTGTGGCAAAGACATTGGGGCTCAACAGTGCATTGATTGAACCTGTTACTTCCGATACTTTTCCTGAGCCGGTGCGCAGGGCCAAACGCTCGGGATTGAAGATCGGCAAAGCTATCCGCGACCTGGGTTATGCGCCGGTTGATTTCGAAGAAGGCGTAAAGCTCAGCTTTTTGTAGGAAGAAAAACTTCGGCCATCATACAACGGGCGCTGCCACCGCCATTGGTTTCAATGGTAGTAATATCGGCATGCAGGATGGGATTGAACGATTCCAGTTTTTGTAGTTGTTCTTTTGTTAAACTATGAAATGCCTGTGACGACATCACCAGGAAATGCTGACCGTACTTGTTGTGCACCTGTAGCATATTCCCCGCAAAACGATTCATCTGTTCAAAGCTGATGTCGATGATCTCTTTGCCGCTGCTTTGCAAAGCTTGCACTACTTGTTGCTTTTCTGTTTTGCTGGCAATACTTTCCAAACAGATCACTGCATAAACATCCGCCACACACATCATCACATTGGTATGATAGATGGCAATGCCTTTGGCATCGGTTGCGGTAAAACGAACGGCCCTGTATCCGAAACGTTTGCACCAGTCGTCCAGCACAATGGCATTCGTGCGGGGCGAAAGGCAGGCATAAGCAATGGCATGATCCCGGTCGAGCACCATGCTGCCGGTACCTTCTAAAAAAAGCCCGTTGTTCTCATAACCCGTGAGATCTATCATACCCGCTACCTTGAATTGCTCGTTGATGCGGTCGAGTACTTGTTGTTTTCTTTCCTGCCTGCGGTTCACAGCAAACATGGGGTAGAGGCAGATGGTGCCGTTGCTGTGAAAAGAGATCCAGTTATTGGGAAAAACAGAATCGGGCGTATGCGGTTCGGGTGTGTCATGCACAATAGTCAGTTCAATACCATTGTCCAGCAACAGGTTGGTAAAATGGTCGAACTCTGCAGCCGCTTTTTCCTGTAATGTTTCGTCGTTCGACTGTACCTGGAAACTATTGTTCACAGCTGTTTCGGTATTGAAATCGAAACACACCGGTTTGATCATGAGTATATGTGAACTGTGTTGCATGGTATTATTGTAAAGGTTCACGCCACAAAGGCAAACTCATACAATGAAATCCACCCCTGGCCCTGGAAAGCTCCGCCGATGGCATCAGTATGAGTGTATTGGATATTTCGTCAATGATCACTTTACCTGCATCCAATTGCTGCAACAATTCTTTTGCATAAACGATCCTGAAACCGGCATTGCGAAAGGCTTCAGTAGTTTTGTCATTCCGGTCGTATCCCAATACCACGCCTTCTTTCAAGGCCAGCAGGTTGCAGGAATCTGTCCATTGTTCCCTGGCATTATAAGGGAACTCATTATTTCCCGAGAAAATAAACTGTACCTCTCCTTCACAATGCAGGTCATTTTTGCTCACATCGGTCAGCAGGTCTTCCAGGCTTTCAAATGTAATGGGGTGATGAGGTTGTTTTTTATGGAATTGCAGGATCTTGATCTTTTCTTCTTTCTTAATCTCCAGCACGCGTTCAATGGCATTGGCATCTTCCTGCCGGATGGCTTTGCGTGAAAAATTACCCAGCATCACCCATACATCCCGCTTTACTTGCGTGAACACCGTATCGATGTGCATGTAATCTCTTTTCTTAGGGATTTTGATAATGGTCACTTTCTCTACAATGTTTTTCTCGAAGAGTATATTGGTGATCCTGGCTGCCGCTTCTGAACTGGTCCTTTCACTCACGCCTACCAATACATGGTTATCGCTTACTACCATGATGTCACCGCCTTCCAGCGTCATTTTGCGATCATCATCGTCTTTTGGTAACAGGAAGCCATGGTGCGAGTCGGTCAGCTCGATGATGTTATGCTTCCATTTTTCAAAGAAAGGGTGATGGAAGAAAATATACTTGGCCAGTAATGCTTCGCGTGTGCGTGCTTTCTTGGCTGGTTTGTTGAGCAAGAGGTGGTCTTTGATGGTAATGCCAATATCCCTGGTGAAAATGAAATTGGGAATGGGGGCAAACAGCAGGTGCTTGTCAGTTGAAGAGCCGGTGATAAATGTTTTGGCCAGGTCGTTGGGTGTATAGTTCAGCAGCTCCTGTTGCACACGGTATGTGCATCCTTCTATGGCACAAACAGAAGCCACCAGTTTTACCCTAATCTCGTGGCTGTCCAGTATGCTTGCCAATAACCATTCCAGTTCTATCACTTTATCTGATTGAAAAAAAGAAGGGTGGCACGGTTTGTAAAAACTTCTGTCGGAAGCAGGATCGTCAATTGCACTGAGTTTCCCATTGATCTTTTCAGGATCGAGGAAGTAGAGTAATAATTTGGTGTAATAATCGTATTCGTCTTTGCGAATGGTGTCGAGGTGAACGATGTCTTCAAATAACCAGTCCTGCGCTTTCGATGGTACTACTTTTCCCAGTCCGCTATCCGGACTGTGAACCAATAAACGTTTCAGGGTACCGATTTCCGAGGTAACCGATAATAGTTGATCCATAAAATGTTGGGTTGATGAAAAAATTAAGTTTTCCGTTGTTACACAGATGAACTTAATGATCGGGCATGGGATTGAGGCCGCGATACATCCAGGCAAAATGCGCTGTCAAAAAAACAAAACTGCTGCAGGTATGCATATATGCAATGTACAACATTCTTTTGAACCATGTATCTGCACAAGATTGTTTAACAAGTGGAAAGGGGGTATATTGTGTACATGCTCAGGTTGATTACCCACATTAAATGCCTGGTTGGTACAAGAAATACCAGTACTGTTTTGAGAGGCGCGGCACTAGGAGAACTGCCTTGTTTGGAAGATGCTTTTTTGTTGCTGGATGATGAAAGGATCGCAGCGTATGGTCTCATGAAAGACATTGATAAGCAGGAACTTTCGAATGCAACCGTGATTGATGCCAGGGGCGCTTTTGTTTTACCTACCTGGTGCGACAGCCATACCCACCTGGTTTTTGCAGCCAGCAGGGAGGAGGAGTTTGTAGACAAGATCAGGGGAATGAGCTATGAAGCCATCGCCGCCAAAGGCGGTGGTATTCTTAACTCTGCCCGCAAGCTGCAGGAAATGCCCGAAGAGCAGCTTTTCGAACAATCGCTGCAACGTTTATATGAACTGATCCGCTTGGGTACAGGTGCCATTGAGATTAAAAGCGGGTATGGTTTATCGGTGGAAGGAGAGTTGAAAATGCTGCGGGTGATTAAAAAACTGAAGACCGTTTCACCCATACCCGTTAAAGCCACATTTTTAGGGGCACATACTTATCCGCTGGTTTATCGTAATGATCACCAGGGATACATCGATCTCCTGATTCATGAGATGTTACCTGAGATACCAAAAGAAAAACTGGCCGACTACATCGATGTTTTTTGTGAAGAAGGATTCTTTTCACCGGCTGAAACCATCACCATCTGCAAAGCAGGTATGATGGCAGGATTGAAACCCAAAATACACGCCAACCAATTGCATCTTTCGGGCGGTGTACAAGTGGGCGTACAATTGGGTGCCTTATCGGTAGATCATCTCGAAACCATGGATGCCGATGCCATTAAAACGCTCGCTGCGTCCAATACCATCGGTACATTGTTGCCTACTGCCGCCTTTTTTTTGCGCATGCCTTTTCAACCAGCGAGGCAATTGATAGATGCAGGCTGTGCCATAGCGCTGGCGTCTGACTACAATCCCGGCTCGAGCCCAAGCGGCAATATGAACCTGGTGGTATCCATGAGCTGTATACAAATGAAACTATCACCCGAAGAAGCCATCAATGCCGCCACGATAAACGGCGCTTATGCTATGGAATTGGGCGATCAACTGGGTAGTATCACAGTAGGTAAAAAAGCCAACCTCATTTTTACAAAACCCATTCCTTCGCTGGCTTATTTGCCTTATGCGTTCGGGTCGAACCTGGTAGACAGGGTGATGATCAACGGAGAATGGATAGAAAAGTGATTTTATGTTTTCAGGTGAATACGTTAACTTAACCGGAAAGGAAACCTGTTAATACGATGAAGCATTTTAAATTCTACAACAAGCAGGATGTTTTGTCTCTCACAAAAATCCGCCGTTATGAAACCAAGCTCGGAGAGCGGGTGCAGGTATCGGCCGGCCCCCATTTACTCGAAACAACATTGCAACAGTCTACTGCGCCATTTGTTTTGTTTGGTATACCCGAAGATATCGGGGTAAAAGCCAATATGGGCATTGGGGGAGCTGATTCGGTTTGGGTGCCCTTTTTGCAGTCGTTCCTGAATATACAGAGCAATGATTTCCTCGAAGGCAGTAATATTTTACTGTTGGGACATTTTGATTTCTCAGACATCGAATCACTGATAGAACAAAATGCCCATGATTTCGACGAGAAGCTGGAAGCCCACCGGCATGCTGTTAACATGATCGATGATGAAGTGGAGCAGTTGGTGCATATGATTACGCAGAATAAAAAGATACCGGTTGTCATTGGTGGTGGGCATAATAATGCTTATCCCTGCATCAAAGGCGCTGCCAAAGGATTTCATAAAGCAGGTATCCTGCCCATTGCACAGATCAATGCCATTAACCTCGATGCCCACACCGATTTCAGGCCCATGGAAGGCCGGCATAGCGGTAACGGTTTTACTTATGCAGAGGCCGATGGTTACCTGGAAAAATATTGTGTGGTGGGCATACATGAAAACTACCTGCCTCAAAATGTGTGGATGGATATTGTGAACAATCCCTTTGTTGATTGTATTACTTATGAAGACATATTCGTGCACGAAAAAAGAACTTTCCTGCAAGCCATTGGCCATGCAACGGGCTTTACAGAAGATAGTTTGTGTGGAATAGAAATAGACCTCGATTCTGTTGCAAATGTGTTGAGCAGCGCTTCCAGTCCGGCCGGTATCAGCATTCAGCATGCCCGACAGTATATCAATTTTACGGCAGCAGATAGCAAAGTGGCGTATCTGCATATTTGCGAAGGCGCTGCACAGTTGTCTAACGGAAGAACCAGCACCGATACAGGGAAGCTGATCAGTTATCTGGTGAGCGATTTTCTGAAAGCCAAGAGTTAAGCGCTCCCCCAGCGAAAGCTGTTAATTTCAAATCCTGCTAAATCGAGCATTCGGTCTACTACAGTAGATGCAGCTGCCTCAATGGTAACAGGTTTACTGTAAAAAGAAGGACTGGCAGGACAAATAATGCCCCCTGCCAGTGTTATTGTTTCCATGTTCCGGATATGAATAAGGTTGTAAGGCGTTTCGCGCACCAGTAAAATGAGCCTGCGTCTTTCTTTCAGCATCACATCGGCGCTACGGGTAACCAGATCGTCACTTACACCACTTGCTATTCTGCCCAGCGTGCCCATACTACAGGGCGCTACCATCATAATATTGTAATGCGCCGATCCCGAAGCAAAAGGCGCTTTGAAATCATGTTTATCAAAAAAACGGAAAGGGTATTTGCGATAATCATCATTGCCTAATTCTGTCTGCCATACCTCTTCTGCATTTTTGCTCATCACAATACCCACTTCAGCATATTGTGTTTTCAGTAATAACAACTTATCCAGTAACAGCTTTGCATAAATGGCTCCACTGGCTCCGGTAATGGCTATGGCAACTTTATTCATCCGCCAAAGATAGAATTATAGTTGAGAGTTGTTAGTTGCTAGAATTAATCTAACATCTATTTATACATGATCTCGTAGTACTCATGCGCCATCCTGTTGCTGTCGAACTGGAAACGCACATCACGCATACCGTTTTTCATGATCTGCCTCCAGGTATCGAAATTATCGTAGTAGATGGGCAGTATCTGTTGTTCCAGGATTTCATACATCTTATGCAGGTCGTATTCGTCCTGGTCATGTACGGTCATGTTGCCATAATCGGCCTTGGGTACGACGAAACCATTGTTGCCATGGTTCACGAATTCAGGTATCCAGCCATCATCGGTAGAAAAGTTCACGGCTCCGTTCATAGCGGCCGTCATACCACTGGTACCCGATGCTTCGCGGGGTACACGCGGGTTGTTCAGCCATACGTCGGCCGACTGCTTCAATCGCTTGCTCAAACCCAGTTCATAACCGATCAATACCGCTACGTTTTTGTAATTCTTGCTCAGGTGTACCAGGTTGTTGAACTGCGAAATGGCCGGGTAATCAACAGGGTACGGTTTACCTGCCCAGATGATCTGTACAGGGTATTTCGGATTATTCAGCAATGCCTCAAAACGCTCCATATCGTAGGTGAGCATATCGGCACGCTTGTAACCGGCAAAACGCCTGGCCCATACAATGGTGAGAACATTCGGATCAAAAACCTTCCCGGTTTGATCAGCAACGATCTCAAAAGCCCTTTTCTTCAGGTATTTTTTGCGGTCATCGAACCCAAGATCATTGCCTTCTTCCTGGAAACGATACAATTGTTTATCGGCCCAGTAACGCCAGTTCTGCGCGTTGGTGATGGAGGCGATCGGACAAATGCCTTCATAGTTCTTCCACATTTCACGGCTCACGTGACCGTGCAAAGCAGATACGCCGTTGGCTTTACGGGCAAAGCGAAGCGCCGCCAGTGAATGGTTGAACTGGTCGTCTTTGATGCCAGTGAGCTTGCGCACCTCATCGATGCTGAGTCCGCAGAAATAACTCATTTTATGACAGAGATAAATATCATGCTTCTCATTGCCGGCTTCTTCGGGTGTATGGGTAGTGAATACCAGGTGCTCTTTCACTTTCTCTACGCTCTTGAATTTGTTGAGCAGGTAAAAAGCGGAAGAAATGCCGTGTGCTTCGTTCAGGTGATACACATCGGGGTTGAAACCGAGCTCGTCTATCAGCTTCGCGCCACCCACGCCCAAGAGGATGAACTGGGCCACTTTAGTGGCCACGTTGGCATCATATAAGCGGTGGGTAATGGTTTGCGATACATAATCGTTCTCCGGCAAGTCGGTGCTCAGCAGGAACAGGGGTGCACTGCAAAAAGTTTCCGGATGCAGGTAATAGGCTTTCACCCATACCGGATGATCATGTATCGATATCTGGAATTTAATGCCGGTATCTTCCAGGAAACTGTAGAGCTTTTCCATAAAAGTCACCTGCAGGGTCTGGTCCTGGTTACGTGCCTGGTCGTAATAACCGTATTTCCATAAAATGCCCACGCCGATAAGGTTCTGCCGCAATTCATAGGCGCTGCGCAGATGCGATCCGGCCAGGAAACCCAGGCCGCCGCTGTATATTTTCAAGGGTTGATGAACAGCAAATTCCATAGAAAAATAAGCCGCTTTCTTGCTGTACTGTTCACTGATCTGATAGGGAACCTGGAAATTTCTGAAGTTCATGAGTGCTTGCTTTGGTACAATTTAGTTGCGCAATATAGGTTTTTTCAATCAACATGTATTTTATACACATTAATCTGTGGGAAAGATGTTTAAGATTGATAGAATCGTTTGGGTTATCCCTGCTTACGGGCAGTTTTGGATTCCCTTTTCTTACGGAAGGAATCATCGAAGAAACATTTGATACCGCGATGGTTGCCGCAACTACCTTTTTCCTTGATCCTTAATGTATTGCCTTCAAAGTTGAAATCGATCACACAGGGGTCGCCACTCGCTGAAAACTGTGCCGTATTGGGTGTATGAATGACCAACTGACCTTTCAGTTCACCGGTGCAACTGCCACCATCTTTTTCAAAATGAATGAAGAAGACATAGTGGCTGGGATCTTTTCCGTCACGCAACGATACAAAATTCTTTTTATCCTGCACATAGTCGCCGCTGAGCTTGTTTTTACGGGATAATGTATCAATGGGGTTGATGATAGCCGATTTCCGCGGTTCTTCATTGGAATCATGTATTGCTACCATGAACAATCCCGCATTGTTGAACACCCAGCCGGTGCGTGAAAACAACAAGGTATTGTCTTTCCCCATCCTTTCTTTGCTGACGATGAAAGTGGGCTCGCGGTTCACAGAAACAGAATGCGTATATCCATCATCCCTGGCATTGGATAACAGTTCTTTGGCACCCAGGAATTTGGTCTTCTTATCGGTCACGATCACTCCCAGGGTTATCTTGTTCCGTTTAACGAAATTGAGCAGGAGATAATTTTCCTTGTCCTTTTCGATCAATCCAACAGGGTGTATCTGCAAGCGCTTCGTGTCTTTCCCCGTCAGTATATCAAGCGCACTGTCGGGCACAAACTGCTCCAGCGCCTTGTAGCCGATGGTAAGGGTATCTGCTTTTTTGCCTACATTGGTATCCGTCACACTGAATACCGTTGTGATCTTCGGAAACGCTCCGATAAAATCGGAAGCTTTGAGCGGCGCATCACCTGAGAAGTCGGTCTTTTTCTCTTTGCAGGATAAAATGCCCAATAGTAAAAAGCAAGCGATCCATTTTTTCATTCAGATATTGTTTGTGTAATAATTGCTTTGCCCGGTTTTATGCCATAAATGTAAGCGTTTCGCGTGAAGTGACTAAGCGGACAGTGTTATCGATAAAATAATTTAGATTTGTCTAAATGTTTAATTTAGACTCATAATGAACAGGGTGCAGGCAGACCAGTCGCTGAGTGAAGTGCATGAATCGGTAGATACTACCACCCCGCGCAAAGGGTGGAAGCGCATATTGGCTTATATAGGGCCTGCTTACCTGGTAAGTGTGGGTTATATGGATCCCGGTAACTGGGCTACTGATTTGCAGGGAGGTTCCCGCTTTGGTTACCAGCTGATTTGGGTATTGCTGATGAGCAACCTGATGGCTTTGCTCCTGCAGGGCCTCAGCGCCAGGCTGGGCATCGTTCGCCGTCGCGACCTGGCACAGGCCAACCGCGAGACTTATCCTCCATTGGTCAACTTCTGCCTGTATATCCTGGCTGAACTGGCCATTGCCGCTACCGACCTGGCCGAAGTGCTGGGCATGGCCATTGGTATCAACCTCCTCACAGGCTTGCCATTGATATGGGGTACCGTTATTACCCTGCTCGACACTTTTCTTTTTCTTTTGTTGCAGCGTTACGGCATTCGTAAAATGGAAGCCTTCATCATTGCATTGGTAGCTACAATCGGGTGTTCTTTTTTGGTGGAATTGTTTCTTGCCAAACCTCACCTGGGAGAAGTAGTAAACGGTCTTGTGCCTTCTGTACTCGACAACGGTGCACTCTATATTTCAGTAGGTATCATTGGCGCCACGGTGATGCCGCATAACCTGTACCTGCATTCGGCACTGGTACAGACAAGAAAGATCAGTGATGATAAGCCGGGGATCTGGCGGGCCATCAGGTACAACCTGATCGACAGTTTTATTGCATTGAACAGCGCTTTTTTTGTGAACACAGCTATCATGGTGCTGGCAGCAGCTGTTTTTTTCAAGACCGGCAATACGCAGGTGGCACGAATTGAAGATGCCCATCGCCTGTTGCAACCCTTATTGGGAACGAGGCTGGCGCCGGTGTTGTTTGCGGTGGCTTTGATCGCAGCGGGACAAAGCTCAACTGTTACCGGTACTTTGGCGGGCCAGATTGTGATGGAAGGATACCTGCGCCTGCGGCTGAATCCCTGGCTCAGGAGACTGCTTACCCGTCTCATTGCCATCATACCCGCGGTAGCAGTGATATTGATTTATGGTGAAGGAAAGGTAGACGACCTGTTGGTATTGAGCCAGGTGATACTGAGTCTGCAACTGGGCTTTGCCGTGATCCCGCTGATCCATTTCGTGAGTGATAAAGAAACGATGGGAGAGTTTGCCATTTCCTGGCGCATCAAGGTACTGGCCTGGCTGGTAGCGTTGATCCTGGTGATCCTTAACGTAAAACTCGTTGCTGAAGAAACAACGCAATTGTTTCATTCGGACGGATTGTGGATATGGAAGATACTGTTGACACTGGCGATACCCGGGTTTACATGGTTGTTCCTCATCATGACTTTCCAGCCACTGGTGCGTAAATACAAAGCCCGCCGCCAGATTCCTCCCATGCACGGCGATGTAGTAAACCTGCGCAACCTGTTAGTAAAACCCACAGAACGGATCGCTGTATCGCTTGATTTTTCCATTGCCGATGAAAAGCTCATCGCCCATGCGGTAACCCAGGGCAAAAAATCGGTCCACTATATTTTATTGCACGTGGTAGAAAGTGTGTCGGCCAGCTACCTGGGGTCGGCCAGCGATGACGACGAGACCCGCCGCGACCGCAACCGGCTGGAGGCCTATGCCCACCAGTTGCGCGACATGGGTTACCAGGTAGAGACCGCATTGGGCTACCGGAGCCGGGTGAATGAGATCATCCGGATCGTGAAGGATTCGAAGGCCGATCTGCTGGTGATGGGCGCCCACAGGCACAGCGGTCTCAAGGATTATCTCTTTGGGGAAACCATTGAAGACGTAAGGCACGCGCTGCCCATACCGGTATTAATCGTGAATGTTTAGCCAAATTTTGAAACTTCATTTGATGTACATTTGCTCCGTTTTACAATCAATAAAAGCAATCGTTCATGCCACAAAAAATCAAAGTAGCTAATCCGGTCGTGGAACTGGATGGAGATGAGATGACAAGGATCATCTGGAAATTCATCAAAGAAAAACTGATACTTCCCTATATTGAAGTTGATATCAAATACTATGACCTTGGCGTGGAATACCGTGATGAGACAAACGACCAGGTAACGATAGATGCGGCCAATGCCATCAGGCAATATGGTGTTGGTATCAAATGTGCTACCATCACACCCGATGAAGCCCGTGTGAAAGAATTCAACCTGAAACAAATGTGGAAGAGCCCGAACGGAACCATCCGTAACATCCTCGATGGCACCGTTTTCCGTGAGCCCATCGTTTGTTCCAATGTGCCCAGGCTGGTACCTAACTGGACTGCCCCCATCTGTATCGGCCGTCACGCTTTCGGCGACCAGTACCGCGCCACCGATTTCGTAACCAAAGGAAAAGGCAAGCTCACCGTTAAATTCGAAGGAGAAGACGGAACCGTTCAGGAATTCGAAGTGTACAATTTCAAAGGCGATGGCGTAGCCCTCACCATGTACAATACCGATGAAAGCATCCAGGGATTTGCACGCGCCTGCTTCAACCAGGCCCTCATGAAAAAATGGCCCCTCTATCTTTCTACCAAGAACACCATCCTTAAAAAATACGACGGTCGTTTCAAAGATATTTTTGAAGACATTTACCAGAAAGAATTCAAAGCTGCTTTCGATGCAGCCGGTATCACTTACGAACACCGCCTGATCGATGACATGGTGGCGAGCGCACTGAAATGGCATGGCAATTTCGTATGGGCTTGTAAGAACTACGATGGCGATGTGCAAAGTGATACTGTTGCACAAGGTTTCGGTTCACTGGGACTGATGACTTCTACACTGGTAACACCCGATGGTAAAGTGATGGAAGCCGAAGCTGCACACGGTACCGTAACACGTCACTACCGCGAATACCAGAAAGGGAAGCCTACTTCTACCAACCCCATCGCTTCCATCTTTGCATGGACACGCGGACTGGAATTCCGTGGTAAGCTGGATGGTAACCAGGAACTGATCGATTTCTGTCAGGCACTGGAGCAGGTATGCGTAGAAACAGTGGAAAGTGGTAAGATGACCAAAGACCTCGCTGTATGTATCCATGGCAATAAAGTGAACCATGGCGAACATTACCTGTACACCGAGGAATTCCTCGATGCGCTGGACCAGAACCTGAAAGCCAAACTGGGCAAATAAAATTCCCGGATATAATAAAACAAAGAGCATCTCTTCGGGGATGCTCTTTGCATTCACCCACTCATCACATTTCCAAAGTGCATAAAGTTGTGGTGCAGATTGTTTGAGTATCTTCGGAGGCTTTCAACCCCCGACTACATGAAAAAACGACTGCTGTCTATTGCCTGTCTTTGTGCTGTAACCGTTTATGCACAGAAAAAGCCATTAGATCATACGGTGTATGATCAATGGCAATCCATCACCGAGAGAACCATTAGCAACGATGGGAAATACGTAGCTTATACCATCAACCCGCAGGAAGGCGATGGCGTGCTGGTGATCCAGGCTGTGAATGGTGCTTATAAGCAGGAAATAGCCCGGGGATACAGTGCAGTTGTTTCGAATGATAATCGCTTTGTGATCTGTCGCATTAAACCTCCATTCAAAGACACCCGCGACGCACGCATTAAAAAGAAGAAGCCCGAAGACATGCCTAAGGATAGCCTTGGCATCATAGACCTGGTTACCGGTCGCGTTACGAAGACGGCCAGGGTGAAGAGTTTCAAAATGCCTGATGAAATAGGCACATGGTTGGCCTACTTGCTGGAGAAAGTATTGCCGGAGACGAACAGACTTTTGCCAGTTGATTCATTGACTCGTATCAACAATATGCTTACTATGGCCGACAGCCTGGCTCATGCGGCAGATAGCCTGCGCAACAAAGCCAATGCGGCCAAAGAAAAAGGAATGGGCGAGTTACAGGTAAAAGCCCCGCGTAATACAGCGGCAACTAAAGTACCGGATGAACCCATCGAAGAGGGTACCGACCTGATCCTCACCAACCTGGCTACCGGGGAAACACGCACATTCCACCAGGTAAGTGAATATTTTTTTAACAAGAAAGGCAATGCACTGGTGTTGGAAACCACCCGGAAAAATAATGACCCCTCACAGAAAGCATCTATTACATACTTCAACCTCGATCAGCGCACACAACATACCATTCTTGTTGGTTTCAATGATGCCAAAGGGTATCAGTTCGATGAAACAGGCAATCAACTTGCCTTTGTAGCAGAGCGTGACAGCAGTAGTAAAGCCCTGCAGAAATTTTATCGGTTATATTATTACAAAACCGGCGCCGATAGTGCGATAGCAATGGCTGACAGGAAAACAAAAGGCATTCCTGCTAACTGGACGGTGAGTGAAAACAGTAATATCAGCTTCAGCAAAAACGGAGCACGGCTTTTCTTTGGAACTGCTCCCATATTGCCGGCAAAAGATACCAGCCTGCCCGAATTTGAAAGAGTGAATGTAGATATATGGCATTATAAAGATGATTATATCCAGCCGGTGCAATTGAAAAACCTCGACAACGAACTGAAGCGCAATTATCTCGCAAGGTTTGATCTGACTAATAAAGAAGTGATACAACTGGCTACCGATAAAATGCGCCAGGTGGTGTCAACAGGAGAAGGCGATGGCCAATGGTTCTACGGAACGGCAGATAATGGGAAACGCATTGCCACACAATGGCAAGGTTTTAGTTTGAACGATGTATATCGCATCAGTCCGGAGAGCGGTGCGGTTACGCTCATTAGGAAAGACCTGAAAGGAGCTGCATTGTATCCTTCGTATTCCGGTAAATACCTGCTTTTCTTCGATGAGCGCAAACAGCATTATTATGTGTACGGCGCTGTAAGCGGGCAACTCCATCCCGTTGCTGCTGATATCACTACCAAATTATACGACGAAGACAATGATGTGCCCGACGACCCCAATGCCTATGGAGTGGTAAAATGGATGGAGAACGGCCGGTATGTGTTGCTGTACGATCGATATGATATCTGGAAGGTAGACGCAGAAGGAAAAGAAAAATCGATTCGCCTGACCAATGGCCGGAAAGACAAAATACAATTGCGTTATGTGAATACGGACCCCGACGAACACTTTATCAAAGACTCGCAGCAACTGCTGCTGCGCCTTTATGATGAAAAAGATAAAAGCAGTGGTATTGCCCTGCTCAATCTGGCCAAACAGCAGGAACCAACAGTGCTGTTTAAGGAACCGAAGAACCTGGGCCTGGTTATCCAGAAAGCAAAAAACGCAGCGGTAATCAGTTACACCAAAGAATCATACACCGAATCGCCGAACCTTTATGTGCAATCTTTGCAGGCAACTACTGCGAACAGGTTATCCAACATCAACCGCCAACAGGCAGATTATAACTGGGGAACAGCCGAACTGTTCAAATGGAAAGCTTATACAGGAAAAGAAACAGAGGGGGTGTTGTATAAACCCGAAGGGTTTGATCCGCACAAGAAATATCCTATGATCGTATATTTCTATGAGCGGAACAACAACACACTGAACAATTATATTGCACCGGCGCCTACACCTTCACGATTGAATATCTCATTCTTTGTCAGCCGCGGTTATATTGTATTCGTGCCCGATATCTGGTACAAAGTAGGGTATCCCGGGCAAAGCGCTTACGATTATATTGTAAGCGGAACAAGGGCTGTGGTAAAACAGGGATTTGTTGACAGCACGCGCATCGGCTTGCAGGGACAAAGCTGGGGCGGATACCAGATCGTGTACCTGATTACCAAAACCAATTTATACGCAGCCGCCTGGGCCGGTGCGCCGGTAGCCAACATGACCAGTGCTTATGGTGGCATTCGCTGGGGAACAGGACTCAACAGGCAATTCCAGTATGAAAAAACACAGAGTCGTATTGGCGCTACTTTATGGGAGAAGCCCGAACGCTATTTACAGAATTCAGCGCTGTTCTCTTTGCCCAAAGTAACCACACCACTGGTGATCATGGCCAATGATGCCGATGATGCTGTACCCTGGTACCAGGGTATTGAAATGTACACGGGCATGCGACGTTTAGGTAAGAAAGTGTGGATGCTGAATTACAACAATGAAGCCCATAACCTCATCGAAAGAAAGAACCGCAAAGACATACAGGTACGCGAACAGCAATTTTTCGATTATCTCCTCAAAGGAGAAAAACCTGCTAAGTGGATCAGCGAAGGTGTTCCTGCAGTCATGAAAGGAAGGGATTGGGGATTCAACTAACCTTTATTCTTCAAGTGAAATAAACTTCACCAGGCTCCGTTTTGCAATAGGCAACAATGTCTCTTCCATTGGAATGGTGAGCGCAGTTTCTACCGAGTACACAGCAGGGTTGGGGAAGTCCGATCTGTTCCTGATCAATTGTGCTTTGATACTTTGGTAAGAGTTGACGAAGTTCCGCTGCCATACATCCACGAACTCGGTCTTGATGCTGCGGTATTTCTCATCATGCTTTTCAAAAATACTGAGCCGGTACTGGTACACCCAGGTATTCTTACAAGCTCCTTCACAAAGCATGAAATATCCTTCTGTATGATCCAGCGGCATAATACCGATGGGCTCGATGGTAAGGGTGCTTTCTACAAATTCATAAATCTGTGTGGCGCTGGTAATGGTACGTTTCATGTTGGAAGAAGCATAATTGATAATATCTTCCAGTTCCTGCATCAATTCATCGTCCTGTACCAGCGATTCATACAGTAGCTGTAATTTTTCGATCTGAATGCCGGTCAGCTTCTTGGGAAACTGCTCCTGCAGGTATTTCTTGTTTTCCCGGAAAGCTACCAGGTTATTAAAGTGGAAGATGAGGTCGGCCAGTTGCGGATAGAGCTTGTTCTGGTTGAAATAACTGTTGATCTCCTGTAAATAAGCCAGCAGCGTGTATTTTTTCAGCTCAAAATCGATGTACCCATCGGCAAACCAGGTTTGTGATAAGGTTTTCATATCCATTCATTTGGTTACTGAATTTACCAATAGGATGCATGAATACCTGAATTGTTTACTAACACTATGTGAAAATCAAACGGGTTTGCAATCTTTTGATATGAAGGGAGCTGTTAAGTGGTGAGTTGTTAGTTGTTAGAGTTGAGTGATATAACTCCTTTTCTAACAACTAGCATCTAACAACTATATATAATGGAACCATTGCTTATTGACATCCCATTTCTCAAACTCTTTAGCCACTTCTGTTAGGAAGCTGGCGCCAATGCTGCCATCTACAATGCGGTGGTCATAGCTGAGTGAGAGGTACATCATGTGCCTGATGCCAATAGTATCGCCATTGGGCGACTCAATAACCATAGGACGTTTTTTGATGGCGCCAACGGCCAGTATGGCTACCTGCGGCTGGTTGATAATAGGTGTGCCCATGAGACTGCCGAAAGTACCTACGTTGGTGAGTGTGAAAGTACCGCCATTGGTATCATCGGGCTTGAGCCGGTTATTGCGCGCCGCATCGGCCAGGTTATTTACGGCTTTACTCAATCCTACTACATTTAATTGATCGGCCCCTTTGATCACAGGTACGATCAGGTTGCCGCTGGGCAGTGCGGTAGCCATGCCAATATTGATATCTTTCTTGATGATGATCTTATCGCCTTCGAGCGAACAATTCACCAGCGGGAAACGTTTGATAACGTTTACAACGCACTCTATGAACATGGGAGTGAAAGTGAGTTTGGTACCTTCTCTTTGCTCGAAATCTTTCTTCACGCGCTCGCGCCACATTACCATATTGGTTACATCGGCTTCGGCAAAGCTGGTCACGTGCGGACTGGTATGCTTGCTGTCAACCATGTGTTTGGCAATCAGCCTGCGCATCCTGTCCATCTCCATGATCTCGGTACTGCCACTGAGTACTACCTGAGATGGGTCGGCCACCCTGCCGGAATAGCTAATAGCTACCGCTGGTACACTTGGAGCTGGTGTGATGGCAGTTTGTACAGGTACAGTGGTGGTTGTTTGCAGCGCTGTGTAAACAGGAATATGTCCTTCTTTTTTATGCTGTATGTATTGCAGGATATCTTTCTTGGTAACCCTTCCTTCGTTGCCGCTACCCTGTACACGTTCCAGTTCGCTCAGGCTGATGCCTTCACTGTTGGCAATATTCAACACCAGCGGGGAATAGAAACGGGCGCCGGAAGGTTTACTGGGTATTTCTACGGCATTGGGTACATAGGGTACTTCTTCGGCGGTCAGTTCCGCAACCGGTGCTTCCTGCTTCGCAGGTTGCTCTGTTGGCGCAGGCGCTATGGCTTCCTGGCGCTCGACTGTAGGTGCAAAAACAGGCTCATGGTTAGCAGGCGCTTCTGCAACACCGGTTTCAATTTTAGCAATAACAGTGCCGATGGGTACTACTTCATTCACCTGGAACAGCAATTCGGTAATAACCCCTTCAACGGTGGAAGGCACTTCACTGTCTACTTTATCGGTAGCAATCTCAAGTACCGTTTCATCCAACTGCACACGGTCACCCACCTGTTTATGCCATTTGAGAATGGTGGCTTCCATGATGCTTTCGCCCAGTTTGGGCATCACCAGTTCCGCTATTGCCATACTATCGTACTGTTTTTAATGGTCTAAAAAAAACGATCAAGTGTTAGTTTTGCGCAATGTTAAAACAAATCGGATAATCATTGGCCAAAACTTTTCCTGACTCGAAAAACAGGTATGCACAAGTGCTTATACCTCAACAAAAATAATGGTTCGGGTGCGATATTTAATCAACTCTTTTGCAGGATGAACTGGCGTAAAAGGTTCAGGGCATTGATAGCCGTTAATTCAATATTACGCATCCGGTCGAACCGGAAATGGAATTGCCGGGCAATGGTTTCAGAGTGGTCGCCCACAGCGATCCACACCATACCTACGGGTTTTTCCTTGCTGCCGCCATCAGGCCCCATGATGCCGCTCACGGCAATAGCATAATCAGTCTGCATTACCTGCAAAATACCCTGGACCATTTCACGAACAGTCTCTTCACTTACGGCTCCCTTGCTTTCGAGTGTAGCAGCCTTTACATCCAATACCCGTTGTTTGATGCTGTTATCATAACTCACCACACTTCCCATAAAATAAGCCGACGAACCGGCATGGGAGGTAAGCTTATGGGCAATATAACCGCCGGTGCAACTCTCGGCGGTGGTCAATGTTTTTCCCCTTTCTTTGAGGAGATGTCCCACCACCAATTCCAGTGGAATATCATCATCGATCACCAGGTAATCTTTTACTGCTGTAACCAATAAGTTAAAATGATGATCGATCTCTTTTTGCAATAGTTGTTGATCCTTGCCAAATGCCGTCAAGCGAAGCCGTACCATGCCATAATTGGGGAGATAAGCCAGTTTAATATGCGCTGGCAGTGCTTCTTCAATGTCTTTGATCATATCGGCCAGGGATGATTCGCCGATCCCTGCCGTAAGTAAAGTTCTGTGTTCAATATGGCCGGTTTGGTACCAGGAAGATAATTGTGGGATCACCTGGTGTTCCATGATCCATTTCATTTCCTGGGGTACGCCGGGCATGGAAATAAAGCGGGTATTTCCTTTTTTGAACAACATGCCGGGCGCTGTACCCAAAGCATTCCGCAACACCGTGCAAACATCGGGTACTTCTGCCTGTTTGCGGTTTCGCTCTGTGATTGGTCTTTTAAAAACGCGCTCGAACAAATCCTGTACATGCAATAAGGTGGGCTCATGCAGGATCATCCTGCCTCCAAAGTAATCACAGAGCAGCGGCTTGGTAATATCATCGGCAGTAGGGCCGAGTCCGCCTGTGATCAGCACCAGGGGCGCCTTTTCACTTTCTTCATCCAATGCTTTCCAGATATCATCCCGCACATCGCCAACCGCCACCCTGTTGCGAATCATGATCCCTGCTTTATTTAATTCCTGTGCTATCCAGGCACTGTTGGTATCCACAACCTGTCCTATCAGTAACTCATCGCCAATCGTAATAATTGAGGCAAAAACTTTTTCCATAAATTAGCCCTGCTGAAATTTGGCACAAGGTAACAGGATAATCAATTGGATCATGAGAGATGTAATGAAAAAGCTTTTAGCAGGAACGGTCTGTTCATTATGTATGATGGCCTTGCACGCTCAATCTGTTAAAACAAAACTGGAAACTGCAACCACTGCTTTGCTGGCCGACCCGCAAATGAAACACGCCATAATGGGTATGAAAGTGGTGAATAGTGAGACGGGCGAATTAGTGTTTGAACTGAATCCGGAGACCGGGCTTGCTCCTGCCAGCTGCCAGAAGACCATTACCAGTGCTACTGCGATGGAATTACTGGGCCCCGGTTTCCAATATAAAACTGAAATCGGCTACGATGGCTACCTGAGTAACAACAAGTTGAAAGGGAATATTCACATTACCGGTTATGGCGATCCCACCATGGGAAGCTGGCGTTATAAGAATACCCGGGATTCTGCCATCATGCGGCAGCTGACGCAAACTTTGCAGGCGAGGAGCATCCGCCAGTTGAAAGGCGCTTTGATCGGGCATACGCAGAAATGGGAAACCAGTACGGTGCCGGGTGGATGGCCCTGGGATGATATCGGCAATTACTATGGCGCTGGTACATCGGCATTGAATTGGCATGAAAACCAATTTGATATTATATTGAATTCTGGGTCACAAATTGGTGATTCTGTATATATTGTAAAATCAGACCCCGAATTGTATCATGTACAGCTCGTCAGTGAGCTCACGGCTGCGGATAAAAGTTCAGGGGATAATTCCATTGTATACACTTCCCCTTTGAGTAACCGCGGATACCTGCGCGGAACGATCCCGGCGGGTGAGCAGGCTTTCGTAGTGGCAGCCTCCATGCCCGATCCGCCTATGCAATTATTGTCGGCTTTCGCGCAAGGACTTGCTAAGGCTGGTATGAAACCCACTTCATTCAATTATACTACGGAAGGGGTTGATACCGCCAACTACCAATCACTTTACACCTATCTGTCGCCCACGCTCGACAGCATCAACTATTGGTTTATGAAAAAGAGCATCAACTTTTATGGCGAAACATTGCTCAAAACCATCGCTTACGAAAAAACAGGGTTCGGCTCCACGGAAAAAGGATTGGAGATCGTTAAGCAGTTTTGGAAAGAACGGGGTATCGACCCAACAGCCCTGCGTATGATCGATGGAAGTGGTCTTTCTCCCCAAAATCATATTACCGTAGATGCGTTGGTGAAAGTATTACAATATGCTCGTACAAGGCCTTGGTTCTCTTATTATTATGATGCATTACCTATATATAATAACATGAAGCTGAAAAGCGGAACCATTGGAGCGGTTAAAGGATTTGCCGGGTATCATAAAGCGAAAGACGGTACAACTTATACTGTAGCACTGCTGATCAATAATTACAGCGGCTCTACTAACGATATCGTTAAGAAAATGTTTGTTGTATTAGACGAATTAAAATAAAATTTGAATCAGGATGTATTGGAAAAGACGGGTGGTGTTTTTGTATTGTTTGTTGAATGGACTACTGAGCCAGGCGCAGGACAATTATGAAATACAGGTATATGGGTCGGAAACGGTGAAGCATCGCACTACCATGGTTGAGCTGCACAGCAATTATATTTTCGGCGGCACCAAACTGGTGGAGAACGGTGTGCTCCCCACGCACCATATCTTGCATGAAACCATTGAAATTACCCATGGGTTTACGCCCTGGTTAGAAGTGGGGTTTTACCTGTTCAATGCCATCGGTTCAGATAACAGAACCAGTTATGTAGGCAGCCATATACGGCCGAGGGTAAGGGTACCGGATAGCTGGGGTTGGCCATTGGGGGCCAGCCTTTCAATGGAGGTAGGTTATCAGAAACCGGAATACAGTGAAGACGACTGGAGCTGGGAGATCAGGCCCATCGTAGACAAGAAAATAGGGAAGACTTATCTCTCTTTCAATCCCACTTTCGAAAAGTCGCTCCATGGCCTCAACAGCAATAAGGGATTTATTTTCTCACCCAATTTCAAAGCCAGTTATGACCTGTTAAAAGTAGCCGCGGTGGGAATGGAATATTATGGTTCTTTGGGTAACCTGTTTCGTTTCGATCCCTATTCGCAGCAGCAACACCAGTTATTCGCTGTTACCGATCTGAATATATCGCCCGACTGGGAATTTAATATCGGGTATGGATGGGGGCTGACCAGCGCTTCCGACCAGCCCATCATCAAGCTTATTGTCGGTTACAGGATCAAACCATCTTCGGGAAAATAAACCGCCAGCTTTGACTGGAGTTCGTGGGGTATCACGGTGCGTTTACCTGTTTCAATATTGATGAAATACAGCGTTACCTCACCGGTGGTGAGTAGTTTGTTTTTTTCGTTATATACTTCGTTAAAAAAAGTGATGGAATGCCCCTGGGGTAATTCTTTCAGTATGGTCTTGATGGTAATGAGATCGTCGTAATGGGCCGGCCGCAGGTAGCGCGCTTTCAATTCCACCACGGGCATACGAACACCCATTGCTTCCATTTCTTTGTATGTAAAACCCAGATCGCGAATGCTTTCTGTACGGCCTACTTCGAAGTACTGGGCGTAATTGCCATAATATACAATGTCCATCTGATCGGTCTCTGCATAACGTACCCTTACCTGGCTGATGTGTTCGTACATAGGGTTATCCTGATTTGTTGACAAACTTACGGGAACTATCTGTTTTTCCACAAATCATGGAATGATGTTTGCTAAAGCAAAGCTCGTGCTACCTTTAAAACAGGTTTCAGCTTAAAGCACACCCCATTTGCTATGAATAAACTTCTCAAGATTGGTTTACTTGTCGTTGGCTGCAGTGTAGGACCATGGGTTCATGCACAAACCACGCAGGTTTTACAAGATCCGGATGCCGAATTCAAATCGGCCAAGGAATTGTACCAAAAGGAACAATTCAGCCTGGCTTATCCCGTGTTCAAAAAAATATACAGCAACGGCATCGGTAAAACCAACCTGCCTATGTCGGTACAGTTGGAAGCCAAATATTATTATATCATCTGCGGATTACAACTGAACGATGAAACAGCCGAACCCATGGCTGTGGCTTTCTCAGAATTGGAACACGATGTACCGCATGTGCAGATGATGAACTATCATCTTGCCGAATATTATTACCGTACCAAAAACCTGGGTAAAGCACAGGAATATTACCAGCAAGCTAATATAGCCAACCTGAGCAACAGTGAAATTGCCAACATGAAATTTCACCAGGGGTATGCCTATTTCAGCATGCAGCAGTTCGATAAGGCCAAACCCTTGTTCAATGCTATCCGCCAGTTGCCGAAAGATCCTAATTATGTTGATGCCAACTATTATTATGGCTTCATCGTTTTTAGTGAGAAGAATTATTCGCAGGCGCTGGAATGTTTTCGCATAGCACAGCAATCGCCTGCATACCAGAACATCGTTCCCTTTTATATTGCCGAGATCTATTATTTCAACGGAGAAAGAGACAAGGCCCTGGAATATGGAGAGCAAATGTTGTCGAAGCCCGGCCAATATTATGACCTGCAATTGAGGCAATTGGTTGGACATATCCTCTTTGAAAAGAAACAGTATGCGCGTGCACTGCCTTACCTGGAGCAGTATGTATCTAAAAAAGACAAAGTAAGGCGCGAGGATCTTTATGAATTATCCTATTGTTATTATGAAGCCGGTAACTGGCCAAAATCCATCGATGGATTCAAACAGTTGGGAGGAGGAGAGGACTCACTGGCGCAGAACAGCATGTACCTGCTGGGCGATGCTTACCTGAAGACAAACGACAAACCGAATGCGCGTAATGCTTTCCTTTTCTGCGCTTCCAATAACAGCAATGCGGTGCAGAAAGAAGTATCGCAGTTCAACTATGCGAAACTGTCTTACGACCTGGGTTATATGGATGTAGCGTTGAAAGGTTTCCGGTCTTTCCTCACGGATCACCCTCAATCAAAATTTTCCCAGGAAGCCAAAGAATTGTTGGTAAGCACATTGGCCAATACCAGCAATTATAAAGATGCGTTGAGCCTGTATGAAAGTCTTACGGGACAAAGTGAAAATACGGTGAAGCTGTACCCGCGTTTGTTGTATGGCCGTTCGGTAGAACTGATCAATGACCAGCAGATCACCAAGGCAGATGAATTGCTTACGCGGATCATACAGTCGCCCTATAACAACCAGCAACTTCCCTATACCTATTTCTGGAAAGGAGAGATCGCTTACCGCAAAGGCGATCCGGGCGCTGCGATCGGTTACCTGAGCAATTACCTGCGCAATCCCCTGGTTAACGGAGAAGTGAATCCCACCAATGCGCGTTACAGCCTGGCCTACAGTGAACTGAAAACAGAGAATTACGAAGCGGCCCGCGGGCATTTTGAGCAGGTGGCAGGAAGCTATGTTTCCAGTGCATCCTCTGCCATTGAGCAGGATGCTTATTTGCGAGCGGCCGATTGTTATTTCATGACCCGTAATTACAAACAGGCTTTGCGTATGTACGAACAGGTGCTCAGTCAGCGTTTGCCGGGTGCGGATTATGCACTGCTGCAAAAAGCAGTCATAGCAGGCGCTTCGAGCAAGAACACAGAGAAAGTAGGTTTGCTGCAATCGCTGGAACGCCAGTTCCCCGGTTCTGCTTACACAGCCGAGGCCAATATGGAGATTGCCAATACCTATATGGCCGATGAAAATTTCCAGGCTGCACTGGCGCCGTTGAAACTGGTGCTGGATAACAACAAAGCCACATCTCTGCATCCGCAGGCTTATTTGAAAATGGGTATTGCGTATTTCAACCTGGATAAGAACGCCGAATCGTTGGAGCAGTTCAAGAAATTGGTAGCTTATTATCCCAATACACAGGAAAGCAGTGATGCAGTGGAATATATCCGGAATATTTTTGTAGCCAATCAAAAACCAGGCGATTTTGTGGCTTTCATGCGTCAACAGGGGAAACCGGTAACTTACAACGAAGAAGATTCACTCACTTTCCGTTCTGCCATGATGCGGTATGAAGCAAAGGATGTGGCAGGAGCCAAAGCAGGGTTTGCCGATTACCTCTCTAAATTCCCCGATGGCCGTTACAATATAGAAGTCAATTATTTCACCGCAGAATTGTACATCGCTGCTAAAGACTACAACAAAGCGCTTCCTTATTATACAGCAGTTGCTGCCAAAGGACAGAGCCAGTATGCCGAAAGAAGCCTGTTGCAGGCGGCACGCATTTATTATTTCGATTTGAAAGATTATGCTGCTGCAGAAAAATATTTCACCCAACTGAAAGAGCTGGCCAGGCAACAGGAAAACAAACTGGAAGCCATGCGTGGCCTCCTGCGTTGCCAGTTCAAAGCACAGAAATGGAAAGAAGCGGCGCCCAACGCGCAGGAGTTGTTGCAGGAAAAAGGCATTGCTACAGACGACAGGATGATGGCCAATATGGTGGTTGCGAAAAATCACCAATTGAACAATGAGCCCGATCTGGCGCTGGCTGCATACAAACAAGTAGTGGCTGCCGGTAAATCTGAATGGAGCGCTGAAGCGCAATACCGTTCTGCAGAAATACTGTTCGCAGAGAACAAATTACCCGAGGCGGAAAAAGGAGCTTTTGAAGTGATCAAGAAACTGGGTTCTTATGAATACTGGGTTACCAAAAGCTACATACTGCTGGGTGATATCTATACCAAAGAAAAAGACTGGTTCAATGCCGAAGCCACTTTTAAGAGTATCGTTGAGAATGCTACGATCACCGAGTTGAAAACAGAAGCACAGCAAAAACTGATACAGGTGCAGCAGGAGAAGAATAAAGTCAATAAAGTAGAACAACCCTAAAGTATTACATACATGCATTATTGTAAGAAAATATGTTGCTTTCTTTTGCTTGTATCGTTGACAACGGCAACGGTACAGGCCCAGCATAAAAAGAAGGGTAAGAAAAAAGTCCAGACAACGGCGCATAAAAAAGCGTCCGCGAAAGCAAAAAAGTCACACACGGCTGCTACGCCTGCGAGGAAAAAGACGGCCGTTTTCAGTGCGGCCGAATCCAGTACTCCGGTAAAACTGAATCGCGAAGGATTGGGAGATACGACCTCGCCGCGGGTAGTAACAGTGACATCTGCATTCAAGCCTTCATTGAAGAATGCAGCCAAAGTGAATTTTACCGCTGCTTCCCCGGTGATAGACTCATCACGTGTACCTGTGCTGTATAATATCCCTGCACAGAACCTTCTGTTCTCTTACCAGCCCGTACCCATCAAACCGCTGGCGCTGCCGCAGGATAGTGGCTTGGCATGGGTGAATGATCATTACATAAAAGCAGGTATCGGCAATTATACTACGGGATTGGCCGAAGGCGCTTTCTCTTTTGGAGATGGCAAAAAATCCATCACCAACCTGCGCGCCAATTATTTGACCACCAAGGGTAACCTGCCTGCGCAGCAATATTCGAAATTCGGTATGAATGTGATCTCTATTTTGAATACCAATCATAATAACGAATGGACCACCAAAGCCTTTTATGAAAACACCACGCGCTATTTTTACGGTTACGAGCCGGCTTCGTTGAATTATAAAAAAGACAGCTTGCTGAACCGCTTCAATACAGCAGGAATAGAAGTGGGATTGCAGAACAAGGCCCGCAACGATTTTAATATTACTTACCATCCGCAGGTGCAGTTGCGCTATTTTGCCGATAACCGTGATAATAAAGAATACGCGTTGCTGGCCAAAGCAAACATCAATAAGGGTTTTGCAAAGATCTATGCGTTTGACCTGGGACTCACGGCTGATATTTCCAAAGCCACTTTCTTCCCTTCCACGCCGAACCAGCGTACATTGAAGAACAACCTTTATTATGTAAGTCCGACTTTACAATTCAACACCCCCAATTTCAAACTCTACCTGGGTATCCAACCTTCATGGGACAACCAGAACTTTTCAACCCTGCCCAATATCACGGCAGAAGCGAGGATCAAGGAGAATGCCCTGGTGGTGGAAGGAGGGTGGACGGGTTATTATAACAAGAATACTTACTATTCCCTCGCAGGATTCAACCCCTGGTTAGCAGCGCTTACAGACCTGCAGAATACCAAAGCGATAGAAACCTATGCCGGCATCAAAGGTTCGGCGGGAAATCATTTCACATACAAAGGACGCGTGTCGTTCATCAAGCTCAATAACCAACCGCTTTTTGTGAACGACCTGCTCGATGGAAAAACATTCAATGTACTGTATGAACCCAGTATGCAACTGATGAAATTGCATGGAGAAGTAGGGTATAATGTACAGGAGAAATTCTCCTTCCTGGCCGGCGCTACTTTCCAAAAATTCTCTTCCCTGGTAGTGAACCAGGAAGCATGGGGACAATTGCCCTTTGAAGTGACGGGCACCCTGAAATGGAAAGTGCTGAAAGACCTGCAGGTAAAAGCAGATGCATTCCTGTGGGACGGACCTTATTACCGCAGCAAATCGATGCAGGCCATGAAGCTGGATCCCGCTGCCGACCTCAACCTGGGAATAGAATTTGCAGTGATGCCCAAGCTCAACCTGTGGTTCCAGGTGAATAATCTCCTCAACAACAAATACCAGCGATGGAACCAATACCAGGTATTGGGACTGAACGTGTTGGGAGGAGTTGTATATTCGTTCAGGTAAAAAAGCAAGATGGACGAACACCTGTATAAATACCTGGTATTGCATCGCCGGTTAGATATCCCGGGCCTGGGCCGCTTCCTTATTGAAAATAAGTCTGCCCGAATGGAGGAAGGCGGCAAGCTGATACAGGCGCCGGTTCCCGTGATCAGTTTTAGACAACAGGCGGTGCAGGCCGATAAACAGTTCTATGATTTTCTTGCATGGGAAATGGATACGGATGAAGTAGATGCCATTAACCGTTTCAGAGACTATACCGAAGAGCTGAAAACCAAAGCAGCCAGTGAATCAGGAGTCGAATTGAAGGAAGTGGGCCATCTTTTTATACGGGAAGACGGAACAACTGAATTCCGCGCCGTTGCCAGTCCGCATGAATTATTGCCACCGGTATCACTGCCGGATGGCATTATTTTTGAGCATACAGCATCCATGCCACATGCACTCAAAACCAACGAAACAGATACCAACGATGAATATACAGAAGCCGAACCAGCTTCAAATAATAGATGGTGGCTCTATGCCGCTATCTTGTTATTGATCGGTATAGGAATCATTCTTTTTTACTACGCATAATCTCTTTTCTTTGCATCCGGTTCGATCTATTTTCAGATGATCATGAGCGACAAAAATTTTATCAACCATACCCTTTGCCCTTTTTGTCAGAGTGCTGCAATACAACCTGTATTGGGTGTAAGAGACCATACGGTGAGCAAAGAACTCTTCGAAGTATGGCATTGCGACGGATGCGCTAACCGGTTTACGCAACTGGTGCCCGATGCTGCATCTATTGGTCCCTATTACCAGTCCGCCGCCTACATTTCCCATTCAGATACCAATAAAGGACTTATCAACCGTCTTTACCACCTGGTGCGTAATTACACGTTGCACAGCAAAAGGAAATTGATACAGCGCGTAACGGGTAAAGAAAAAGGGTTATTGTTGGATGTGGGCGCCGGCATCGGCGCTTTTACAGATGCGATGCGCGAAGCAGGCTGGGAGGTAACGGCGCTGGAGCCCGATGAAACGGCAAGGCAGCGGGCCAAAACGAAATACGGACTGGAACTCCAACCTCCGGAAACATTGTATACCCTGCCCGATGCCCGTTACGATGCGATCAGCCTCTGGCATGTGCTGGAACATGTGCACGACCTGCACGGGTACCTGCAAACATTCTCGCGCATATTGAAGCCCGGCGGCAAACTCATCATCGCCGTACCTAATTATACCAGTTACGATGCTACAGTGTACCAACAGTATTGGGCGGCTTACGATGTGCCCAGGCACCTGTATCATTTTTCTCCTGCGGGGATGGAATTACTCGGACAACAAAAGGGCTTCAGGCTGGAAACAACTTTACCAATGTGGTTCGACAGCCTGTATGTATCGATGCTCAGCGAACAATACAAGAATGGAAAATCCAACCTCCCCGGTGCACTGCGCACAGGCATTTGGTCGAATGTCAAAGCACTTTCTAACGCAAAAAAATGCAGTTCGGTGATCTATGTTTTTTCGAAAACCGGGAGTGTTTAATTGAACTTCACCTCACAGAGAATGGGCCATCTTTTACCGGTAATATAAAAGCTGTTCTTGGCGGCATCATAAGCAATGCCATTTAAAACATAACCGGAGTCTACCTGGCGGGGATCGTAAGTGGCGCCTGCTTTTTGTAATAAGTTCGACATATCGACCTTGCCATCTACATGGCCTGTTTCAGGGTTGATCTTGATGATATAGTCGGTTTCGTAAACATTGGCATAGATATTACCATTAACATATTCCAACTCATTCAGGTTGGGTACATACCCATTATTATCATTTACGCCAACAGTTCTTTCGATGTGGAAGTTTTCAGGGTTCACGAAATACAGGTTGCTATCACCGGTTGAAATAATTAGCTGTTTACCATTTGTGGTGAGTCCCCATCCTTCATAAGGCCACTCAAATTCCTGCAGTTTTTTGAAACTGGATAGGTCGTAAACATATACTTTGTGTTCTTGATAGGTAAGTTGGTATATCTTGTTGTTTAATATAGCGATGCCTTCACCAAAAACGGTATCGGGCAGTGATATCTGTTTGATGGGTTTACCCGTATTGATATCTACAGTGCGCAGCTTGCTAACGCCACGCCAGCCGGTTCCTTCGTACATGGTATTGTTCTGCCAGATCAGTCCCTGCGTATAAGAACTGGTATCATGCGGATACACTTTTACCAGGCTGTAATTGATCACTGCCGGAGGAGGAATGGCAGGAATCGATGCGTCTTCGCTTTTATTCGTATCATGACAGCCTGCTAGTAAGGCAGTAGCAATAAATGCAAGAAAGATCTTTTTCATGATTTCAATTTACACATTAAATCGGAAGTGCATAATGTCGCCATCTTTGACAAGATACTCTTTTCCTTCTATGCGCAACCTGCCGTTGTCACGTGCTGCGGCTTCGCTTCCGAATTTAACAAAATCATCATAGGCGATCACTTCAGCCTTGATGAAACCTTTTTCAAAATCAGTGTGGATCACACCGGCAGCCTGCGGCGCTTTCCATCCTTTGTGAATGGTCCAGGCCCGTACTTCCTGTACACCGGCTGTGAAATAAGTATCGAGGTTGAGCAGTTTGTACGCAGAGCGGATGAGGCGGTTCAGGGCCGGCTCGGTCATCTTGTATTCTTCCATAAACATCTGCTTATCATCCGGAGATTCCATTTCGGCGATCTGCGCTTCAATATTGTTACACATTACAATCACTTCGGCACCTTCATCTTTCACCCCGTCGATCAACAACTGGGAGAATTTATTGCCGGTATGCATGGATGCTTCGTCAACATTGGCTACATACAACACGGGTTTATCGGTGAGCAGGAAAAGATCGGCTACGGCTGTTTTTTCTTCTTTACTCAATCCCAACGAGAAAACACCTTTTCCTTTTTCCAGGTGTTCTTTACAACGGGTCAGCACTTCGAATTCGGCTTTTGCTTTGGCATCGGTACCCACGCGGGCCATTTTTTCTACGCGCTGCATTTTCTTTTCCACGCTCTCCAGGTCTTTCAGCTGTAGTTCTGTATCAATGATCTCTTTATCGCTCAAAGGGTTGATGGCACCTTCTTCGCGCAATACGTTCTCGTCTTCAAAACAGCGGATCACATGAATGATGGCATCCACTTCACGGATATTGCCCAGGAATTTATTACCCAAACCTTCGCCTTTACTGGCGCCTTTTACGAGGCCGGCAATGTCTACGATCTCCATCTGGGTAGGCACGGTACGATTGGGTATTACCAGTTCGGCCAGCTTGCTCAGGCGTTCATCGGGCACGTCTACCAATCCAACATTGGGTTCAATGGTACAGAACCTGTAATTGCTTGCCTGCGCCTTGGCGCTGTTACTCACGGCATTGAACAAAGTCGATTTTCCTACATTGGGTAGTCCCACGATTCCTGCTTGTAAAGCCATATTTCTTCAAAATTTGAGCCGCAAATATAGCCCCATTCCTTATTTTCACCTCATTAATTGCAGGCTATGGCATTAAACTATGTTTGGATATTTTTCTTCCTGATCGGACTGGCGATCGCTTTAGTGAAACTGATCGTTTTCCAGGATTATGAAATATTCAAAAAACTGGTGGAGGGAATATTCGATGCCTCCAAGTCTTCCGTGATGGAAATAGGCCTTCCGCTGGCCGGCGCCATGATGTTTTTCATGGGACTAATGAATATAGGAGAAAAAGCTGGCGCCGTTAATTTCCTGGCACGTTTGCTCAATCCTTTTATGAAGCGTTTGTTCCCCGAAGTACCAGAAAAGCACCCGGCCATGGGACAAATGGTGATGAATTTCAGCGCCAATATGCTGGGTTTGGATAATGCAGCCACTCCATTCGGACTGAAAGCCATGAACAGCCTGCAGGAACTGAATCCTGCCAAAGACACGGCCAGCAATGCACAGATCATGTTCCTGGTGCTGCACACGAGCGGGCTCACCCTCATTCCTTTGTCGATCATTGCCTATCGCGCCGGGGCGGGCAGTATCAATCCAACCAGTGTATTCGTGCCCCTGATGGTAGCTACCACTGTTGCAACGATGGCCAGCATCATCATTACCATTGCCTACCAGCGCATCCGTATGGATAAGGTATTGCTATTGTGGTTGGGTGGTATCATTGCCAGTGTATTATTATTTGCATGGTTTATAGATGGATTGCCTTCAAAAGCCGCTGCGGGCAGCCCCACGCTTTTTGCCAAAGAAACATTCACCAATGTGCTGGGTAACCTGATATTGTTTCTCATTGTGGCTTCTTTCCTTATTGGTGGCTGGGTGAAAAAGATCAATGTGTTCGAAGCATTTATTGATGGGGCCAAACAAGGCTGGGATGTGGTACTCAAAGTCATTCCATACCTGGTAGGGTTGCTGGTAGGCATTCGTGTATTCCGCGACAGTGGCGCTTTGGATGCGATCATCAACGCTATTACCTGGTGCTTTACGGCCAGCGGTATGCGGGGCGATTTTGTGCCGGCCCTGCCGGTTGCCATCATGCGACCGTTCAGTGGAGGCGGTGCCAGGGGACTGATGCTGGATATTTTCAAAACGCATGGACCGGATAGTTTCATTGGCCAACTGGCTTCCACTTTCCAGGGCAGTGCCGATACCACTTTTTACATTGTTGCGCTGTATTTCGGTAGCGTGGGCATCAAGAAGGTACGTTATGCCATCTGGGCCGGTATGCTGGCTGATCTGATAGGAGTAATTGCAGCGGTATTCATCGGGTATATCTTTTTTAAATAATAAGTTGTAACTTTATAGTAGCGAAACACTTCAAGGAAAATAGAAAGTATATGTCTATTCCTTATACACTATGGACGCTGCGTTTTTTCGGTCCTGTTATTTTAATGGTGCTGTGGATTTTCTACCAATTTTTTATCAGAAAGAAACCGTTCAAATCATTGACCAACGACGCAATTGCTGCTTTTTTCTTTGTGGTGGTATGGATAACCCTTTCTTATTTCGGCTTGCATAGCTGATGTCCGATTGAATACGTTTTTTCAATTGTTTATTCCTGATCTGATTGATTGTTCAAAAATCACGTACAAACTCCTGTTTTTTTGCAAGGCGCTTGCAGTAAATTTGTAGTATGACTGATCAAGATATTAAAAGGTTAATAGACCGGGCTAAAAAAGAGCTGGCTCTAGCTAAAAAATTTACAAAGGAACAAGCGCTTGCTTCCCTTGTTTCTGCTGGTATTCTGACGAAGAAAGGTAATTATACTAAACCATACCGAAATATCGGTAGGTATATGAGACAGCAGGTTAAAAAGTAACCATGTATAATTCGAGGCCCGGGCTGGTTATTGCTTTTCACGGATGCGAAGCCGATACTTGTGATGCGCTTTTGACCAATCCTGACTTTATTAAAAGGAGTGAAAAGCCGTATGACTGGCTGGGACATGGTATGTATTTCTGGGAGAACAATATCGATAGAGCGTTTGAATGGGCGAAGAATAAGAAAAGTAGAGGCGAAATTCGCACGCCCGCTGTCATTGGGGCAGTATTGGATTTAGGTTATTGTTTTGATCTTACAGATTCGAGGTTCATATCAATGATTAAAATGCATCATTCGAAACTATCTCAAATTTATAAGAAGTTAAGGGAAGAGCTACCACAGAATAAGGATAGTAAAACAGACCAGTATAAAGATAAAATCCTTCGAGAACTGGACTGCAAGGTGATCGAATTTATGCATGATCAAATTACCAACTGGGTCGCTGCAGACATACAATTGAAAGGGTATAGTGAATATAGAATATTCGATTCGGCAAGAGGTGTATTTACTGAAGGCGGTCCTGCATATACCGGAGCAGGCATTGCTGAAAAAACGCATAT
Organism: Asinibacterium sp. OR53; assembly: GCF_000515315.1. Lineage (NCBI taxonomy): Bacteria > Pseudomonadati > Bacteroidota > Chitinophagia > Chitinophagales > Chitinophagaceae > Asinibacterium > Asinibacterium sp. OR53. The sequence goes on from NZ_KI911562.1 coordinate 2,777,299, forward strand.
CCAGCTTTCTATCAGAAACCCTAATTGCATCAAAGGTTTTTTTCTTCCACGACAAGAAATTGATTTTCTAAAATCCTCCCTGTCCAAAAATTAAACCACATAGAATAATGAAGGCATTATTTCACTTCAATTTCTTTTACTCCCAACACTGCATATAATTTATCGCGGAAAACTATTTTATACCGGCTTTTGCGTAGGTAGAGGTAGTAATAACCGTTTGGTGCATTGATATAAGTTTGATCGGCAGGCACTACCAGGCCGGCGGTTTTATCATTGTATTCATTGGCATAATAAGCCTGTACAAAGAAGAGCGATTGAAACGCCGGAGGCACGGGCAGTTCTTTTTTCCATCCATCCATATTGGCCCATTGCGGGCGGCCGTTATGAAATTTTGTTGCCGGATGGATCACATAAACATCGTACAACTTATATCCGAAAGGGTCTAATGCTGTATCACTTTGCAAAGGAACCACAGGAGCAGCAACCGGACGCAGCTTGAGCCATGTTTCATAAAAACTGGCTTTGTCATTCGACGTACTGCCTTCACACAGCGACGTCTGGTCGATCGTCAGCGGATCGATGCCAGAGATCACGCTGAAATAAGCGGCCATGGGAATATAGTTTTCCGTAGCAATTTTCGATATATGTCCGTAACCGGCATGCACCAATATTTTAGCAGTACTGTCTTTTTTCAGGATCGCATTGATGTTAGATGCCTGTATGTATTCACGTTGGTTGGGGCCGTGTTTGTACGCCAGGGAATCTTCATAAGCCACCAGTTTGTAACCGATTTCCAGGGCTTTCCGCACCAATTCTCCACCCATTGGCTCGCAGGTATAATGACCGGTGTACATATTCAACCGGGTAAGTGGCGTGTTGCGATTCGTGTTCAGGGTTTCCATGGCCAGGTAGCGGAATCCCTCTTGGTACAGGCCTTCCAGTAAAGAGGCGGTGAAAGCCCTGTGAAGGGGCTTGTCGTGTGCTTCGTTAATCATTACAACGCGACTGGTAGCCGCCTTTTTCAGAATATACTGTCTGGCGTCAGCGTATTGAATGGACTTGATTGTTTCCGTTTGTTTACTGGTAAAACTTATAGCCGAGTCGCTCACGGGATCGTGCCCCAGTTTGCTCAATTGCAAAACGCTTGCATAGTCACCTGCAAAAGCGAGCGCCTGTGAAAGCTGGTCGTAATAAGTAGCAGCATCCGTTGCCGCAAGAATCGTTTTTTCTTTTTGGAAAGCTTTATACAACGGATAGAGGTAGTGCAGTTCTTTGTGATAATATGGATAAAGCGCCGCGCTGCTATCGGTTGGTAAATTGGTTTGCTTGCCGGTAAAAGTTTTGAGTTCCAGGTACTGTTCACTCAGTTGCGCAGTAGCGGAAAGTGCAATAAACCAGGAAACAAAAAGTAAACCAACCCTCATGCAATGAAATTTGTGCAAGATTATAACAGCCGATGTTAGCAAAATTCTAAAGATACGCCGCCAGCTTGTTTTTTAACAATTGTACTCCTTCCGATGCAGGAGCTTCGATAGGAGTTAGATTGTATAACGATGGGGAAGAAGGGATCTGTTTGTCAACAATGAATTTGGGCACGCCATAAGGCACATAATTGACAAGTCCCGCCGCGGGATATACCACCAATGAAGTGCCGATGACTGCAAAGAGTTCTGCTGTCCGCGCCACTTGTATAGCCGCTTCTATCATAGGAACAGGTTCCTCGAACCAAACGATATGAGGCCTGAGCTGCCCGCCGTCGGGCGCTTTGTCTCCCAAACGGATATCCTCACTGATGGGATACGTCATGTTTTCATCCAGCACACTGCGCATTTTGAATATCTCGCCATGTAAATGTAATACCTGCCTACTGCCCGCCCGTTCATGCAGGTCGTCGATATTCTGTGTGATGATGTGCACGTCGAAATCCTGTTCCAGCGCTGCCAGTGTTTTATGTGCAGCATTGGGCTGGGCAAGGGCTACATCCCTGCGGCGCATATTGTAAAAATCGAGTACAACCTGTGGCGACTGCTGCCATCCGCGCGGAGAAGCCACTTCGTATATATCATATCCTTCCCATAAACCATCGCTGTCGCGGAAAGTTTTCAGTCCGCTTTCTGCGCTGATGCCCGCGCCCGTCAACACCACCAATCGCTTTTTCATGCGTGAAGCGGTTTAATGAGGTAATACACACAAGTGGTGAAGTAGTTGCGGATATAAGGGATATTGCGCAAAACAGGCAGCTGCGCTTTCGCATGCCATCCGAATTTCCATTCGTAAATAGGGTTGATGAGATAATGCAAACGATGATCGATCTCGTAGCCTGTTTGCTTCGCTATGCGCTCAAACCTTTCAATAGAAATGCGTGTGTCCCTGATCTCCAGCAGATCGGCAACAGGTTCTTTATAATGTTGTAAAATCGCTTTGTAAGCCGGGAGGGGCAATAAGTGATAGTAGGGGAGTTTCGACAACCATTTATTCCTGCACAATTGCTGGTGTCCGCCAAAAGGCATTTGCCAGGGCGGGAAACCGAAGAAAATAGCGCCTTGTTCTGTGAGAAAATGTTTCATCCAGGCGATCAATCTGGGTTGATCGTGTATATGTTCAATAACATCTTTCAACACAATGAGGTCGAAACTGCCGCCCAATTCTGTTTCTACATCTACCTGGTAAATGTCTTTGGCTACAAATCTTATTCTGCCGGCAGCAATATCATCAGCCAGCCAAATAGTGCCGTTGTCGATACGGCCTTTCTCTAACTCTACGCCCACGCCTGTACATCCTTTGTTGACGAACGCTTTGAGCACGCCTCCCTCCCCACAACCGATCTCCAGTACACGCATACCGGGGCTGATGGGAAATGTTTGTTCAATAAAGGGAATGACATATTTCTCGGTATTCCATACCTGTATATCAAAATATCTTTTTCTGTCTTTATGGAATTCGAACATAATATGGTATTCAGGAAATGCAAGATATTTCAAAATTGCTCATTTATGCGTCATCCTGAGCGAGCGAAGCGAGTCGAAGGAGCTGCACGAATATGAAAAAGGCCGTCAACGATTAGATTGAACGGCCTTTGAACTATTTATTAAAACAATGATTTAGAAACGTTCCAGCTTGGAGAAAAAGAAATCACCTTCAATAACTGCATTTTCATCACTGTCGCTGCCGTGCACCGCATTTTCTCCTACAGAAGCGGCAAATTGCTTACGGATAGTGCCTTCTTCTGCCTGGGCAGGATTGGTAGCACCGATAAGTTTCCTGAAATCAGCCACTGCATTGTCTTTTTCAAGGATGGCCGCTACGATCGGACCACTGCTCATGAAATCAACCAGTTCACCGAAAAAAGGACGCTCGCGGTGAATATCATAAAAAAGACCGGCCTGTTCTGTAGTAAGGCGAGTCCATTTCATAGCTTTTATACTGAAACCAGCTTTGATGATCTGGTCGAGAATAGCCCCTGTATGCCCTTTAGCAGTAGCATCGGGTTTGATCATGGTAAATGTTCTGTTGCTCATATATACTGATAAAATTTCGGCCGCAAAGCTAAGCATTCATCCCTTTTAATAGGGTATTGCGGCCTGTTTTTTGTTAAAGTCCCCTAAATTGATTTGATAGAATAAGCCGGAAACTGCAATTTTGCCGCGACTCTATGCAAGCAATAGACCTGTTTTACCCCCGATTGAATACCCCTGCCAAAGTGGTCATTACCATGCACCAGAAACCCGATGGAGACGCTATGGGGTCTGCATTAGGACTGTACCACTTTCTCACTGCAATGGGGCATGAAGCAGTGGTGATATCACCCACGAACTGGGCTAATTTTCTCGATTGGATGCCGGGTGTGGACCGGGTCATTGATTTTGAACGCTATCGCGACAAGGCAAAAAACATGATCCAGTCAGCCGAAATTATTTTTTGCCTGGATTTTAACATCCTGCATCGCACCAAAAACATGGAGCAACCGCTCACCGAAGCCACCTGTACCAAAATATTGATCGATCATCACCAACAACCTCAGGAAGAGGCGTTTGCCTATGGCATCAGTGATACATCCAAAAGCTCTACCTGTGAAATGGTGTATGATTTCATCGTGGCATCGGGCCATGCCGCTAAATTAGACCTCAACATAGCCGAATGCCTGTATACGGGACTGATGACCGATACCGGCTCTTTCCGTTTTCCGTCAACCACTGCGGCTGTGCACCGTATGGCGGCACACCTGAAAGAATTGGGCCTCAATCATACCCATGTACATGAGATGATTTACGATAATTTCCTGGAAGGAAGGCTGCGCTTTATTGGTTATGCACTCCTGAACAGGATGGAAATATTGTACGAATACAATACGGCTTTGATGTATATTACCCGCCAGGATCTGCAGCGATTCGACATCAAAACGGGCGATACGGAGGGTTTGGTCAATTATTTGCTAACAATACAGGGTATGCGGCTCGGTGCCCTGGTCATCGATCGCGATGAAGAACGGAAATGGAGCTTCAGGAGCAAGGGGAATTTTGATGTGAACCTTTTTGCCAGGCAACATTTTGAGGGAGGCGGCCATCAGAACGCAGCCGGTGGAAGAAGCAGCGAAAGCCTGGAGGCAACCGTACAAAAATTTAAAACGATCATAAAAACTTATCAACAACAATTACAATAACAACCATGATGAGAACAACAACCACCCTGTTGCTGGCAATTGTATTGCTGGCCGGCTGTAGCCAATACCAGAAAGCGCCTTCCGGTATGAAATACAAGATCACAAAAGGAGGCAGCAAAGAAACCCTGAAACAGGGACAGTTTGTGAAATTCCATGTTGAATACAAACTTTCTCCGAAAGATACCCTACTGAATGTTTCATTTGGTCACGTTCCGGCTTATTTCGTGATCGATACAGCCCGCCTGGGTAAATACAATTTCACGGAGTTCATTACCAAAATGGCGCCGGGCGATAAAGCTGAATTTGCACTGAGCATCGATACCCTGAAAAAAATGCAGATGATCGATCCCAACAGCCCTGATTTTCATAGCGGAGATATGATCAATGGCCGCATAGAGATCATCAAAACATTCCCCAACCAGGAAGCGATGATCGCCGACCACAAGCAGGAAGTAGAGGCAGAAAAAGAAAGGGAAGTGAAAGAGTTGGCTGACTATACCACCAAACAAGGCATCAAAACCCAAAAAACAGCTTCCGGTGTACTGGTAGAAATACAGCGTGCGGGTGACGGACAAAAAGCAGATTCAGGTTACCAGGCTTCTGTGATGTACAAAGGATATTTTACCGATGCAAAACGCAAGTCTTTTGATTCCAATAACGAAGCGGCCAGTCTTCACAAAGATCCGCTCCAGGTAATCATTGGTTCACCCGGCATGATCCCCGGAATGGACGAAGGCCTGCGCCTGTTTGCCAAAGGTGGTAAAGGAAAGCTGTTTATCCCCTGTATGCTGGCTTATGGCGAGAGAGGTATGCCCCCGGCCATCAGACCCTGGGATAACCTGGTGTTCGATGTGGAAGTAACAAATGTTGCCAAACCCGCACCAGCGCCTGCTGCCGTTGCGCCTGCTCCGGCACCGAATGCCGCTGGGGTGCAGCCTAAGAAATAAAAACAATTAATCGTCATCCTGAGCGAGCGATAGCGAGTCGAAGGAGCTGCCTGATGGTTCGGGCAGATCCCTCGGCTACGCTCGGGATGACGATTAATAAACGCTCGGGCTACCGAGTGTTGTATCAGATATTTTCTCCACCAGCTCTATTGCCTGCACAGCTTCTTTTACATCATGCACCCTCAATATATTGGCGCCATTGAGCAGTCCAATAGTATTGAGAACCGTAGTGCCATTCAGGGATTCTTCGGGTGTAATACCCAGCGTGCGATAAATGGTGGACTTCCGTGATACACCCAACAACAAAGGACATTGCAGCATTTTCAAAAGCCCCAGCTCTTTCACCAGTTGAAAATTCTGCGCAGTGGTTTTGCTGAAGCCAAAACCCGGATCAATGATCACATCGGTAATGCCTGCATCGCGACAGTTCGCAATGCGTTGAATGAAATGATCGAGCAGGTACTGCATTAATAAAGGATAATCTGCTTTTTGGTGCATGGTCTGCGGTGTTCCTTCCAGGTGCATGCATACATAAGGTACTTTGAGCGCGGCTACGGCAGGTAACATAGCGGCATCGAAACTGCCACCGCTGATATCGTTCACCATGCAGGCGCCGGCTTCAATGGCACCCTGTGCCACACCGGCGTAATAAGTGTCAATAGAAATATAAGCCTGCGGAAATGCTTTGGCTATCGCTTCTATAACCGGTGCTACCCGTTGCAATTCTGCTGCCGCTCCCAACTGCTCACCGCCGGGTCTTGTACTCTGACCGCCAATGTCGAGTATGACAGCGCCTTCTTCCAGCATCAGCGCGGCTTGTTTCAAGGCACCATCAATGGTCTGTTGCCTGCTGCCGCTGTAAAATGAATCGGGTGTGCTGTTGATGATACCCATGACAACAGGTTTGTCGAGCGCCAGCAGCCTTCCCTTGCAGTTAAGTGTGAACATTCTGTCTATTGATTTATATTGCATCCGCATCAAAGATATTCAAAGCCTTTAACCTTTGTTCCGATAATGAGCCAGACCGACCAGCAATTCAACCAGGCCATCGCACAGTGCAGGGATATTTTTCTCAAGAAGACAAAAGATTATGGCACGGCCTGGCGTGTATTGCGCACCATTTCCGTGGTTGACCAGATCTTCATCAAAGCGCTGCGCATACGCAACCTGCAGGAATTGGAAACGCAGAAAGTACAGGATGATATCCCATCTGAATTCATGGGCATCGTGAACTATGCGGTCATTGGGTTGATACAACTGGAACTGAACGATGCCATGGTGGAAGAATTACCCCTGGAGCGGGTAGAAAAACTATATGCCCAGGCTGTAGATATGGCCCGCCATACCATGCAGGATAAAAACCACGATTACGGAGAAGCCTGGAGGGAGATGAGCCAGGAAAGCTTTGCCGACCTCATTCTCATGAAACTCATGCGCATCAGGCAGATACTCAACAACGATGGAAAAACACTGATCAGCGAAGGTATCGATGCCAATTATGTAGACATTGTGAACTATGCTGTTTTTGCCCTTATCCTGATAGGTGAAGGGAAGCATTAACCAAAACCATAAAACCAACAGATGAAACAAGTATTGACCATTATCCGCTGGCTGGTGGGACTGCTGTTCATTTTCTCGGGCCTGGTAAAAGCCAACGATCCGCTCGGACTCAGTTACAAAATGCAGGAATTTTTTGAAGTGTGGGGATGGAATGGTTTTCACGATTATACACTAAGCCTTTCCCTCATCATGAATACATTCGAAATAGGAGCTGGTGTGGCGGTGATCGTAGGATGGCAGCAAAAACTGGTGAACTGGTTATTGCTTTTGCTCATTATTTTCTTCAGCTTCCTCACGGGCTATGCACTGCTCTCGGGTAAGATCAAAACCTGCGGATGTTTTGGTGATTGTCTTCCGCTTACACCTGCACAATCTTTCGGGAAAGACCTGGTCTTGCTGTTATTGATTCTCATACTCTTTTTTTCTACTGCTGCCGACGGCCGAAACAAAGGAGCCGGGTTCGCGGTGTTCGTAGCGGTGTTGCTCACTTCGGCTTTGCAATGGTATGTGTTGAAGCATTTGCCATTAATTGATTGCCTGCCTTATAAAGCAGGAAATAATATTGCGGAACAGATGAAACAGCCAGCAGGCGCTGTGCCCGATAGCATGTCTATCGTATTCACTTACCGGAAGAATGGAAAAGCACTCACATTCGACCAGGACCATTTTCCACCCGATTTCGACTCTACCTACCAGTACGTTGGCCGGCAGGATAAAATAGCCAGGAAAGGGAATGGCCTTCAACCGGCGATCCCCGAGTTTGCTATACAAACCATCACCGGCATGGATACCACTTCTGCCTTATTTGCTTCTGCTGACAATTACCTGCTGGCAATGACCAAAGATATGAATGGGGTAGATCAATGGAAGGCAGCGCTCGAAACAGTAGCCAGCAAAGCTTTGCAGCAAAAAATACCGCTGTTCCTGGTTACGGCGGAACCCGAAAAAGCAATGATACTCTTCCCACACTATCACATTTTAAAATGCGATGCCATTGTGCTGAAAACAGCGGCAAGGGTAAGACCTACCTTCTTTTTAATGAAGGGAGCTACCGTTGTTAAAAAACTGGCTTATGCAGATGCGGGTAAAATTTGGTAGCATAACTCCGGCTTTTGGTTAAATTTACGGGCTACCGTCCCAACTAAAACCCGAAGTATGACGTCATCATTAACTGCCCAGGTAAAAAACAACCGCGTTGAATCGATCGATCTATTGAGAGGTTTTATTATGCTGATCATGGCACTGGACCATGTACGGGATTATTTTCACCAGGGAGCTTATCTCTACGATCCCACAGACCTTACACATACCACACCCGTAGTATTTTTTACACGATGGATCACGCATTTCTGCGCACCGATTTTTACTTTTCTCGCTGGCACAGCTGCTTACCTGAGCAAGAGCCGCAAGACAACCAAAGAACTTTCTTTTTTCCTTTTTACAAGAGGCCTTTGGCTGGTAGTACTGGAAATGCTGGTGGTAACACCGGGATGGACCTTTAATCCTTATGTGGTGCTGATCTGGCAAGTGATCTGGTCCATCGGTATCAGTATGATCTGCCTCTCGGCACTCATCTATTTACCCATGCCGTTGATACTGGTCATTGGCTTGTTGTGTATGGTGGCGCACAACTTGCTCGATAATGTGCACGTGCAGGGAGAAGGAGGCGGCGCATTCTTTTGGGCCTTCCTGCACGAGCAGCGCCTGTTCAATTTTTCACATATACATATTTTTGTCGGTTACCCCATCATACCCTGGATAGGAACCATGGCCACGGGCTATTGTTTCGGAAGGTTGTATGCCAGTGATGTAGACCCTGCGAGAAGAAAGAAAGCGCTGATCAGACTGGGGGTTGGTGTTATCATGCTGTTCATCATCGTACGTACGCTGAACATTTACGGCGACCCCCATACATGGGCGCCGCAACACGATTCTGTGTTTACCCTGCTCTCATTTTTAAATACCACCAAGTACCCGCCTTCCTTCCTGTACCTGCTCATGACATTGGGACCTGCCTTCCTGTTCCTGGCCTACGCAGAACGGCCGTTGAACGGATTCACTAGAAAGGTATTGGTATTCGGAAGGGTGCCCTTGTTCTTTTACATCATCCATATTTACTTCATACACCTGCTGGCCGTCGTTGGCGCTCAAATATGCGGGTACAAATGGACAGACATGGTGATCTCTACATGGGTAACGCTGAGTCCGGGTTTAAAAGGATATGGCTTCAGCCTGGGCATCGTATACCTCATTTGGATAGGCGTATTGGTTATCATGTATCCCTTGTGTAAATGGTACGACCGGTATAAAAGCAGCCACAAGGAAAAGAAATGGCTGAGCTATTTGTAAGCTTTGTTGTTACATTTGGATCATGCTGTCGCTCATTGCCCGTAAAATGTTATATGGTCTGCTGGTACTCGCCGGCGTGATCGTGGTGGTCTTCTTTTTGTTCCAGGGCTTTGGCGATCCGGCAAGGCTGGTACTCGGACAAACCGGCGATAAAGCCACTATTGAAAACATACGCAAAGAACTGGCGCTGGACAAGCCCAGGTGGCAGCAATTCCTCCTTTATTTGAATGATGTGTCGCCAGTAGGCATACACACAGAAGCGGAGATCAAGGCCAAGGACCTGAAAGGTTTTTTTATCGGGGGAGAAACCAAGCTGGGCTTGAAAGTACCTTACCTGCGGCGCTCATACCAGACCAAAAAGAATGTGGGCGAAGTATTGATGGATGCCCTGCCGGGTACACTGATCCTGGCTGTTGCAGCCATGCTCATGGCAACGATTGTGGGAATCCTGTTGGGCATACTGGCTGCCGTGAAGCAAAATACCTGGATGGATACCGGCTCTGTATTTGCGAGTGTGCTGGGTATTTCGGCGCCTTCTTTCTTTATGGGTATTGTACTGGCTTATGTGTTTGGTTTTGTGCTCAGTCGTTATACGGGTTTGCACATGACGGGCAGCCTGTTTGATATAGATCCGTTTACTGGTAAATCATTGCAACTGAAAAACCTGGTACTGCCTGCACTCACTTTAGGCATTCGTCCGCTGGCCATCATTACCCAGTTAACGCGCAGCGCCATGCTCGATGTGCTGGACCAGGATTTTATCAGAACGGCTTATGCAAAGGGATTGAGCAGGAAACGCGTGATTTTCCGTCATGCTTTACGCAATGCACTCAATCCCGTGATCACTGCTGTTACCGGCTGGTTTGCAGAACTGCTGGCCGGGGCTTTTTTTGTGGAATATATTTTTGGATGGAAGGGGATCGGAAAGGTAACAGTGGATGCGCTGGAGAAACTCGATTTTCCAGTGGTGATGGGAAGTGTGTTGGTGACGGCTAGTTTTTTTATACTGGTAAACTTGATAGCCGATTTGCTGTATGGCATCGTAGATCCGCGTGTCTCGTCATCCTGAGCGAGCGAAGCGAGTCGAAGGAGCTGTTGAAAACTTAGTGAGATCCCTCGGCTGCGCTCGGGATGACGATCGAAAAAATGCTCACTGTACGATGACTTCAGTAATCACTTTCTCGCCAAACGCTTCATTCACTCTTTGTATGATCTGCTCTTTCTGGTAGATCAACTCATTTTTCAACGGACCAACAGCGGTATGGATGAATAGTTTCTGGTTGATGATCTGTATTTTGTCGGTATACTTGGCAATGGTTTTACCCATCAGGTTCTCCCATATCTCTTCTATCTGCACAGCACGGATACCGTTACGCAGTGGACTCTTCTTCAAAAATCCTTTCAGTGCATCACCGATGTGAAATTCACCCATGGTGTAAAGATAGTTGAATGATTTGGTAAGGCACCCCTGTTTCATTCAAATGCTCTTTCAGCCTTTCCTCGTGTGTATCTGAAATGAACACCTGCCCGTCGTTTTCGGCACAAACCCAATGCAACAATTGCTGCATGCGCTGTGCATCGAGTTTTTCGAATACATCATCGAGCAAAAGGATGGGCGTGAATCCTTTTTTTTCTTTCAGTACCTGCCATTCGGCCAGTTTGAGCGCAAAGAGCAGGCTTTTCCGCTGCCCCTGCGATGCTTCGGTCTTGAAAGCAGCATGATCCATCAGGAACACCAGTTCGTCGCGATGAATGCCTACTGTGGTTCTTTGTAAAGCGAGGTCTTTGTGATAAGCTGTTTTGAGTAGGCTTTTCATATCTCCATGCAGTAACTGGCTTTCATAGCGTATCTGCAGTCCATCGGCTTTGCCGGCAATACGTGTATAGACCGATTGAATGGCCGGGAAAAATATTTCCAGGAAAGTTCTTCTTTCCTCAAAAATGAATTGCGCTCTCGAAATCAGTTGTTCATCCAGTACCTGCATCAATGCTGTATCGCTACTGCCTGTTTCGGATAGCTGTTTGAGCAGGCTATTCCTTTGCTGGATGATCTTGTTGTAATCGATCAGCTGCTGCATGTAAGGCTGACTCAATTGCGAGAGCAGCGTGTCGGTGAATTTCCTTCTTTCTTCACTTCCGCCGGTGATCAGCACGAGATCATCGGGGGCGATCATCACACAGGGAAAACGGCCGATATGATCGGATACTTTTTTATACGCTTCGTTATCGAGGATGATCTCTTTGCGGTTGGTCTCGCGGAGAATGCAGGCGAGCCGATGGTCTTTTTCGTTCAGTTGATAGGCGCCATCAATGCGCATACCGATGCTGCCATGGTGTACGTTCAGCGAATCGGGACGGGAAAAATAACTCCTGGAAAAACTGAGGTAATAGATGGCATCGAGCAGGTTGGTCTTGCCCGATCCGTTGAGACCGGAAATACCCACCACACGTTCGTTGAAATCGAACTGTGCTTGCGAATAATTACGAAACTGTAACAGGGTTATGGATCGGAGCCTCAACATCGGGGCAAATTAAAGCACTACAGGCCGAATTATTCGCATGTTCTCGGGGAAAGCATTTATTTTTATTCTAAAATTCAGGTTTGAAGACGATCTTATCCGAACAACAACTGGCACTGACCGTTAAAAGGCTGGCCCACCAGATACTGGAAAATAATTTACAACTGTCGAATACCGTCATCATCGGACTGCAGCCCCGCGGTGTATTCCTGAGCAATCGCATCGTGGCCGAACTGAAAAAGATCGTTGGGGAGGCCGCTATCCATTACGGGAAACTGGACATCACTTTTTATCGCGATGATGTGCGGAAGAGCCTGCACATTGCCAATGCCACCGATATTCCTTTCAGCATTGAAAACAAACACGTGGTGCTGATCGATGATGTGCTGTACACCGGCCGCACCATCCGCGCAGCGCTGGATGCCCTGCTTGATTTCGGCCGCCCGTCCAAAGTATCGCTCTGTGTGCTGATAGATCGCCGTTTCAACCGGGAACTGCCCATACAGCCCGATTACACCGGCAAGACCATCGACACCATCGTATCTGAAAAAGTGAAAGTGTGCTGGAAAGAAAGAGACGAACGGGAAGAAGTAGTGTTGTTATAGGATTTCCTCAAAACGCTTTATCTTTGCCCTTTAATGAAACTATCTACCAAACACCTACTTGGTATCAAAGACCTGAATAAGGAAGATATTCAGTTGATTCTCTCCACCGCCCAGCAATTCAAAGAAGTTTTACAAAGACCCGTAAAGAAAGTTCCCTCGCTCAGGGATGTGACGATCGTGAATCTCTTTTACGAAAATTCCACCCGCACGCGCATGTCTTTTGAGTTGGCGGAAAGACGCCTCTCGGCCGATGTGCTCAATTTCACGGCCGGCAGTTCTTCTGCGGCAAAAGGAGAAACCTTGCTCGACACAGTGAACAATATCCTGAGCATGAAAGTAGATATGGTGGTGATGCGGCACAGCGCTTCGGGTGCGCCACATTTTCTGGCGCAACATATTCCCGCTGCAATTGTGAATGCAGGAGACGGTATCAATGAACATCCCACGCAAGCACTGCTCGATGCATTTTCAATGCAGGAAAGGCTGGGTAAACTGGAGGGACTGAAAGTGGCCATCATCGGCGATATCATGCACAGCCGCGTGGCTTTGAGCAATATGTACCTGCTGAAGAAAATGGGCGCAGAGATCATGGTGGCAGGTCCGCCTACACTGATACCCAAATACATTACCGAAGCCCTCGATGTGAAGGTGGAATACAATGTGCAGCGTGCCCTGGAATGGTGCGATGTGGCAAATGTGCTGCGCATACAACTCGAAAGACAGAACCAACCCCTGTTCTCATCGCTCAGGGAATACAACCTGGCCTATGGTATCAAAAGAAAATTACTCGACGGCCTCAAAAAAGAGATCGTGATCATGCACCCGGGCCCCATCAACAGGGGCGTGGAGCTGGACAGCGAAGTGGCCGACGGACCACATTCGATTGTACTGAACCAGGTGGAGAATGGGGTGGCAGTGCGTATGGCGGTACTCTATCTGCTGGCCGGCAGGGAAAATTAAACCATGCTTATGAAAAGAATCTGCCTGTTTCCCGGAACCTTCGATCCTGTTACATTGGGACATATCGATATCATCAACCGCGCGTTGCCACTCTTCGATAAAATTTATATTGGTATTGGCATCAATTCGGCTAAAACGCCCATGTTCAGTCCCGAACAACGCCAGGAATGGTTCAAAGAAATTTACAACGGAGAGCCCCGTGTGGAAAGTGTGATCTATGAAGGACTTACTATTAATTTTTGCAAATCGATTGGTGCGAGGTTCATACTCAGGGGGATACGTTACGTGAGTGATTTTGAATACGAAAAGACTATTGCCGACGCCAACCGTACGCTAGACAAAAACATAGAAACGATTTTTCTTACAGGAGAACCTAAATACACATCGGTGGCTTCTACCATTGTGCGCGATATCCTGCGCAATGGAGGCGACGCGTCGCCCTTCCTTCCCGACGTTGTCATCCGCTCGATACATCATCGATAATAGCATCAGCAGTAAAAAATAAACCCCGTGTGGATACGCGGGGTGTTAGCCAAAACCAACTGCTTATGAAACAAAATCTGTTGGCTCTGTGCCAATGATTTTTGTAATGGGATTATGAAATAGTAATTTGTTTAGGAGCTGTTTTCACTTCCTCTTTTTTAGGAAGCAACAGTTTCAACACGCCGTTCTCATATTTGGCCTGGATGGCATCTGCATTGATGTTTTCATCGAGGTTGAAGCTGCGTTTGAAGCTCTGGTAGCTGAACTCTTTGCGGATGGTTTTGTACTCCTTGTTCTCAGTTTCGGTTTTCTTTTCGTAACTGATGGTGAGCAAACCATTTTCCACATCGATCTTAAAATCTTCTTTGTTGCGGCCGGGTGCATTCAATTCTACATGATAAGCATCGGCGGTTTCATGGATGTTCACTTTGGGAGTGCTGAAAGCTGTTTGCACATCCCTTCCCCAGTTAACGGGATGGTTACCAAAGAATTCATCGAATAAATTGGTGAAGTGGGCGGCGGGGTGATGTTTTACGAGTGTCATGGTATTTAATTTTTAGTTTTTCAATCGTTTCAACATCTTTTTCAAATCGTATACCATCCGATTTTTGGCGAAAGAAATATGCCATTAAAAGAAAAATTGTCTATTCTTGACGCCAAAATGACGTTTTTATAAATTCAATAACGCCATTATGACACTATTTGACACTTTTTTGGTGTTTCAACTTTATCGTATCTTTGCATTCTAATCAGCAAAAGATATGTATCCAGCAGAAATAGTATTACCCATGAAGGCCGAACTGACCGATCATGGTTTCGATGAGCTGGTATCGGCCCGGGAAGTGGACGATACCCTGAAGCAGAGTGGCACCACCCTGGTGGTGATCAATTCAGTTTGTGGTTGTGCGGCAGGCGCTTGCAGGCCCGGCGTGTTGATGGCTGTTCAGAATGCAGGAAAGCTTCCGGACAGGCTGACGACCAGCTTTGCAGGTTTTGATGTAGAGGCGGTGAACCAGGTTCGCCAGCATTTATTGCCTTATCCGCCTTCTTCACCCGCTATTGCCCTGTTCAAAGACGGGCAATTGGTGAGCATGGTGGAGCGGCACCAGATTGAGGGTCGCCCGGCGCAAATGATCGCCCAGCACCTGATCGCCGTTTTTGATGAGTATTGTAACTGATTTTACCTTAGTTTTGTTTAGAGATGGGTTAGTAAGTATGGGCTCCGCTTCTGCGGAGCCTTACTTTTTTACAGCAATTTCACTGCTAAATATTTAACCATTATCTTGCTGCCATGTACCCTAATCTCTACTACGCATTCAAAGATATTTTCGGAATCGACATACCTGGACTGAAGCTGGTAAACACCTTCGGTTTTTTTGTGGCCCTGTCTTTCATCGCTTCAGCCTGGATACTTACCCTGGAATTCCGCAGGAAAGAAAACCTGGGCCAGTTTGTGTATACAGAAGAAAACATCACCATTGGTGCACCTGCAAGCCTGCAGGAATTACTGCTGAATTTTATACTGGGATTTGTGTTTGGCTTTAAGATCATCGGCGCTTTTGTAACCAGTAATGCCTTGAACGATCCGCAATCATTCATTCTTTCCACGCAAGGTAGCTGGCCGCTGGGAATATTACTGGGACTGGTTTTCGCAGGATTGAAGTGGTGGGAGAAAAAACGCCACCAGCTCGCGAAGCCGGAAAACAGGGTGGTAAGAATATGGCCGCACGACAGGGTAGGAGACCTGGTGATCTATGCTGCGGCATTTGGTTTTGTAGGCGCCAAGATCTTCCATAACCTGGAAAACTGGAACGACTTTGTAAAAGATCCTGTTGGCGCATTGATATCTTTCAGCGGACTTACTTTTTACGGCGGACTGATCTGCGCCGGCATCGCCTTTATTGTGTATGCAAGAAAACATAAGATCGGTATTGCACATCTCTGCGATACGATGGCGCCAGTGATGATGTTCGCTTACGCAGCCGGAAGAATTGGTTGCCACATGAGTGGCGACGGCGACTGGGGTATTGTGAATACCCATCCCAAACCCTTTGGTTGGATACCCAATTGGTTATGGGCCTACAACTATCCTCATAATGTGGTGGGCGAAGGCATCGCCATCCCCGGATGCAGCGGCCCTTATTGCAGCCAACTGGTGCCGCCGGTATTCCCCACACCTTTGTACGAGTTGATCGTTTGTTTTATCCTGTTCCTTATACTGTGGTCGGTACGCAAAAAAATCAAAGTGCCTGGTCAGCTCTTCGGCCTTTACCTGCTGATGAATGGCGCAGAACGGTTTTGCATTGAACTGATCCGCGTAAATACCCGCTACGAATCCCTTCCTTTTAAGCCTACCCAGGCAGAGCTGATCGCCAGTTTATTGGTCATTGCCGGTATCGTTGTGATGGCAAAATCCAAAAAATGGACCGCCGTTACGGCTAAATAATCCCTAAACTCCCCGGTTTTCCGTTCATCCATCCCAGGAACCGCCCATGTTAAAACTATGTACTTGGTTTTACATAGTACATAGTTTTGTTCTGTAATTAGTAACAACTGGAACTAAATCAATCATTATAAAACTAATTGTATGAACAAATTTCTATCTATGTTGCTGGCGATGGCACTGGTTTCCACGAGCCTGGCAGCACAGGGGCCAAACCCGGCAGGTTTAGTGAGTGGGAAACTGTCGTCAGCCCAAAAAAACGTGGAAGCGGCATCTATTGGCTTGATTCGCACGAAAGATTCTGCTGTAGTGAAAAGGGCCGTGACCGATAAGAACGGTGACTTCTCCATAGAAAAGATCCCGGCGGGTAAATACCTGGTAGCGGTACAGGCAGCAGGTTATGCTAAATATTACAGCGATGCTTTTGAATTATCGGCCAACCATCCAACGCATCACCTCAACATCACTGCGCTTAAACCGGTTGCCAATGAATTGGCAAATGTGTCGGTCGTTTCTAAAAGACCTTTTATCGAGCAGCGACTGGATAAGACAGTGATCAACGTAGATGCTTCTCCATCCAATGCAGGTACAAGTGTAATGGATGTGCTGGAAAAATCGCCGGGTGTCAGCGTTGATAAAGATGGCAATATCAGCCTCAAGGGCAAGCAGGGTGTGATGATCCTGGTAGACGGAAGACCTACTTATTTAAGCGGGCAGGACCTGGCCAATATGCTCCGGAATATGTCGAGCAGTCACCTCGACCAGATAGAGATCATGACCAATCCACCTGCTAAATTCGACGCATCGGGTAATTCAGGCGTCATCAACATCAAAACAAAAAAGAACAAAGCGCAGGGTTTCAACGGAAGCCTTACAACAGGGTATGGTCAGGGTGTATATCCTAAAACGAATAACAGCATCAACCTAAACTATCGTACAGGGAAGATGAACTTTTTTGCTAACGTGGGTCATTATTATTGGCGCAGTTATGGTGACCTGAACCTTACCCGTAATTTCAGGGATAAATCTTCCGGTAGTCTGTTGTCCATCTTTGATCAACTGGCAAAGACCGACCGCGAATTTCGCAGCTACAATGCCAAAGCCGGGTTCGATTATTTCGCTTCTAAAAATACGACCCTTGGGTTGGTAGCAACCAGCTTTGGTAATAATGGTACGGAATTCACTGCCAACCAAACGCTGATAAAAGACAATGCGGGAACCTTGAATACGCGTACGCAATCTGTCAATGATGCCCATAATGATTTTAAAAACATCGGGTTGAATTTCAACCTTCGCCATGTATTCGATACAGCGGGCACTGAGCTGACAGGCGATGTGGATTATATTCATTATGCTTCAACTAATACACAACTGTTGAACAGCTTGTTTTATGATAATACAGGTAATAAAAAAGGACCAGATGAAACGATCAAGGGATTGGTGCCTTCTGCCATTGATATTTACAGTGCAAAAGCCGATTTTTCGAAAACATTGCATGGCGGGATCAAGTTTGAAGCAGGTTTGAAAAGCAGTTATGTAACTACAGACAACAATGCGCAGTACGGCAATATACAGAACGGACAATACACAACCGATTCGGGCAGAAGTAACCATTTTCTTTACAAGGAAAACATCAACGCAGCGTATGTGAATTTTGGAAAACAGTTCAATAAAAAATGGAGCGGGCAGTTAGGATTGCGGGCAGAGAATACAGTTATGAAAGGCGACCAGTTAACAACCGGGCAAAATTTCAACCGCGATTATACACAGCTATTTCCTACTGTATATATCGGATACACATTGAATGAAAAGAATCAATTTTCACTCAATTATGGACGCCGCATCAACCGGCCCAATTACCAGGACCTGAACCCGTTCTTTTATTTTCTTGATAAATACACATACCAGGTGGGTAATCCTTATCTGAATCCGCAGTTCAGTCACAATATTGAATTGAACCATATTTATGGAGGCGTCTTCACCACTTCGCTGAACTATAGCTATACCACCGATATCATCCAGGATGTGTTGGAACAGATCGACAGTACCACTACAAGTTATGTAAAGAAAACTAACATTGCCAGGCGCTGGAACCTGGGTGTATCGGTGAATTTGAGTGTGCCATTGGCGAAGTGGTGGCGCACCAATCTGTACATGCTGTTCTTTCACAACCAGTTCGATGGCATCGTGAATGGCGGCCCGATATCAATCGGTGGAAATAATTTCATGGCGAACATGAACAACCAGTTCACTTTCAAAAAAGGATGGGGTGCAGAACTCAGCGGTTTTTATCGCGGCAACAGTTTGGAAGGTGTGTTGATGATACAGCCGATGGGCGGTATGAATATCGGCTTGAGTAAGCAAGTATTGAAAGGTAAAGGAACGATCAGGATGAATGTGAATGATGTACTTTATACACAGCAGTTTAATGGTTACAGCAGGTACCAGAATGTAGACGTAACCATTCACCAGGTGCGTGACAGCCGTGTGTTCAATTGCAGTTTCTCGTACAGGTTTGGTAAAGGAAAACCTGTACAACAACGCAGAAGAGGTAGTGCAACCGATGAACAAAGCAGGGTACAACAAGGAGGTAATGGCTCTTAATAAAGAGAAATGATCCATTTGAATAGGCGTATGTCCGTTCATCATCTTTTAGCAATTTTATCTGGTCGATTCCATTCACATTCGCAACATCAAATTTGTTTTTTCTCATGTGCATTATATAGACGGCGGCCCCGATTTCCATCGGGGCCTTTTTTATGGCTATATTTGTTAAAATTTTGTTTATGCCGTCATTTGATATTGCCAGCAAAGTAGACCTGCAAACACTCGATAATGCCATCAATACAGTCAAGAAAGAAATAAGCGGCCGTTTCGATTTCCGCGATTCGCCGGTGGTGGTGGAACTGAACAAAAAAGATTTTGTAGTATCCCTGGAAGTGGAAAGTGATATGAAGATGAAACAGCTCATCGATGTACTCATCAGTCGCGCTATGAAACAGGGTATCGATGCCAGCGCTTTCGATTTTGAAAAGGATGCTTATCCCAGCGGGAAAGTGGTGAAGAAGGAAGTACCTGTGCGGAATGGCCTGAAGCAGGATGATGCCAAAAAGATCGTCAAAATGATCAAAGACAGCGGCCTGAAGGTACAGGCGGCCATTATGGACGATATTATCCGGGTTGCCGCCAAGAAAATCGATGATCTTCAGGATGTTATAGCCAAATGCAAGGCCGGCAATTTCGGTATTCCGCTGCAGTTTATCAACATGAAAAGCTGATGCACCCAATCATTGGCAAATTTTCAAATTGGCTAATTGCCTAATTGTACTTACCTTTGCCAGCTCTTAAATAATCGTACGGCCAAATCCGTACCACCTTAAAATAGAAACCATGAAACAAGGTATCCATCCTGAAAGTTATCGTTTTGTTGTCTTCAAGGACATGAGTAACGGTTATGCATTCCTGAGCCGTTCTACTGCTGCTACCAAAGAAACCATCCAATGGGAAGATGGCAAAGAATATCCCCTGGTAAAACTGGAGATTTCCAACATGTCACATCCTTTCTATACTGGTAAGAATGTGCTGGTAGATACTGCAGGTCGTATCGACAAGTTCAAGAAGCGTTACGAGAAGAAAAAATAATTCAGCTCAACTTATTGATTGTGAAAACCCGTTCTACAGAGCGGGTTTTTTCATTATGGGCAATACGTGTTTTCTTTACCCGTTTAAATACGTTCTTGTGTAGTTGATCTACTACATCTGAAATCTGGAAACATCGATATAAAAATAACAATATCCGGTGTTACTTACATTGTCTATCACTGTTGCCTTTTCTGTGCAAAATATCCCCCCATCAGCACAGTAACGATAACAAACAAATAACAAGTTCATTATCATTAATTAACCACTGGTATTTCGGGGTCAGGGTGTGTGCATATCATTTGCATGTCATCGCTGTGTCCTGCCCATAACATGAAACAATCTTCAGCCGATGAAACAAATTTTACTCAGCCTGCTTACTGTATTGATTTTTAGTGGAACGCTGCTGGCGCAGACATCGCAAACAAAAACAAAGGCTAATGCGGGTCGCCAGCCAGAGAACGGATCGGAATCGCGTTCAAATGAAACGGACGAACACGGTCACCATCGTTTTTATAAAGACACTTTGCTGGCTAAAGCGGGTATCTTTTACGATTCTCTTTCATTGAAGGGGTACCGGGTGCTTACTACTGCTCAATTGCAGGGCAATGCCAATTACCTGGCCAAATTTTCGGCCAATCAAACGCTGGTCAACAGCCTGGTGCAGGATAATGGCACCAGACTGTTGGTGAATGGAGCAATGTCAATCAGGGACTCTGCCAATATCAATGGGCTCCTGACTGTTGGTGCGCTTACGAGCCTGGGTAATGGATTGAATGTGAATGGAGCCGCGAACTTCAATGGTATTACGAATCTCAATAACGCTGTTATTATCAAGGGGCCTGTGACTGCTAATGCGTTTACGAGCTTGGGTGCGGGACTGAATGTAAAAGGCACTGCGAATTTCAGTGACTCTGTTAATGTAAATGGTATTACCAATCTCAATAATGCTGTTATTGTGAAAGGACCTTTGACTGCCAATGCACTCACAAGCTTGGGTGCTGGCCTGAATGTAAAAGGCACGACAAATTTGAATGATTCTCTCAATATCAATGGCCCAATCAATATCAATACGCTGATGAGTTTAGGTTCGGGACTGAATGTGAATGGTGCAACGAACCTCAATGGCGCTGTTATTGCCCAAGGGCCTCTGACTTCCAATGCACTTACAAGCCTGACAGCTGGCTTGAATGTAAAAGGCACTACAAACTTCAATGACTCTGTTAATGTGAATGGTCCTATCAACATTAATACAGTAATGAGCTTGGGTTCAGGGTTGAATGTGAATGGCCCGGTAGTGCTGAAAAACGGATTAACGCTTCAGGCATTGCCGGCCGGACAGACCACGGACAGCCTCCTCACCATTGGCGTTGACGGAACAGTGAAAAGAAAAGATGCCAGTCTGCTGTTCAATCCGCATCCGTCTTTTTCAGATCTCACACTCACAGGCCCGCTCACAGGCACTACAGCTCAGTTCAGTAATGGGCTCAGCCTGGGTAGCGCTAATAGTGGTGTATACCAGTGGAAGATCGCTGGCAGCAGTCCTTATCTCGCATTGTCTACTGCTGCCAATGCCAATGCATTCACACTTCAACCCAACGGGAATATTGGCATTGGAACTGCTGCGCCTGGTGATTACCAGTTGGCAGTGGAGGGCACCATTGGCGCGAGGAAATTGAAAGTAGTTGCTACAAGTCCCTGGGCCGACTATGTATTTGATCCTGCTTATCGTCTCAGACCGTTACAGGAGGTGGAGCAATTTATCTATACTTATAAACATTTACCCGAAGTGCCTACAGCAGATAACGTGAAGCAAGAAGGGGTAGATGTAGGAGAAACACAGACTGTATTGCTCAAAAAGATCGAAGAACTGACTTTATACCTCATCGATATCAATAAAAAGATGGAAGCGCTTAGCAAAGAAAATGAGATCATGAGGCAACAGATTGAAAAGTATGGAAAAAAATAAGGCGTTCACCTAATTGTTGCCTATGCGGTCATTATTACTCTTTTTATCATTTACAGCTTGTAGTTACTGTACATCGGGGTGGGCGAATTCACCATCCGACAGCGCAGCGACTAAACTACAGGCAATACCGGAACAACTGGGGCAGAAAGATATTCGTTTGATCACCAAACGGTATGAAGCGATCACGAAGAAACTAAATTCCTATACTGCCGGTACCTTAGAACAACTGCAAAAGAAAGAAATGCGTTTGCAAAAACAACTGCAACGCAAAGACAGCGTGGCTGCAAAACAATTATTTCTCAATGCTCATGAACAGTATGCGCGGCTGTTGCAACAGATGCAGCAGCCGGTAGCAAACCTCAAACCTTCTTTGGGAAATTATCTGCCGAGGCTCGATAGCCTGCAAACTGCATTTCACTTTTTAGATAAGGCAGGCATTCCATTGCATGGGTTAGGACGGTCAATGGAGCAACTCACTCAACTGCAGGCTCGCTTACAATCGGCAGCAAATATCAGGCAGTTCATCAAAGAAAGGCAGCAGGTGCTCCAAACAACGCTCGACAAATATGGACTGGGCAAGGCATTACAACGGTTTCGTAAGCAAGCATATTATTACCAGGAACAAGTGAACGAATACAAGGCAATGATCAGCGATCCTCAAAAACTGGAGCAGCGGGCGATGGGCATGGTGCGGGAGTTACCGGCATTCAAAGATTTTATGTCAAAGAACAGTCAACTTGCGCAACTCTTTGCTATGCCTGCAGGCTACGGCAGCGAGGAGGCTTTACAGGGATTGCAAACCCGTGCAGAGGTGCAGCAGCAACTCAATCAGCAGCTCGCGGGGACCGGGAGCAGTCCGCAACAGTATTTACAACAACAGGTGCAGCAGGCACAGTCCGAACTGAACGGGTTAAAGGACAAGATAAATAAGGCTGGCGGACAGAGCAGCAGCGACCTGGAAATGCCAGATTTCAAGCCCAACAAGGTGAAGACAAAAACTTTCTGGAAGCGAATAGAATATGGTATGAACGTACAATCCCAGAAGATGAACAGCCTGCTACCCGTTACCAGTGACCTTACATTGATAGCAGGATATAAACTCAGTGATAGAGCCACCGTAGGAGTTGGGGCAGGATATAAAATGGGATGGGGTAACAATATCAATAGTATTAGGATCACCGGTGAAGGAGTTTCGCTGAGAAGCTACTTGGATGTGAAATGCAAAGGCAGTATCTGGATCAGTGGGGGCTATGAACTGAATTACCAGCAATCGTTTCCAAAGATCGAGCAATTGAAGAACCTGGACGGCTGGCAAAGAAGTGCTCTTGTGGGACTGACAAAGAAGTACAGGATAGGCAAGAAAAAAGGCAACCTTCAATTGCTGTGGGATTTTCTGAGTTACAGCCAGGTACCAAGGACGCAACCATTGAAATTCCACATAGGATATGTGTGGCGCTAATGAGAAAAGGTGCATACAGTACAAGTTAAAGGTTAAGGCAGATTTTTATCTAAAACTAAAATTATCTCGTTATATGAACACTAGGGCCTTGAAATTATTATTTGTTTGTTTGCAATTGACAATTATAGTTGTGCAGGCTCGCGGGCAAACAGCTTCGGCGGTTGCTATAGAAAGAGTAACTCCACCATCTCCTGAGGCGGCAGCTTTGGGAAAATCAGGAACGGTACCCGTGGGTTTATTTACTGGCACACCCAATATCGGTATTGAATTGTACAGGCTGAAAACAAAGAACCTGGAACTACCCATAACACTCAATTACAGTTCCAATGGCATCAAGGTCGACGAAATCCCAAGCCGTGTGGGCATGAGTTGGGTGTTGAATGCTGGGGGTGTGGTTACCCGCACCATCTATGATAAGCCGGATGATAAATATGCCAGGGCAGGAGCTCCGCCTTCGACGGATTTTAATGCTCAATCGCCCGACCCGAACCTGGTGAGTTGGGTGGAAAATATCAGCGCAGGTCAGCAAGACACTCAGTTTGATGAATACAGCTTTAGCTTCAACGGGTATTCAGGTAAATTTATTATTGACCTGAATAACAACCCAGTATTGATTCCCTATTCCAATCTTAAGGTTGAAGTCAATTTAACCTCCAATGTGTGGAACTTCCGGATTACGACACCCGACGGAATAAAATATTATTTTGGCGCAAGTGAAAGTACACTGACGGGCTCGGGGAGTTGCAGCAGAAACGACAGCAGAGGCGCCAGCAGTTCATGGTTCCTTACACGCATTGAAAATCCTAATGATCCTTCCGACTTTATTACCCTAACCTACAATACCACCACTTATTCTTTCACATCGCATATTACACATACTATCACTTATTGGGATCCTGCAAATGTTTGTGGCGTGAGTATTGATCCAGTAACCGGTAATGATAATAGCTGCGGATGTGGCCCCACTCCTTGTATTTATGGGGCTCCAGGAGGTGCTAATGACTTTGGAACAGATAAATTCTGTATTTCCCAGAATATTTATAACGGTGTTTACTTAAATGAAATCACTTCTTCGCTTTACGGCAAAATTCATTTTTCTTATATCAGCAAACCAGGCGTCAATACCGGTAACGACTACCTGATGAATTCTATGCAGGTTTATCAGAATAATGATGGAACCGGGCTGTTAAAAGCGGTCAACCTGGACTATACAATGGCCAGTCCTCTGCCAGGTCCGCCCAATATTTATTATCAAAACAATCCCAGTGCAGCTCCTGTTTCTCCCAGACCGTTTCTCACATCAATGCAGGAACTGGATAAAAATGGAGCAGTGATCAAAACACACGGTTTTGAATACAATGATATTAACAATCTGCCACCCCGTTTATCTTTCGCCCAGGATTATTATGGGTATTATAATGGATCGGGCAATTATTATTCTTTCATTCCGTTGCCGGAACAATATGGAAATATGCTTCCTCCGAGCAAAGTGGCTGACAGAAATCCGAATTATACCTATGCTGCAAAGGGTGTTCTTACCAAAGTAAATTTTCCTACAGGTGGATATGTACAACTGGTATGGGAAGGTAATAGTCCGCAGCAGACACCGACTTCACTTGCTAGTTCCGGAGGTGGATTACGAGTTAAGCAGCAAATTATTTATGACCCGTCTAGCCTACAGACTACGACCACTAATTATCAGTATGTGGGGATGATCATTCCTTTTTCACCAACCTATTTTAATCGTATCACCAGTAAGCAGGGGCAGTACCTTGCGGGCCAAACACCAGCAGGGGCTCCCACTTGTAATTATGATTGTAGCGCCTCGAATGTATCCTGTAGTTATATCCAGTTTTCATCCAATTCGTCTGTTAACTTATATGGAAGAGGAAACAGCCTTGTATATTATACTTCCGTTACTGAAAGTATAGGAGATAATTTCATAACAGGGGGTATTGAGCATACATACACGTATGAAAATTATCCAGGTTTTAATATTCTCCACGGTAATGTTATACCAAACGCTGTGGTGCCGTCATATAACTGGAAAAATGGACTTGAAGTAACTCGGAATATTTTTAAAATGGTAGGCGGAGTAAAAGTATATCTGAAAAAAACTACCAACACCTATACAGATGACAGCCGTGTTGGCCAGGTCTTTACACAATATGTTATAAGAAATAATGGCAGCACACCAAGTACCCCCTATTGTACGGATGCTTATGGTTATTATAAAAGGATGGATTTCTTTGACGTAATGAGTTATCCACTTACTCAGCAATGGAGATATTTATCTTCTTCACAGGTGGAAGAGCGTGATCAGGATGGAATTAATTCGATAATAACAGTGACAAACTACTTTTATGATAACCCGATACACAGCCAGCTTACGCGAACAGAAAGCCAAAACAGTAAAGGCCAGCTTATGCAGACCATTAAGAAATACCCGGGTGATAACGCCACGATTACCAATCTTAATGCCACAGAAACGGATGCTATCAATAAGTTAATAGTACAAAATAATATCTCTCCGGTTCTGGAAAGCGAACAGTATGTAAACGGGAATCTGACCACTCGGTTGCATACCGGTTATAATGATTGGGGTAATGGCATTTTAAAACCTCAGATCATTAAGGAACAGGTGCAGAATAACAATATAGAAAGCAGAGTGAAATTTCAGCAATATGATTCAACCGGCAATCTTTTGCAGCAATCCAAAGCAAATGATTTAAATACTTCTTATATCTGGGACTATAAATTATCTTATCCGATAGCCGAAGTGAAAAATGCATCAGTCTCTAATACCGCATACACTTCTTTTGAATCGAGTGGCAACGGAAACTGGCAGGGAGTGATTACCGGCAACATCCAAACTGCGATCAGTGCACCAACAGGGAACAAATATTATACTTTTTTCGGCAGTACACTCTCTGCCGACGGACTCGATGGCAGCATAAAATATACAGTCTCTTATTGGAGCAATGCAGGCCCTTGCACCATAACCGGCACTACGAGCACCTTATCAGGACGCAAGTCTGGTAATTGGACTTACTATGAACATGAGGTGGCTGGTGGAAGTAACGTTACCGTTACCGGAAGCGGATCTATTGATGAATTACGCCTCTACCCTAAGTCAGCACAGATGACCACCTATACCTATGATCCATTGGTGGGAATGACAAGTATTTGTGACATGGCCAGTAAAATAATTTATTATGAATATGATGGTTTTGGCAGGCTGCATATCGTACGTGACGGGGACCGCAATATTGTAAAGGAATTTTGTTATAATTATAAAGGAGATTATGCTGGCTGTCCAGTAGTATTTGTGAATGCCAAACAGTCGGGAAACTTTACTCGGAACAATTGTGCTGCAGGCATTACGGGCTCAACAGTTACCTATACAGTATCAGCGAGCACTTACAGTTCCACTGTGAGCCAGGCCGATGCCAACCAGAAAGCCATCAACGACGTGAATACCAATGGCCAGATTTATGCTAATACCAATGGTACCTGTACAGCAGTTGTAGCGACTACTTATTACAATACAGTACAATCCGGAAGCTTTACCAGGAATAATTGTGCTGCTGGCACTGCGGGCTCGACCGTTACCTATACAGTGGCAGCAGGAACTTACAGTTCTACTGTGAGCCAGGCCGATGCTAATCAGAAGGCAATCAATGATGTAAATACCAATGGTCAGACCTATGCCAATACCAACGGCACCTGTACATCAGCTGTTGTGACTACTTATTACAATGCAGTACAATCCGGAAGCTTTACGCGGAACAATTGCGCTGCTGGTGGCACCGGCTCAACAGTTACTTATACAATAGTAGCGGGCACTTACACTTCTACCGTCAGCCAAGCTGACGCCGACCAAAAAGCTATCAGTGATGTGAACACGAATGGCCAAACCTATGCCAACACCAATGGTGTCTGTACTTTCTATAGCGCTGTTCAATCCGGCAGTTTTCAGAAGAACAACTGTCCTAACGGAGCCATCGGCTCAACGGTTATGTACACCGTGGCGGCAGGTACTTACAGTTCCACCATCAGCCAGGCTGACGCCGACCAGAAAGCCATGAATGATGTGAACACTAATGGCCAGACCTATGCTAATACCAATGGTACCTGTGCAGATACTACCCTGATCAATGTGAAGTACACCAATATAACACCAGACGATGTTTATCTGACGATGACGATGACCAATACGTCTGCCAACGTAGTGTACAAATTTACCCTGCGTGGCAATACACCTTCTCTTACAGTGGCAGGACAGGTGCCCAATGGTACATATAATGTAACCATGACACCCATCAGTGGAACAGGGCCGTACTCTTATGGATTTTATACGTTCTCAGCATCCGGCGTTGCTTACGCTGATTTTTATAATGTTCCCCTTTGTGCTACCTGTGCTGTAGCAACGGTAACAACTCATTAAACTTTAGAAAAATGAAGATGAAAAAGATACTCATAATGGTCAGTATACTAGGATTTTCTTTTAGTCCTTTCAACAGCAGTTTATACCAGCTATCATGCAAGGGGATCGACCATCAGCTGATTAACCTGGCAGCATTCAAAGGCAGGAAAATATTAATTGCTGTTATAGATGCAGGGAAACTCAACCGGACACAACTGTTGTCGCTTGACAGTCTGCAACATAGTGGTCCTGTGGCGGTCATTGCCGTTCCGGTAACTGATTTTAACGGAGCTCTGCCGGAGGTGCAATTAAGAAGCCTGTTACAGGACAGCCTTAAACTAAGTTTCCCCGTTACAGAAATCAGCAAAGCGCAGAAGAAACAAGGATCAGGTCAAACTCCCTTACTGGGGTGGCTGACCCACCGTTTGCAGAACGGGCATTTTGATCAGGATATAGAAGAGGCTGGGCAGCTCTTTGTGATCAGTGAATCGGGCGTGCTGTATGCCACGCTTAAAGGTATCGGTCTGCCCAACGGAGGTGTGGTGAGAGATATCATCGCAAAACATGTAACATTAAGCGAATAAAGAAAAAGCAGTTAAATAAAACCATAGCACTATGGCTTTGATCAAACGAATAACCGGCTGTGTTATATTGCTCTCCTTGCTTGCTGAAGAGGGCAGGGCGCAAAGCAATGCACCCACTAACGACAGCAAGACACCTGCCGCTACAGCGCCGGTATATAAGCCCGCAGCTTACGGTGCAGGTGTACCTGTCAATTTCATCCGTACCTGGGAGCCGGAAAGGCCTTACACAGTTGATTCAGATGTGGTATCCGTTAACAGGCTGGTTACAGAAGTGGCGCACACCACCCAGTACGTGGATGGTCTTGGCCGCCCCCTGCAAACGGTAAGCTGGCAGAACAGTCCCTCCAGGCAAGACCTGGTGAAACCTGTTGTGTATGATGCATTCGGCAGGGAAGCGTATCAATTCCTGCCTTACAGCGCAAATACTGCTGACGGTCTGTTCAAGACGGATCCTTTCGGCGGGCAAGGCAATTTTTATGGTACAGTGTACCCTGTACAGCAGCCGGCTTACACGGGCGAATCGGTATATTATGGCAAAACCAATTTTGAAGCTTCACCACTGAACCGTGTACAAAAAAGTTTTGCTCCCGGTAATAGTTGGGCAGGCAGTGAAGGCAGCGCGAGCGAACATGCGGTTCAGATACAGTACCTAATTAATGGACAGAACGATTCTGTGAGGATATGGACTATTGCAAGCAATGCGCTTACCTACCAGGGTAATGATGTAAGCACCAACATCCCCGTTACCACTGCCACCTATGGCGTGGGCCAGTTGTACAAGAGTGTAACGACAGATGAAAGGGGCAGCAGTGTAGTGGAGTATAAGGATAAGGACGGTCATGTGGTACTCAAGAAAGTGCAGATCGCACAGGCGCCCGGGAGTGCCCATGCAGGTTGGTTATGTACTTATTATGTGTACGATGATCTTGGGTTGCTTCGTTTTGTGATTCCTCCCAAAGCGGTGGAAACCTTACTTGCCAGCGTCGGTTGGGATCTGACGATCAGCTCCGGCAGCCTGGTACAGGAACTGTGCTTCCGTTATCAGTACGACACCCGCCAGCGGATGAATGCGAAGAAGGTACCAGGGGCAGGCTGGGTGTATATGATCTACGATAAGCGCGACAGGCTGGTATTTACCCAGGATGCCAATATGCGTACCAACCAGCAGTGGCTGTACACTTTATACGATGGCTTAAACCGGCCTGTGCAAACAGGTATGATGGTCTACGGCAACAGCCCCACATCCTTGCAGGCTTATGTAGACGGTAACACCGGCAATGCACTGAGCAGCGATATTACTACAAATGGCAGTTATGTACCTTCAGCGCCTTTGAGTTTACTCATCGATGCACGGCAGAGCGGGAGAAGCAGTTACCAGGCTACCGACAGCATCGTTTTCACGAGCGGTTTTGCTTCCGAGAGCGGCGCCAATTTTACCGCCGAGATCGTAGCGGGTACCAGTACGGGCTTCAGTAATACGGTAACAGTGATGGACAACCCGATGCCTGCGGGTAGCAGCCCTGTTGCCCTCACTATTACTTATTACGATGATTACAGCGCTACCGGTAAAGCTTATTCCAATGCCAATAACAGTAAGCTTGATATAGGAGCCAACCAATACGGCGAACCACTGCCTGCCTCCAACAGCAGCCAGACCAAAGGCATGGTAACGGTAACCAAAGTGAGGGTAATAGAAGACCCGGCGAACCTCACGGTTGGCAACTGGCTGGAAACGACACATTTTTTTGATGACAGGGGCAGGGTCATTCAAACACAGGCCGACAATTACAAGGGTGGAAGGGATATAATTACGAACCGTTATAATTTCACCAACAAAGCGGTCTGCACTTATCTGCTGCACAGCAATCCTGCAGGAGGAGACATCATTACGGTGAAGACAAATATGGACTATGACCATAGCGGAAGACTGCTGGCTGTTACGAAGCGAGTCAACGACAGCGATAGTACACAACGGGTGATCACAAGGAACAGCTATGACGCATTGGGACAGTTAATGCACAAGGAACTGGGACAAAAAAGCATGGCCGATGTTTCAGCGCTGAACATACAGGACTATGCGTACAATATCCGCGGCTGGTTGAAGGGTATGAACTGGAACTATGGAACGGCGTCAGGGCCTACTGTTTCACAAATGAGCATAGCGGGTAACAAATGGTTTGCGATGGATTTGAGTTATGATTGGGGCTTTGGTAATAATCAATTCAACGGCAATATTTCGGGTCAAAGGTGGCAGAGTGCGGGTGATGGAGCAGAGCGTGCTTATGGCTATGGCTACGATGCAGCCAACAGGCTGCTCGCCGGGGATTTCAATCAGCGATTCGGCAGCAGTTGGGCCAAGTCCGATCCGGGCAATGGCAATTTCACGATCGATTTTTCGGTGAAGATGGGAGATGGACTCAATGGTAGCAGTGCATATGATGCCAATGGTAATATCCTGGCCATGCAGCAGTGGGGCCTGAAGCTGAACAGCAGTTCATTGATCGATAACCTGGGATATAACTATATTCCCAATAGTAACAAGCTGCTCAATGTGATCGATGCGCAGAACGATCCGCAGACGAAGCTGGGAGATTTCAGGGCCTCACAGAGCTACCTGGGCAACATCGGCAGTAAAACCGCTGCTACAGCTGATTACAGTTACGATAATAATGGAAACCTGACCAAGGACCTGAACAAAGACATAGGGAGTGGCTCATCCAATGGCATTAGCTATAATCACCTGAACCTGCCATACCAGGTAGGTGTAACGGGCAAGGGTACGATCACCTATATCTATGATGCTACAGGTAACAAGTTGCAAAAGCGCACAAATGAAGCAATGATCAGTAAAACAACCATCACGGATTATGTGAATGGGTTTGTGTATGAGAACAACAGTCTGCAGTTTTTCGGTCATGAAGAGGGAAGGGTGAGGTTGAACAAGCAGGTTACGCTGGGTAGTCCCAATGTATTCAGTTACGATTATTTTGTGAAAGACCACCTGGGTAATACAAGAATGGTATTGACGGATGAGCAGCAGCAGGATACCTATCCGGCGGCAACGCTGGAAGATGGAGCGGTAGGAACCGAGGCAAATTATTATACGATCAGCACCGGTGCTATTGTACAAAACCCTGCTTCTTTACCAACGACTTACCAGAACAACAATGGCAACCCGCCTTATAATACGAACCCGAATGTAAACTCCACGGCCACGAGCCAGAAGATGTATCGGCTGAATGGAGCAACGGGCGATAAAATGGGCTTAGGTATCACGTTGAAAGTGATGGCGGGAGATAATGTAGCAATCTATGGCAAAAGTTTGTGGCATAGCAATGGAAGTGCTCCTTCGAACAATAACAATATTTTGGTCAATGACCTGCTAACGGCATTGGCGGGAACAGGTGGTGTAGCCAGTGCCGGCAAGAACGCCACAGCAGCGGCATTGACGGGTTCGGCAGTAACACCGGGCGATGTAAGTAACTGGCTGACGAATGCGCCGGTAACAACTACCCGACCCAGGGCATATATTAACTGGATATTGTTTGATGAGCAGTTCAGGGCGGTGAGTGAGAGCAGTGGGTTCAGTGCGGTGAATGATATTAGTGATCAGTTAAAGACGCATACACAGGCGGTATCTATTAACAAGAATGGTTATCTTTATGTGTATTGTTCAAATGAGAGCAACATAGATGTGTTCTTTGATAACTTGCAGGTAATCCACAACAAAGGGCCCTTGTTAGAGGAAACGCATTATTATCCGTTCGGTCTCACCATGAGCGGGATATCTTCCAAAGCAGCAGGTAAAATAGAAAACCGGTACAAGTACAATGGCAAGGAGTTGCAGCATCAGGAGTTCAGTGATGGTAGTGGATTAGAGTTATATGATTATGGAGCCAGGATGCAGGACCCGCAGTTGGGTAGATGGCATGTGGTAGACCCCAAAGCTGAAATCTCAAGAAGATGGTCACCTTATAATTACGCTTATGACAATCCATTGAGGTATATTGACCCGGATGGAATGGCAGCATTGGATGACCATTATTATGATAAAAATGGTAAAGAGGTAGCAGTCGTAGGTAGAGATAAAAGTATTCCAGATACCTATCACGAGGTTAAATCCGATGGTAAAGGTGGATGGGAAGTAACAAAAGAGTTAAATGGCCCACCTACTACGAATGACACAAAAACCTCTACAACTACAAAGGATAAAGCAAATGCAGAGCCAGCTAATGAGGGGGGCTTGCATAAAGGGCTTGAAACAGCACATACTGCAGTTGATGCAATAGATAACACAGTACGATTAACAATCGAAAAGGGGTTTGAAGCTGCAAATAAAATTAGCCCTGCTGCGGCTTTAGAAGAAGGAGCAGCAGCAGTTAAAACAGGAGGCAGAATTTTAGGTAGTGCAGGTATTGCTTTATCTGTTATTGA
Source organism: Asinibacterium sp. OR53 (assembly GCF_000515315.1). NCBI lineage: Bacteria > Pseudomonadati > Bacteroidota > Chitinophagia > Chitinophagales > Chitinophagaceae > Asinibacterium > Asinibacterium sp. OR53. Next base: position 2,810,336 of record NZ_KI911562.1, read on the forward strand.
TGCTGCAACAGACCCGAATGGACCTCAATTAAAACATGGCATTGATATAGCTGTTGGTGCTGCAACATTTATTCCGGTTGTTGGAGAATTTGTTGGCGTTGGATGGTTTGTTGGCAATCTAATTTCTTTAGGTGTTAACGGGAAAAGTTTGAGTGAAAATATACAAAACGCAATTGAGAAAAAATAGATAAAGAGTAATATGGGATTTTATAACAACATTTATGCTTCGTCATATAGGTTTTACGCCAGGTTCAAAGGTGAAACACCTTGGAGTACATCTATCGTTTTGGTTACTATTTGCCAGATAGAGTTATTTTTTTTAGTACTGACAATCGTAAAAAAAATTACGGGGTATAGTGCTTTTTTACTGCTTCCTAATAAATTTTACTTTTTACCAATCTTTATTTTATGGTTGTTGCTAATGTTTAGGTATTACTCAAAGGAAAGAGTGGCTAACATTGTTGAGGATTTTGGGAAGAAAGAAAAAAGGCACAGACGAATGTGGGGAGTATTGACTTTAATCTGTTTTTTGGTTCCGCTGGTGTTGATTTTAGTTTTATTAAAAAAATAAACAAAGCCGCGGCTTTTGTATTTACTTAGAAGCTCTGGGAGTGTCCCAGGGCTTTTTTGTTGGCTGTTAAAATTTTAACAGGAGTGGTATGACCTCTCCCCAAAAAACCGGGCATACATAAAGTAGAGAATCGGGCCAAAATTGCGTAACTTTTAAAAGCAATACGGCCATGAAAAAGACAAAATTTACCGAGCAGCAAATTGCCTTCGCGCTCAAGCAAGCCGATACAGGCACACGGGTGGATGAGGTTTGTCGTAAGATAGGCATTTCAGAAGCGACCTTTTACAACTGGAAGAAAAAGTATGGTGGTCTTGGGATGTCTGAACTTCGGCGGCTGCGCCAGTTGGAAGAAGAGAACTACCGCTTAAAGCAGATAGTGGCAGACCTGACCCTGGATAAGCAGATGCTTCAGGACGTGTTAAAAAAAAATCCCTGAAGCTGCGACAGCTTAAAGTATGTGTTCAGCGACTGCGTGATCAATATCGTGTGTCTGTTCAACGTGCCTGCAAAGTGGTATGCATGCATCGCTCGGGTTGGTATTATAAAGCGCATAGAAGGCCTGATGGTCCGTTGAGACAAAGGATTAAAGAGATTGCAGCTGTTCGTGTCCGATATGGTCTATGGCGGATTTTTATGGTTCTTCGAAGAGAAGGATGGAAGGACGGCGCTAACCGCGTGTACCGGATTTACAAGGAAGAAGGATTGAATTTAAGAAGTAAACGCCCCAGGCGCAACAAAGCAGCCGCCCATCGGCTGGAACGAGTGGAAAACAACAGTTTAAACCAATGTTGGAGCATGGATTTCGTTTCAGATAATCTCTTTAATGGCAACCGGTTCCGATGCTTAACTGTAGTGGATAATTTTAGTCGCTTTTGTCAGGCGATACGAGTGGGAAAGTCGTTAAAAGGAACAGACGTCGTGGAAGTAATGGAAGCGCTGAAAAAACAAAATCAACTCGTTCCGGAAAGAATCCAGGTAGATAACGGAAGTGAGTTTATCAGTAAGGATCTGGATAAATGGGCATATGAAAACAAAGTCACTTTGGATTATTCCCGACCTGGAAAGCCCACTGACAATCCATTCATCGAGTCCTTTAACGGATCATTCCGCGATGAATGCTTAAATACGCACTGGTTCCTATCTCTGGAGGATGCTTATGAGAAAATAAGTGGCTGGGTAGCGGAATATAATCACTATCGACCGCACAGTTCTTTAAATGGTAAGACGCCTGCTGAAGTAGTAGATGAACAACTGATAAAACAATCAAAAGAGCGAAAGGAAAAAAACATACCCAAGGTTCCTCTTCATGAAGGGATGTATTTTGCAGCTACAGAAAACCTGTCGGCTTCACCGGAAAATACATACCTTCATAAAGAGTTTTTTTATCCTTCAAACAGTCCGAATTCTCCAACTTAGGAGTGCCCGAAATCCGGAGGGAGGTCAGGTATAAAATGTATGTCGTCAAAACAATCTGAACTTTTCATTATGGACAGTTTAGCTGATGCTGAGACTTCACAACAGCAGGTACTGTTCTTGGTTGGGCTTCTCTTGGCGTAGGTGTAGTTATGGATGGCATTGGAGTTTATAAATACTATCATTCAGGAGCTAATAATCCTAATGCAGTTCAGCCAGGAAAAGCAGGGTTAAATACAGCAATTGGCGTTTATGGATTGTGGAACCCTGCTATTGGAGTTACATATTTTGGAGTAGATGCCTTTTATCCTGGTGGAGTACAAGGATATGTAAATGATTATAGCCGTTCATTAAATACTAAGAGCAGTTCACAGCAAGAACGATTGTCATTACAGCTAGGTTACTGGCATTAAATTAAAATGATTATTAATGACCTTGAGGAAAGCATACTATTACCTGTTTTATAAGTTTTATAAACTGTTTGAAACCTCGCCTGCTAAGTGGGCAAGTGAGTGGAAGGCGTCACTTTGTATTACTGTTCTTATTGCTTTTTTAATAATAACTTTTGGGGGATATTATGCAATAGGGACAAAGAGAGATGCTTTTCCTGGCAATCCATTGCCAATAGCAATAACAATAATTGCAGTGGTCTATGTGTCGGCTCCCCTATAATTCGCTATAGTTAAAAGTATAAAAATTCATGTTTAGTTTTTAGTGAGTAACACAATAACTGCTAAATAGTAATGTATGTAAATTCATCAATTTTAATCGTGTAAATTCGTCAATTAAAATCGTGTAAATTCATCAATATTTACTATTTTTGCCCTGTAAATCAGTATGTAATATGTTTATAGAACGGCGGATAGCAGGACAGATTAAGGAACAGAAAAACAAATTTCCCGTTTTGGGTGTTACCGGCCCGCGGCAATCGGGCAAAACCACCTTGCTCCGAAAATTATTTACAGATTACCAATATGTGACGCTGGAGAACCCGGATAACCGGCAATTTGCTGAAAGCGACCCTGTGGGTTTTTTGAACCAATATGAAAAATATGTGATCTTTGATGAGGTACAGCGTGTACCTGAATTGTTTTCTTATATACAGAGTCGTGTGGATGAAAGCGGCATCATGGGGCATTATATCCTTTCCGGGTCGCAGAATTTTCATTTACTGAAAAGTATTACCCAGTCATTGGCGGGGAGGGTGGCGCTGTTTAAACTTCTACCACTTGATTTTGCAGAACTCAACTCTAAAAAGCTGTTAGCAAATGATTACATGAATGCTGCAATAAAAGGAACATATCCAGCCATCTTTGACAGGGATATATCATCTTCTGCCTTTTATGCCAACTATATTCAAACTTATATAGAAAAAGATGTAACAGAATTGCTGAATATACGCGATACCCGGCAATTCAGGCAATTTCTGGGGCTTTGTGCAGGGAGAGCCGGACAATTACTCAATATCAGCACATTGGCAAACGATTGTGGTATAGCATTTAATACTGCCAAAGCCTGGCTCTCCATATTAGAAAGCAGTTATCTCATATTCTTTCTGCAACCTTACTACCAAAACCACAACAAAAGGCTGGTAAAAACAGCTAAACTTTACTTTTACGATACGGGACTTCTCTGCTTTTTGCTAAAAATAAAAACTGTGAAACAATTTGAAGTTGACCGCTTAAAAGGCAGCTTGTTTGAAAACATGATCATTGCCGAATACCAGAAAACCAACCATCACTTATATAAACACCAGGAGTTTTATTTCTGGCAGGACTCTTATGGCAATGAAATTGATTTGCTTTGGTTTGAAGAGCAGGATTGCTTTGCAGCAGAGATCAAAGCAACGCAAACCGTTACTGCCGGGCTTTTTAAACAGTTAGACAAATTTGAAACCGGATCGGGTATTACTGCCCCCCTTCAAAAAATACTGGTGTACGGAGGTAATACCAGCCAGCGACGCACTCATCACAAAGTAAAAAGCTGGCGGTCTGTATAAGCGAAAGGGTAAAATCTTCCACGAAAAATAGTATATGAACGCCGTCTGATAGTTAGCGGATCGAGAAAAAAAGCGCATAGACTCCCTCAAATAGTTATCTGGATAAAAAAAATAATATACGGCATCCTCCGGGTAATTACCGGAGAGGGAAAAATAGTATACGGGCTCCGGCAAATAGCTGCCAGGCAGTAAAAAATAGTGCACAGTCTACGACAAATAGTTATCCGACGGAAAAAAATACGGTATAAACTTCCCCCAATAGTTACCGGCCCCCAAAAAATAGTGCACGGACGCCGCCAAATAGTTATTTTTTCCGGAAAATATGATCCCGGTAGCGCAAAAACACGGAAACATATCATTTTGTAGCCTTCCGTGTTTTTGAATAACAGTAAGAGAAACGATGTAGAGCAGGCGAGGAATGCTTTGCTTAAATATGCCAATGAAGGATTGGCAATGACAATTATAATATCGGCTTGTAACACACAGCCTTAGGCAATAGCGTTAGAAAGGGCAAAATCTTGTCCAGCTTTTCAAAGGTTTCATAATAATCTATCCCTACATTCAGACTAGCATAATAGGCCTGTCTGTTATCGTAATAATACTTTTCTGTTGGGATACCCCAAACAGCCGCTCCTAAGCATTCAGCTAAAAACCACTTTTCCAGCAACCTGGCGGCCCTGCCATTGCCATCTGCAAAGGGATGTATTTTGGCAAAAATGAAATGGATATATGCAGCATAATATAAGGTTTCCTTCAGACTTAAATTTTGTCCTAAAAGCATTTTAATATCTGTAAAAAGCTGATTCATGGCTTCAGGTACATTTTCCGGCTCTATCGCTAAATAAACAAGTCCCTGCCAACTGCTGATCCCCACCTTTGTTTTTCTGTATTTTCCCTTTTGGCCTTTGGTAATATTGCTGAATGTTCCAGCCAGTATTTCATGGCATTTCAACAGTCCCTTTTGGGTCAGACTATATCTCTTTGCATACTGATAAGCTCTTAGTAAATCCTCTATTTCCTTTACCTCTTTGGTGTTCTTTTTATTTGCCTTGCTTTGAATGAAACTGTTTAAGTCCAATGTGCTGCCCTCAATTTGTGAGGACGCTACTGCACCAGCCAGCATATAATGTTTGAAATCATGTACAGTAAAATCTTTCTCTGATAAGTCGGAAAAACACTTGCTAACAGATGCTTTCACCTGCTTTTCAAAAGGCTTCAATAAACTTTTCTGCAATATTTCTAAATCCATCTTTTCTGTACCCATTTTCAACAAATTTAGCGATTCCCCGGACTGCTTTTTTCCCAAAAACCAGCGATGCTATTCTCATAACATGCAATTGCCAATTATATTATAAAGTGTACAAATGGTATTTGTATAAGCGCTGTACCGCTTCAAAATAGGTTATTTATGAAAAGCAATATCTTTGCGCCCCATAATGGCATTATTAATGAAATTAGATATACTGGCTTTTGGCGTTCACCCCGATGATGTAGAACTGGGCTGCTCAGGCACCCTCATGGCAGCCATTGCTGAAGGCAAGAAAGTAGGGGCTATTGACCTCACCAGGGGAGAACTGGGTACCCGCGGCACAGCTGAAACTCGTAAAACCGAGGCAGTTGCAGCTGCAATGGTTATGGGCCTGCATATCCGGGAGAACCTGGGCATGGCCGACGGCTTTTTCCTGAATGATGAGGCTCACCTCCGTAAAGTGATCGCAGCCATCCGTAAATACCAGCCCGAAATAGTGCTGGCCAATGCGCCCGAAGACCGCCACCCCGATCATGGGCGAAGCGCCAAACTGGTGGCTGATGCCGCTTTCCTCGCGGGCTTGCGTAAGATTGAAACGAAAGACGATCAGGGGAATGCCCAGGAAGCGTGGCGCCCCAAATACGTGTTCCATTATATACAAGACCGTTTTATCCAGCCTTCTTTTGTAATTGATATTTCGGACTTCATGGAGAAAAAGATAGAAGCAGTGCTGGCCTATACTACGCAGTTCAACAGTCCGGGTACCGATGAACCCCAAACCTATATCTCAACCCCACAATTCATGGAAACCGTAAAAGCGCGCGCCATGATGCTGGGCAAAAGAATCGGTGTTGCTTATGCAGAAGGATATATTTCAGAGAAAGTACTGGGATTGAGCAGTTTCGATTCGATCATTCAACAAACTACTTAAATTAAGATGTCAAAAGTAAAAATAGGTCTGGTACAAACCACTTGCTCCGCCAACAAAGCGGAGAACCTTGCCAAAGCCATTGTAAAGATCAGGGAAGCGGCGGCCAAAGGCGCGCAGATCGTTTGCCTGCAGGAATTGTTTACTTCCCTGTATTTCTGCGATGTGGAAGATTATGACAACTTCCAGCTGGCCGAACCCATACCCGGCGATTCTACCAATGCGTTGAGTAAAGTAGCCGCCGAGTTGAATGTGGTGATCATTGCTTCGCTTTTTGAAAAGAGGGCGCAGGGGCTTTACCACAATACAACGGCTGTGCTCGATGCCGATGGCACGTACCTGGGTAAGTATCGTAAAATGCATATACCCGATGACCCGGCTTACTATGAAAAATTCTATTTCACGCCCGGCGATCTCGGCTATAAAACATTCAAAACAAAATACGCCACACTGGGTGTGTTGATCTGCTGGGACCAATGGTATCCCGAAGCCGCACGCATCACTTCACTCATGGGTGCGGAAATATTATTTTATCCCACAGCCATCGGCTGGGCTACTTCGCAGGATGAAGCCACCAATACAGAGCAATACAATGCCTGGCAAACCATCCAGCGCAGCCATGCAGTGGCCAACGGTGTGCACGTGGTAAGTGTGAACAGGGTAGGACTCGAACAAAACGGCGCCATGAAATTCTGGGGCGGTTCTTTTGTGAGTAATCCCTTCGGCAGCTTATTATACAAAGCATCACACGACGCAGAAGAAGTAGCGGTTGTTGAGATCGATACCACAGCAACCGATCGTTACAGAACACACTGGCCCTTCATGCGCGACAGGCGTATCGATTCTTACCAGCCTGTTACCAAAAGATACATCGACGAAGATTGATTAAACCGCATCATTTGAAATCACCGAAAGAAGCCGGTTATTATTTCCCGGCAGAATTTGAACCGCACGAAGCCACCTGGCTCAGTTGGCCGCACAAAGAAGCCAGTTGGCCCGGTAAGATCCATACCATCTATCCGAACTATTCATTGTTTGTGAAATGGCTCGCATTGAGTGAGAAAGTACGCATCAACGTAACAGATGAAGCCATGAAGACTTTTGCTGTTGAACAGCTGCAAAAAGCGGGCGTTGATATGCAGCAGGTTGAATTTTTCCTGCACCCTACCAATGATGCATGGTGCAGGGATCATGGCCCGGCTTTCCTGGTCAATCCACATGCTGAGCACAAAAAGCTAATTGTTGACTGGAACTATAATGCCTGGGGCAACAAATACCCTCCTTATGAATTGGACGATGTGATACCCACATTGATCGGCAGACATTTCAACATCCCGGTATACCATCCTGGCATTGTGATGGAAGGCGGGTCCGTAGAATTCAATGGTAAAGGAACGATACTCACTTCTACTTGTTGTCTCCTCAACCCCAACCGTAACCCGCATCTCAACCAGGCGCAGGTAGAAAAATACCTCTGTGACTATTATGGTATGGAACAGGTATTATGGGTAGACGAAGGAATTGTAGGCGATGATACCGATGGACATATCGATGATACCATCCGTTTTGTGAACGAAGACACGGTACTGACCGTAGTAGAAACCGATAAGCAGGATGAAAACTACGAGCTGCTGCAAACCAACCTCAAACAGTTGAAACAAATGCGCTTACTCAGCGGCAAGCAACTCAACATCATCGAATTGCCCATGCCCGATGCAATGGTGTATGAAGACCAGCGTTTACCGGCATCATACGCAAATTTTTACATCAGTAACCGGCACGTGATCGTTCCCACCTATCAATGCGATAAAGACGACCAGGCATTGAATATCATTGCCGCTGCTTTCCCGGATAGGGAAGTGGTAGGTATTGATTCTACCGACATTATTTGGGGGCTCGGCAGTTTTCATTGCCTCAGTCAGCAGGAACCCAAATAATTGCCAAATTATCCAGTGATTGTCATAGTAGAGCCGTTGATTGCTATGTTATACGCTTTAAGGGCGGTGGCAGTTCCACCGTTATCAGGACCACTGATCAGAGTACCATTAGTGTTGAACTGGGAATGATGCAAAGGGCAAATAAACTTGTTTCCGCTGCTACTATAATTGATAGGAGTACCCTGGTGTGTACAGGCAACCTGCACGGCTGCGAAAGAAGAAACAGCATTTCCAGCAGCTACTCTTGCTACAATTACACCGCTCTGTACCAGTGAATCACCCACATTCGGCAATTGCGAATTAAGGTTGACGGTAAAGTTAACGCCACCGCCGCCGCCGCTGTTGTTGGATGGTGAAACATCGGCTTTAGTGCAAGCGCCCAAACATACTGCACAAACAGCCAATACCGGAGAACCAAGATCGCCAATGAATTTTCTTCTGTCCATAAGAAAGGTTTTAGGGATATACGATCCTCATAAGCAACCGGTTGCTTCCCGGCGGCAATTTTATTTTTCGGTTACCAAAGCCTGGCGAGGTATAATAAAATAGATCAAATCATCCAATTGTATGGCAGCCCTTTCACAGGCATCTGCAATATCTTCCCTGGATACATTGGCCGCGAAAGATTTTTCTTTCAGTCTTTTTTTAACACCTTTCAGATCCATACCCTCGTAACCACCGGGACGCATCAATGAATAGGCATGTATCAACCCCGATAACTCATCGAATGCATACAATAATTTATCCATCTGTGTTTCGGGTACCACACCGAAATGCGGGTGACCGTGGGAAGCAATAGCCCGTATGATTTCAGGATCTATCTGGCGTTGTTCCAGTTCTTCGATGATTTTTTTACAGTGCAGATCGGGCCACTGGTCCCAGTCGGCATCATGCAATAATCCTGCCAGTTCCCAACGCCATTGACCCGCTTCATCGAGCTGTTCTTTTTCGGCTGCCCAGCTACGCATCAATGCGGCCACCTGTAACATATGCAGTTTCAGTTTTGGGTTCAGTACCCAACTATTGAACAGTTCCATGGCGTCTTCACGCGATAATACCCGGCCTTTGTTGGCAGGATCTCCAAATACGGTTCTTCCCAATTGCAATGACATGGTATGCGTTTTGTTTCAAAGATATCAGTACTTTTCATTTTAATACATGTTTGATTATGAAACTGATACTGAAATCTATCGCTCTTTACTTTTTACTCGTTTTTGTTGTTGCCTGTTCGCGCAACCCTTATGCTGCTACCAACAGATCGTACAGGCAACAATCGAAAGATTATGCCAGTACCCTGAACGCCATGCCGGTGGAAACGGCTTTTTCCGATTCTATGCGTGTGCCACCGTTCTGGGTAGGTACCACCAACTTCAATATGCGCAAGCCGGGTTTTGTAATCATCCATCATACCGCACAAAACTCCTGTCAGCAAACATTGCGAACCTTTACGTTGCCCCGTACGGCCGTGAGTGCACACTATGTGATCTGTAAAGACGGAACCATCCACCACATGCTCAACGATTACCTGCGCGCCTGGCATGCAGGCATCAGTAAATGGGGCAATTACAGTGATATCAATTCAGCCTCTATCGGTATTGAACTCGATAACAACGGCTTTGAGCCCTTCGACAGTTTACAGATCAACAGCCTGCTCAGTTTGCTGGCCCGCCTCAAAAAGAATTATGGTATTCCCGCTGCCAATTTTATTGGTCACGGTGATATTGCGCCCACGCGTAAGAACGATCCCAATTACCGTTTTCCCTGGAAAAAACTGGCTGAACAGGGATTCGGATTGTGGCAGGATGAAGCGCTGGTGCCCGCGCCGGCAGACTTTAACCATATCGGCGCGTTGCGTATCATTGGTTATGATATAAGGGATACTTCCGCAGCCATACAGGCTTTCAAACGGCATTTCCTGCAGGATACCACTAAAACGATGAACGATAAAGACAAAAGCGTCTTATACAACCTGGAGAAAAAATATATGTAACACTCATGCTAACAATTGTTAGGTTTGTGAGCGTCAATCCTTATTTTTGGGCCCTCAAATGAACACCATGCAATTCCAGTTAAGTGAAGAACACCTGATGATCCAGAAAGCGGCCCGCGATTTTGCCAGGACCGAATGTTTGCCCGGCGTTATTGAAAGGGATGAAAAACAGCAATTCCCCCGTGAGCAGGTGCTGAAACTGGCTGAACTGGGTTTTATGGGAATGATGGTAGACCCGCAGTATGGCGGCGCTGGTATGGATACGGTGAGTTATGTATTGGCCATGGAAGAGATCAGCAAGGTAGATGCCAGCGTGAGTGTTTGCATGAGTGTGAACAACAGCCTGGTATGCTGGGGACTCGAAGCATACGGCACCGAAGAACAGAAACAAAAATACCTCACACCCCTTGCACAAGGCCGCAAGGATGGTGAATTATACATCGGCGCTTTCTTGCTGAGTGAGCCGGAAGCCGGAAGTGATGCCACCAGTCAGCGCACCATTGCAGAAGACAAAGGCGATCATTACCTGTTGAGCGGCACCAAGAACTGGATCACCAACGGATCTTCCGCATCTGTATACCTGGTGATGGCCCAGGCCGACGCTTCAAAAGGAAGCAAAGGCATTAGTACTTTCATTGTAGAAAAAAACTGGCCTGGCGTAACCGTAGCCGCTAAAGAGAATAAATTGGGTATCCGCGGAAGCGATACCCATACCATATTGCTTACCGATGTAAAAGTGCCCAAAGAGAACAGGATAGGAGCGGATGGATTCGGATTCACTTTCGCCATGAAAACACTGGCCGGCGGACGAATCGGCATCGCTTCACAGGCATTGGGCATTGCCAGCGGCGCCTATGAATTAGCATTGGCTTATAGTAAACAACGAAAAGCTTTTGGTAAAGAGATCATGCATCACCAGGCCATCCAGTTCAAGCTGGCCGATATGGCCACACGCATAGAAGCCGCCAGGCTCCTGTGTTTGAAAGCCGCCTGGGAAAAAGACCAGCACCTCGATTACGGGTTAAGTTCCTCGATGGCCAAAGTGTATGCAAGTGAAACGGCTATGTGGACGGCCACCGAAGCGGTACAGATACACGGCGGATACGGATTTGTAAAAGAATACCATGTAGAGCGCCTCATGCGCGATGCCAAGATCACGCAGATATATGAAGGTACCAGCGAGGTACAACGCATTGTGATCAGCCGCAACATACTCAAATAATCAATCGTCATCCTGAGCGAGCGAAGCGAGTCGAAGGACCTGCTGAGCATTCGTGCAGCTCCCTCGGCTGCGCTCGGGATGACGAATGATTATGCCAGGATGACGTTCGAATAGTATTTGGTATTATTGCGTCATGTATCGATGGACATTGATAGTGTGCTGCTGCATGTTTTTGCAAGCAACTGCAGCAGGGCAGGACAGTCTCTTTGTACAAAAGCTGCTGCAACGCATAGAACAGTTGCAGGTAAAAGAGAACGGCATATTTCCGGGTGGATCTTTCCCTTCTTATCGTCTATATGCATGGAATAAAGACAGGTATAAGGCCGATGTGAATCCCTTTTTTACCGGGCTCATCGCCATGACACTGCGCGATATAAGGCCATGGTTGGATACAGCACAGCAAAGGATCGCCGGCCGCATCATTGATCGCACCATACCGGCTTATGCTAAATTCCGCAATCGCAGCGGAAGACCTACTTATAATTTCTGGCCCACTGATACGCCTGCCATTTTTCCTCATTCGGGATGGATCAATCACTTCAATAAAAGCCAGGCATTGCCCGATGACCTTGACGATACCGGGATCATTCTCCTGGCCATGGGCGCTGCAGATTCAACCGCAAGGCAGGTACATCAATTGATGCAGTCGTTCACCAATAACGATGCCGGTAAAGTCAGGAATACATTCAAAGCATACAGCAATATCGGCGCTTATTCTACCTGGTTTGGAAAGAAAATGCCGGTGGATTTTGACATCTGCGTATTGTCGAATGTATTGTATATGGTGCAATCTTATCACCTTGCATGGACAGCTGCCGATTCTGCCAGTCTCGATCTGATCGTTCGCATACTGAAAGACCGCCGGCACCTCGATGCAGCTTCGTATGTATCTCCACACTATCGCAAAAGTTCTATCATCCTATATCACTTGTCACGGTTGATGTCGGTAAAACCCATACCTGCATTGGAACAATACAAACCTCAGTTGATCGCTGATGCACAGAAAGAACTGGCAACCCATCAACAGTTCCATGAGCAATTATTGTTGAGCACGGCCCTGATGCGCTGGGGCGTGCGACCTCCTGAAATAACAGTGCCGCTCAATGGAAACTTAAACAGATTAACAGAAGATGAGTCTTTTTCTTTCTTCATCGCTAACATCGCTTCGATGTTTCCCGATCCATTGAAACGTTGGGCTGGCGCTTCGGGTATTACCCGGTTCTATTATTATTGTCCGGCTTATAATAACCTGTTGTTATTGGAAAACCTGGTATGGAGAAAACGGATGCACTTACATTTGCAGTAAACCATACCCTTTCATGCCGGTGGATATTGCCCAATACCAATCTGTTTTACGAACCCTATCATCCAGTCATACTACACTGGTAGCAGTGAGCAAGACCAAACCCGCAGCCGATATTCAAACGCTGTACGATTTGGGACAGCGTGATTTCGGTGAAAACTACGTACAGGAACTGACTGAGAAAGAAGCGATACTGCCTAAAGACATCCGCTGGCATTTTATTGGCCACCTGCAAAGCAATAAAGTAAAATACATAGCGCCCTTTGTGCACCTGGTACATGGCGTAGATAGTTTTAAGCTGCTCAAAGAGATCGATAAGCAAGCCGCCAAATGCAATAGAAAGATCAATTGTTTACTGCAAGTGCATATTGCACAGGAAGAAACCAAGTTCGGACTCGATGAACAGGAACTAAGCGAAGTAATAGCTGCATTGGATACCTTGCAACACGTACAGGTAAAAGGATTGATGGGCATGGCCAGCTTCAGCAACGACACTTCCAAATTGCGCGAAGAATTCCACACCCTCAAATCTTTGTTCGATCGGTATAAAAATACACAACAGCCCTGGTCTGTATTGAGCATGGGCATGAGCAGTGATTATACCATTGCCATCGAAGAAGGCAGTACCCTGGTAAGGATCGGCAGTCTGTTATTCGGCGCCCGTTGATGCAGTTATTTGGTTTTGGCGTAATCGAAAACCAATTGGCAGAATGCTTTTACACCTACATCAAAACCGCTTTCATCGATATAGAAATCGGCTGTATGATGTGAAGGCGCTGTTTTCGGATCCTTGCCTTTGGGCAATGCACCCAGATCGAAAAAGAAAGAAGGTACTTTCTCTCCGTAATAGGAAAAATCTTCAGAGCCGGTGATCCAGTTCATTTCTTTTGTCTTATCTGCACCGGCGGCAGTTACTAAAGAAGAAAGGGTTTTCTTCACCAATGCAGGATCGTTATAAGTAACCAGTGTTTTCGTTTCAATGGTTACTTCAGCAGTAGCGCCACAACTGGCGGCAATATGTTCTGCGGTGTTCTTGATGCGTTCATGCACTTCTTTCTGCATTTTGCTGTCGAGCGTGCGAATGGTGCCGATCATTTCGCATGTTTCGGGAATGATGTTGCTGCGCACGCCTGAATGAATAGCGCCTACGCTGACTACAACAGGTGCCTTTGTAATATCTGACTCGCGGCTCACAATATGCTGCAGGCCTTCGATGATCTGAGCAGCGGTGGTAATCGGATCAATGCCCATCCAGGGTGCAGAGCCATGCGCACCACGGCCTTTCACTTTGATGGTAAACCAATCGGAAGAAGCCATGAAAGCGCCGGATTTATACCATATTTCTCCTACGGGTATGCTGGCAGCAATGTGTAATCCGAATACCGCTTCTACCTTGGGATTGTCCAGCGCCCCTTCTTTGATCATCAGGGGTGCACCACCTTCTTCAGTACCGGGAGCGCCTTCTTCGGCAGGCTGGAACAGGAATACCACAGTGCCGGGTACCTGCTGCTGCATTTGTTTCAGAACGGTAGCAGTACCCATCAGCATAGCAATATGCGAATCATGGCCACATGCATGCATAACACCCACGGTTTGTCCGCCGTAAGAAGTGGTTATTTTGGAAGCAAAGGGAACAGGCGTACGTTCTGTTACCGGCAAGGCATCGATATCGGCGCGCAATGCTACCACCGGACCCGGGCGGCCACCTTTTAAAACAGCTACTACGCCGGTACGGGCAATAGGGGACTTCACTTCCAATCCCAACGATTTTAAATAACTGGCTATATAGGCGCCTGTATTGACTTCCCGGTTGGATAATTCGGGATGTTCATGAAAATAACGGCGCCATTCAACAACTTTAGGCGTCACATCTGTCACTAATTTAGAGTAGTTCGCGGGTATCTGTTGCGCAGAAACGGCAGATGCAAAAAACAGGAAAATAACCAAGGTCTTTTTTCTCATGCGGAACATTTTATGGGGTCTGATAATAAAGGATGAATGTAACACTAATATCATTAAAATTCATTTTGAATATCATTGGTTTTGTTTATATTAGTGAAGCTTTATTTGACATCTCTAAAACCAATCTTATGAAAAGAATGCTCCTCTGCACATTCCTTATTGCTCAATTAGGTCTTACCGGCGGTTATGCTGCCGCTGTTGTAGCTACAACAGATCCGGAAAAAACAACAAAGGACGCTGCTGCTGCTCCCGACAAAGAAATCAAGTTCAACGATGTGGTCGTTACCGATGCGATCCGTGAATTCAAAAGTTTATCAAGGGTTGACAGGAAAGCGCGTGTAGCCGAAGCCAAAATGATGATCAAGGAATACAAAGCGGCTAAAAAGGCCAATGCCGAGCCCAGTACCAATACGGTATTACTGGCTATCCTGGCTATATTATTGCCTCCATTGGCTGTTTACCTGAAAGAAGGCGTTATCAACGGTAAATTCTGGCTGAGCCTGGTGCTTACGTTGTTGTTCTGGATACCCGGTGTGATCTATGCATTGATCGTGGTATTGAGCTGATATTATTTATACTCTCCAAAGACCTTACGCAGGGTGTCTGCAATTTCACCCAGTGTACAATCTTGTTCCACGGCTTCAATTACCCATGGCAGCAGGTTTTCGTTGCCATGGGCAGCCGTTTGGATCTTGGCCAGGCAGGCCTGCACTTTTTCGTTATCCCGCTTTGCTTTTAAACGGTTTAGTTTTTCTGTCTGAACAGTGCGGATGGTATCGTCGATCTTGAAACCGGGAACGGGTTCTTCTTTGTCAACCGTGAACTTGTTCACGCCTACAATGATCTTTTCACCGCTTTCAATGTGACGCTGGTATTCATAAGCGCTCCGGGCAATCTCATCCTGCATGAAACCCTGTTCAATGGCATGCACACTTCCGCCAAGCGCGTCGATCTTGTGCACCAATTCCCAGGCTTTGGCTTCCACTTCTGCTGTAAGTGATTCCATAAAATAACTGCCGGCCAGCGGATCCACCGTATCAGGAGCGCCGCTTTCATAGGCAACGATCTGCTGCGTGCGCAATGCAATGCGAGCCGCTTCTTCGGTAGGGAGACTCAGGGCTTCATCGTACCCGTTTGTATGCAGACTTTGTGTACCACCCAATACTGCAGCCAGGGTTTGTATGGTTACCCGGCTGATGTTGTTGAGAGGCTGCTGGGCTGTTAAGGTAGCGCCGCCGGTTTGGGTATGGAAGCGGAGCATCAGGGCTTTCTCATCGGTAGCGCCGAGTTCTTTCATCATTTTCGCCCACATCCTGCGGGCAGCCCTGAATTTGGCCACTTCTTCGAACAAGTGGTTATGGGCATTGAAGAAGAAAGACAATCGCTTTCCAAAAACATTGATATCCAGTCCTTTTTCAAGGGCTGCCTGAACATAAGCTTTGCCATTGCTGAGGGTAAAAGCGATCTCCTGCACAGCAGTACTGCCGGCTTCCCTGATATGATAACCCGATATCGAAATGGTATTCCAGCGGGGTAATTCCCGGCTGCACCATTCAAAAATATCGGTGATGATGCGCATGGATGGTTGGGGCGGATAGATATAAGTGCCCCTGGCTGCATACTCTTTCAGGATATCGTTCTGGATGGTGCCGGTGATCTTTTTCAGATCGGCTCCCTGTTTTTTAGCGAGTGCAACATAAAATGCCAGCAATATAAAACCCGTGGCATTGATGGTCATGGAAGTACTCACATCTTCCAGCCGGATACCTTTGAATAAAGTTTCCATGTCTTCCAGGCTGTCGATGGCAACGCCCACTTTTCCTACTTCACCTTCGGCAAGCGGATGGTCGCTGTCGTAACCGATCTGCGTAGGCAGGTCGAAAGCAACGCTCAATCCCATCACGCCTTGCGACAACAGGTAATGGTATCTTTTATTGCTTTCTTCTGCGGTGGAAAAACCTGCGTACTGTCGCATCGTCCACAGCTTACCCCGGTACATATCGGCCTGCACGCCGCGGGTATAAGGGTACTCACCAGGATGTTCATTCGCTTCTCCCTGCGGCACATCAGAAGGGTAATAGACTTTCTCTATGGCTATACCGCTATCGGTAGTTAATTTTTTTTCACTCATAACAACTTTTTGGCTTCGTAACTCAGCGCTTCGCTTACGATCTCGTGAAAATCTGCTTTAGGGTCCTGCATCAGGTATTGCAACAATGACCGGTTCAGTTCCTGTCCCGTTGCGTTCGCAGGAAGTGCATTGGCCACCTGGTTAATGAGCAGCAGGTTTTTTTCTTTTAATTGCTTCACCGCATTCCATGCTTCCCGGCTCACGTAAATCTGTTGTGTTACATTATAATCAAATTCATCACGAATGGTTTTGATCAGAATCAGTTGCATTTCCTGCGCGGTAAGTCCGCCGGTATTGGTGCGGCTCACCAGGTTGGGAATGGCAATACGGTCAACCAGCAGGGTCAGGCGTTCATAAGCCTGCAAAGGCAGGGAAGTGCTGTTGGATTTGGTTTTCAGCTCTTCTCTTTTGTTCTTTCGTTGCAGGTAGAACAGCCAGGCCAGGAATGCAGCGATCATGAGGGCGATGATCACGGTAAAAAGAATGGTGGTATCGAGCATCGGTTGTTTTTGGCAAAAGTAAGGTTGTATGGTGGTAGTTGGTGAATAGAAGGTTTCGTATATTTGCATATACAAAAGATGCTTATGGAAACGATAGCAACAATACCTCCGGTGACCTTAACAGACGGCGCCATTGAAGAATTGAAACGTTTAATGGGAGAAGCCGGGTTTGATCGGAGTCAGCAATTACGCATTGGCGTAAAAGGCGGCGGATGCAGTGGCATGACTTATATACTGGGTTTTGACCAGCCCGATGCCAATGATATGTCATTTGAACTCGGAGGCATTCCCTGCATCATGAACAAGAGCCACCAGTTGTACCTGCACGGAATGGAGGTGGACTGGCAAGGCGGACTCAACAGCCGCGGATTCACTTTCAGCAATCCCAATGCCAGCAAAACCTGTGGTTGCGGCACTTCCTTCGCAGTATAATCCTGTCTTAATGAAATAATAAAAAAAGGAGGCCATTCGCCTCCTTTTTTATTAAAAACTCTTCCTGACTTTGCCCCATGCTTCAACATGGGGAACAAGGGAAATTATTGGGCATTTGTTGTGTTTTCAGTTTCAGCAGGATCCACATGTTTGGTGTCTACATTTTTGTAGGCCAATCTGAAGATCAGCGGGAATACCCACAGCGAGAAGATCATGGCACAGAGGATACCTCCGATCACCACCCTGGCCAGCGGCCTGGAGCTTTCCGAACCGATGCCGTGAGAGATCGCCGCAGGGAATAGGCCGATCGCCGCCATCAGCGCCGTCATCATTACGGGTCGTATCCGCGAATTCACTCCCAGCTTAATAGCATTGTAAAGCGATGCCGTTTGCCCTTTGATGTGATCGAGGTTCTGTTTGAATACCGTGATCAGCAACACACCATCCTGTATACAAATACCGAACAGGGCAATGAAACCGATACCTGCCGAGATACTGAAGTTGGTGTTTGTAATGTGCAGGGCGAATATACCACCTACAATGGCAAAGGGTACGTTCAGGAAGACCAGTCCCGCGTCTTTGAAATTCCCGAACATGGTAAACAGTAGCAGGAATATCAGCAACAGGCTGATGGGTACTACCATGGCCAGTCTTTTCGAAGCGCGCTGTTCGTTCTCGAAATCACCCTGCCATGCCATGCGATAACCTCTTTTTACCTGCACTTTGGCGTTCACCTTTTCCTGGCTTTCGGCAATGGTGCTTCCCATATCTCTTCCGCGTATGGAGAACTTGAGCGCAGAATAGCGTTCGTTGTCGTCGCGGAAGATCAGGCAGGGGCCGGTTTTTTCTGAGATGGAGGCGATCTCTTTGATCGGCACTTTGGAGCCCGATTGCGTGGGCACCAACAGGTTGCCGATATCATCCGGTGTTTTCCTGAATGCTTCCGGCAGGCGTAAACGGATATCAAAGGTTTTGATGCCTTCATAAAGAGTAGAAGCGGTTTGTCCGCCGATGGCCATGGCAATCACGGCATTGGCATCGGCTGTAGCCACACCATAGAGCGCCATCTTCTGTTGATCGAGGTTGATGTCCAGCTCCGGCTGGCCAATGTTACGGATGACGCCGAGGTCTTCAATACCTTTTACTTTCTTTAAGATATTGTACACATCGTTGATCTTTCCTTCCATATAATCCAGCGAATCGCCGTACACTTTCACACAGATAGACCCTTTCACACCCGATACCGCTTCTTCCACATTATCCATGATGGGTTGTGAGAAGTTGAGGTTGGCGCCGGGAATTACCGATAGTTTGGCATTCATCTGGTCTATCAGCTCTTCTTTGGAAATTTTCGGCTTCCAGTCTTCGCTGGGATACAATATCACATCGAATTCATTGTTGTAAAACCCGGTTACATCCGTACCATCATCCGGACGGCCCGTTTGCGATACGGCATGTTTCACCTGCGGGAACGATATCAATATATCCCTTACCTGTTTGGATATTTCCACCGATTTGTCGAGCGATACACTATAAGGTAACTGCACCCTGAGCCAGATCGATCCTTCATTTAATTCGGGAAGAAATTCAGTACCCAGGTGTCTGAAAGAATAGAGGCCGAAACACATCACTATAAAAGCCAGTGGAATGACCAGTTTCCTTCTTTTGAATGCCAGTGCAAAACCATTCAGCATAAAACCGGTGAGATGATGCACAATGGGATTGTGCTTTTCACGAACATTTTTTCTAAGCAGCATATTGATGAGCACCGGTACCAATGTAAGCGTAGTGATCAACGCCCCTAATAAAGCGAAGCCAAGGGTATAGGCCAGGGGTGAGAACATCTTACCTTCCACTTTCTGGAAAGCGAAAATGGGCAGCAGTCCTGTGATGATGATCACTTTGGCATAGAAAATAGCTTTGGCCAATTGACCGCCGCTGTTTTTGATGATGCCCATTTTGGTGATCTTATTGAAACGTTCCATGCCCATGTCCCGCGCCTTATGATCGAGCACTACGAACATGCCTTCCACCATTACCACTGCACCGTCGATGATGATACCAAAGTCAACAGCGCCGAGCGATAGCAGGTTAGCGCTCATCCCCATCAACCGCAGACAGATAAAGGCAAACAACAGGGCCATAGGAATGATGATCGATACGATCAATGTGGTACGCCAGTTGAACATGAACAACGACACGAGCAAGGTTACCAATAGTATACCTTCTGTAAGGTTATGCAATACCGTATTGGTGGCATAAGAGATCAGGTCGGCCCGATCGTAATAGGGAACAATTTTCGTATCCTGCGGCAATACAGTAGTATTCAGTTTTTTGATCTGCGCTTTCACCGCATCTACTACTTTCGAAGGATTCTCTCCTTTACGCATCAGGATAATGGCTTCTACCACATCGGCTTCATCGGTACTGGAGCGGCGGCCAGCCGAATCAACAATGGCGTCGGAGCGGCTCACGTGTCCCAGGCGGGGCATATTGGATATCTCCACAGTAGCCACATCCTTCACCAATACGGGTACTCCATTATTGGTTTCAACGATGATGTTCTTGATCTCGTTGATATTGTCGAGCAACCCAATACCTCTTACCACATAGGACTGGTTGTTCTGTATGATCACATCACCGCCGATATTGATATTGCTTTTTTGAACGGCGTTGAACACATCCAAAGGCGTGATACCAAGATTGTATAATTTACCGGGATCCACCTGTATTTCATAGGTTTTGGTACGGCCGCCAAAGCTCACGATATCGGCTACACCCGGCACAGCCCGCAGGCGCCTGTCGATGACCCAGTCCTGCATGGTTTTCAGTTCGCGCTCATCGCGGAGGTTACTGCGCAAAGTATAACGGTAAATCTCTCCAGTAGGACCGGTAGGCGGTTGCACCGAAGGGGAAATACCATTGGGCAGGTTGGCATTACCCAGCAGGTTCATTACCTGCTGGCGCGCCGCAGGGTCTTTTACGCCATCTTCAAAGATCAGCTTAACAAAAGACAGTCCGAATATACTGCTCGAACGAAGACTCATTTTTTGCTGAACCGGGTTCATCGCAATTTCGATGGGGATGGTAATGAATTTTTCTACCTCCTCAGCACTTCTGCCCGGCCATTGTGTAATGATACTGATCTCGGTATTGGTAACATCGGGGAATGCTTCAATGGGCATATCACGGAATGTGATCACACCCACGATCACCAGCAACACCGAAACAAATAAAATGAAGTATTTATTCTTCAGTGAAAAAGCTATGACGCCTTTCAGAAATTTATTCATCTCAACTGATTTTAATGTTAGTTATTTAAAGACCCATAGATCAACAAAGCCTGAGACGCAATGATCTTGTCGCCTTTGTCAACGCCTGAAGAGATGAAGGTTTTATCGCCTACTGTATTGATGAATTTAACAGGGGTGATCCGTACATCCGATTTGCTGTGATACACCAGCACATAATACTGACTGTGATCGAATATCAGGGCGCTGGTAGGGATGGTGATATTTTCTTTGTTTTCCTTATTGGTAAGGGTAACACTTGCAAACATCTCCGGTTTCAGCATATAATCCTGGTTGGATAATACCACGCGCACTTTCATTACTTTGTTATTCGGATCGAGCACGTTCAGCATCTTGTCTACTTTGCCTTTGAACACTTTGTTGGGATAGGCTAGGGTGGTAACGTCTACGTTCTCACCCAGGTGAATGAGGCTGATATTCGATTCGTACACATTGGCTTGTACCCAAACATTTTTCAAATCTGAAATAGTAAACATGTTGCCGCCATTGTCAGACCGGATGGCCATATTGTTGGTGGCAAATTTCTCCACGATGAAACCGCTGATCGGCGCTTTTACCACGTATTCGCCTTGTGTATTTCCGCCATTGATCTTCAGCACGCGGTTGATACGGGCCAGCTCCGATTTGGCCTGCTCGTGTGCCGCTTCTGCCGCCAGCAGGTCTTTCTGCGATGCGAGTCCGCTTGTAAACATATCCTGCGTAGCATCGAGGTTCTTTTTAGATACCCGCAGGTTGGTTTCTGCGTTCACCAGGTCATTGCTGAAGCCGGCCATCTCAGAGCTTTTGATAACAGCCAGCGTTTGTCCGGCCTGCACATAATCGCCCAGCGCCACTTTAATGTCTTGTACATTACCACTCACCATGGGATAAATCTTCACCACATTGTCTTCATTGAACGACACTTTACCTGTTAACGTAAGCGAGTTCACAAACGGAGCAGAGGAAACCGTATCTATCACCAGGGTTTTAAAAATAGAATCGGGTATCACGTATTTTTCCCTTTCATCGGCCTTGGCTTCATTGTTGGATTTGCATGACTGCATTCCGAGCGCAGCGGCTAATATCAGGATACCGGTGGTGATAAAAGATGATTGCATTTTCTTTTGCATAAAAAATATTTCTGGTAGTAGGTGATCTAGTTATAAAAATTAGTTCCTGTATAAAAGTTGATGTCTTCAAACGCACTTACCCTGTTGAACTGGATGGAATTGATCTGCAGGGTATTCGATTTATAGGCATCGTAAAAATCCAGGAAATCCAGCAGGCCTATGTTGCGGCGCTGGTAGTTGATCAGCACTTCATTCAGCAGCCTGTCGAAATCGCCGGAGAATTTGGGGTCGATGTTCTTATACAGTTTGTTGTTATCATAAGCTTTTTGCAGCGCCCTGTATAGCTGTTCTTCCACCGAAGCTTCCACGCTTTTCTCCATTGTCTGGTTCACCTGGATCATCGCTTTGGCCGATTTGATATTGCCCTGGTTCCTGTTGAAAATGGGCAGGTCCATGGAAACGCCTACCGAATGGAAATTCTGCACATAACTACCTAACCGGTCGTACCCTAATGAAGCCGTTAAATCGGGCACCGCCAGTGCTTTCTGGTAATTGTAGTTCAGCTTGCTGATCTGGGTATTGGCGCGTGCGATCTTCAGGTCTGTACGGCTTTTGAAAGCAGTATCTACCAACGTAGTCAGACTGTACGCGGCCGGGTCGAGCGCGGCGTTTTTTTGTGTATCAACGATGGGCGACACATACACGTTTTTTACCTGCATTACCAGTCTCAGTTCACTTTGCGTATCGTTGATCTGGTTAATGAGGTCGTTGTATTCGCTTTGCAGGCTGTAGAGCTGCGCTTTGATACGTACTACTTCTTTCTCTGCAATATATCCCTTGCCTTGCTGCGATTCAAAAGCAGTTACTACCTGCTGCATAGCACTGATCTCTTTGTTGTACACTTTGGCCGATCGCTGCAGGTAATAGATATTGAAGAAATCGGTACGCAAAGTATATTTCAGTGTGCGCAGCAGATCGTAGAACTGGTATTCGGCCAGTTTGGCATTGGCTTCGGCGATCCTGATCTGCTTATTTCTTTTGCCGGCCAGTAAGATCAGTTGCGATATGGCTGCGGTGTTTTCGGCATAATTGAAAAAACCGGCGTTTACCACATTGGAAGATTCATCGTGGATGCCGAATATGGGGCCACGCGCATAAGCGAGGTTGGGATTGGGCCAAAGCTTCGCCTGGATGATCAACGCCTTCTGTGCATCGATATTATAGCGTTGCGCCAATAACAAGAGGTTGTTCCGTAAAAAGATCTGTTCTGCAGAATCCAGGGTCAGACTCGTACTATCTACCTTTATAGGAGCAGCCGGTGCCGGGTTTTGTGCATTTGCCAGAGCAGAAACATCCAGCAAGCACGCCAGCAGCAATATCCGGTAAAAGACTTTCATGTAAATATTCGATTTGGGTTCAAGAGTTACAAAATCATCATTACAGACTTCCTGGTTTTCAGGCTTTGTAACGGCGCTGCCAGGAAGGTCTATCATGCTTTATTTATTCAACTAAAATAAATATTAGTATAAAAATGCTGTTATCAGCACTTCGGGGGTGGGGGATTGATCTCTTTGAAAAAGAGATAGCGATAAGGATCTATTACCGAAGCAGTATGATCGATTAGTGGCTCTTCTTCTTTCTGCAAAAAAGCAAACCCATCGGGGATGAAGAGCTTGATATTGGAATGCTTTTCAAACTGTGCTTTTGAGCTGGTCGATTGCTGCTCCGATTCGGGGAAAGCGTTCTTATGGTCTAAGACGATCTCTGTTACGTATTCAATGATGGTATTCAGGTCATTGAACTCATAGAGATTGGTGGTATGAAATGGCTGAAAATCAATGGCATTGGTACTCAGGTTGAGTATCTGCAACGCCATTAACAACAGAAGCGCCCGTTGGGCTATATGTAACAATTTCTTTACCAAGGGTTATTCAGGCGCAAATTACGCTAATATTTGTTAAATAAAACTTGATTATAAAGGTGCAATAAAAATCCCGCTGTGTGTGCAGCGGGATTTTATCATTTTGAGAATTGTGTTTATTTTTTTGTTTCGTCTTTACCCAGGGGTTTGTTCTTCGCAAAGTCAACCAGTATCGGCGCTGCCACGAAGATGGACGAATAAGTACCGGTTACCACACCAATCAGCATCGCAAACGCAAATCCACGGGTTACTTCTCCTCCGAAAATAAAGAGGATCAGGATGGTGAGGAATACCGTGAGTGAAGTCATAACGGTACGGCTCAGCGTATCGTTGATGGCCCTGTTGATGATGGCTGCATTGCTGGAGCCTTTCAACAGTTTGCTGTCTTCACGTATACGGTCGTACACGATCACGGTATCGTTCATAGAGAAACCGATCACCGTTAGGATGGCTGCGATGAAGTGCTGGTCGATCTCCAGCGGGAAGGGCACAACTTTACGCGCGAAGCTGAACACGATGAGGGTTACGAACACGTCGTGCAGCAAAGAGAAAATGGTACCCAATGAATATCGCCAGTCGCGGAAACGGATGAAGATATACAAACAAATAGCGATGATGGCGAATATGGTGGCTTTGGTAGCTCCAGCCTTCAGGTCATCCGAGATAGTAGGCAGCACCGTTTGAGAGCTTTGCTTGTACTTGGTTTCAAACTCGTTGAACGTGATGTTCTGCGGCAGGTGTTTGTGCAGGCCGTTGAACAACATTTGTTCTACCAGCGAATCCACGTGGTTGCCGGTTTCGTGTATCTTGTAAGATGTTGTGATGTTCAACTGGTGCGTAGAGTTCACCGTTTTGATAATGGGCGCTTCGCCGAATACCTTTTTCAGTTCATCGGTAATCTCTGACTGGCTCACAGCATGGTCGAATTTGATGGTATAGCTGCGGCCTCCGGAGAATTCCACACCCTCATCGAACCCGTTGAAGAAAGTGCTGATACCTAATATGAGTATCACAACAGAAATACCATAAGCGATCTTCCTGTATTCGATGAATTTGAAAGCGGCATGCTTGAAAATGCGCTTTGAAATACCGGTGAAATATTCAAAGTGGCGGTTCTTATTGGTGTAGAAATCTGTGATCAGTCTCGATACCAGGATACCGCAGAACAGCGACAACAAAATACCGATGATCTGTGTGGTAGCGAAGCCCAATACCGGGCCCAGGCCAAAATAGGCCAGGATGATAGCGGTGAGCAATGTAGTCACGTGCGCATCGAGTACGGGTGACAATGAACGCTTGTAGCCATCGTTCACAGCCAGCTGATAAGATTTGCCCCTGCTCAGTTCTTCCTTGATACGCTCGAAGATGATTACGTTCGTATCTACCGCCATACCAATCGTGAGTACCAGACCCGCGATACCGGGCGCAGTAAGGGTGAAGCCCAGTGCGCTCAGCACACCAATGGTGAAGAGCAGGTTCAGTATCAGCGCGATATTGGCTACCCAGCCTGCAGTATTGAAGTACAGCAGCATCAGGGCGAAGATCACGATGAATGCAATGAGGAACGACAGTCCGCCGCCGGTGATGGATTCTTTACCGAGTGTTGGACCTACCTGCTGCTCCTGCACAATCTTGGCCGGTGCAGGCAGTTTACCGCTTTCTAAGATTTCAGAAAGGTCTTGCGCTTCTTTGATGGTATAACTTCCGGAGATCTGCGAACTACCGGTGGTAATAGGATCGTTCACATTCGGAGCAGAGTATACAAAGTTATCGAGCACAATGGCAATGGGTTTGCCCACGTTGCGGGTGGTCATCTTTGCCCATATATTGGTGCCGATCTTATCCATGTTCATCTTGATGGCAATGCGTCCGCGCTCGTCGTAATCCTGCGCAGCATTGGTAATATGGTCACCTTCCAGTTCAGCTTGTCCGTTGTCGAGGGTCTTGATGGCATAGAGCATCAGGATGTTTTTCATCTTCGGATCGCCCGATTCGGTTTTGCCGTACATGAATACCAGGTTGGAAGGGAACTTGTTCTTCACCAGGTCCATCCGCAGGTAATCATTGAGCGTGCCGGTATCTTTTGCCTGGATATAACCCAAAGCGGCAGGATAGATGGGTTTGCCACCTTTGTCCTGGTAAGGCTGCGTAAACTGCAATAAGCGCGCGATCGGATTCTTATTAGAATTGATCTTGTTTGAATCGGCTTTGGCAGTTTCTCCATGTGTGTTGCCTAATCCTGAAAGCGTGGCAGTTTTGTTGGTATCTGCCTTGGCAGTAGCTGTGGTTGTTTCAACAGCGGCTTTTTTAGCAGTATCTTTTGGAGCGCTGCCGTTGAGATAATCTTCCACGGCTTTATCGGCCGCTACGATGCCATTCTGCAGGTCGCGGCTTTCAAAAGTGTACACTTCAAAGAACTGCAGGTTGGCAGTAGACTGGAGGTAATTCCTTACCCTTTCTTTATCGTTGACGCCTGCCAGTTCAATGCTGATAATGCCTTTGGCAAGATCGGGGTTGATATTGGGAGATGCCACACCAAAACGGTCGATCCTGGTACGCAGGATACGGTAGGTGTTGTTGAAAGCAGCAGTGGCCTGTTCTTTCAGGTAGCCCGCTACCGCGTCATCGCTGGCATCGAACTTAACCTTGCCGTTGCTGCGGGCCGCAAAGAAAGGAGCCAGCTTACCGGTGGGGTTTAACTTGGAATATTCATCACGGAAAAGGGTGATGAGGTCGGCGCCGCCATTGGCTTTGCGCAATACGGCTGCGTCGAGCGCTTTATTGAACTGTGCGTCTTTGGTGAAATTGGCCAGTGATTTGATCAAACCGTCAAGCCCCACTTCCATGGTCACGCTCATACCACCCTGGAGATCCAGACCCAGCATCAGTTCTTTTTCTTTGGCGCTGCTGTAAGTAGTGAGACCAAAAGCGAGCTTGGTATCTTTGGTGCTGTCGAGCAAACGTTGCAACCTTTCTTTTTTCAGTTCAGCGAGACTGTCTGCATACAATGCCTGTAATTCCTTATTGCCGGGATATTTAACTTCGGGTGAAGGGAAGCGTTTAACCCAGGCTTCGGCTTTTGCATCCTGGGCGTTTTCATGGCTGTGGACGAACCAGGTAAAAGATAATTGGTACAAGCAGATCACAATCAGTGCAATCGCAAAAAATCGCACTAAACCTTTCAGTTGCATATTCGTAACGGTTTAATCAGTTTTTTTAGAGTGGGCAAAGATAGGGGAAAGGGGGTAATATATAGAAGCTATTTGGATTTGACGTCGGTAAGGGTTACATCGAAAAAAAGAGGTGAATTAGGGGGTATGGCACCCGAGCCCATGCAGCTATATGCCAGTGAAGAAGGCAATACCATTTTGATCCTGCCGCCTTTTTGCAGCAAGGGGATGGCTATTTTCCAACCGTCGATTACACCCGACAGACTGAAAGTAACGGGGTTGGCTGCAGCGTCGAACGTGGTGTTGTTCATCAGCTTGCCGGTATATACCACACTGATGATAGAATCCACGGTTGGCCTGGAGCCGGAGCCGGGACTGACGATTTCGTATAATATGCCACTGCTGTGCTCGGTGTAATTGATGTTATTGGCAGTACAATAGGCCACCATCTGGCTTTTTTCTGAGGCAACAGATGCCGGTTGGCAGGCGCCTGAATCGGTCTTACCACAGGAAATGATCAATAAAGAGGATAGAGAAAGGAAAAGAACCGAAGCGAACAATAGCTTTTTCATTGGAAGGGCAGTCAGTTTTATTTTATGATCGAATAATTCAATGCGTTGCTGTAATCTAAGACCCTTTTTCAGGTTCGTTGGCTGCATGCGACCTGTTTCTTTTTGCCATAAGTTCCTGGTAACGTTGCTCTTGCATTTCCCACCGGAACTTGCGGTAGAAAAACGCCAGGAAAAAAGAAAGCAATAAAATGGCCAGGATGAATACCACCGAACTGAAGCTCGCATTGGCCACCATTTCGGCGCGCTGGTACCAGCCGGAGGATAAACTAACCAAAATGAGTATGCCTATCATAAAGCCGGAGGACATGCCTACCAGGAGGGGTCGGATACTTGTTTTCTGTTTTTCCCTGTTTTCAGCCCAATACTTCACAAAATCATCATCGTGCTGCATTGAACAAATATAGGATGAATCGGTGCATAATAAAAATCCCTGTAACGATTGTGTTACAGGGACTTTATTCATAGTGAGGTATTGATTAATATCCACCCATTCCACCCATATCAGGTGCGCCATGAGGCATCGGAGCTTCAGGCTTGGGTTTGTCGGCGATCACACACTCAGTGGTCAGCAGCATAGAAGCGATAGAAGCGGCGTTTTCCAGTGCTACGCGGGTTACTTTGGTAGGGTCGATTACACCTGCTTTGAACAGGTTCTCGTATACCTCGGTGCGGGCGTTGAAACCGAAATCGGCTTTGCCTTCTTTGATCTTCTGTACCACGATAGAACCTTCGATACCGCTGTTGGCAACGATCTGGCGAAGGGGCTCTTCGATGGCGCGTTTAACGATCTGGATACCGGTGATCTCGTCTTCGTTACCACCTTTCAGTTTTTCCAGGGTTTCTACGGCACGGATATAAGCCACACCACCACCCGGTACAATGCCTTCTTCAACGGCAGCGCGTGTTGCGTGCAGGGCATCGTCTACGCGGTCTTTCTTTTCTTTCATTTCTACTTCAGTAGCAGCACCTACATACAGTACAGCCACACCACCACTCAGTTTAGCCAGGCGCTCCTGGAGTTTTTCGCGGTCGTAGTCAGAAGTGGTATTCTCGATCTGTGCTTTGATCTGGTTTACGCGGGCAACGATATCGGCTTTTTTACCTTTACCGCCAACGATGGTGGTATTGTCTTTATCGATGGTGATTGAAGCAGCCTGACCCAGGTAGCTGAGGTCGGCATTCTCCAGTTTGAAGCCCTGCTCTTCGCTTACTACAGTACCTGCAGTGAGGATAGCGATATCGGTGAGCATTTCTTTCCTGCGGTCGCCAAAGCCGGGTGCTTTAACAGCAGCCACTTTAATGGTACCACGCAGTTTGTTCACCACCAGGGTAGCGAGTGCTTCACCTTCGAGGTCTTCGGCGATGATCACGAGCGGACGGCCGCTCTGTGCTACTTTCTCCAGGATGTGGAGGATATCTTTCATAGCGCTGATCTTCTTGTCGTAGATCAGGATGAAGGGGTTCTGCAGTTCAGCTTCCATTTTTTCGCTGTTGGTAACGAAATAAGGAGAGATATAACCGCGATCGAACTGCATACCTTCTACTACGTCAACGGTAGTATCGGTGCCTTTTGCTTCTTCTACAGTGATCACACCTTCTTTGCCTACTTTGCTCATAGCCTGGGCAATCAGCTTACCGATTTCCATATCGCTGTTGGCAGAGATAGCAGCTACCTGCTCAATTTTTTTGGTGTCGTTACCTACAGTCTGTGATTGCGCTTTCAGGCTTTCAATCACTTTGGCAACGGCTTTGTCGATACCGCGCTTCAGGTCCATCGGGTTGGCGCCTGCTGCTACGTTCTTCAAACCTTCGCTGATGATAGACTGGGCCAGTACAGTAGCGGTAGTGGTACCATCACCTGCAATATCTGCAGTTTTGGAAGCCACTTCTTTTACCATCTGGGCGCCCATGTTCTCGATGGCGTCTTCCAGTTCAATTTCTTTTGCTACGGTTACACCATCTTTAGTAATAGAAGGCGCACCGAATTTTTTCTCGATAACCACGTTACGGCCTTTAGGACCGAGGGTTACTTTTACAGCGTTGGCCAGGGTGTCAACGCCTTTTTTCATTTTATTTCTTGCTTCGATATCGAAGAATATCTGCTTTGCCATGTTATTAGTTTGACAATTTGATAATTAGATAATTTGACAATGTATTTATCGGCTCATTGTCGGATTGCCGGATTGGCGAATTAAACAATTGCCAGAATATCGCTCTCACGCATGATCAACAGATCCTGTCCTTCGATCTGGATTTCCGTTCCTGCATATTTACCATATAAAACGGTGTCGCCGGTTTTAACGGTCATCGGTTCATCTTTTTTACCGGCTCCGGCAGCTACAATAGTGCCGCGTTGGGGTTTTTCTTTAGCGGTGTCGGGGATGATGATACCGCCTGCAGTTTTTTCTTCGGCAGCGGCAGGCTTAACGATTACCCTGTCGTGCAAAGGTGTAACGTTGAGTTTCTTAGCCATACGTTATTGATTTTTTAATAATTGAGTGAATAATATGCTTCTGCCCATCGATTTCCATGCCATCACCATTAGTTAAGCCAAAATTTCAGTCGGCTTCATTTGTGGGTGCCCGGTAAAGTCCCTTTGTCAGAAACGCCCGCAAATATGCACCAAGTTTTGCTAACCCTGTCAATTTTTCATTTTCCGGGGCATAAATATACCTATTACATTTTGCATGGCCCTATTTATGCGCTACCTTTGCCGCTCCCAAACAGAGTTCTTAGAAAATATGATCAGCAGAAGAAATATCCGGGTAAAAGTAATGCAGCTCCTGTATATGATTGAAGCGGCAGACGGTATACCGGCTTTTAAACAACCGGTAGGAGAGCTTCAAAAACAGCTCGACAAGAGCCGGGAGCTTTTTGTCTACCTCCTTTATTTCCTGACAGAAGTGGCGCGTTATGCCGAGGTTAATGCCCAAAAAAGGGCTTCCCGCAACCTGCCCACCGAAGCCGACCTCAACGTTAACACCAAAATTGCCGGTAACCAGCTCCTCTGGCAGATACTGGAAGACGATTCTTTTAAAAAGGCAGTCGAAAAAGATATGCCCCAGCAACTGATCGACAGGGAACTGGTGAAAAAGATATATGAAGACCTCACCGGAACGGAACAATACCAGACTTATATTGCCACGCCTTCCCGCGATAAGAACAGCGAAAAAGAGATCCTGAAACTGATCTTCACCCATCTCATGTTGCCCAATGAACATTTTATCACGCATGTGGAAGAATTATTCAACAACTGGGACGATGACGCCGATATGATTGATCAACTGATGATGAGTTATTTGCAAAAGCCTGCATCTTTCCACCTCTCGCAAATGCTGAGCGAAGAAAAATGGATCTTTGCGAAGACCCTGCTGGAAACCGTTTTAGAAAAGAAAGAATACACCACCAGTCTCATTACACCCAAATTGAAGAACTGGGATGCAGAGCGTATTGCCATACTGGATATGATTTTGATGCGTATGGGCGTTTGCGAATTGCTCTACTTCGAAACCATTCCTACCAAAGTAACCATCAACGAATACATCGACCTGGCCAAGGAATACAGTACGGCGCAAAGCGGACAGTTTGTAAATGGTATCCTGGATAATATCCATAAGGAACTCACTGAAGCCGGGAAGATCAATAAGATACAATACAAAAACAAAATATAAGTCTTATGAAACGGATATTGACGGGTATGCTGTTCTGTGCAACCGTGGCGGCTTTTTTGTCGGCCTGCAATAATACCGTGAAAGTAAACCAGCAGCCCGCTGCCGATACGGCTCATTATACAACCGTACAGTGGCTGGATTCTGTGGTGAATTTCGGCAGCATCAAAATGGGAGAGCAGATCGATATCCGTTTCCGCGTCAGGAACAGCGGTCATCAGCCACTTTACCTCACCGATGTGAAAGCGGTTTGTGGTTGTACGGTTGCCGATTATACCAAGCAAGCCATCGCCCCGGGCGATACCGGCATAGTGGTGGGGTCCTTCGATAGCAAAAAAGCGCATGTGGGCACGGTTCGGAAAAGTATACTGGCTACCACAAATTCACGCAATGGTTACAATCACGACCTTATCTTTACGGGCGATATTCAAGAATAATAAAAAAAGAACAACATGTTTTATCTGAATTCAGTTTTACTGGCGGCGAACCCTCAACAGGGCGGCGGCATGATGCAATTGGTATTGATGGGTGGTATCATCCTTGTTTTCTGGCTGTTCATGATCCGTCCACAAGCGAAAAAAGCAAAAGACCAGAAAAAGTTCATCGACAATATGCAGAAAGGCGATAAAGTGGTAACCATTGCAGGTATCCACGGTACGGTGAACAAGATCAATGAAGACAATACCCTTCAGCTGGAAGTAAACCCCGGCAGCTACCTGAAGATCGAAAAATCTTCTATCAGCATGGAATGGACGGCTGCGATCAACAAAGCTGCTGCGGCTGATAAAAAATAATAGTAGCAAAAACTGCAACCAAGCATTAATTTAGACCTGGAATCGCACCTGCGGTTCCAGGTTTTTTATTCTATCCACTTCGAAACAATATGCTCAGGATCGGTTTAACAGGAGGCATCGGCAGCGGGAAAACCACCGTATCCAATATCTTCAGGGTACTGGGTATTCCTGTATTTGATGCCGACAGCGCCGCCCGGAAACTCATGGAAGAAGATCCTGCATTGCGCAAAGGACTTATCCATTTATTCGGACCGGCCGCTTTTGCCAACGACCGTCTCGACAGAAAATACATTGCCCATATTGTTTTCAACGATCCTTACCGGTTGGAGCAGCTCAATGCATTGGTGCACCCGGTTACCATTGCAGCTGCCGAAAAATGGGCAGATGCACAGCCCACAGCTTATACTATCAAAGAAGCCGCTTTATTTTTTGAAGCAGGATCCACTACGGGTCTTGATTATATCATCGGGGTCTATGCTCCACGTCATGTGCGGATCAACCGTGTGATGAAAAGAGACGGTGTTTCGCGGGAGGAAGTACTCGGCCGTATGAACAGGCAGATCAATGAAGAGATCAAAATGCGCCTCTGCGATTTTGTGATCCTGAACGATGAGCAGGAATTGCTGATACCGCAGGTGTTGAAGTTGCACGACAAATTCCTGCAAGAGAAGGATGACGTTGGATTGTTGTTATAGGATTGTTATAATCTGAAACGTCCTGTTGCTTTTGCCCACTTTTTGCATCTAATTCAATGTAAAACAGGGTTATGAAAAAGTTGTTTATCATATTGTTACTCATGAGTTCATTTGTAACAGTGACTTCAGCTTCGGCGCAGTTCCATGGTTATGTGAGGGGTGGATATTACCGGCCTTATATTGTACATCGCTATTATTATTACGATCCGTTCTTTTCGCCGTATTGGTATGGATATCCATACTATACGTATCCTTATGGTTATCCGCCTTCACCGAGAGCTTCTAAACTCGACCAGGAAATAGCCGACCTGGAACATGATTATTCGCAAAAAATTGCTTCCGTCCGTATGAACCATTCCCTGAGCCGTCCTGAAAGAAGGTCACGCATCAGGGAACTGCGCCATCAAAGGAATGAAGCAATTGAAAATGCGAAAAGAGACTATTATAAGTCTTAAATGTCATTTCCAGGGGCAAGGAATCGCATGCGCCACTTTCTGAGGCGAACGGAGGATGAGTGAAAACTCGAATGTCTTCATCGATCCCAGTGAGTTCTTGGAAGAGGAGAGGGTTACGTCGTAAGTCAACCCCAGTTGCAAGTTCCGGTACATTAATCCCAGGTAGGGAATCACCGCATCATTGCTCCTGTACCACAAGCCCGTGTTGAAAACGGTAGGTGTTTCCGAATCGTCGAGGATATGACCCAGGTTCACGCCCAGTGAATAAAAATTCTGGCTGTTCTGAACAATGTACACGGCATTGGCATTGAATGCCAGCCTGTCGCTCAGAAAGGCCTGGTAATCGGCATGAAAATTATAATGCGGCGGATCGAGCTGCGTGGAATCATTCAATGCAGAGCGGCGCGTTTTCATGAAGCGGTATCCTGCAACACCTACATCAAAATTGGAACTTTCATCGGTATAAGTATAGGTGATGCCTGCGGCCATTGAAACATAGGGTTTGACAGTAGACAAGTACGCTTCATTGGTAGGCAGCGCCCTGTTGAAACCGGAAGAAGCGAGCTGACTCGAAAAACTGAGTTGCGTATAATCGATGATGAGATTGCTATAAGTTGCAGCCAGTCCTATTGACAAGCCATG
This sequence comes from Asinibacterium sp. OR53, assembly GCF_000515315.1. Lineage (NCBI taxonomy): Bacteria > Pseudomonadati > Bacteroidota > Chitinophagia > Chitinophagales > Chitinophagaceae > Asinibacterium > Asinibacterium sp. OR53. The sequence goes on from NZ_KI911562.1 coordinate 2,844,250, forward strand.
GTAATCATTTTCATCGATGGCCACATGAGAACTCAGGATGCCGTGGAAAGAATTGTTCTTATAGGCGCCCGACATACCATAATCCTGCATGAACATGAGCCCCCCGCCAATGTAATTCGTTTCTTTGTCTTTCTGTTTGAACAGTTTACCATCAAAAGAAACAGAAGTGGTATTGAACGGTTCTACGCCGCTGGCAAACCACTGGCTCCTGCGGTTGATGATGAGGCGCCAGTCGGCACTGCCATTGCCCGCCAGCGCTGGATTCACACTCAGCGGTGATGAATAGAACTGCGAAAAAACAGGGTCCTGCGCCTGCAATGTGCCCGTGAAAATTGTCAGTAATAACAATAAACCAAAAGATCGTTTCAATAGTATGATCATAGTCATTTTCATCAGCGTAATAAAAGTGTTTCCCCGGTTTTTCTAATCAGGCTGCCGTCTGCGGCAATGCCTTCCGCTATCCATATATAGACACCCATCGGCTGCGCCGTTCCTCCTGCCGTGCCGTTCCAGCCTGCATCGGGATCGCGGGTCTCAAACATCAGTTGCCCGTACCGGTTGTATATTTTGAAATAATGGAATTGCGTCAAACCTATATGATACGAATATAGTATGTCGTTCACCCCATCGCCATTAGGCGTGAAAGATCGTGGAACCAATATATCTAACATGCCATTATCAAAAACGCGCACCAATAATGTATCGGGCGTATAACATCCGCCTGAAGAGATGAGGTTCACCAGGTATTGTTGTGTTTGTGAATGGTTGAAAATGGTACTGTCGCTATTGGGTGAAGTGATACCCCTGGTAGGATTCCATTGATAAGTATAACCCGGCAAATATCTTCCTCCAATCATGGTAGGCACACTCTTATAAGCGCTGATCGATGGCAATCGCACTGCTGCAATCGGAACCTGTATGGTGATAGTAGTATCAAGCGATACACTATATGCAGCACAATTCGCCTGGGTGGCAGTGAGCCGTATATGCCTGTCGCCGCCAGTAAGATAAGTATCTGTAGCATGATAGGTGTTGGCCGATGTACTATCACCCAAATTCCACAACCATTGAACGGCGCCGGTGAAAGTAGTATCGGTGAGATTGGTTAAATGCATCAACGTGTTAATGCAATAGGAATCGTAACTGAATTTGAGAACGGGTTTATTGATGAGTATCAACCCCAGGTTGGATGCCGCCGTATCCACGCAACCGAACTGGTTGGTGAGTCTCGCATTGTAATTGCCGGGCGTGAGTGTGCCGATGGAATCGGTGGTGGCTCCGGGAAGGGCCACTCCGTTCAGCAACCACTGGTAACTGACGGTATCGGAAGGCAATGAAACAACATACAGGGTATCCAGGATATTATTGCAGATATAATTACCGTGCAGCGAAACGATCTTACCAATCGGCAGGTGATTGATCCTTTGTGAGAAATAGAAGGTATCGGTGAAGTTGCTGCAAGCCATTTCTTTCACACCGCTGATGGCGAAAGTCTGGCTGGTGGCATTGCGCAAAGAAGGTGTGATCCAGGTATAGGGCGATGTTTTGATACCCGAAATAGTACGCGATACACCGAGGGTATCGGTATAATTAAAACTCCAGGGTGCATTACCGGTAAAGCTGATGGATAATGTGTCTTGCGGATAAGCACAGATCACTGCATTGCCGGTAATATTGGCTTTGGGTGATGGCTTTACGCGAACGGTAGCGGTAAAAATATTCCCCTGGCAACCGGTATTGTAAGGCCGCACAAAATACACTACCGTGTCGGTAACATTGATGAGGTTGGTAAGGGTTTGACTGATGATGGGCTGTGGAGTAGCAGCAGCGCTCAATCCCAATACACTGCCGGCGGGACTCACCACCGGCACACTCCAGGTATACGTGGTGCCGGGCGGTGCAGTAGCCGGCGTCATATTGAAGCTGGTACCGCTACAAATAATGGTTGATTGGTTGGCAATAGGTGGCAGCGGTACACCTACTACAGCTGTTAGCGTAAAAGGTGCGCCTGTGCAGCCGGTAGCCACCGGCGTAATGGTGTAAACAACCTGACCGGTAGCGGCGGTAGTATTCACCAGTGTTTGCGAAATAGTAGGTACCGGCGTGGTTTGCTGGCCTCCGTTGATCACTGAACCAAATGGAAATACCACCGGTGTAGGCCATGTGTATGTTGTGTTGGCCGGTACAGGTGAAGGCAGTATACTGAATGGAGTACCGGAACAAATGGTATCTGTCATGCTGAAAAGAATCGGTACTGGCTTAACCGGTACGGTAACGGTGAAGGTATTACCCGCACATCCATTGGTGGAAGGCGTTACCGTATAAGTGGCTGTATCCATGATATTATTGACGCTGCTGAGCGATTGCCCGATAGAAGTCTGACTGATCGGTTGCGCACTGCCGCCTGTTAAACCGCTCGCAGGCGCCAGCAAGGGATTGCTCCAGGTATAAGTAGTTCCTGCCGGCATGCTGGCGGGCGTATAATTAAACGCGTTACCGCTGCATATAGCTGCCAGCAACTGGTTAGCTACAGCAGGAACAGGGTTGAGGGTAACAGTGGCTGTAAATGACGCGCCGGTACATCCTGCCGCAGTGGGCGTAACCGTATAGGTAGCCGTAGCAGAGTTGATGGTTTGGTTGGTGAGCAACTGGCTGATGCTGGCTTGCCCGGTTGTTTGTGCAGATCCGCCCGAAACAGCGCCAACGGGTGCGATCACAGGCGCCGTCCAGGTATAAGTGGTGTTCGATGGAACGCTGGCAGGTGTGAGGTTAAATACGGTATTGCTGCAAGCCGCGAGGGTTTGGTTGGCAATATTGGGTACCGGGTTAATGGGAACGGTAACAATAGCTGTACTGGAACAGTTATTGGCACTGATGGTATAGGTATAAGGTACATTCACCGGGTTGAGGCTGGTATTAACCAGTATCTCTGCCGGGTTATAAGTACCATTGCCCGCTCCGTTGCTGATAGAAGTAACTACCGCTCTGTTCCAGGTAAAAGTAGCGCCTGCCGTAGCAGAAGTAGGAATATAATTGAAGGTGCTGCCACTGCATACAGCATTGGGAGTTTGTGTACTGCTCAGTGTAGGCGTTGGATTGATATTCACCACCACCGATTGGTTATTGGTACAACCATTGGGTGTAATAAGATTATAGGTGTACGTAACAGCAATGGACCCGCTGGTAGTATTGATCAGTGTTTCATTGGGATTGCCGGTTCCGCTGGCCGCTGCATTGCTGATGCCATTTACAGATGCCCTGGTCCAGTTAAATGCAGTGTTGGCTGTTTGGCTCATAGGCGTATAACTGAATACCGTATTACTACACACAGCAGGCGGTGTAAGCGAAGTGCTTAACACTGTAGAAGGATTCACATTAACTGCAATATCCTGTGTATTGGAGCAGCCATTGGATGTGGTAGTAATGGCGTACTTGACAGTAACCGGAAGAAAAGTGGTATTGGTCAATGATTCATTGATATCTCCACTGCCTGTTGTTACAGCCTGACTGATGCCCGCTACTGCGAAGCGTGTCCAGCTGAAACTGGGACCAGCAGCGGCTGAAGTAGGATGATAAAAGAACGATGTGGCGCTGCATATATCAGGTGGTGTGAGGCTGCTGCTGAGCATTGCAACGGAACCGCCCGGGTTTACGTTAACAGTGGCAGTAAAACTGGTTCCAACGCATCCATAGGAGCTTGGTGTAACCGTATAAGTGGCAGTAGCTGTAGATCCGCTGTTGTTGGTAAGCGCCTGGCCAATATAATTCTGTCCAATGGTATTGGTACCGCCTCCTGTAATCGCACCAGCGGGAGAGATTACGGGAGCCTGCCAAGTGTATGTTGTACCGGCAGGTACTGGCGAAGGTGTTATCATAAATATATTGCCACTACACGAACTAATGGATGGTGGATTAGATACCGATGGTACCGGATTTACCGTTAAAGACACATTTTGGTTGTTGGAACAACCATAGGTATTTGCAGTTAAAGTATACACATAGGTAACTGTTTTGGGCAGGAGTGTGGTATTGTTGAGTTGTTCATTGACGTTAGGTCCGCCACTGTTAGGTCCTGCGCTGATGCCGCTTACAACAGCCCTGGTCCAGCTGAAACTGGTATTGGCAAGACTGGAAGCAGGCGTATACACAGCTGTTCCGCCACTGCAAATGGCAGGAGCTATCAGGGAAGTAGTCAGTGTGGGTAAAGGCTTTACTGTAACAATCACTGCCTGGTTATTGGTACAGCCATTCGCGGTTAATGTATAATTGTAAGTAACATCGATGGGATTGGTGGTGGTATTATAGAGGATTTCATTCGGATTGCCCGTGCCCTGGCTAGAAACATTATTGATACCGGCGATCGCAGGCCGGCTCCAGTTGAAGCTGGTGCCCGATACCGTGCTGTTGGGTGTATAGGTAACCGGGCTGCCGCTACAGATGGATCCTGCATTGGTGGGAGTAGACAATTGCGGCTGCGGATTCACTGTTACCACCAATGTAAAGTTGGTATTGTTGGAAGTCGTAACAAGGTAAGTGGCAGTTGCCTGTGATGTGGTGTTATTGGTGAGTGATTGTACTACCATGCTCTGCGGTGTAGCAGCCGCGGTAGCATTGCTGATGGCGCCACCCGGATTGATGGCGGGCGTTCCCCAGGTATAAGTAGTGCCGGTGGGAGCGCCGGGTTGAACAAAACTGAAGGTACTGCCACTACAGCTGTATACGCTATAGGTTTGCTGCGCGTGGGAAAAGAAAGAAAAGGCGAGCAGGGCAATAACAAGTAAGTGCAATTTACGCAGCGTAGAAAGGGACATCGGATGAAGCATTTGAGTATCAAATATTAATAAAATAATACTATGAGCAAATAAAATTTGCTTTATTTTTTAAAAGATACCTAATACAAGCTATTTGTTGCTTAAGGTAATCATTAATAATAGCCAATACATCGCCTCCGTCTTATTATAATGTTGTCTTTACTTCTGTAAGGACGGAAACTGATGAAGTTTACGTGCAATAACCGATAAAATAGTAAAACTACTCCGCCAACAACCAGGTTATCTGATACGGGGATTGCCGGTGCTTAACCCCCCCCCTTTACTTAAGCTTAAAAACAGCTTAAAGTTAACATTTTGTTAATGCTAACCCGTTTTTCTTTTTTATTTTCATCAAGATTCCGTCTGTCTTAGAATCAAACGTCTAAAACTTAAAAAGCATGAGAAAAACACTATTAATGGTTTTTTGTGCGCTGTTATTTACAAGTATGACAGCAATCGCACAAAAAAGTACGGTAACAGGAAAAGTGACCGACGACAAGGGGAGACCGATTGAAGGGGCTTCCGTTGTTGAAAAAAGATCTAAAAACGGTATTGCAACAGATGCCAATGGCGTATTTAAACTTTCGGTCAGCCCCGGTGCAGTACTGGTTGTTTCAGGTACCGGATATGAAAGAAAAGAGATTGCTGCTTCTTCCGGTGCAGCACTGACCATTTCCCTGAAAAATATAGATGAAAGCCTGAGTGAAGTCGTAGTAACCGCGCTCGGTATTAAGCGCGAGAAAAAAGCACTTGGTTATGCTGTTACTTCGGTAGCAAAGAAGGATATTGAATTAAGACCAGAAGGCGATATCGGGCGTGTGCTGGCAGGTAAGGCTCCGGGTGTTGATATCCTTGGAACCAGTGGTATTTCCGGTTCGGGCACGAACATCGTTATTCGGGGGGTAAGTACGATTACAGGCGGTTCTGTTCCCCCGCTTTTCATTGTAGATGGTGTACCTTTCGATGGTAGCACCAATGCTCCTTCAGGCTTTACTTTTGGTGGGCAAAGTTCCAGCCGTTTCCTCGATATTGATCCGAATAATATAGAGAACATTACGGTATTAAAAGGATTGAGTGCAGCCATTCAGTATGGCGACCTTGCCCGGAATGGGGTTGTGCTGATTACAACCAAGAATGGTTCTGCTAATAATAAGCAGAATAAGAAGACTGAAATTACAGTTTCTCAATCCTTATTTGCCAATAAAGTAGCCAACCTGCCCGATTATCAGGATACTTATGGTGGTGGTTTCAACTTAGCGCCATCTCTTGCCTTCAGTAACTGGGGTGCTGCTTTTAAAAACCCGCCTGATTCTTTCAATCACCCATACAGCCGTTCTGCGCTGAATGTAGCTTTCCCGGAATACAAAGGAAAAAAATACGCGTATAAAGCTTACAACAGTGTACCGGCTTTCTTCCGTACCGGTTGGGTAAGCAATACTGCAGTCAACGTATCTGGTGGTAATGCTGTTACCCGTTTCAGCGGTAACTATTCCTATACAAGCGATCAGGGCTTTTTGCCAGGTAACAGTGTAATCAAAAACAACTTTGGTTTCGGCGGATTAACCAAACTCTCCAACAACTTCACTTTGAGTGGTACCATCAACTTTGCTACAACTGATTATATCACGCCCACTACCAGTACGAGTTTTGGTAGTAGCGCTGATAATCCTTCTGTTTACGGAGACCTCATCTATACGCCCCGTAGTATTGATCTGATGGGATGGCCTTATAAAAACCCCATTGACGGATCAAGTGTATACTATCGTGCCAACAACGGTATTCAAAACCCGCGCTGGACTGTAGAAAACTCCCTCATACGGGAAAAAATCTACCGCACATTCGGTAATATACAGATGAAGTACGATATCATGAAAGGACTGAGTGTACTGTATCGCCTGGGTATCGACGTGTACAATACACTGAATGAGCTCACCGTGAACAAAGGCGGCACCACCGGCGGATTGCAATATACCACTGGTATGTATCGTACCCTTAATTCTACCAACTCCATTTTAGATCATAATATCCTGGTGAACTATGTGAAGGACCTCAATGAGGACTGGAACCTGACCCTGGATGGTGGCCTGAACCTTCGTAATGATAATTATACGCAAAATGGCATGAAGAGTACCCAGCAATTGGTATTCGGCCTATTCAACCATGGCAACTTCGTAAACCATGAAGCGGTAGGTGAGGATGGAGGTAACCTGAACTTTAATTCACAACAAAAACGCTTCGGAGCGTTTCTGTCTGCCTCAGGTGGCTACAGGAATTACCTGTATCTGAACGTAGGTGGCCGGGAGAGCTGGGTTTCCACACTGGAAGAGAGCAATCGTAAAATATTCTATCCAAGTGCCAGCATTTCTATGATACCTACGGCAGCGATCAACGGATTAAAAAACAACAAATGGGTGAACTTTCTTAAAGTTCGTATAGGTTATTCTACCAGCGCCCGTTTCCCAGATCCTTATACAACCAGGACTGCTTTAAATATCCAGACCAATGCTTTTGTTGACAGGAACGGAAATGTGATCAACCAGAATGCGATTCCCAACAGGCTTGCTAATCCAGCCTTAAAACCCGAGCTCCTGAAAGAATATGAAGCTGGACTGGAAGGCACTTTCATCAACCACAGGCTGACAGTAGATCTTACTTTCTATAAAAGGATTTCCAGCAATCAGATACTGGATCGTTCATTGGACCCCTCTACCGGTTATACCGTTACCTCTGTGAATGCGGGAGATGTTCGTAATGAAGGTATCGAATTGGGACTGGGTTACAATGTGGTCAAGGCACGCGATTGGAACTGGCAGTTGAATGCCAACTGGACCATCAACAAAAGTCTGGTGTATGACCTGCCCAGTTATATCAAGCAGATCAATTTTGCCGGCTACAGCAACTTAGGAAACTTTGCCATCAACGGACAGCCACTAGGTATTTTGCAGGGTAGTGTTACCTCTGTTGATCCTAAAACCGGACAGAAATTGCTTGATGACAATGGTTATTATGTCCAGGACCCCAATATTGGCATCCTGGGTAGCCCGCTGCCTCAATACAAACTGACAGGTATCAGCGAGTTGACCTGGAAGTCACTGACTTTCCGTGCGCAAATGGATTACTCTGTTGGCGGAAAAATGATATCACTCACCACTGCATCTTTGCTGGCCCGCGGTTTAACAAAGGATATGGACTTCGACAGGACCATTCCGATCACTTTGCCTGGTATACGCCAATCAACCGGAAAACCCAATGATATTCAAACCGGCGCTACCAGTGCATACTTCAATACTTATTTTGGCCCGAACGATTTCCAGGTATGGGATGCAACGCTGATCAGGCTGAGAGAAGTTTCATTGAGTTATTCATTGCCTTCCAAGTGGCTGGCCAAAACACCTTTTGGAAGCGTATCCGTCGTAGCATCTGGCCAGAACCTGTTCTACCTGGCTCCGAACTTCCCTAAATATGTTCGTTTCGATCCTGAAACTTCCAGTTTGGGTGTAGGTACCGGCCGTGGTCTTGAGTTATTGACTGGTCCATCTTCCCGTCGTTTTGGTGCGAGCATTCGCGTAACTTTTTAAACTTCAATAACCAAATAGAATTAAAAAATGAAAAAGTTAATGATATATTGTTCAGTTGTTTTATTGCTGGCTTCCTGCAATAAGCTGAACAGCGATTTTAACGGGTTATTGAATAACCCCAATCAACCCAATACTGCGTCTGCGGATGTAGACCTTTACCTGAACTCCATACAGCTGAATTTTGCCAACTTTTATTCCGGGTTGTCGAACCTGGGTGCACAGTTGACCAGGATGGAGACCATGTTTGGCCCCACTTATAATGCAGCTTACCAGCCGCAGACAACAGATGGAACCTGGACAACCGCGTATGCTTCACTGTTTACTAATGTGAATGCCATGATCCCGGTTGCTTATTCCCAGAAAAAAAACATACATGTTGGCATCGGTAAGGTATTGAAAGCATATACGCTGATGACCCTGGTGGATTATTTTGGAGATGTGCCTTACAGCCAGGCCAACAAGGGTATTGCTAACACCAATCCCGCCCTGGATAAAGGCAAAGCTGTATACGATAGTGCAATTGCACTTTTAAACAGCGCTATTACCGACCTAAGTAGCAATGGTCCCACTCCAACCAACGATATCTTTTATGGAGGTAACCGTGCCAATTGGAGCACATTGGCAAAAACATTAAAGCTGAAAGCATACATGAACTATCGGTTGGCAGATGCAGCTACTGCTACTACGAACATTACAGCCTTGTTGAGCGAGAATGACCTGGTGAATAGCACATCGCAGGATTTTCAATACCAGTATGGTTCTAAATCCCTGGCACCTGATAGCCGTCATCCTAAATATGCAGGTAATTACACCCCTACCGGTTCGAGTGATTACCTGGGTAATTATTTCATGTGGACAATGGTAACAGAGAAAGGGTTGATTGATCCCCGTACACGTTACTATTTTTATCGCCAGACCACTGATATTACAGCAGCCATTACCGATCCGGTTACCTTGCAGTTTACCCAGCCCTGCCGTTTCCAGGCTTATCCGTCTAATTATCCTTCAGGTACCGTTTTCTGTTTGGTGTCGAATGGTTATTTTGGACGTGACCATGGCGATAATTCAGGTACACCGCCAGATAACCAGCTCAAAACCACATGGGGGGTGTACCCGGCCGGCGGCCAGTTCGACGCTAACCAGAATGTCGCTGTGAAACCAGGTATCGGAGGCCTGGGACAGGGTATCCTGCCTATATGGATTTCAGCTTTTACAGACTTCCTTAAAGCAGAAGCAGTGCTCACGTTGAATGCTTCCGGTGACGGGCGCGCGCTGACTTTATCGGGTATTAACAAATCGATCTCAAAAGTAATGGCATTCCCTTCCTCGATAGGAGTAACACCAACAGCCAGTTTTGTACCTTCTCAGTCTACCATCAACAACTATACAGGTTTTGTGGGCAGTGCATATGATGGAGCTGCTACCCTCAATGATAAGCTGGCCGTGGTAGCCAAAGAATTTTACATCAGTGCTTGGGGCAATGGCATCGAATCTTATAACCTTTACAGGAGGCTTGGGTCACAGGCCATCAAAATGCAACCTGCGTTGCAGCCCAATCCTGGTTCGTTTATTCGTTCCTTTTTCTATCCGGCAGTATATGTGAACTTTAACAATACGGCAAAACAGAAGACTGATTTAACCACCCAAGTATTCTGGGATACTAATCCTAAAACCGGCTGGGTTTATTAATCTAAAAAATCACGAACATGAAAAAACTAATCATACCATTTATATGTATTTCAGCTGTTTTGCTCGTGTTTTCCTGTAGCAAGAAAGATGATGCATCCGTTAACTTGCGGTTCGGCGTAGCAAATGGCGGATTCCTGCAATGGAATCAGAAGGTACCTACCACACCGCTTAAATTCGATCCTAATAACCTGGCAGCTTCTACTGTTTCCATTAAAGTGAAAAGGTACCCCGGTGGGTTGGCTATGTCAAGCGTAAACATATATGTAGGAACCAGCGGCAGTAAATCAACCTGGAAGCTCATCAAAAACGTAGCGATGACAGATAGTGGCACTTTAAGTGTGACTGGTTCGGAAGTAGCCAAAGCCATGGGCACAAGTACCGGCACTTTCCAGATTGGCCAACAGTTTACTTTTTATAATGAGTTTGTTGCAAGCAATGGTAATTTGTATTCACTGGACAATACCAATTCGGCAGATTTTGAAAGCCAGGCTCCTTATAATGCCAGTTTTCGATGGAATGCAGTGATATTCTGTAATTACGATCCATCAGTTTTTAATAACGCCACTTATACGGTTGTTCAGGATGACTGGGCTGATTATCCAACAGCTAATGCTTCCCCTATCACCAGTACGTCTTCCGCTACTGCTAATGCAGATGGTACTTATAGCATTACCTTGCTTTGTTATCCGAATATGGATCCTGCAAACGGCGGTGCCAACCGGCACCCTGTTACCTTGTATGTGAATCCGTCAGACAATTCTGTCACGGTGCCTAAACAAATTTATGGAGACTATCCACCTGTTACAGATGTATCGCATGCCGGAACAGGTAGTGTAAACTCCTGTAAGGGAACCATTAAACTTACCTTGACCCATTATTATGGAGTGAACTCTTATCCCGGTCAAGTATTGATTCTTCAGAAAAAGTAGAAGCCTCTTCCTTGCATAATGGTTATCCAAAAGGGCTGCCTCGAAAGAAGCAGCCCTTTTGGTTACGTCCATATCAGGCAATCAAGGATGTTTCAATTTAAAATTATATTTACGGACAGGATGAAAACAGATATCTGACAGTGCGCTGTAAAAAAGAGGCGGTGCCTTGCTCTGAGATTGAGCCGACACCGCTTCTTTTAAACTATAACCGGATTATTCTTAGACACAGTTCATTTTACAAATCCACAGATACCGGGTACATGGTCTTTGTTGCTTCTGCTAAGCAACTATATCAACAAAAAAGCGGCTCCCATGAGAAAGCCGCTTTAGTTGATGCTGGGTTTATTAATCGGTATTTATTGGTTCTTCACTGGTGCACTCCCTGATGCAGCCGGGTTGAAATCAAGTTCGTTCTGGGGCACATCCCAGTACGACATATAGCTATAGTTAATGGTAGCATTGGTGTTTACTTTTCCGGTCCTATCCAACACTACGCAACCATTTCTGCCACCACCTTTCGATACGTCATCTGCCATACCCATCCTGCGCAAGTCATAAAAAGCCACCCCCCTGAACAGCAATGCGCATCTCCTTTCTTTGCGCAACTCTTCCTTCGCCTGCAAAAGGCTCAAACCAAGCCCGCTTACAGATGGTACTCCTGCTCCCTGCAAAGTACGTACCCCGTCAACGATCAGTAAACCCGGAACAATCTGTCCTGTATTGATCAGGGCTTCTGCTTTCATCAACTGGTTCTCCTCATAACTGCAGGAAATGTATGAGTTCACTACATTCGGCTGTGAGGAATAATAAGTAATGGCTCCATTACCCGTGCCCCCATCGATCATGTAATAACGGGTTCCGAATGTAATACTCCTTCCTCTTTTATTGATCACCGGGCTGGGAAGCAGATCGAAATTGTTGCTCAGCCTTTTGTCGCCGGTGTTATAATCCTGTATCAGTCGCTCACTGATGAAAAAGGTATTATTATCGGAAGAAGCAGCATACCCTTCGCAAGTTCCGTCTTCAGGCAGGTTGGAGAAAATAGATTTCGACTGGTCGCTATACGTTTTTGCGAGGAAAACATAATCGCTTTTAGACGATACACCGGCATTCGCCAGGTTGAGTACCTGTCCCCAGTCCGATGCAGTCATATCGTTGGTACGCTTGTTCACCAGCAGGTTGCGCGCTTTCAGCGAGTTGATGTTCTTAACCCAAGAAGCCGGTGTAGGAATACCTGCGGAACCATTGGGAAGGAATTGCATATAACCGGGAATGATCTGAGTCATCACATTATCGAAATCACCACCAGAAGACAGACCGCCGATGATGCCAGCCGCTTTGTCGAGATTGGCATTTGCCTCAGTGATCAAAGCATCGTGGGTCATATAGGTTCCATTCGTAGCATTCGGGGCATCAATTTTAAGCCCCGCTATGTACATAGATCCTATGCGTGAATACGCATAGCCTTTCCACCAGTATGCCCAGGCCTGTAATACTTTCTTTTTAGTGGCGGCATCACCGGTAAAATTCACTTTATCGATTAATGACAATAAAACATTTGATGAGTTGTTGAGAAAATACATGTAGGTCCATTCTGGTAAGAATGAATTGGAAGCGCCATAAGCGCGGCTGTTTCGCAGTTGCAGTTCCCTTTGTTGACCTTGCCCGATGGGGTTATTAACAATGCTGCCATCATCTAACTTCACAGAAAGCGGGTTATCGGCAAACTTGAACGAGTTATTGCCCCAGGGAACAAAGATGTTATCGCCCATGCCTTCATGAAAGCCTTGGACAATCAGCAGCATACCAAAGCCCAGACCGTCGTCAAGAGACCCCACCGATTGGTCGCCGAAACCAATTTTATAAAACCCTTTTGCATAAGAAAGGATGCCGCTCTCGCTGTTGAGTACCCCATAAGAAGGTTGATTCAGATTGGTAACATCCAAATCTTTTTTACTGCACGACATGATCATAGCAGCGCTTAAGAGGCCCAAAAGGATGAATGATTTATTTTTGTTTTTCATTGTTAGCAGTTTTAATTTAATCCAATGTTGATACCAATCTGATACGATTTAGTGTTGGGGAATGAAAAATAATCGAGGCCTTTTTGTACGGAAGTCTGTGCAGCACCTGTGCTTCCACCACCATTCGTATTCACATTCGCTTCCGGATCCATGCCGGTGTACTTGGTACTGGTCCAGATATTTCTACCACTCAACACAACCTGGAGCCTATTGGTGAATTTGATCCTGGTGAGTTTGGCCACATCAAACGATAGGGCAACATTTCTCAAACGCAGGAAGGAAGAGTTCTCCAGGAAATAATCCTTGGTGCCATTACTTTCAGAAGCATCGTAGAAACTCTTATAATAAGCGGTCCAGGCGCCTGTTTGCCCGTTGATGGTTACCGGCTTGTCAAAATCGCCATGCAATCCTTCAGAATACATCCATTCTTTGGTCTGATTGTACTGCAATGCTTGGGCCACCCAGTCGAGCTGGAAACTCAGGGTCAGGTAGTCCTTAAAAGTAAGGGTATTGGTGAATGACATAGTGAATTTGGGTGTGGTATTGCCGAGTACATATTTATCAGAGGTAAACATTACTTTCTTACCTGCTTTTTCTACCACTCTTCCGTCAACCATTTCATAGTTGCCTACAAGAGATTTATCAATATATCTTTTACCTTTTACATCAGTCTGGTCAACACTGGTCAACGCTTTGTAACCGTAGATCGTACCGAACTGTTCACCTGCACGCAAAGTATATGTAGCGGCACTGCTGTATACCAATGGTATATCAGGTGTTCCGGTGATCTTATCAGTGAATGTTTTTTGTGTACCGAATATAGTCAGCAGGTTCCAGTTGAAATTCTTCGATTTGTACATGGCCGCATCCACGCTGAATTGGAAGCCGCTAGAGGAGAGGTCCAGCACGTTTGATTTCAAGGTAGAGGCACCGGAAGAAATGGCCAAGGGTATCGACCATATAATATCACTGCCTTTACGATTCCAATAAGTGGCGCTTGCTGTGATAAAAGGCAGCCATGATTGTTTACCTATTTTAAAGTTCATGTCAACACCCACTTCTGTTTCTTTGGAACGTTCTACGGTAAGGGCGGGGTTGGCTACCTGCGACGGGTTGTAGAAAGACGGACCATTGTCTACACTGAAATTGTTCAGCGTACTGATCCTGTCGAATACACCTGGTTGAATACCTGCCTCACCATAAGCGGCCCTGATCTTGAATTCAGGGATTACCTTTCCGATACCATTGTTCCAGAAATCCATGGAAGACAGTCTCAAATAAGCATCTCCCCTCGGGAAGGTTTGTGCTTTCTGGCCACTTCCGAAAGTAGAAGAATAGTCAGAACGCATACCACCGGAAACGCCTGCAATATCAGCCCACTCTAATTTCTGATTTACAAATAAACCGTAAGTGATGAAATTGTCTTCATACACATTCAGTATGCTTTTGGTAGCAGCCTGGTTGGCATTCGCCGGGAAAGTAGGCAATCCGGTATATTCAAGGGAAGTAATGTTGTATCTTTTTTGCCTCCAATCATACGCTGCTGTAGTAGTAGCAATGATCGGCAATTTTTTCATATTGAAATCCTTATCAAAATCGAATTTCAAGATAGCAGTGGCAATGGAATTCTGTGTTGTATACCGGGCGATGTTATTGTCAATGGTACCACTGACACCGCCTGCACCAATAGAAAATCCATAAGCCGCTGATGATTTATTACCCGTTTGATTGGCATCGGTGCGCGTATAATCATCCCTGTTCTGGTTGATACTGAACTTATAGTCCAGGTCCAGGAAACGCGGAAACTTATAACTCAGGTTGATGGATGGGATGATGTCCAGTTGCCTGTCGTCAAATTTTCTGTATTGACGATAATAATAAGGGTTGCTACTGTTGGCTCCAATACCTTGTCCGAATTTAAACGGACTGTTGCCATCAGGATCTTTGAATGTAAAGTCGCCTATCGGATAAGTGTATAACGCAGCGCTAATGTTGTTATTACCGGTAGAATTGGTTGTGTATACCAGTTGATTGATGGCCCTCACTTTGAAATTCTTGAACAATTCAAAACCAAAATTCAGGGTAAGATTGGTTCTTTTTAATTCGCCATCGATAATGCTTTGTTGCGTTAATTGCGAAAGGCCTATTGCGTAATCCGATTTTTCTTTACCACCGGAAAGGAATACACTGTGGTTGGTTGTCATAGCCGTACGGAACAACTGTTTGATGTGATCATAGTACTTTGTATTGTCCTTATATGGTTTATTGTTCTGGTCATTCGGACCGGCCAACCAAATGGGATTACCCCAGATACCAAGTGCGTTCCGTTTCAGGGGAACAAATCCGCCACTTCCATCACTCTGAACGACATCACCATTGTTATCTACCTGGAAAGAATGATTGACGGGCTGGTGCATATTGCCTACATTGATGTAACTGTCCCAGCTCACCCTGCTTGATACATCTATCTTTGCGGCACCAGGCTTGCCTTTTTTGGTAAATATCTGTATAACACCGTTGGCACCTTGTGCACCATAAATGGTTGCTGAAGCAGCACCCTGTACTACTTCCACTCTTTCGATTGAGTTAAGGTCCAGCGTGCCTAATGAGGAAGCCGCCATTTCAACGCCATCAACCAGGATCATAGGTTGTGTGCCTCCCTGGATCGTGTTCATACCACGGAGTTGTATGCTCACTGCCTGACCGGGATTACCGGAAGTGGTACTGATCTGGGCCCCGGCTATTTTTCCTACCAGTGCTTGGTCAATACTGCCACTGGGTGTTGAAGGCAGCTTGTCTGCTGTGATCGACTCTACTGAGATGGCTAGTTTCTTTTTACTAGTGGCTACACCCACACCAGTTACAACTACTTCGCTGAGGGAACGAACATCAGCAGTCAGTGTTATGGAAAGAGGGGATGAAGAGGCAACAACTTCCCGATTCTCAAATCCTAGAGCAGTGATGAGCAGGGTAGCTCCTTTTTTTACCTTGATAACGAAATCACCTTCATTCGTGGCGCTAGTGCCATTTTTGCTTCCTCTTTCGAGGATAGTAGCTCCGGGGATTGGAGCTCCTTTGTCGTCTACAACCTTACCGGTTATAGTAGCGGTTTGTGCAAGACTGACCAATAGGGTCATGAAAAGCGAACAAACGCTCAGTAGCATTTTTTTTCTCATGTTGTATTAATTTTAGATAGGGAATAGCCTGATGAACGGCTATTCGCTGTCTAAATAAAAGAAAATTGCGGCATTTTGATTTTATTGATTTGATTTTAAGCTTTTTTTAAAATTAACGATAGGTTAACATTGATGATTAGTCATGTACATATTACACATCAATGGCTTGGGAGATTATGGAAAGACAAAAAACGATAGCTAAATGATAAATACTTGTAAAACAATATATTGGACGCAGGAAAGCGGATGAAATCTCCGGATAGTTTCAATTTTAGTTCCCCAGGTAAAGCAAATCATTGATAGGGGAAAAAAGAGGATTTTATATTAATGTCCATTATATATAGGTATAACTGAGCTATTTTGCAGTTTATTAATTCATTTTATTGCAGATTTCATTACATTAATATTTTAATAATGTATTTATCGTAGGATAAAGCATCTGCCTTTCAAAATAACAGGTTATTGCTTCTTGAGCTTGTTCTTGAAGACTTTTTCAAATTTTTCCAGCTTGGGCCGGATCACAAAGCGGCAATACCCCTGGCCCTGGTTATCGTTATAGTAATTCTGGTGGTAATTTTCTGCGGGATAGAAATTCTTGAACGGCTCGATAGCGGTAATAATAGGTTTATCCCAGGCCCCGCTTTTATCAAGCACTTCTTTGTAATGTGTTGCTTTTTGCCGTTGCGCTTCATTGTGGTAAAAGATCACGCTCCGGTATTGCGGACCAACATCATTGCCCTGCTGGTTCATGGTAGTGGGGTCATGGGTCTTCCAAAAAACTTCCAGCAACTCATCGTATGTGATCTTAGTAGGATCATAAATGATCCTGGCCAGTTCTGCATGGCCGGTGGTTTTGTCGCACACTTCTTCATAACTGGGGTTTTCTACATGGCCACCTCCATAGCCACTTACTACTTTCAATACACCATTTAAGCGCTGGAAAAATGCCTCGGTACACCAAAAACACCCTTCGCCAAAAGTAGCGGTATCTGTTTTCAATCCTGCAGGAATGGTTTCGCTGTTCATATCTGCCAGTTTTTTTTGTTGCTGCTGCTGTGCGCAGGATGAAAGGGCGACCGTTAATAATACGATAGAAAATAAAGCCTTCATGTACTGCGTTTTGATGAATACCTAAAAATACGAATTTTAGCTTTTACTTCCCTTTACCTTTGCCACTGTAAAAAAGATCAAATCACATGCGTTTGTATCCCGATTCCACGCTGGTTCAGCTGGAATTTGATAAAGTCAGGTCTTTACTGGAAGCTCATTGTAAAACAGTATATGCACAGCAAAAAGCTTCCCATCTTCGCATACATACACGTAAAGAATATATTGAGCTGGAACTGCGGCAAAGTTTTGAATACAAACAACTCTTCCTCCAAAGCCAGTATTTCCCCAACGATTTCATATTGCCCATTGCCAAAGACCTCAAATTATTGGGCATTCCGGGCGCCACGCTCAGTGCCGAGCAATGGGTGCATATCCGCAAACTCTGCGAGAACACCGCATCTATCTTTCGTTGGTTTGATACCGAACGAAGACTGGCTTTCTCCTCCATGGCAGCTATCATTGCCGGCACCCACTACGAAAAACAGATCGTGGAGAAGATCGACGAAGTGCTGGATGAAAATGGCAATGTGTTGGACACCGCCTCCCAGGAATTGCAACATATCCGCATGAGTCTTTACCGCAAACGCAATGAACTGCGCCGGGTATTCGAAAAAGTGATCGGCAAACTGGCCAAAGCAGGTTATACGGCCGATATCGATGAAAGTTTCAGCAACGGCAGGAGGGTAGTGGCCGTTTTTGCTGAACACAAGCGCCAGGTAAAGGGTATTTTGCATGGCGAAAGCGACAGCCGGAAAACAGCATTCATTGAACCCGAAGAAACCATTGAACTCAATAACGAAGTCTTTGCATTGGAACACGAAGAAGGCCGCGAGATCCAAAGAATATTGCGTGCACTGACGGCTGCTTTATCCGTTCACGCACCGTTGTTACAACAATACCTGGTCATTGCCGGTGAATTCGACTTCATTCGCGCCAAAGCCAAACTGGCGCTGGATATGAACGGCGAACTACCCAACCTGGCAGATAAGGCACAGGTACACCTGATCAATGCCTATCATCCATTGTTATTGCTGTATAACAAATCATCGCAAAAAACGACCATCCCGCTCACACTCACGCTCGATGAACGCAACCGGATACTGGTCATCAGCGGTCCCAATGCGGGCGGTAAAACCGTTGCCATGAAAACCCTGGGCCTGAACCAACTGATGCTGCAGAGTGGCCTGCTGGTGCCGGTGCACCCTACTTCGGAAATGGGGATTTTCAAACAGTTATTTATCCATATAGGTGACACGCAGAACCTGGAATTCGAATTGAGTACCTATTCCAGCCACCTGCTGCACATGAAATATTTCATTGAAACAGCCAACGGTAAAACACTGTTCTTCATCGACGAGTTGGGCAGTGGCAGTGATCCCAATCTCGGAGGCGCTTTTGCAGAAGTGATCATGGAAGAATTATCACGCAGGCACGCATTCGGTATTGTAACTACCCATTACCTGAACCTGAAAGTGATGGCCAACCATACGCAGGGTATCATCAACGGCGCCATGCAATTCGATGAAGTAAACCTCCAGCCCTTATATAAACTGGTGGTGGGTAAGCCGGGCAGCTCTTATACTTTTGCCATTGCAGAACGCATCGGATTGCCGCAGCACCTTATCAATAAAGCCAGGAAACTGGTAGAAGAAGATCATTTCAAGCTGGACAGGTTGCTCAACAGGACTGAGCAGGATTTGCAGGAATTGGATAAGGAAAAGAAACAACTGCAAAAACTGCTGAGAGAAAATGAGCGCCTGAAGAAAGAAATGGAAGTGGTGATGGACAAAGAACGCCACCGGCAGCAGGTAGAATTATTGAAGAACCAGAACCGCATCACCGAAGAGCGATTGGCTTACCTGAAAGACATGGAGCGCAAGCTCAGGCAAATTGTACTCGACTGGAAAAAATCGGAGAACAAGAACGAGGTGATCAAGAACCTGCAAAACCTGTTGTTCAAACGGAAAGAAGAAATTGTAGTTAATAAACTGGCTAAAAAAGTAGACCAGAAATACAAAGAACTCACGCAACATATTTCCGTTGGCTCTCTCGTAAAACTGAAGAAAAATTACCAGGTGGGTGAAGTCAAGGAAATACGCGGCAAGCGCGCCATTGTTCAGATTGGTGCATTACCTATGAATGTAGAGTTGAGCGACCTGGTATCAGTTGAAAAGCTTGCCGATGATGAAAAGAAATCATAACGGGCATTAGTGACGAACGCCCAGATCTTCACATATCCACTCAGGCCATTCCGTTTTAACAGCAAAATTGTAAGGGAGAAAATACCGATTGATCACTGCATTGTTCAAGCAGGATACCATCATATATCCTTTACTGCGCAGCGCTTGCGAAAGGTCTACCGGTTTGGAAAAATTAATGAAGTCGTGGAAACTACCCGTAAACTTTTGAGGCCAATGTTTGGCAAATGGTGAGTGTAGCGATTGATGTCCTTTTGTAGACAATTTCTTGTAAATAGCTTCATTGTAATGATATAAATTCACTGTGTCTGATGAACTGTTTTCCCGAATGAAAGGGTACTCAATATCTTTTGTATCAGTCAGTATGTCGATATCCTTCCAGCCCAATGGCATAGAACCGTGTTTTCCCCATTGTACAAAAGCCATTGCGCGATTCTGGTGTTGTCTGGCATCTATTACAGCTTGAGGGCATGCTTTCAGTATACGGCCATGAAAATACACAAAGTAATCGCTTATTTCTGTCCTTTCCTGGTTCAAACGTACCCAGATGATCTCATGATCGCAAGGATCATTGTCATCAGGAAAATCAATATCATCTTCCCAAAATAAATGATAAGCGATCCAGGGAGCTGAAGGGTGCATGATGGCAACAGCATCTTTTAACTTAAAGGGTTCCGAAGGCACAGTCATTAAACGGGGAGCAAATTTCAGGATGATTTTTTGCTCTTCCGGCGATGCTTCTTTAGGAGGCGCAAAAAATAACGCCTGATCGTATCGCTTACTGGCATCTGTCAGGCATCGTTGTTGATGGAACTCAATAGCAGCCTTATTTGCATCCGAAGCACTGTCGTTACAGGCGCAACTGGAATACAATGCTGATCTCTGAATTGTAGTGGCTGAAGTTTTTTTTGAGGCATGCAATCTGTTCAATGTATCCGAAAGAGCCGCAATATGATCCGTATTGATGTAATCGACTCCCAGTTCCATGAGTGTTTGCCATGCTTCCGGATTATCAGGCGCTCCCCAGAAACGAACGGGTTTATGCAAATCATGCGCTTTCCGGATAGCAGCGATGAGTACAGTCCTGTCTTGCGCTGGCAATGGTTCTGTTCCTTTCCAGGCAGTATAATCTTTCAGGTTGGCGCTCATCATAACTACTTTTTGCAAAGCCTCATTGTTGTAGTCCTTCTTCAACTCAGCATCGAATACAATATAGGGTGGGTATAACCGAAATGAGTCCTGCGATGGTCTGTTGCCAGAAATGGCGAACTGTACTGAAGTATTATGTGTCAGCTCAGGATATTTTTCCAATGTTTCTACCAGCTTTTGCAAAGTAGGTGCCGCCGTTGTTTTTACGTCGATCAGTATTTGCAATTTTTGGTTAACATCCACAAAAGGATAGCCCCCATGTTGACGCATACATTGTAGCAAAGGCAGCAGGTACAAGGAATCCAATCTTCTCTTATTTTGAGCAATTTCTTCCAACGTATGTGCCACCAGTAACTCAGGTTCTTTGTTCAGCAGGAAAATATCTGCTTCAATGCTGCCAAACCCATGCTGGTAAGCTTCCCAGAAAGGCAGCGATTGTTCATAATCGTTGTGAGAATGAGCGTTGGCTGTAGTATAAACAGCAGGTTGGGCCATCAATGACCCAACACTGCTGCACAAAAATAAAATAACAATTAATCGATTGAACATGGACTTTAGAAATTATAGCGTACGCCCAGTTGAATGGTGTAAGGAACCGTGTTCTTGAAAAGAGTACCGGCATTGGTATTGACAGTATACTTCCAGTTGTTGGTAGTGTTGTCAAAACCAGTAACTCTGTACAGGTCGGTATTGATTACAGACCGGTATCCACCCCATTCATGATTCAACAAGTTGAGCACGTTAAAGATATCTGCCCTGAAATTAAGCTTTTGCTTTTTATCGATGCTGATGCTTTTGGCGATGCTCATATTCCACATAAAACGCCAAGGCATCAAACCACCATTGTTCTCTGCGAAACGGCCCATGTTGTCAAGAAGGTATTGACGGAACTGGGGACTGGTCTTTTGCAGCAATGTCTGCATATCGGTCTTGATATTATCTGGTGTTTTGCTGTCGTTCGGGTCGTAGATATAAGCCAGGTCGTTTTTATTACCATCTCCGTTCACATCGGTGTTAACCATGGCAGAGAAACGATCGCCCTGGTAATAAGTCATGGAAGAACTTACCGTAAATCCATAATAAGCAGGGGTAAGTACTACCAGCACCAATTTATGTTTCAGGTCTTCGTTGCTGTACCAGTTGCTTCCATAAGAACTGTAATCCCAGTACGAAGAGCCTACATTCATATTCGCATTGCGGGGGTCGCCGGCATTGTAGTTGGGAGTGCCGGTGGCTTTTCCACGGGTATATGAAAACGAAACCGTTCCGCCTTTACCAAAAGTGGCTGCTGCATCCAGCACGAATGCGCGGAAACTGGAGCCCCAGGGTGTATTGGTGAACATCCTTACCTGGTTGAAATCGGTAGTGATCCTGGCTTTGTTGTAATCGGCCATGGTACTGGTTGCACTCAACGAGCTGGCAGGCACATATATACCTCTTCCTTCACCGGTATAAAATTCAGGCGTACGCTTCACGTTCTGATCCATCAGGTAGAAGTTGTTCCAGGTGTAGTTATAATAGAAGTTGGCGCCTACCCTTAACCAACTGGCAAGGTACCTGTAATAGCTCAGGTTGGTTTTGAAAGTAGAAGGTGTTTTCAGGTTTTTATCCATCATGGTAATCGTAGCGGCCGGCTTTACTGCGAGTGAATTGTAATAATCAAGACCGGGCACTTTTGAAAAATCGTTTTGATAAGCTACCCAGTCGGCATAAGGGATCGCAGCACCCGGTGCACGGGCATCTACCTGCCTGAAGTCGATACCATTGTCGATATGTGAGAAAGTGATGGCCTGTGTTGTAAACTGTGAAGCAAAGAGGCCTGCTCCGAATTTAACGATATCAGTTCCTTTACCATTTACATCCCAGGTGATGTTTACACGGGGTTGAATTTTTTTGTAGTCAAAAGGAACCACATGATTGTTCAAGCCAAGGTCTTTTTCCAACAGGGGATTATACACGGGAGGATCTGCGATAACCGTTCCATCCCAACGAAGACCTGCTACCAGGTTGATATTCTTGGTGATATCTGTTTCCATTTGTGCATAAGCTCCCAACTCAATTACATTACAATTACAGTCGCCCACAGGGTTCAACGCGATCTTCCTGTTAAAACGCCAGGGGTTGTTATTGGCGAAATCGCCGAGACTGGCATAATAGAACTGTCCTTGCTGATCGTGAGTGAGCCTGTCTTTGATCTTGGTAATGATATTGTCTGTACCGAATACAAATGAAAACTTGTTGACTTTCAACCGCAGGTTATCAACCAATTGCCAGGCAGTAGAAGCGCTTTTCTCGGGTACCCAGTTCTGGTTACCGAAAGCCACTGTTTTCTTATTGGTGCTACCATCACTGAATGTTGATACTACATCTACAAACCCTTCGGGCAAACGGTTATACAGGAATCCCAGGCCACGGTAGTTATCGTCGTAGTTGATCTTTAAGTCGTTACTCAGGTTCTTGTTGATATCGGAACGAAGACTGAGGTAAACCGCTTTATCCCACTGATCACCGATGTATTCGGTTGATAACAGTCCGCCGCCTTTCAACTTATCCGGATCAGAAAAACTTTGATAATTGAAACGAAGCGTGAGGAGGTTTTTAGTGTTGAGGTTCCAGTCGAAACGGGCCATGAAATTCTTGGTTACCTGTTTGATATCAATGGCGCCATACTGCTGTACATTGGCAAAGCCCATTTTATTTCGCATGATACTGATCACAGAATCGAGGTTGGCTTTGGTGATACCCAGGTTTTTTTCGGCCTGGTCTTGCGTGGCACCCTGTGAAGTAAAATCGTAGGCGCGGAAAGGATAAGTTTTCTGGTATTGATCATAAGAAACCATGAAATGCAATTTGTTCTTGATAATCGGACCGCTTAAACTGGCACCTCCCTGGAAAGTCTCGTATTTGCTTGTGATCGGTTTACCGTTCACATCTGTATGTTGTGAAAGTGAATTGGCTGTGTAATAAGTCCATACAGCACCAGTGAATGTATTGGTACCTGATTTGGTAATGGCTTTCACCACACCGCCAGAACCGCGGCCGTTGGTTACATCATAAGAGTTGGTCTCCACTTCAAACTCACGAACGGTCTCCAGTGAAATAGGAAAAGCGCCTTCGGTAGGTGATCCAAACAGTGTACGCCTGTTGGTAACACCATCAATAAGGTAACCAATTCCGCCTGGCTTTGTTCCACCCAATGCTCCATTGCCTGAAGCAAGGGGCGAAAGGGTAGCAAGCTCCAGGTAGTTCCTGGTTTGTAAAGGCAATTTTTGCAAAGCCCTTCCCGAAATAGCGGTAGAAGCGCCCAGCCGGTCTTTCGAATTGATGAAAGAAGTGGATCTTACCGAAACCTCTGTCAGCGTAGCCGCACCCGCAACCAGTTGTACGTTGGGAAGATTGAACCTGTCGCCCAGGTTGAGGTTGATGCCAGTGAATTCTTTCGACTGGAAACCTATGTGCGACAATATGATGGTGTAATTACCTACAGGCAAGTTCGTTACTTTGAACTGCCCTTTGATATCGGACACAACGGTAGTGGAAAATCCTGTTGACAGGTTTTTGGCCGTAACGTTGGCACCTTGTATGGGTTTTTTAGCAGTAGAATCGAACAGGTATCCGTTGATACTGATATCGGTACCCTGCCCGAAAGCAAAAGCAGAAGACAACAAGAAAAGAAAAAAAAGACGCACATGCAGGTAGTTCATTCGCATATTTCAGAATTTTTGCAAAAGAACGCCACAGAGATTATGTAAATGTTACACAAATGTTATCCGAATGTGAAGCATCAGGACATATTCATTTCTTATTTTATTTAAAGCTGCCCGTTGGAGATATAACGTATCTGCACTGCTTTGGTGGAGTCTGCCTGGTTAGGCGCTCCTATAAATAGTAATGTATATACTTTCTTTGCCTCCAGCGTAATGGTACGGCTTGCATTGATGGTTTGTGTTTTGTTACTGATATTGATGCTGGCTTGTCCGGGTGCTGCCGCCACAAACCCCGAAATGCTTTGAAAAGCTGCGTTTTCTTGAACAATGGCACTGCCATTAGCAATGATACTAACCGTAGGGTAAGTAGAATCAGGTATGGCATTGATATAACGGATATAAGCTTGTCCGTTTGCACCGGAGAGGCTATCCACCTCATCTTGCACCAGCACATTTTTATATTTACCACCAATGCCTGTCAGGAACATGGAATAATACTTACCAGGTGAAAATGTACGGGTAGCCGTATCGATATTGGTATTGTTGCTGAAATCATACGCCACTACTGTACGGGTTCCCGAGTAAATATTTACATAAGCACCGGTATAACCCGCAAATGGTAAAGGGTTATAAGTAAGACTGTTCCCTGAAAGCAAAAAACCGGCAGCGGGTTTATCAGGCGCCAGGTTGAAGGCCATCAATAAAGCAGTCTGCGCCGTATCGTGATTATTAAGTGATTTTGTACAGGATGATGCAGTCATTCCAATCACAAACAGGGTAACAATCGCCAGGAAAATGCGTGAAAATGAAAAAGTCTTCATGTGTTACAGTTTTTGGGTCATAGCCAAGGTTAACTGTTACCACAGAAAATTTAATGCCAAAAAAGAAATGGCTGTTTGAAAAGCTGCTAAAATTTTGTCAATTCATTGAACGGTTCATCCGGTTATTTTAAAAAAGTATTGATCATACTAACGACAAGTTTTGGCAATGCCGTATTCTCGCTGCAAATCTCACCAATGCATTCACCGTGTGCGCCGGGCAGGATGATCAACTGTGCATGAGGCAGCGCGCGCGACAATTCCAATGCATGTTCGGGTAGCACTACATCTTTATCACTATTGATAACCAATGCAGGCGCTGTTATGGATTTGATATCGACATCACTGATGTCTTTGAACGCCATCATCCGGTCAACATCGCGGTTGAACATGGCCTGCAGCCCTTTGGTGTTACCGGGACTGGCTTTCAAATACGCATCCTGCAAAGGCTGCGGCATATTGGCAAGTGTTGCGTTGGGAAAGCCTTCAAAAAAGCCGGGGGGCATACCGCTTCGCTTGTATGTTGCAGAAACCAGTACCAGCTTATGCACCAACGCAGGATGCCGGATGGCGATCTGCAGGCAGGTGGTTCCACCGTTGCTGAAACCCATGAAATCCGCTTTCTCAATGTGCAATTGCTGCAACAATGCTGCTACATCATCCGCGTCCTGCTCAAAACTCAAAGGGCGGTCAATATCTGGTGTATGACCATGTGCCTGTAATTCTATGGCAATGACCTGGTGTGTTTGAGCAAGTTCGGGCAGTATACGACCATAAGTAGATTCTATGGTAGAACCTCCGCCGTGCAGTAATACAAGCGGCATCTTGCCGCGGCCATGTATTTCGTAATAGAGGTGCAGTCCGTTGACGTTGGCATAACGACCGGCTGGTGATGTTTGTGCATTCATGTATAAAGAAGTAATGATGATCAGGGATAATAAAATGCATTTACGTTGTGTCATAAACATGTTTTATAACAGTTAATCCGGCCATTGTCCTTTCAGGATCTTTTGGGTTTTGAGTTGGGAAGGATCGATCTTTACGTATTTTATTTTTTCACGCCTCCAGGTGTATACAATATGCACCATTCCATCTTTCGATTGAATAACAGATGGATAAGAATACTCACTGACCGGGGAATCTTCCAGCACCAACGCTGCATACCATTGTTGCCCGTCTTTTGATACCGCTACATTTAAAGGCGTTCTTATGCCCCTGCCTTCAGCTGCGGTTGCCGGTGGCTTTACGTGGTTATACACCAACAGATGCCTGCCATCCTTTAGGGAGACAGCATCTGTTCCTGAATTGTTGTTGGGTAGCTCCGTGGCTGTCATGCTGCTCCATGTTCTTCCGCTGTCGTAACTCCACGATTGGTTGATAGTAGTATTTTGGCTTCTGCATAAAACCTGCAGGCTTCCGTCTTTGTATTGCAATATGCTTGGCTGAATGGCCGAGAGGGTTTTACCGTCGTTGATATCGGCCGACTTTGTCCATGTTTTTCCCATATCATGGGTGTATTCAAAATGGGCTTTCCATCCGTCTCTCTCCGTACTGGAAGGACAAATCAAGGTTCCCGCTACCGCTACAGGCTTATTCTTAATCGGCCCCAGAAACCCAGTAGGTAAGGACTCGCGTTTGCTCCAGGTGTGGCCATTGTCTCTTGAACGGATCATCCAACCGGTCCATCCTGCTACATTAGGGCCTATTTTGTAAAACAGCAACAATTCACCATCCGGTACCTGGTACAATACCGGATTATAACAAGCATAACGGAGTGTATCATTGATCACACCATCCGCAACTTTTACAGGATCTGTCCAACGATCATTTTTCATCCTGCTGGTATAAATACACACATCATTACAGCCTTCATAACTGCCGCCAAACCATGCTGCAATCAGTCCCTCTTTTGTTTCAGCAATCGTAGCGGCATGGCATTGCGGAAATGAGGCTTTTTGATAAATGAATTCATCTCTTAATATCCCGGCCTTCCATTTTTTTACCTGGGCAAAACTGTGCCAGGAAAAAAACAGGAACAGTATATTCAAAATAAGATATCTTTTCTTCATAAAATAGCTTCCAGTGCCAGGTTCAGGTATTCCCATTTAAACGAAGATACAAGACCTGGTGCTGAAAGAAGTCCATCTTTATAATCATAATCGATTCAAGACATGAGAAAAAAACTATTCCTGCCCTTATTGTTGCTCAACACGGGTTTACTGGGTTCAGCTCAAAACAAACCATTGACAGGTTTCAGCGCAACCGCTTCATTAAAACAGGTAGCCGCTGAAAAGCAGTTCGACAGCTACCTGCTGGCCAAAAACGTAGATCATTATATCAAAGATCTTTCTGCAAGACCCCACCATGTAGGATCGCCCGGAGGTGAGGCCGTAACCCAGTACATCTTAAACCATTTTAAAAACTGCGGTTTCGATGCGCATGTTGAAACATTTTATGTGCTGTTTCCCACACCCAAAGAAAGATTGCTGGAAATGACCGGCCCTGTTAAATACAAGGCTGTATTAGCGGAACCGCCGTTGAAAGAAGATGCTACATCGGGACAAACAGCAGAGCAATTACCCGTCTATAATGCTTTCAGTGCCGATGGAGATGTAACCGGTAAGCTGGTATTTGTGAACTACGGTGTTCCTGCCGATTACGAGCGACTGGAACGGATGGGCATAGATGTGAAAGGAAAAATTGTGATTGCAAAATATGGCCGGTCCTGGCGTGGCATTAAGCCGAAAGTAGCGCAGGAACACGGCGCTATCGGATGTATCATCTATTCTGATCCGAAAGATGATGGTTATTACCAGGGAGATGTGTATCCTAAAGGGGCATTCAGGAATGAATATGGAGCGCAACGCGGATCGGTGATGGACATGCCCGTTTATCCGGGCGATCCTTTGACACCCGGAACGGGCGCTACCAAAGACGCTAAAAGACTGGATCGAAGCGCTGCCGGGAATCTTTTAAAGATACCCGTATTGCCCATCAGCTATCACGATGCTGCTCCGTTGCTGCAATCGCTTGAGGGGCCGGTAGCCCCGGAAGAATGGCGCGGTGGTTTTCCTTTTACTTATCATGTAGGGCCCGGTAATACAACAGTACACCTTAAATTAGCTTTCAACTGGGATATCAAACCCATACACGATGTGATCGCTGTAATGAAGGGTAGTGAATTGCCCGATGAGTGGGTGATGCGCGGCAACCACCACGATGCCTGGGTTAATGGCGCAGAAGACCCCATCAGCGGACAGGCAGCTATGATGGAAGAAGCAAGGGCCATCGGCGAGCTGGCAAAAACCGGATGGCGTCCTAAACGTACCATCGTATATGGAGCCTGGGATGGGGAAGAGCCCAGCCTGCTCGGTTCTACCGAATGGGCCGAAGAGCATGCAGCAGAACTTCAACAGAAACTCGTATTGTACATTAATTCAGATGGTAATGGCCGTGGATTTCTTTTCGCAGAAGGCTCGCATGCATTGGAGCCCTGGATGAACGAAATTGCTGCGGATGTCCACGATCCGCAAACAGGTATCAGTGTACTGGAAAGAAGGCGGGCATTTGATATCATCAGCGCCGGTAATAACATCAAAAGCAAAAAAGAACTGCTGGCGAAAAAAACGATTGCATTGGGTGCGCTTGGCTCCGGTTCCGATTACAGTCCCTTTATTCAGCACCTGGGCATTCCTTCACTCAACCTGGGTTATGGTGGTGAAGATGCAGGTGGTGAATACCATTCTGTATATGATTCTTACGACAACTACCGGCGCTTCAAAGACTCCAGTTTCGAATATGGTGTAGCCCTTGCTAAAACTGCAGGCCGCAGCACATTGCGCATGGCCGATGCCGATATATTGCCTTTCGATTTTACCACACTTTATAAAAACATCGGAACTTATGTGAAGGAAGTGATCGCGCTTGCCGACCAGTCGCGCGAAACCACCGAAGTGGAAAATCAACTGGTGAAGGAAAAACAATATGCTTATGCTGCCGACCCGCTGCACAAAGAATTACCTCCTGCCGCAAAAGATGAAGTGCCGTTCTTGAATTTTGCAGCGTTACAAAATGCGATGACCGGCCTGGAGAATGCCAGCAAACAACTGGAGACTGTGATTGCCAAAGGCGGACTTACCAAAGAGCAGCAAAATAAACTGAATCGCAGACTCTACCAGGCCGAGCAGCAATTGCTGATGGAAAAAGGCCTTCCCCGCAGGGGCTGGTACCGTCATGCCATTTATGCGCCGGGTTTTTATACCGGCTATGGTGTTAAAACATTGCCCGGCATTCGTGAGGGCATAGAACAACGCAACTGGAAAGAAGCGCAGGAACAGATCGATATCGATGCCGGTGTAATAAAGAACTTTGCTAGCTGGTTGAATGCGGCAGCGAATGGCGCTGAATAAATTTTAAAGTAAAAATCCGCTTACTGCGTTCAGTCAAGCGGATTTTTACTTTAGTTATGACACTTCAATACCCTTTTTATCGAGGTAATTGTAAATCGCTTCACGGGCTGCAGCACTAGTGGCGGAAGATGAACCAACATCTGTACACCAGAAACTCACTTTCAGCCGCACTGCTTTGGAAGTCACGTGTTCAATGGACAGTTCCGGTTCCTTCCGCAGAAATATGCCCGGTATTGTTTTAACCAATTCTTTTATTTCCGGTTGTATCGAATCAGTGTACGTTGTCTTATCGAGATTGAAAGACAACGTTGAGCGCACCTGGTTATTGCTCAGGGTCCAGTTAATGATATTATGCGAAAGCACATCTCCATTGGGAATGATCACTTCTGCTCCTTCATCGGTAAGAATGGTACTTGAACGGATGCTGATTTCCTTGACCCTGCCTTTTTTACCGCCTACCTCAACGGTGTCGCCTAAACGCATCGGCCTGTCGAAAATAATGATGATGCCCGATACAAAATTATTAATGATACTCTGTAGACCAAGACCAATACCTACGCCCAAAGCGCCGAGTACAAAAGTGATTTTGTCAATCGGCAATCCCGAAGCGGCCACAGCCAGGAAGAATCCGGCAATTAACAGGACAAGCCGTGTAACCAACAGCCTGGAACGCTGGTTGCGGTCGTCTATCGAAGCATCGTCACCTGTATCGCCAAAAAAATAAGCAATGTATTTCTGGAAGAAGTTGGCTATCCAGATAATACCCAGGAACAGGAGGATACCATTGAATGTAAAACTGATTTTGCCCACGTTCCTAGAGGTATTGAACAGGTCTGAAAGTGTGTCACCCAGCATATCATATACATTGAGACTGTTCGTGACTACAATCAGCCATACAATGGCAGCCACAATGCCCATGAGTTTCGTGATCGAGCGGACAATACCCTCAAATTCAAATGAATCCGGGTAATTTTTCCGCATCCGGCTGCTTTGAATTTGCAGTAAAAATGTTTCTGTAATCAGTTGTACAAAAACCATGAGTCCAATAGCCGACGAAAGCGAAAAAAATGCGGTGGAGCCCGCTATTTGCGACAATGTAACCCTTCCAAGCAGGTTGCAGGCTATGGCAGTGAGGTGCAAGGCAAGATAGATGATTACGGCAAAGCGCAACATCCATGAACGGCCGGGCTTTTCTTTCGAGGTGAAAAAGAAATACACTGCCAGTGCTGCGGAAGCAGCATTCAATAGCAGCCTTGCCCATCGCCCGGAATAAGTAGCGAGTAAATGACCCGATTCGGCAAAATATAGCGTGAAAGACAATACAATGAAAATGCACCACAGCATAAAATAATGCTTTGACAATCGCCGGTAGAAAAGAATACCCAGTGCCAGCACCAACAACAACTGGCTATATTCAATGTAAACGGCAGGTGCGCGTGGATCGAAAAGTGGGGCAAGATTCAGTGTGAATACCAGGCAGGCGATGACCGGCAGGGAACTGACATAATGGAAATGAAATTCAGTTATGGATGACAGTTTATCCAACCGCCTGAGGCTGCGGAAATTGAACCAGACCCAGTAAAAATAAATGACAAGGGTAATGACCAGCCAAAAACGGATACTACCGGCATTCATAAAATAATAACTGGCCAGTTTTTTTTCACCGGCATACCTGATCTCGTTATCCTGCCGGGCCGCTGCCCCGCTGTCGACCGAAGAAGAAGTTTCCCACAAATACGATTGTTCTTTACTGAAAGCATTATACCTCAAATCATCGGAAACAGCATCCACCTGGAACAATAGATCAGCAATAGTAATGTTATTTGCAGCAACACGGGACTTCAGGTTATTGATAAGCTTGTTGCTGGATTTAAGCAGGCTGTCGGCCTCGTGCCATTTACTGCGCAGCCGTTTCAATTGCGGCGCAAAAACACTACGCAACGCAGTATCTCTAAATATATATCTAATCAGGGTATCTTTTTTAAGCCCGATGATCTCTTTTTTTAATCCATCCAATTTTGTACGGTAATCATCCAGGTTATCCTCATAACCCTTCATAACCATAGCCAGTTTATCCAGTAAGGTATTATATACCTGCAGGCTGCGGATATTCAGGAAACGGGTATGCGTCATCCTTTCCTTAAGAATGGCCACAGCAGCATCATTCTGTCCAATGTCATGTTCAATGTTATCCAGGTTCAGAAAACTTGAAGTCACGATCGGCACTTTATTCAACACCTGGAACACCTGTTCGAAACTTTCCAGGTAATCATTTTGCTGCGGAACCGCGTTTTCAGTAAAAAAAGTGGAGTCTGCCCGGTGGTGGACATGTTTGATCGTATCCTGGCAAAACTCGTCCCGCATAAGAGCAGCAGGACAAAAATAAACTGGCACCTGGTCATTAAGTTATTACTTGACGGTTGATACCGAAAGATAGATCATTTTCGGTGATGATAAGTTTTGCCCAACCGGCTGTGCAGCACTGATTTTCAAGATTTTTTTTGCTGTTTGGATTCAAAACGTACTTTTGCGCCGGAGAGATGGCAGAGCGGTCGAATGCGGCGGTCTTGAAAACCGTTGACTGTAACAGGTCCGGGGGTTCGAATCCCTCTCTCTCCGCTAAAAGGGAAGTTTAAACTTTTCAAAATCCCTAAAAAGTATAGAAAGTCTGTAATTTTCAATGAATTACGGACTTTTTTTTGGGGTAAAAACAAGTGCAGATTAAGATTTGTCTATCTACGTATCACCATCACTCAACTTTTTCCTGGATTGCCTAACTACTAAAGTGAACAAGCATAAAACTGAGTTCATGAATAGTGATGTCACTATTACAGCAAAAGGATTAATAGGTTTCGTGCAAGGCAAAACCGTTTCCAAAGCAAAAGTGTATCACTTAAGAGATGGATTCCTGTTCTGATAGTAATCATTGGCTCTGTTGACTGGTATCATAGTTTAAAAGGAAGCTGATTGATAATTTTAATATGTTGATATGGGAGAATATGAAACGCATATCCATTGACACTGTTTAGAACCTGTTTGAAATTTATAAAAATGGAGTCAATAAGCGTTGAGATTGCCATGTTGTCGCGCTAAATAAATTCGAGATAAGCTTTATGCACTACTTCTCGCAATTGACGCAACTTCCATAAAACAAAACATCAATCTCCAATAAATCAAATGATATGCAGAATAATTTCAAAACAATGCATAATGCTCTTCTACTCTTAACTTGTTGTCTGTCTCTGTTCATTTCATGCAGCCCTTCCATACGAATGACGGCATCCTGGAGCGATAATAATGTTCAACCAGTACGGTTTTCTAAAATACTGGTTGTGGCGATTGGGAAAGATCTGGAAAAAAGACGATTGGGGGAAGATCATATAAAAGCCGAATTACAGAAGCGAGGTATTTTTGCAGCGACAAGCCTTGATGAATTCGGACCCGGCCTCGCCAGTCAAATTGACTCGGGAAAAATGCGTCAGACAATATTAGACAAGCAATTTGACGGAATCATAACGGTCAGGGTATTGAACATTAATGAACATGATCGTTGGGTACCGGGACATATTTATTATGGCCCGGTGGGATTCTACCGGGGATTTTATGGATACTACACCAGGGTTTGGGGTTATTATGGAGACCCCGGATATACGGTCACAGATGTGGAGGTCTTACTGGAAAGTAATCTTTTCAAAGCAGCCACAGGGGAACTTCTTTGGTCAGGGCAATCAAAGTCTTTTACCAGAGATCCTACATCGGAAATGGCTACCCGTTATGCGAAGAATATTGTGGAGGATATGATCCGAAAAGGAGTGATCGTCATATGAGCCTCCCACGCGTTTGTAGTTGTAATGTGTTGAATATCTCGTTTTCGGCTTTCCTGATATTTTCAATTCCTTTTATCAATGCATCGGAATTAAATGAAATGCTGTCTATTCCTTCTCTTACTAAAAAGCCTGCGAATGCCGGAATATCGCTGGGAGCTTGTCCGCATAAGCCAATTTTTACGCCTGCTTTTTTTGCTTTTCTGATTACAGTGGCTACCATTTCCATAGCAGCTTCGTCTTGTTCGTTGAATAATTCGCTTATGGTGGAAGAATCCCTGTCCACACCTAAAGTGAGCTGGGTAAGATCATTAGAACCAATGGAAAATCCATCAAATACCTGGGCGAATTTTTCTGCCAGCAGCACATTGCTGGGTATCTCTGCCATTACATAAATTTCAAGATCGTTAGAGCCCTGTTCAAGCCCGAAATTTTTCATGACAGCAATCACTTTGTTGCCTTCTTCTACCGTTCTGCAAAAGGGGATCATTATTTTCACATTTTTAAGCCCCATCTCATCCCGTACTTTGCGGATGGCTTCGCACTCCAGTCTGAAGCCTTGTTTATATGATTCATGATAGTACCTTGAAGCACCCCGGAAACCCAGCATTGGATTTTCTTCTTTCGGCTCAAATTCTTTTCCACCCACCAGGTTAGCATATTCATTTGTTTTGAAATCACTCATCCGCACAATGACATCTTTTGGATAAAAAGCGGCCGAAATGGTGGCAATGCCTTCGGCCAGCTTATCGATAAAATATTTTTCTTTATCAGGGTAACTATGAGTCAGCTCTTCTATTTTTTGTTTTGCTTCGGTGTCTTTTAGCTGCTTGAATTTTACCAGTGCCATCGGATGTATGCGAACGGTATGTGTAATGATGAATTCCATCCGCATAAGTCCTACACCGTCATTGGGATAGAAAGAAAGTTTAAAGGCTTTGTCAGGATCTCCGGTAATCAGCATCACTTCAGTAGATTCGGGTTTGCTGATCTTTGAAAAGTCCAGCTCCAATTCTTCAAAATCGGCTTTGCCTTCATATATAAAACCTGTTTCGCCCTCACAACAGGATATGGTGATGACGGCCCCATCGGAAATCTTTTCGGTCGCGTTTCCACATCCTACAATAGCCGGCACCCCCTGTTCCCGGGCAACAATAGAGGCGTGGCTTGTTCTCCCGCCTTTATTAGTAATAATGGCTGAAGCTTTTCTTAAAATTGGATCCCAATCCGGGCTGGTAAGATCGGTTACAACAATTTCTCCGGGATTTAATTTGTATGATTCCTGCGGAGAGTCCAGGATTCTTGCTGTTCCAATTGCAATATTGCTGCCAACGGCTTCTCCTTCCGCAAGCAATCGTCCCTTTTTTTGTAATTTATATTCCTTTACAATAAGCGGATTCTTTTGTGTGTGCACAGTTTCCGGCCTTGCCTGGATAATGAACAACTCGCCAGTTTCACCATCCTTGGCCCATTCAATATCCATCGGTTTACCATAATGATCCTCAATAATCATTGCCCATTTAGCCAGCTTTGTTATTTCCGCATCTGTAAGTACATATTGTTCCTTTTTTTTCTTTTCGGTAACAATGTTTACTACGGGGGTATTTTCATCGTCACTGTAAATCATCGTTTTTTCCTTTTCTCCCAGCTTCTTTTGCAGGATAGCTTTTTTTTCTTGTAACAGGGTGGGTTTAAACACCAGGAATTCATCCGGTGTTACTGTTCCCTGAACAATGTTTTCTCCCAGGCCCCATACACCGGCAATATGTATCACATTCCGAAAGCCCGATTCAGGTTCCAGGGTAAATATTATGCCGGAAGAGGCTTTGTCGGACCGAACCATTTTCTGAATTCCTACTGATAACAAAACTTTGTTGTGGGCAAAGCCATTGTCCTCCCGGTATTTAATGGCCCGATTCGTGTAAAGTGATGTAAAACATTTTTTTACAGCGCTTAGTACCGCTTCATCTCCTTTGATATTGAGGTATGATTCATGCTGTCCTGCAAAACTGGCCTGTGGCAGATCTTCGGCAGTAGCGCTGCTGCGAACGGCTACCGCTGAAAGATGTTCCCCGCATAGCTCGTGGTATGCCTGTGTAATAGCCAATTCAAGATCGGCGGATAGCGCTGCTTTTAAAACCAGGTTTCTTGCTTCTGCACCTATCTTTTCAAGATTAGTAAAATTTTTTTTGTCAAGCTGCCCCATCAGTTCCTGCATGGGTACAAGAAGATTATTATGTTTCAGGAATTCTTCGAATGCGAACGCTGTTGTAGCAAAACCATTGGGAACAGGAATACCCTTTGAGGAAAGTTTTGAATGCATTTCGCCCAAGGATGCATTCTTGCCCCCAACCACTGCTACATCGTCAATAGTAATTTCATGGAACTTTTTGATTAATTGATACTTTTCCATCTTAAATAAAGTTTATTCATGAATAGTCATGATGGGAATATGTGCGTGCAGCACCATATGTCTTGAATGACTGTGCCGGAAAAGCCGGCTGATAAAGTCATGATTTTTGGGGATGATGATCAGCAGATCTAGTTTATTCTGTTCGGCAAATTCAATGATCGCGTCCTCTATGTTAGTATGGGTGAGGTAATGGAATGTGGGGCTGGTGGCTCCAAGCATTTTTCGGAGGCGTCTCAATTCGATCTCTGTTTCCCATTCAGCTTCAGGATTGGAGGGTTCATTACGTACATAGAGTATGTGTAGTTCAGCATTGAATTCTTTAACAAGCTGTTTTATTTCTTCTGCATGCACAGATTCATTTACATCCCTGAAGTCACAAGCGAATCCTATTTTCTTGATATCTTTAAATTTTGTGTCAGCAGGGACTAAGATCAACGGCCATTCTAATTCATTCATGGCCTTGAAACTCCTGGCTCCCAGGAAGAATCTATCAACTGCATCGGCACTTTCAGTACCCATAACTACGGCATAAGGTTTGAGCCGGTTACTATATTGCTCTATCTCTGTAACGACATCGCCCAATTTTGCTTCCACATGGATAATTATTTTATCCTGAAGCCGGTTCAGCATTTGTTCTTTGATAGCCGATAGTCGTATACCGACCTCCTCTTCTATATCATCCAAATAGGTTGAAAGGAGTGGGCCTTCAGTCATTGTAACAGGTATACTGTATACATGCAATATGTTCAGGTTGGCTCCGATACATAAGGCCATATCTGCAGCATAATCAACAGCATTTAAGGAAATAGGCGAGAAATCAGTTGGGGCAATAATCGTTTTCATATAAGTTCTTTATTGGCAGTTAATAATAACATACTAATGCAATGTGCTGGTAGTTCTTGAGCGCGTTCTTTTCAACAAATTCTACATCGCCGCCACTCTCTAATACTTTTTCAATTATATTATCTACAGGGTTTTTAATGGGAGAAAATTTATTGTAAGTATTCCTGGTAGGGATTGATGAATTTTTGCTACGGTCTGTATATTTATAATCCTTCTCCACGATTAATAAACGGCCTTTATGATTGATGGCCTCTTTCCAGACATCGCGTATACCGGTAGCCAGCTTTTTTTTATCTGCTGCAGCTTCCAGCTGGCTTATTAAATTCTTTTGTGTCACTTTTTCCCATTCATCTGTATAGGGGCGCAATATTTCGTACAACTGCTCAATATTGGCATCTTCGTAATTACCATAGATATAGTCGGTAATAAAGTTTGAATGCTTGGTAATACTTTTAAAATGACCGATCATTTTTTCAACACCCATGACGAAAAGAGGTTGGTGATATGAGTGGAGGATAATGTCCAATGTATTATCAATATGATGCAGGAACTTATCCATTATTGTTTCCCTGCGGCGGGGTATATCGGTAAAGTTGGCCACTCTTTCAGGAATGTCATTATACACTTCATAGACAGAAGGGAGTGAGTCTGACATTATTTTAATGAGTTTCCCGGAGTCTCCCAAATACATTTTGCTTTCTTTGCCATTTATCTGAAGTGCCAGGAATTGATGGTTTGTTTTTTTGTTATACACCAGCTTGCGGATATCAAAGGAATCATCGACAATAATTTTAGATTCAACAGCGATATCGAGATATAATACTTTTTCAAAGACCGGTGATACATAGATTACAATACTCTTTTTATTCGTGCTGAAATTCAGGTTGCCGATCAATTCCTGAAGTTTTTGCAGCATCAGCTTAACGATATCTTCCGAATAAGACTTTCTTAATTCATGTTCTACACAGCTTGCTGCATTGTTCAAAGAATGGTATAGTTCTGCTTTTGCATTCATTTTGGGTTCGAATGGGAGAGTAACGGAAACGGCAGGGTGATAATAACCGGCTTTTGTCTCTTTTTTATATTTAAACTTTGGAGTAATTATCCTGTTCATAGCTATAGATTTTAGAAACCTAAATTACTTGCTGCACTATTTAAAAACACTGATACGCATCACCGGCTATATTGATTATCCTCATTTGGTATTGACGTCATATAATCTCTTTTGTGGTTAAAGAAAAAGCTGGTTTTTCAATTACTATATGCCATGATGACTCGTAAGATTAGGTAGTAAAGTGCTTGTGTTTTCTTTTTGAATAGACCTCGTTCATATGCTGACGGCGTTAAAAACTGCTTCGGGCGTTTGATCTACCCAAAAAGCTATAGTAAAATCTGAAGTTGATATATTTTTCATTTGCTTGCTTTTGTTATTGCGGCTGTGAGCTGCTGTTGTATATATTGTGTCTATTAAAGCTACCGGCAACACTCCTATAGAATATGCACAAAGAGTAAAAATCGAGTCTGCAAAAAAGACTTTGGAAAGCACCCGCAAAACTATTAATGAGGTGATGTATGAAGTTGGTTATTCAGATATAAAAGCTTTTAGAGAACTATTTAGAAAGATAACCGGCTTGTCGCCACTTGAATATAAAAACAAATATAATCAATGAGTTTCCTGCGTGTGTTAACTGGAGAGGATGACTTTCCACCGAAAAACCGCATGTTTTCAATGGATATCTTCTCCGTTTATCAAATACCTGTCCGGTAAATCCCTTAGTCTGCGCTACCTTTGGGGGGCATGGCACCTTTATCTTCTTTACGTAAATATTTCTGGAAATACCGTGTACGCTTTATAGTAGGTACCCTGTTTGTTGTATTCTCCAACTATTTTGCCGTATTGGCGCCACAGATAACCGGTTTTGTGGTGAACCTGGTACAGCAGCGATTGCCCGGCGCGAGGCCGGTTGTTTCCAAACCGGTACATGATGTGCTGGTGCACCGGTTCATCACCTGGGTGCAATCGGCACAGTTCAGTTTTGGCTGGCTCATCGCCGTTTGCAGCCTCACCATTTTATTGCTGGCCATACTGCGCGGTATTTTCATGTTCTTCATGCGCCAGACCATCATTGTCATGAGCCGGCATATTGAATACGACCAGAAGAATGAAATTTTTAAACATTACCAGCGGCTCGATACGAATTTCTACAAGACCCACAGCACCGGCGACCTCATGAACCGGATGACGGAAGACGTGAGCCGTGTGCGGATGTACACCGGTCCCGCCATCATGTACCTGATCAACCTCGTAACCCTCATTGGATTTTGCGTGATGAATATGCTGCGTAAAGATGTGTCGTTAACACTCTATGTACTGGCGCCATTGCCACTGCTGGCCATCACCATCTATTTTGTAAACAGCATCATCAACAAAAAAAGCGAAAGGATACAGGCGCTTTTGTCAGACCTCACCACCAATGCCCAGGAATCGTATTCCGGTATACGCGTGATCAAATCTTTTGTGCAGGAAAAAGCCATGCTCGGTTTCTTCACCAGGAACAGCGAAGCATATAAAAAGAATGCCGTGAGCCTGGCCAGGGTCGAAGCCATTTATTTCCCCAGTATGGCACTGATGATTGGACTCAGCACGTTGGTCACCATACTGATAGGAGGTGTACAGGCCCTGCACGACAGCAGCAAGATCGGACTGATCGTTGAATTCGTCATCTATATTAACATGCTCACTTTCCCGGTAAGCGCCATCGGGTGGACGGCCAGCATGATCCAGCGGGCTTCGGCTTCCCAAAGAAGGATCAATGAATTCCTGCTCACCGAGCCTACCATTGCCAATCTTCCCGAAGCCCAGCAGGTAAAGGTTTCCGGCGATATTGTATTCGATGCAGTAAATTTTATTTATCCGCATACCGGTATCAACGCCGTCAAACAATTCAGCTTGCGGATTGCGAAAGGAGAGAAGGTGCTGGTATTGGGCAGAACCGGCAGTGGTAAAACCACCCTTGCGCAGTTGTTGTTGCGTTTTTACGATCCGCAGGAAGGGAAGATCACCATTGGCGGCAACGATATCCGTACGATGGACCTCAAATCTTTCCGCGACCAGGTGAGTTATGTGCAACAGGATGTGTTCCTGTTCAGCGATACGGTGCGTGACAATATCAGCTTTGGACTGGCCGCACCTGCATCGGAAGAACGGGTAATGGAAGCCGCTGCTTTTGCCAGCGTACACAAAGAAATACAGGGCTTTGCCAAAGGTTATGAAACCATGATCGGAGAGCGGGGGGTAACATTAAGTGGTGGCCAGAAACAGCGGATATCCATTGCCCGCGCGTTGATCAAAAACCCCGAGATCGTAGTGTTCGACGATTGCCTGAGCGCCGTGGATGCCAAAACAGAACACGTTATTATTGGTAACCTCTACCGATACCTGCACGATAAAACCGCTATCATCATCACCCATCGCATATTCTCCTCTTTCCCTTTTCATAAGATCGTCGTGCTGGACAATGGCGAGCTGTTGGAAATGGGTACACACGAGGAACTGATGGCCGCCAATGGCTATTATGCCGAGTTATACCGGCTCCAACTGACCGAAGAAAAGGCCGAAGTATAAGGCAAAAGCGGCTTTTTGCGGGGTTTCCGGCAGGTTTTATGAAAATTTTGGTAATTCAATAACAATCATATATTTGTGTCACTCAAAAATTAACCAAACAAAATCTACAACTGTGTCGTACGAGAACAACGAAAAAAAAATGGAAAGTGTGTACAGCACACGTATCAGGGCAGGCAAAAGGAGGACGTATTTTTTTGATGTAAGGGCAACACGCGGTAATGATTATTTCCTGACCATTACAGAAAGCCGGAAACGCTTTGACAACAACGGGTACGACAGGCACAAGATCTTCCTGTACAAAGAAGACTTCAACAAGTTCATCAAGGCACTGAACGAAGCCGTAGATTATGTAAAGACAGAACTGATGCCTGATTTTGATTTTGACGCTTTTAACCATGAATACAACGATGCCGAGGGTGAAGTAGTAGAAGTTGCGGAAGAAACCGCTGTAGTAAGCGAGCAACCAGTAACTGCTCCCGTTGCCGCAGCTGCTACTCCCATTGTTGATGCGGTAGCCGCATCCAACACCGCTTCGGAAGAAGTAGACAAATGGTAACCAGCCATAAACTAATTGCTTATCCAAAAGCCGCTTTCACCAGCGGCTTTTTTTATGTGCGAATGATTTTGAATCTTTACATCCGAATTCAAATTGCCAGCTATGATCCGCATCTTTATTACCGGTGGAACCTTCGATAAGGAATACAATGAACTGAATGGAGAACTTTATTTTAAGAATACCCACATGCAGGAACTGCTGGAAAAGGGAAGGTGCCGGCTGGATGTTCAGATCCGCACCCTGATGATGATCGACAGCCTGGAAATGACCGATGAAGACAGGGACCTGATCGTACACCAGTGCATCCAATGTGAAGAAGACAAGATCGTTATCACCCATGGCACCGATACCATGTCTGTAACAGCCCGTGTGCTGGCAGAAAAAGTCAAGAACAAAACGATTGTACTCACAGGGGCCATGATCCCCATCAAATTCGGTAGTTCCGACGGCCTATTCAACCTGGGCGGGGCTTTAGCATTCGTGCAAACCCTGCCGCCCGGCGTTTATGTAGCCATGAACGGCCGTTGGTTCAATTGGGATAATGTACGCAAGAACAAACAGACCGGCGTATTTGAAGAAATAAAATAGCCCGCAAATCGGTTACAGATTTTTCAGCATCCAAATGCCGCAGCCGCAGTGCCCGCTGTTTCCCATAGGAGCTGTAAGGTATTGAAAGCCAAATAGCTCATAAATGCCAACTGCTTTTTTTAATTCAGGCATACTTTCAAGATAAACCCTTGAAAATCCTTTTGCTTTGGCGGTTTCCAAACATAAGTTGATCAGCTGTCTGCCGAGGCCCAATCCGCGTGCAGCAGGCGCCAGGTACATCTTCACCAGTTCGCAGGTATCTGCCGGCAATGCATTAGTAGGATAAATGCCCGCACCGCCCAATAGCGCTCCGTCTTTTTCCGCTACAAAATAGATGCTGGCGGGCTCAGCCTGGAAAGTTTCAAATAAATGATCGGTGGTTTCGTCGTAATAAACGGTTCCGGGCTTATTGGCGCCAAACTCTTCCAATGCCTTGCGAATGATGGAGGCAAGGGCTGCATTATCTGTTTGTGCTATTGGCCTGATGTTAACCATTGATTCAGTTTTTCCTGAACTGCTTATAGGCATTGACCAATCCGTTCGTGGATGAGTCGTGCGTAGCCACTGCTGCATCATCGGTTAATTCGGGCAGTAATTGATTGGCCAGTTGTTTACCCAGTTCCACGCCCCATTGATCGAAGCTGAAAATATTCCAGATCACGCCCTGCACAAATATCTTATGCTCATAAAACGCAATCAAACTTCCCAATGAATGCGGTGTGATCTCTTTTAACAGGAATGAATTGGTAGGCTTATTGCCTTCGAATACTTTAAAGGGCAGCAGCCGCTTGATCTCTTCTTTACTCTTATCGGCTTTCTCTAACTCCGCTCTTACCTGGTTCTCTGTTTTGCCATTCATGAGCGCTTCTGTTTGCGCAAAGAAATTAGACAACAGTTTGGTATGATGATCGCCTGTAGGATTGTGGCTGATAGCCGGTGCAATAAAATCGCAGGGGATCATCAATGTGCCCTGGTGGATCAGTTGGTAAAAAGCGTGTTGTCCGTTGGTGCCCGGCTCGCCCCAGATCACCGGTCCGGTTGCATAATTAACCGGGTGCCCGCTGCGGTCAATGCTTTTACCGTTGCTTTCCATATTGCCTTGTTGCAGGTAAGCCGCAAAACGATGTAAGTATTGATCGTAGGGGAGAATGGCTTCACTTTGCGCACCAAAGAAATTGGTGTACCAGATACCGATAAGCGCCATCAACACGGGTATATTCTTATCAAATTTCTCTTTGCGGAAATGTTCATCCACTGCTGCCGCACCTTTCAGGAGCGCTTCAAAATGTTCATATCCGATGGTGAGTGCAATAGACAAGCCGATAGCGCTCCACAGAGAATACCGGCCGCCTACCCAGTCCCAGAATTCAAACATATTGGCTTTGTCGATACCAAATGCCGTTACTTCTTTTTCATTGGTGCTGAGCGCCACGAAATGTTTGGCCACATGCGCCTGGTCTTTTGCGTGCTTCACAAACCAGTCACGCGCCGTGTGCGCATTGGTCATGGTTTCCTGCGTGGTGAAGGTTTTGGAAGCCACCAGGAAAAGTGTTTCTTCAGGCGTTACTTTTTTCAGTGTTTCAGCGATATGCGTTCCATCGACATTGCTCACAAAATAAGTTTCAATGTCTTTTTTCCAATAGGGACGGAGCGCTTCCGTTACCATTACCGGCCCCAGGTCGCTGCCGCCGATGCCGATATTGACAATGTAACGGATCTTTTTGCCGGTATATCCTTTCCATTTACCGCTGTGCACTTCCTCGCAGCATATTTTCATGTGGTTGAGTACCCGTTGCACATGGGGCATGATGTCTTTGCCATCTACCAATATAGGGGTATCGGAAAAATTACGCAGCGCGGTATGCAATACCGAACGGTGTTCCGTTTCATTGATCTTCAGACCGGCGAACATATCGTGGATCGCATCTTTCAGCTTGCAGTCTTCCGCCAGTTGCAACAACAACTGTAAGGTTTTCTGGTTGATGATATTCTTGGAATAATCGAACAGTGTTTCTTCAAATACGAGGGAGAAGCGCTGGAAACGCTCGGGATCGGCCGCAAAAAGGTCTTTCA
This sequence comes from Asinibacterium sp. OR53, assembly GCF_000515315.1. Lineage (NCBI taxonomy): Bacteria > Pseudomonadati > Bacteroidota > Chitinophagia > Chitinophagales > Chitinophagaceae > Asinibacterium > Asinibacterium sp. OR53. The sequence goes on from NZ_KI911562.1 coordinate 2,887,770, forward strand.
TGTGACGGCGGCTCATTTCTTCTTCGTGGTGTTTCTTCAATAAAAACCATGCCTGGGTATTCGTTGGATTGATTCTCGGTAACATGCGCTTGCTTCTTTTCTAATTTCAATGATAAATAAAGTCCACTTAATCAATAAACAGCTGTACTACAAAGTATCAATCACCCTAATGGTTTCGTCCACCATGGAGGAACTAATATCTAAATGCAACACAAACCTGATTTGTGTAGAGGATATGGCAATTGCGTAGATATTGGATTGTTTAAGGATTGCCGACAAACCAGGTGCGGTAAAACGGCCTTTCACTTCAAAAATAATGATATTGGTTTCAACTGGTAAAATCTCGCCTACAAAATCTTTCTTTTGCAATGCTGCTGCAATTCGCTGCGCATGTGCATGGTCATCCGCCAGGCGTGCTACATTATTTTCCAATGCATAAATTCCCGCTGCTGCCAGATAGCCCGCTTGCCGCATACCGCCGCCAAATACTTTCCGTATCCTGCGCGCTTTCTTAATATAAACGCCGGATCCGATCAATACACTTCCTACCGGGGCGCCCAATCCTTTACTTAAACAAATAGAAATACTGTCGAACACAGTTCCATATTGCTGGCAGGTTTCATTCTTCGCTACGAGGGCATTGAAGAGGCGGGCCCCATCGAGGTGCAGCCTGAGGTTATTATCCAAACAAACCTGTTTTATTTCCTGTATATCAGTAAATTGATAACAGCTTCCACCGCCGCGATTGGCTGTATTTTCTAAAGAGACCAATGTGGAGGCCGGCTTATGTACATCATCTGCATTGATGGACTGTTTCACTTGTGCTGCCGTGATACGGCCACGGTCGCCATGCAGCAAACGCACCGAGCAACCCGAGTTGAAAGCAATGCCGCCTCCTTCGTATTGGTAAACATGCGACAACTGATCGCAGATCACTTCATCTCCCGGTTGTGTATGACATTTGATGGCAATCTGGTTGGTCATGGTGCCACTGGGGCAAAAAACAGCCGCCTCCATGCCAAACAAACCGGCACATAATTGTTCCAACCGGTTTACCGTTGGGTCTTCTCCAAAAACATCATCCCCAGTTGGAGCTGACTGCATTGCTGCCAGCATGCCAGGGGTAGGCCGTGTAACGGTATCACTTCTGAAATCGATCATGCCGCTAAGATAGGTGTTGCGATCAGAACAAGATGATTCCGAAGCTTACCGTTTATAAAATAATGTTGCAACTATGATCCTGGTGCCCTTAATTTTGCAAATTAAAAAAATTGCTCATAAATTAATATCTTCAATCTACCGATTGGAGACTTCCGTATTCCTAAAACGGATATCATGATTCGAAAGATCCATATCACTAAACCCGTTTACCTCCTCTGCATCCTTGCTTGTTTGTATTTACCCGGAAAAGCGCAACAGTCGCAGCAGGATGCCACTTTATTACAGAACGCCAGCCTGGACAATGTTGTGCAGTATGCTTTGAAGCACCAGCCTTCTTTTCAACAGTCGCTTATCGATGAAGAGATCGTTGAAACCACCATCCGCAACAAACTATCGGCCTGGTACCCACAACTGAATTTGAACTATAGCCTGCAACACAATTTCCAGGTGCCAACAAGTGTCATTGGCGGAAACCCCATCAGGCTGGGCGTTAACAATACTTCTGCTGCACAATTCACTGTATCCCAGAACCTTTTCAACCGCGATGCATTGCTGGCTTTCCGCAGCAAGAGCGATGTTCGTACGCAGGCACGTCAGCATACCGGTATCGACAAGATCAGTGTGATCTCCAACGTGTCGAAAGCCTTTTACGATGTGCTGGCTACCATGCAACAGATCAAAGTATCGGATGAAAATATTGCGCGGCTGGAAAGCAGTATACAGATAGCAACCAACCAGTACAAAGCCGGACTGACTGACAAGACCGATTATAAGCGTGCTACCATTTCTCTCAACAACAGCAAAGCTACCCGTGCGGCCAACCTGGTAGTATTGAAGGCTAAGTCAGCCTACCTGAAAACGCTGATGGGTTGTCCGGATAGTGTAGACCTGCATATTGCATACGATACCCTTCAACTGGAGAAAGATGCGGTACTGGATACATTGCAGTTGCCCGATTATACACGCCGCGCGGAATACCAGTTCCTGCAAACGCAGAAGAAACTGTGGTCGGCCAACCTGCAATATGAGAAATGGTCATACCTCCCCACAATAGCCCTCAACGGAGCGTATAACATGAATTTCCAAGACAACGATTTTGCCAAGTTGTACAATATGAATTTTCCCAGTTCTTTTGCGGCGTTGACGATAACCCTTCCCATTTTCCAGGGGGGTAAGCGCAAAGCGAATATCGACCAGGCAGGGTGGCAGTTGAAGAAGACCGACTGGGACATCATCAACCTGAAAAACGCTGTCAATGCACAGTATGCACAGGCAATGGCCGGCTATAAAACCAACCTGGCTAATTACCAGGCGCTGAAAGAAAACCTGGCGTTGGCTAAGGAAGTGTATGGCATTATTGAGTTGCAGTACAAATCGGGCGTGAAGACTTACCTGGAAGTCATTACAGCAGAAACCGATCTGCGTACATCGGAGATCAATTATTACAATGCCTTATACCAGGTGCTGGCCAGCAAAATAGATGTGCAGGTAGCCCTGGGCCAAATCGTTTACTAATTTTTAAATCATCTCTTTATATGTTGTTGCATACTTTGAAAAATCATACCGGCATCATTATAACGGCGTTGTTCCTGGCTTCCTGCGGAAGTTCGCAACAACAGGGGCCGCAGCAGGCTGGCCTGCAAGCCGTACCGGTAACCCTCGATACAGTAAAAAGCACTGATGCGGTGTATCACGATGAATATCCCGGCACGGTGGTGGCCTTCAACCAGGTAGATATCAGGGCGCAGGTAAGCGGTTATGTTACGGGGCTGTTCTTTAAAGATGGAGATAAAGTGAGCAGGGGGCAAAAATTATACACCATCGACGCGCAGGTATACGATGCCAATTACCAGCAGGCGCAAGCCAACCTGCAGGTGCAGGAAACCAATTTATTGAAAGCCCAAAAAGACGCCGACCGTTACCATGAGTTGGATAAGCACGATGCCATTGCCAGGCAGCAAGTTGATTATGCCGATGCCGCATTGGAAGCCGCGCACAAACAGGTATCGGCCGCCAAAGCAGCAGTGAACAGCATGAAGAGCAACCTGGGTTTCACTACCATTTATGCGCCGTTCAGCGGCACCATTGGTATTTCACAGGTAAAGCAGGGAGCCGCAGTGGTGGCAGGTCAAACCGTGCTCAACACCGTTTCTACTGATAACCCTATGGCCGTTGATTTTGCTGTGAACCAACAGGAGCTGTATCGTTTCACGCAATTACAACAGAAGGGGAGCAAGGATTCTACTTTCACCCTTGCATTTGGAACAGATGTGTATCCTGCTAACGGTACCATCAGCATGATCGATCGCGCTGTTGATCCGCAAACAGCTACCATCAGAACAAGGCTCAGCTTTCCGAATGATAAAGGCATGTTGAAAGCAGGGATGAGCGCTACCGTACGTGTACTCAACCAGGTATCGAATCACGCTGTGATGATCCCTTATAAAGCGATTACAGAGCAATTAGGTGAGTTCTTCGTTTACGTAGTGGGCGATAGCAGCAAAGTGAACCAGCGCAAAGTGCAGTTGGGTACTCAAATAGGAAACAACGTGATTGTGCAGAGCGGTTTGAATGCAGGTGAAAAAATAGCCGTGCAGGGAGTACAGAATTTACGTGAAGGAGCAGTGATTACTACTGCTGTCAAAGGCAAGAGTCAAAAATAGAGCGTTAATTTTTAATTCAATATGATCGCAGATACTTTTATAAAACGTCCCGTTACAGCCATCGTCATTTCCATTGTGATTGTGCTGGTGGGATTGATCTCCATGACCAACCTGCCTGTTGCGCAGTATCCTGATATCACACCGCCAACGGTTTCCATCAGTGGTAATTTCACCGGCGCCGATGCGCAGACGGTGGAACAGACGACCACCACGGCCATTGAATCGCAGGTGAACGGTACGCCGGGCATGACCTATATGAGCAGTAACAGTACCAGCAGCGGACAGAGCAGCATTACGGTAAATTTTGAAGTAGGTACCAATATCGATATCGCCACGTTGGATGTACAGAACCGCGTGAGTGTGGCGCAACCTACTTTGCCCGATGCGGTGAAACGACTGGGACTCACTACCCGTAAGCGTAACCCCAGCATCATGATGGCGCTGGCGCTGTATTCACCCAATGGTACGCACGATGCGATCTTCCTGGGTAACTATGCGAATATTTATTTGAAAGATGCGCTGCTGCGTGTGAAAGGAGTGGGAGATATCCTGGCCCGTGCCGATGATTTCAGTATGCGTGTATGGCTCAACCCGCGCAAGCTGGCTGCGCTGGGCCTTACACCGGCCGATGTGAATGCTGCGCTCGCAGAACAAAACCTGCAGATCGCGGCAGGAACCGTGGGCGGTAATCCGCAACCGGGACAGCAGGTCTTCGAATACAATGTGCTTACCAGCAGCCGCATCAATACCAAAGAGCAGTTTGAAAACATCATCGTACGTACCAAGCCTTCCGATGGAAGTATCGTCTATTTGAAAGATATTGCCCGTGTTGAGTTAGGTAAATTCGACTATTCCATCAATGCCCTGGTAAATGGAAAGCCTTGTGCTTTCGTGCTTATTTACCAGGCACCCGGCGCCAATGCACTCGATACTTATGCCGGTGTGATGAAAGCATTGGATAACCTGAAAAAACATTTCCCTAAAGATGTCGATTACCTGGTGCCGCTCGAAACAGCATCAGTAGTACAGGTATCGATCGATGAAGTGATCCATACCTTGCTGGAAGCGTTGCTGCTGGTGGTATTGGTGGTATTCCTGTTCCTGCAGAACTGGCGCGCTACGCTGATCCCTGTGTTGGCGATACCGGTATCATTGATCGGCGCCTTTATTTTCTTCGCGCCCTTCGGATTCACCATCAACACGCTTACACTCTTTGCCTTTGTGTTGGCCATCGGTATAGTGGTGGATGATGCCATTGTGGTAGTGGAAGCAGTACAGCATTATATCGACCATGAAAAGATGACGCCCAGGGAAGCCACGCAAAAAGCCATGAAAGACATTTCTGGTCCGGTAGTGGCTATCGCGTTGATATTGGCAGCTGTGTTCATACCGGTAGGATTTGTGCCGGGTATCGTGGGCAGGCTTTACCAGCAGTTTGCCATTACCATTGCCGTTTCGGTAGTGATCTCTGCATTCGTTGCGCTTTCACTCACCCCGGCCCTGTGTATTGTATTGCTGAAGCCTTCTAAAGATGCAACAGCGAAAAAGAACATCCTGGAAAAATTCTTTGCCGCTTTCAACAACAAGTTCACCAGGCTCACCCGTTCTTATGCACGTGGTGTAGGTAAATGGATCCGCGCAACGCCTTATGTATTGGTGATGATGGTGTGTTTGTTCGTAGGATTGTTTTTCCTTTTCAAAGCCAAACCTTCCGGCTTTATACCCACGGAAGACGAAGGCCGTTTGTATGTAACGTATGAAATGCCCGAAGGAACTTCTACGACGCGCAACGTGGCTATGATGAAGGATGTAATGGCCAGAGTGCGGGCGATCCCTGCCGTTAAAGTGGTAGGGGGACTGGCCGGGCTCAACATTGTAAGTTTCTCCAGCAAATCCAACACCGGTACCATGTTCGTGAGCCTGAAACCCTGGGAAGACCGGAAGAAAGCGGAAGAACAATTGAAAGGGGTGATTGCAGAGATCACCAAACGAACTGCCAATATAAAAGAGGCACGTATATTACCCATTGCGCCGCCCGCCATCCCGGGATTGGGCGCCACTTCGGGTTTTACTTTTGAACTGCAACAGACCACCAGTACCGACAGCCTCAGGCAATTCGAAGCAGTAGCCAAAAGATTCCTCGGCGCGCTCTACCAGCGGCCGGAAATTGGTATGGCATACACGTTCTTCTCTACACGAACACCGGGTTACCAGGTAGATGTTGACAGGGAGAAAGCGAAAAAGCTGGGCGTATCTGTGGCAGATGCTTATTCAACATTGTCAACCTTGCTGGGCAGCAGTTACGTAAACGATTTCAATATTTACGGCCGTAATTTCAGGGTGATGACGCAGGCTGACAGCAGTTTCCGCGGATCCATCGATGACCTGCAGGGCTATTACGTGCGTAACAGCCAGGGTGGAATGGTGCCGATGGGTGCGTTGGTCAATACAAAGCTGATTGAAAACCCGGCCGTCATATCACACTATAATATTTACCGTTCTATCGAGATCAACGGAGCACCCAAACCCGGCTTCAGCAGCGGACAGGCCATCGAGGCATTAAAACAAACAGCGGCCCAGGTGCTGCCCGAAGGTTACAGCTATGAATTTTCGGGTATGAGCAGGGAAGAGATCAAAGCAGGCAGCAGTGCGGCGATGATCTTCGCTATCTCCATTGTGTTCGTGTTCCTGTTCCTGGCGGCATTGTATGAGAGCTGGTCCATCCCGTTCTCGGTATTGTTCGCCGTGCCGATCGGCGCATTCGGCTCTATTCTTACGCTTACCTTCATCCCATCACTCAGTAATAACGTATATGCACAGATAGGGTTGATTACCCTGATCGGACTGGCGGCCAAGAACGCCATCCTGATCGTGGAATTTGCCAAAGAGCGGGTAGACAAGGGGATCGACATCGTTCACGCCACTTTACAGGCAGTAGAACTGAGGTTGCGGCCTATTGTGATGACCTCCCTGGCCTTTATCCTGGGGGTATTGCCCCTGGCATTTGCATCGGGAGCGGCGGCGGAATCGAGAAAAACCATTGGCTGGACCGTATTCGGGGGTATGCTGGCGGCTACCACACTGGCCATATTCGTGGTACCGGTATTCTTCGTACTTATTACGAAAATATCCTATGGAAGAAAACTCAAGCGGTTACAGGAGCAGCAGCGGCTGGAGGAGGGTATTGACCAGTCTATCGCCGATTCCCGTTTGAGCTGATTAATTGTCATATTTTGCCCATTTATGCAGTTTTTTCCACAAAAGCTGGCAAAATCCATTGTTACGATGTAACTTTGCGGGCTTCTTATGATCGTATTGGGTAACTTTAACGATTTTAGTACAGCGCTTTTGAAACATTTGAGGTCTTTTAGTCGTTTACATTAAATAAGATAATATCACATCATGAGGCAGCTCAAAATTGCAACACAGATCACCAACCGAGATTCGCAGGCCGTAGAAAAGTATCTGCAGGAGATTTCCAAGATCCCTATGATCACTCCCGAGGAGGAGACTACACTGGCACAGCGCATCAAAATGGGTGATCAGCGAGCGCTCGACAAATTGGTGCAGGCCAACTTACGTTTCGTGGTATCTGTGGCTAAGCAGTACCAGCACCAGGGCCTTTCTCTTAGCGACCTGATCAACGAGGGCAACCTCGGTCTGATAAAAGCAGCCCAGCGTTTCGATGAAACCAAGGGTTTTAAATTCATCTCATACGCGGTATGGTGGATCCGCCAGTCCATTTTACAGGCGTTGGCAGAGCAGGGCAGATTGGTCCGCCTGCCTCAAAACAAAATTGGCACATACAACAAAGCCAACAAAGCCTATATGGCTTTTGAACAGGAGCACGAGCGCGAGCCGTCTACCGAAGAGTTGGCCGAAATCCTGGAGATGAGCGAAACCGAGATCAACAACATCTTCCAGAGCAACACCCGTCACACTTCACTGGATGCCCCCGTACACGAGGCGGAAGATGTAGCCATGGGCGACCTGCTGGAAGGTAGCGATGATACCGATGACGACGTGATGAAAGATTCACTGCGTGAAGAAATCCGCCGTGTATTGAAATCACTGAGTCCGCGTGAAGCCGAAATCGTGAATGCGTATTTTGGTCTGGATGGCGAGAACGGGGTGACCATAGAACAGATTGGCATGAAGTACGACCTGACAAAGGAGCGTATCCGCCAGATCAAGGAAAGGGCCATCAAACGCTTGCAGAAAGCGCGCTACAGTAATGCATTGAAAGCATACCTGGGATAAGGTTCTACAAAGAAACTGACAATAAGACCCCTCTGTGAAAACGGAGGGGTTTTTGTTTGTATGTTTGTTCAAATCTAAATAGTCTAAGTAGTATGGCAAATGAAGCAACGGAAAAAGTACATGTGCTGATCATAGGTTCCGGACCTGCGGGTTATACCGCCGCCATTTATGCGGCCCGCGCCAATATGAAGCCGGTATTGTACCAGGGTATACAGCCTGGCGGACAGCTCACCATCACCACAGAAGTTGAAAATTATCCGGGTTATCCCGATGGCATACAAGGGCCTGAAATGATGGTCCATTTTGAAAAGCAGGCTGCCCGGATGGGCGCCGATATCCGTTACGGACTCGCTACCAAAGTTGATTTCTCCCAACATCCATACAAAGTGCAGATCGATGAAGAAAAATGGATCGAAGCAGATGCCGTGATCATCTGTACCGGCGCTTCGGCCAAATGGCTGGGACTGCCCAGTGAAGAACGCCTGAACGGTTTTGGCGTGAGCGCCTGTGCCGTGTGCGATGGATTTTTCTTCAAAGGAAAAGATGTGGCCATCGTTGGTGCAGGAGACACTGCTGCGGAAGAAGCTTTGTATTTATCGAAACTCTGCACTACTGTTCACATGTTCATCCGCCGCGATAAAATGCGCGCCAGTAAAGTGATGCAGGAAAGGGTATTGAATGCACCCAACATCAAAGTGTATTGGAACACTGATACTGATGAAATACTGGGAGAAAAGAAAGTGGAAGCTGTTCGCATCAAAAACAACCAGACACAGGAAACACAGACCATACCCATCAGCGGATTTTTTGTTGCCATCGGCCATCACCCCAACAGCGATATCTTCAAAGGATGGCTGGATATGGATGAGACCGGTTACCTGCTTACCACGCCGGGCACTACCAAAACTAATATAGAAGGTGTATTCGCTGCGGGAGATGTGCAGGACAAGAATTACCGCCAGGCGGTAACAGCAGCCGGCAGCGGTTGTATGGCGGCATTGGATGCGGAACGGTACCTGACAACGAAAGGACTCGTTTAATTTTCCCGTCACCTTGAGCGAGCGAAGCGAGTCGAAAGGCCTCATGAAGCTTTCAGCAGATCCCTCGACTCGCTTCGCTCGCTCGGGATGACGGTTGCAACAAATGATATTTATGCTTTCAATACATTTAAACAACCTCCTTTTTCACTCCTTTCATGGTTTATATGAAGAAGAGACGGTATTGGGCAATGATTTCAAAGTAGATGTTACCGTTTGGCACCAGCCTGCCCGTATTCCTGTCAATGCTTTACATGAAACCATCAACTATGTCAGGGTTTATGAGTTGATAAAGAAAAGAATGGAAACGCCTACTTTGTTACTCGAAACACTGGCTACTACTATTGCGCAGGAAATACTCGCAACTTTTCAGCAGGCGGAAAAAGTCAAAATATCGATCGATAAATTGCAACCACCGATACGCGATTTTAATGGAAGTGTGGGAGTGGAGTTTGAATTAACTAAATAGTTCATGAAATATAATTTAGTCGTATTCATTTTATTGTTCAGCGCAGCGACCTTGCGTGCGCAGGATGTGAATGTACTGTTGAAAGAAGCAGATAATTTTGAAAAGCAGCAGAAAGACCAGCCGGCATTGGATAAATACAAGGAGATATTATTGATATCGCCTGCTAATATCCGTGCATTGGTGCATTCTGCCGAGTTGAATTTATCGTTGGGCAGTAGGGTAACAGATAAGAACGGCATGCGCTTGTATTATGAGTCAGCAGCGGCTTTTGCGCAGCGGACCTGGCAGGCAGACAGCAACAATGCTGATGCGAATTATATTATGGCGCTGGTAGCCGATCGCATGCCCGAGATAGAAACGGAAGCGAAGAAAACAGCGGTTTATTTTAAAGATGAAAAAAGATATGCTGATAAAGCGCTGTTGTTGAATCCCCGTTACGGGAAAGCGCATTACCTGTTAGGCAAGTGGCATTATGAAGTGTTGACGCTGCCGCCTTTGAAAAAAGCCGCCATCAAATTCCTGCACGGAGGTTTACCACAAGCCGATATGGATTCTGCCATTGCACACCTGGAACAATGCAAAACACTGGAGCCTTATTTTGTAGCGAATTACCTCGTATTGGCGAAAGCATATAAAGAGAACAGGCGGCCCGCACAAGCTATTGAAGTATTGAAGCTCCTGGTAAGGCTGCCTGTTCGCACTGCCAGCGACCCTGCGCTGAAAGCAGAAGGTGCTGAATTACTGCAGTCGATGCAATGATTTAATTCTTGAACAGGTAACGCACACCAAAAGAAAGTGAATTCATCGAAAACCCGCTGAGCCCGGTTGAAAAACCAATTGCATCATTATAGGTCTTGATAGTAGAACCTCCTCCCGAAGTATTCTTTATATCACTGTGACTGTATGCCAGGTTCAGCAGGTTACTCAATTCGCAAGAGACGAGGAAGCGCTCGTTCAATTGATACATCAGTCCCATTGATCCTGATATGCCCAACATATAAGTATTGGTTTTTGTTTCGGGTGAACCGAAAGAAGCTGCTGCCGTACCTGTACCAAAGAGATAATTGCCATACCCGGTTCCGGTAAAGCTGAGATAAAGTTTGTTGGCAAGGGGGTGCAGTTTGGTTTTGTTGACAAAAGCTCCCAGTGAATTTGTTGAAATCGTCTGCTCAAAAGGGTTGCCTATATTGCTCCTCGAACGAATGTAGGAATAACTGATCCCTCCACCGTTCAATACGGTTGGGCTTTTAAACCTGGATAGTGACAGGTTTAGACTGAATGAGGTGTAGCGCTGATCGGCAGGAGAAAATGTCGGGGACGGGTAGGTTGACGTGTTACCACTGTTTGAACCAAATGAAAGCTGTCCTCCCAGCAATTTTTGTCCGGCCTTGAATTGAGCATGTACGCCTGACAGGATAAAAAGCAGGCAGATAAAGAGTAGCATTCTTTTCATAGGGCAAATTTTATATGCAAAAGAACTACATGTATATAAAATAGCTGCATTCACTAAATCGCTTTAACTAATATTTAAGTAATTAGCTATAGCTACTTTTCAACAAATGCTTTCAGGCTTTGCCCGATGATAGATGACGATAGCTCCTGTCGTCTTTATTGGTAATGGCTTTCCAAACCCTGGATACCGGTGCGTTGAGCACTTCTTCAATAACGAATGGCGCGGTTTTCATGGCTATTTATTTGATTAGTTTATAGCACCATCTTTTGAGTTTTCCTTCGAAATCGAACGGGGTAGTGGCTTTGGTAATGTCTTTGATATCGCTGGCATGAATAGCGCCGGCATCCAATTGAAAACGGGTGAAATTGGTGCTGAAATAAATTTGTCCGCCGGGCACTGTAGCTGCAAGCACATCGTTCAGCAATTCAACATGGTCTCTTTGTATGTCCAGGATATCTTTCATGCGTTTGCTGTTGCTGAAAGTAGGAGGGTCCATTACCACCAGGTCGAAACTTTCGGGGGGCAAGGTTTTGAGGTATTGCTTTACATCGGCATGTACAAAGCGGTATTTGTTAGGCGATTTTAAACGGTTGATGGCGAAATTGGTTTCAGCCCATCCCAGGTAAGTTTTGGAGAGGTCAACAGAAGTAACGGCAGTTGCTCCGCCTGCGGCAGCATACACCGAGAAAGAACCGGTGTAACAAAACAGGTTCAATATGCGTTTTCCTTCACTTTCTTCTTTCACCATTTGTCGTGTGATGCGATGATCGAGAAAAAGACCGGTGTCGAGGTAATCGGTGAGGTTCACCTGGAACTTCAATCCGTTTTCCAGCACGGTAAAAAAAGCATCTTCCGTATTCAACCGTTCGTATTGCCCTTCACGGTGCGACATTCGTTTGCGTTGCCGTACATACATATGATCGGTTGGAATACCCATGATCTCGCTGATCGTTGCCAGGCATGCATCGAGCCATGCTTCATGTTCTTCATCGCTCATACCATGCCTGCGCAAATATTCGGCCAGGTAAAGCTTGTCTTCATACAATTCTATACAGAAAGGAAATTCGGGCAGGTCGTGATCATATACCCGATAGCAATCTACCTGCATACGCCGGGCTTGTTTGCTCCGGTGCTTGTACACTTTTGCCAACCGGTTACGGAACATGTCCATTTTATCAGTCTGCTGCATAGGACAAAATTGCAATAAAAACGTCATCCTGAGCGAGCAAAGAACGTCATCCTGAGCGAGCGAAGCGAGTCGAAGGACCTGCTTGAACATTCGGGCAGATCCCTCGGCTATGCTCGGGATGACGACTTGAAATGTTCAGGATGACTTGTATTTATTTCAATTTAGCCAGCGCATCTTTGATCCTTGCCCATGCTTTTTCAATATTGGGCATGCTGTTGGCAAAAGAGAAGCGAACGCATTTGGGTTCACCAAAAGCATCACCCATTACAGAAGACACATGCGCTGTATTCAACAGGTACATGCTCAGATCGGCTGCGTTCTGGATGGTCGTAGTGCCATCTGATTTACCATAATAAGCGCTCACATCCGGAAATACATAGAATGCGCCTTGCGGTGCAAAGCATTTGAAACCGGGGATGCCGCTTACCAGTGCCAGCGTTTTTTCTCTTCTGCGGGTAAACTCTTCCGTCATTTCCTGTGAAGGACGCAGATCACCTACAAGGGCCGCTACTGCTGCTTTCTGGGTGATGGAGCAGGTGCCGCTGGTGAATTGCCCCTGTAATTTTTCACAGGCTTTCACAATAGCAGCACTGGCAGCGATATAACCCAAACGCCAGCCGGTCATGGCAAATCCTTTACTGAGACCGTTGATGAGTACCACGCGGTCTTTCAGATCGGCAAACTGCGCAATGCTTTCGTGCTTGCCTACGAAGTTGATGTATTCATAGATCTCATCTGAAAGGATCACGATATGCGGATGCTTTTTGAAGATAGCAGCCAATGCTTCGAGTTCTGCTTTGCTGTACACAGCGCCTGAAGGATTACAGGGCGATGAGAACATGAACACTTTTGTTTTGGGTGTGATGGCGGCTTCTACCTGTGCAGGAGTTGGTTTGAAATCATTCTCCACACTGGTTCTGATCTCTACCACTTTACCACGGGCAATTTTTACCAGCTCAGAATAAGTTACCCAATAAGGAGTAGGGATGATCACTTCATCACCTTCATCCACCAATGCAAGAATGGCGTTGGCCAGGCTTTGCTTGGCGCCGGTAGACGTGATGATCTGATCAGGTGTATAATCCAAATTGTTATCGCGTTTCAATTTGGTACATACGGCTTCTTTCAAATCGGCAAAGCCGGCAACAGGTGTATAATGACTCCAGTTGTCGTTGATGGCTTTGATAGCAGCGTCTTTGATGTGCTGCGGCGTATCAAAATCTGGTTCACCCAGGCTCAGGTCGATCACGTCGACCCCTTTGGCCCTCAGTTCACGGCCCAGTTTGGCCATTTTAAGTGTTTCCGGTTCACTGAATCTGTTCAAGAGAGAAGAGAGTTGCATAGCTTCAAACATTAAAAAATAAAATATAGATTAATTGCTGCGTGAAGGTCGGAAAAACCAGCCAATTTTAAGCACTAACTTTGACTATGCCTCACGAAACAATTTCGGTTTTCGACATGTTCAAAATAGGGGTAGGCCCCTCCAGTTCCCATACATTAGGCCCCTGGCGCGCCGCTTTGCGCTTTGTAGAAACGCTCCGGGAACGCACCAGTCTTGACCAGGTAGCGGCTGTTACCGTGTTATTATACGGCTCCCTGGCCAAAACCGGTAAGGGGCATGGAACGGATATAGCCGTGCTATTAGGACTTTGCAATGAAGACCCGGTGACCATCGATGTCAACAGCATCACGCCCCGTATCAATGCCATCCGCGATAAAAAGCAATTGATGCTGGGAGGAGAGCAGGTAATCGCATTCAACGCCGCAGAACAGGTGCAATTCCTGTATCACGAAACATTACCCTTTCATCCCAACGGGCTTAGCTTCCTCGTGTCTTTGAAAAACGGGGAAGGATGGAGCGAAACCTATTATTCTATCGGTGGCGGATTTGTAGTCAAAGAAGGGGAAGACAACAGCCATAAAAATGCCGTAGAGCTTTCATTCCCCATTAATACGGCAGATGACCTGCTGCACTGGTGCATGAAAACAGGCATGGCCATCCATGAAGTGGTCATGGAGAATGAAAATGCCTGGCGCTCCGAGGATGCTACCAAAGCAGGTGTATTGCGCATCTGGCATACCATGAAAGACTGTATATATCGCGGCTGTCATGCCAAAGGAGAATTACCGGGCGGTTTGCAAGTGCGCCGCCGCGCGTTCGACCTGAATAAAAAAATGATACAGGGCCGTCCTTATACCGATTATGAAAGCTGGATGAAAGCGATTCGTGCAGGAGGGGAAGGCTTTCATTATATACTGGATTGGGTGAGTTGTTTCGCATTAGCCGTTAATGAAGAGAATGCCGCATTCGGAAGAGTCGTAACAGCGCCTACGAATGGCGCTGCCGGTGTGATACCCGCCGTGTTGCAGTATTTCGTTACATTTTGCAATGGGCATGATGATGACAAGATCATTCGGTTCCTGCTCACTGCTTCTGAAATCGGCAGCATATTCAAAAAAGGCGCCACCATTTCTGCAGCGATGGGTGGCTGCCAGGCCGAGATCGGCGTTTCTTCTGCCATGGCTGCTGCTGCACTCACCGAATCGATGGGAGGTACCCAGCGCCAGGCATTGATGGCTGCCGAAATAGCCATGGAACATCATTTAGGATTGACCTGCGATCCGATAGGCGGATTGGTACAGGTTCCCTGTATTGAAAGAAATACCATGGGTGCTATCAAAGCCATTACTGCTTCGCAGTTGGCATTACAAAGTTCGCCCGATTATGCCAAAGTGAGTCTCGATAAAGTAGTGAAAACCATGTGGGATACAGCTTTGGATATGAGCAGCAAATACAAGGAAACCGCCGATGGAGGGTTGGCGATCCATATTCCGATCAGTTTGCCGGAGTGCTGATAGAGATGTACAAATGACTCAATAAACAATGACTCAATGAAGGAATGATGGCCTTATCTCTAAAAAATCCCTAAATTGTCGGAATAGCAACTGCGGCTGATGGGGATTCTTACCAAATATGGACTCAAGATTGCATGTCGGACTTATGCTGTTGCCCTTGCCTGGTTGTTTGTTATCGCTTGTTCTACCCAATCTACTACCGATCACAAAGAACACGCAGCGCAAGTGCGAAGCATTGTGGCCATTGCCGACAGTCTAAAGAGCAATGGCCCTGCATGGGTTGAACATTTTATCGACTCTGCCTTTCGCAGTATTCCCAATACCAGTGCATTCGATATTGCAAAGAAATACCATTACCTCGCCAGTTATTATTACGATCGGCAAAGAGATGTTGCGAAATCCGGGGCCTATGCAGACAGTATGTTGCTTACAATTACTGACAGCACACAGGTACCGGAACACATAAAACTTTATGCCAACGCCCTTTTAGTTAAAGGCGATGCAGTAAAATCAGAAGGCAGGTACAATGATGCCATTTCCTATTTCTACCGAGGAAAGTTGTTCATGCAAATGACGAAAGACACCTGTAGCTTTTACGAATACGACGCCAGACTGTCCATGCTCTATTATGATCTCGGCAGGTATAAAGAGGCCATCCGGCATTACAAGGAAACACTCGATGCAGCGCTCCACTGTCCTGAAAACCTCTTTACCAGGTTCGCACAAGCGCAGGCGCAACTGGATAATATTGCATTGTGCTATTCAAATATGAAGCAGTACGACAGCGCCCTTTACTATTACGACAGCGCCCTGCATTATATAGACAAGCACAAACAACAATACCTGAACAGTGCCGACCGAACCTCCCGTCAGGCTTTCATTGAAACGGCTATTGGTGTGATTACCAGTAATAAAGGGCAAACCCTGCTGGATACAGGAGACAGCAGTACTACAGAGCAAGTGTTCCGTGAATCCATCCGCATCAATGCACAGCAGGGGCATGACCTGGCAGACGCACAAAACACCATGAGCAGTCTCGCCTCTTTGTTGTTGGGGCAACACCGATACAAAGAAGCGGGAGAACAATTGCAGCAATTGAGGCAATCCCTGGATCAGTCTCCCAGCACGGCTGCTGAATACGATTACCGGAAAGTAAAATGGAAGTATTATGAGGCGCTAGGTCAACCCGAATTGGCTTATGCAACACTGAAGAGCTTCTTACAATTAAAAGATTCTCTTAATAAAGCATCTGAGCCATTGCATTCCATCAATATACAGGATGAATTCACCAATATATCTCAACATTATGAACTGGCATTACTAAAAAAGCAGAGCGAATTAAAAACGGTCTACCTGTCCATTGCATTTGTTGTATTTGTGATGACATTACTGATCATCCTGTTGATATTGAAAAATGTGAGGAAATCCAGGCAGTATGTTCAGGAGCTGGGTAAACTGAATGCTTTCGTTACCAAACAAAACAATCACCTGAAGAAAAATTTATCGGCTTTGAAACAAAGCCAGCAGGAAAACTCCCGTATGACGCGGGTCGTAGCCCATGACCTGCGCAATCCTGTTGGGGGAATGGTGGCCATGACTGAATACCTCGAAGAGCAGCATCCGCTCATCAATAAAGACAGTAAAGAGCCGTTGCAACTGATGGAAGCAGCAGGCGGCCGGGCTTTGAACCTGATCAACGAGTTACTGCACCTGAATATTCCGGCCGATACCCTCAAAGAACCGGTAGAGCTGGATACAACGCTGAAATACTGTGTGGATATACTTCGCCCAAAAAGCAAAGAAAAAGAACTACAACTCGAGTTGCACCTTATACCTGTAACGGTAATGGCCAACAGGGAAAAACTATGGCGTGTTTTCAGCAACCTGATTACCAATGCCATCAAATTCAGTCCGTCTGGCAGCACGATTACCATCTCCATGCAAAAAGAAGGAGCAACCGTTCTTGTATTGGTAAAAGACCAGGGGATAGGTATTCCGGAATCATTCAGGGATAAAATATTCAGTTTTTCACCCGAGGTCAAGCGAACCGGCAGTTCAGGCGAAGCATCCTTTGGACTCGGGTTGTCCATTGCCAAACAGATTGTAGAGGCACATAAGGGAGATATATGGTACGAAAGCACAGAAGGGATGGGTACCGTTTTTTATGTACGCTTAAAGGTTACAGAAGCAAATGCGTAAGTATAGTATCATACTAGGTTGGCTGTTTTCCCTGGCTTGTTCTTCTCCATACCGGCCTGATGGAGAAAAGAACGCTGTAAAGGTGCAGCAGATACTTGCTACTGCTGATACTTATACGGGAACAATGGTTGACCAGATACCTCATTTTATCGACTCTGCATTCCAGCAAATCCATCATCCCAGCCGGTTCGACATGGCCAGAAAATACGATTACCTGGCTTCCTGTTATTTTACTCATCAAAAAAACTACAAAAAAGCGTGGGCTTATTCAGACAGTGTATTGAGCGTACTACCAGATAGCACCCGCTTTCCGGCGTACATAAAAATATATGCCAGTGCTGTATTGACCCAGGGCGACTTATTGATATCGGAAGGCAAATTCAATGATGCCATTTTATATTATTACCGGGGAAGGCAATTCATGTTGAAAACACAAGACACCTGTAACTTCACCGAATACAGTAAACGTATCGCCATGCTCTATTATATGCAGGGCAGATACAGAGACGCCATCCCTTATTTTAAAGAAACATTCGATGCGAGGTCTCATTGCCCTGAAAACAGTTGGGTCCGGTTTGCTGAACAACAAGGGCAGCTGAACAATATCGCATGGTGCTACAATTACCTGGGACAATTGGACAGCGCCGTCTATTATTGCGACAGCGCCATGCGTTATATTGATCGGTCAATCCATCAACATAGGAGTGATCCCGTTTACATACAACAACAGTCTTATATTCAAACCGCTATAGCTGTTATCAATGGCACCAAAGGCGAAGCATTACGATTGAAAGGTGATGAAAAAAACGCAGAACAACTGCTCCGGGAGGCCATCCGAATAACCGGTCAAAAAGGCTACGATATACGCTTTTCACAAGGAACTACGGCCAAGCTGATATCGTTGCTATTGACACAACACCGTTACCCTGAAGTCAGGGAGCAGTTAATAGAACTAAGACAGTCCCTTGATCAACACCCCAATATTCAGTATGAACTGTTATGGCGGGAAAAGCAATGGCTCTATTATGATGGATTGAGAAAACCCCTTCCTGCATTTGCTGCATTGAAAAATTACCTACAACTGAAAGATTCTCTGGCAAAAGTGGCCAGACCTTTGCGGGTCATTGACATACAAAATCAATTCAATAACATATCCCGTCGTTATGAATTAACCCTGCTGAAGAAGCAGGATGAATTGAAAACAGTTTACCTGACCATTGCCGTTATTGTGTTTGCAATGGCCCTGATTGTTCTTATACTGGTGTTGATGAACAACAGTAGATCCAAACGGCAACTTGCCGAACTGGACAAATTGAACAAATTCATTACCGAGCAGAATGATCATATGAAAGAAAGTCTCTCGGAACTGGAGCAAAGTCAGCAGGAAAACACCCGCATGATGAAGATCATGGCCCACGACCTGCGCAACCCTGTGAGCAGCATGCTAGGCACAACAGAATACCTGAGCAGTTATAAAGACCTGACGCAAGAAAACGCCAGGAAACAATTAACGCTGATGAAAGAAGCCGGCTGGAAGGCCTTAAAACTAATCGATGAGCTATTGCGACCGGATATTACCAATGCTGGGAAACAGTAGCAACGGATGCCGGTACTTAATTTAGTTTAAAGTTATTTCTTCAATCGCCAGATCACTATAATCCCTGATCTCATTATACAGTGTACCGCGTTCTACCGGCTGGCGTTTTACTTGTTTGATCAGCGTTACCAGCTCTGTAGTATTCATGGCAGGCGTTTGTTCTTCACTTCCTGCCATAGTATATATTTTTGTAGAGTCGTCGATGGTACCGTCGATATCGTTTACGCCGAATGATAATGCCAATTGAGCATTCTTTCTTCCCAGCATGGGCCAATAAGCTTTGATGTGCGGGAAATTATCCATGTACAGGCGGGCCATGGCGTACATGCGCATGTCTTCCACTATTGTTGATTCGGGAACATGGCTCATGTCATTGTCTTTGTTCCTGAACTTCAGCGGGATAAAAGTATTGAAGCCGCCGGTCTGATCCTGTAACTGACGCAGACGCTCCATGTGATCGATGCGGTGTTCGAATTTTTCAATGTGTCCGTAAAGCATGGTGGCGTTACTGTGCATACCCAGTTCATGTGCGACACGATGAATATGCAACCAGCCTTCGGCATCCACTTTATCATCGCATATCTGCTTTCGGATATCGGGATGGAATATTTCTGCACCGCCACCAGGTAAAGAATCCAATCCGGCTTCGTGCGCCATCTTCATGCCTTCTTCAACCGACACTTTGGCTTTGCGGAACATATAATCGAGTTCAACAGGCGTGAAGGCTTTGATATGCAGATCGGGACGATGTGCTTTGATGGTTTGGAGAAGCTCGATAAAAAATGCCAGGTTCATCTTGGGGTGAACGCCGCCTACAATATGCACTTCGGTCACCGGCTTTCCATCGTAACTTTTAACGATGTGCATCATTTGCTCGATGCTCAGTTCCCATCCTTCTTCACGGTTGGCATAGAGGCGTGAGTAAGCACAAAAGGCACAGGAGAATACACATACATTGGTAGGTTCTATATGGAAGTTCCTGTTGAAGTAGGTTTTGTTTCCGTGCTTTTGTTCGCGTACCCAATTGGCCAGTGTACCAAGAAAGGCCAATGAGCCTTTCTCAAATAGTGTTACGCCATCCTGGAAATTGATGCGCTCTTTGCGCAATATCTTTTCACCTATTTTTTTCAGTTCGTTCGTATCATCGAGGGAAGCAACCAGTGCAAAGGGATCTGACGCGGTCGGGATCATGTTCACAGATTTTGATGTTCAGACAACAAATTTACACCGATTTGGCGGATAAATAATTTTTAAGCGCTGATCTTAAAGAAATCGTAAAAGTAGTCCGAAGGCTGCAGGCCCAGCCATTCAGCCCGGTTCAATGCAAGATCCTGGTAAGTGAATTGGCTGATTTGTTCCTTATCATACGGAAGAAGTGTTGTTGCCGGTTGTTTAACAATGATGCCTAAACCTTGATCGGCATCCAGAACAAAGCAGGTCAGGTCTTTTCGCTGACTGCGAAAATAAAGGATCGCTTTCCATACATCCCCATTCCAGGTTCCCGGGTAGTTCCATTCCTTAAAAGAACAAGCAGCTTCTGCGCTTAAGGGATTGCAATCATGCAGAACGATTACCGCATTAGGAGCAGCATGATTTAATGTATGCTCTACATCCCTGATCACATAATCGCATTCGTGCATTCCATCAATAAGCGCCAGTTCAATTTTCTTATCCTGGAACAATCTCGGGCCATCTTGCGCAAAAAAATCATCGCTTGTTTTTTCAAAATACTGGTTATAGCGATTATACGGATTCAGCAGGAGTTTTATGGCTTTACGGCCACTCCCGAATACAAAATCGGGATCAACTGCAATCTTGAAATTGCTTTTGATACGAAAAAAAATATGCCCGTTAAAGACCCCGATTTCCAGGTAATTCTTTAGATGACGGTGTTGCATTAAAGATTTCAAAACGAATAAACGGTCCATATTTTTCATAGAGGATTTTTATAACAAGTATTTAGTGATGTTTGCTTGTCTCCATATCCGGGTTGTGTTTGTACCGGAATACCAACGGAAAGAAAATACCAAGCACCAATGCATATCCAGCAAAACTTAACCAGATATTGTGCCAGTCTTTCACACCATTAACAGTAAAATAATCCACTACCCATCCGCTGATGGTACCTCCGAGGAAAGCGCCGATGCCATTGGTCATGAGCATGAACAACCCTTGTGCACTGGCCCTGATGCGTATATCGGCTTCTTTTTCCACGAATAAAGAACCGGAGATATTGAAGAAGTCGAACGCCATTCCATAAATGATCATGGACAGGATCAACAGGTAGAGTCCTGGTCCCGGATCGCCTATAGCAAATAGCCCAAAACGGAATACCCAGGCAAAGATGCTGAGGAGCATGACCTGTTTGATACCAAATTTTCTAAGGAAGAAAGGAATGGTGAGGATGAACAATGTTTCAGATATCTGTGAAATAGATAAGAGCAGGTTTGGATGTTTTACACCGAATGAATCGGCAAAACCGGTTTTGAAATCATCCAGGAAAGCGCCGCCGAATGCATTGGTGATCTGTAATGCTGCGCCCAGCAGCATGGCAAAGATGAAAAAGATCAGCATTTTTTTTCTCCGGAACAAAACGAAAGCGTCCAGTCCCAATGCTTCCGACAAAGTTTTCTTCCTGTCCAATTTCACAGGCGGACATTTCACGATCGTGAAAGTGTACAATCCCAACAGGAAGCCCGCACCGGCGCTTACGTATAACTGGAGTGGACTTTTCGTCCAGCCAAACAGGTCTACCATCCACATGGCACAAACAAAACCAACGGTGCCCCATACACGAACGGGAGGGAAATCCTTCACAATATCAAACCCTTTTTTCTCCAGTATGATATAGGAAACGGTGTTGTTCAACGCGATCGTTGGCATAAATGCCATTGAGTTGAGGAGCATGATGAGATAAAAAGTTCTGTAATCGCTTACGGTAGAAGCCCAGAGCAGCAAGCAGGCCCCTACAATATGGCAAATACCCAATACGCGCTCGGCGTTCACCCAGCGGTCTGCCACAATACCCAATAAAGCGGGCATAAACAAGGAAGCAATACCCATGGTAGCATAAACGGCTCCTACTTCTCCACCGGAAAAATGGAGTGTTACAATCATATAAGCGCCGAGGGATATGAGCCAGGAACCCCAAACAAAGAATTCCAGGAAGTTCATGATGATCAGGCGTGACTTGATATTCATCATGCAATTAGTTTTCGTTAATTAATAAAAAAATAAAACGGGGAAAGATAACGAATAATACATAATACCAAATAAAAAGGCCCCCGAATGGGAGCCTTTCATACAATTTGTAACGGCGATTATAAATGCGCCTGGATCTTTTTATCGAGTACAGATTTGGGTACTGCACCAATTTGTTTGTCTACGATCTGTCCGCCTTTGATGAACAGGATGGCAGGAATGGAAGTGATGCCATAATTCACACTCAGGTTGGGGTTATGGTCTACATTCACTTTACCTACATTGATCTTGCCTGCATAGTCTTTCGACAACTCTTCAATAACGGGTCCGATGGCACGGCAAGGTCCACACCATTCTGCCCAAAAATCTACTACTGTCAATTTATCGCTGTCCAGTACGGTTGACTGGAAATTAGCGTCTGTTAATTCTAATGCCATATACTGTTTGTTTTTTTAGGTATTGTTACCTTATTAGGATGTCAAATTTAGCTCCAAATAGCCGTTTATGCAGTTTTGACTTTTCCACGGGTGTGATTAATGACGTTGCAACAGCAAAACTGACAGGGCGTCGGGACTGGTGCATTACCCTGCAAGCCCTACATTCACCTCTAAATCCTGGTTATTGAGCAGGAACTCAGCCATTTCTTCGTTCATCCTGAAGCCTTTATCGAAAGATATCAGGCTCACTTTCAGGTTTTCCCTGGGCTCATAAATATTGAACCGGAGGGCGGTTTTCCCAGGGAAATTGCGAACGTTCTGGTCTACAAACCGGACAAAATCGGGCGATATGGCTGCTGCGTGGGCATTGATCTCCAGGCTCCGGGTCATGGTTTCTTTTACCGTTTCCAGTAACGACATCACGGTGATCTTGAATTCAAACTCGTTTGCTCTTCCGAACCGGGGCCTGAAGAAACCGGTCAGCAGCAGGTTCTGTCCTTTTTCCAGGTAGTTCTGGAATTTGATATAGTCTTCACTCCACAAAATGAAATCTGTTTTACCACTGAAATCCTCTATCACGAACGAGCCGAAATTCTTACCGGTTTTAGTAACACGATGCTGCACGTCGATCACCAATCCTGCTACGCGCAAACTCTTACCGGGGTTGGCTTGTAGCTGCAAGGTATCCTTGATCTCATTGAAATCACTGATCTGCGTAATGCCGTAATATTTCAATTCAAATTTGAAATGATCGAGTGGGTGTCCGCTCATGAACATGCCCGTTACTTCTTTTTCATGATCCAGTAACTCCGTCAGTGTCCAGGGTTCGGATGGAAGTATCTTGGGTTTCGCTACTTCCATCGATTCGGCCAGTTCGCCGAAGAGGGTATTGGATGAACTCGCCTGGCTTTGTGAAGCCTGTCCGTACATGATCAGCCTTTCCAATCCCGAGAGCCGGTCTCCATCGGGTATCTTGAAATACTGCGCCCTGTGCAATTCCGGAAAACAATCGAAAGCGCCTGAATAAGCCAGGCTTTCCAATGATTTCTTATTGACTGTTCTTTGCAGTATCCGCTTCACAAATTCATAGATATCGGAATATACCCCATTTTTACTCCGTTCCACAATGATGGTCTCCACCGCAGCTTCGCCAACACCTTTGAGACCTCCCAGTCCAAAGCGGATCTCCCCGCGTTTGTTCACGGCAAAGCCTTTAAGTGATTCATTAATATCGGGCCCCAATACCTTGATACCCATTCGTTTGCATTCCTCCATAAAGAAGGTGATCTTCTCGATACTGCCTGCGTGGTTGAGTACGGCAGCCATGTATTCGCCGGGATAGTGGGCCTTCAGGTAAGCGGTCTGGTAAGCTACAAAAGCATAGCAGGTAGAGTGCGATTTGTTGAACGCATATTGCGCAAATGCTTCCCAGTCGGTCCATATTTTTTCGAGCTTATCGGCGGGGTGTCCTTTGGCGGTGGCACCGGTAATGAACTGGGCTTTCATTTTATCCAGTACCGATTTCTGTTTTTTACCCATCGCTTTCCGTAATACGTCGGCATCTCCTTTGGTGAAACCTGCCAGGCTCTGGCTCAGCAGCATCACCTGCTCCTGGTAAACGGTGATACCATAGGTTTCGGCGAGGTACTCCTTCATATCATCCAGGTCGTACGTGATGGCTTCCCTGCCATGTTTACGATCGATGAAGTTGGGGATATAAGCGATGGGACCCGGGCGGTACAAGGCGTTCATGGCAATGAGGTCATCGAACTTATCGGGCTTGAGTTCGCGCAGGTATTTTTGCATGCCCACACTTTCAAACTGGAAAGTGGCATTGGTTTCTCCGCGTTGATACAACTGGAAAGTCTTTTCATCATCCAACGGAAGTTCGTCCAGGTCTATAGAAATATTGTGGTTCTCTTTGATGAGTTCCAGCGCCGTTTTCAAAATCGAAAGGGTTCTCAATCCGAGGAAGTCCATCTTGATTACGCCTGCATCTTCAATGATACTGCCTTCGATCTGCGTTACCCACAAACTGGAATCTTTGGCAGTGGCCACAGGAAGCAGTTCTGTAAGGTCTTTGGGGGCGATGATGATACCTGCGGCGTGGATACCCGTATTACGCACCGATCCTTCCAATCGCTCGGCTTCTTTCAACACCTGTGCCCTGATATCGGTGCCGTTGTATATCTCCCGCAGTTTCTTGACGTTCTCAATATCTTCCTGCTGGTAGGCTTCTTTTTCTTCGAGTGATTTGGGGCCTTCTTTGATAGTGATGGGCGCTTTCAATACACGGCCCAGTTCCGTACCCGGTTTATCGGGTACCAGCTTGGCCAGCATATTACTTTCGGCAAGCGGAAGATCCAATACACGCGCCACGTCCTTGATACTCATCTTGGCAGCCATGGTACCATAGGTGATGATCTGCGCTACCTGCTCTTTACCATATTTGTCTACAACATAATCGATCACTTTCTGTCTTCCTTCATCATCAAAATCCGTATCGATATCGGGCATGCTCTTACGGTCCGGATTGAGGAAACGCTCGAACAGCAGGTTGTATTTAATGGGATCGATATTGGTAATGCCAATGCAATAAGCTACCACACTTCCCGCAGCAGAACCACGTCCCGGGCCTACAAATACACCCAGCTCGCGGCCTGCTTTGATGAAATCACTTACGATCAAAAAGTACCCGGCAAAACCCATGGTCTTGATGGTGAACAATTCAAAGTCAATGCGCTCCTGTGTGCTGGGAGCAATATCTGTATACCGTCTTTTAGCGCCCTCCATGGTAATATGCCGCAGGTATTCCCACTGGTTCAGGTTGGCATCTTTGTGTATCTGGAATTCGGCAGGGATAGGGAAGGCAGGCAGCAGTATGTCTTTCTTCAGGTTCAGTATTTCCACCTTGTCAACAATCGCATTGGTATTGTCGAGCGATTCGGGAATATCGCTGAATAACTGCTGCATTTCAGCCGTGGTCTTGAAATAAAACTGGTTGTTGGGAAATTTAAAACGGCGGTTCCGTATCTGCACATCATCATTCACAAAATCATCAAAACCAGGTGTGCTTTGCTTTTCGCCTGTGTTGATGCAGAGCAGGATATCATGTGCATTGGCATCGTCCTGGTCAACATAGTGACTGTCGTTCGTGGCAATCACCGGCACTTTGTATTTCTTTGAGAACTTGAGCAGGGTTTGGTTGATCAGTTCCTGTTCTTTGATGTTATGCCGCTGGAGTTCTATATAATAATCCTCTCCGAACATATCCAGCCACCATTTGAATTCCTGTTCTGCCTTTTCTTCACCATCGTGCAGGATGGTTTGCGGAACATAAGCGCCGATGCAACAAGTGGTAGCGATCAGTCCTTCGTGGTATTGTTCAATCAGTTCTTTATCGATACGTGGGTACTTGCTGTACATCCCTTCAATAAAACCCAAAGAAGTGAGCTTTACCAGGTTGGCGTAACCCGTTGCATTTTTGGCCAATAGTACCTGGTGGTAGCGTTCATCTTTTACATCTTTGGTGAATACTTTCGCATGCCTGTCGCGCACCACATAGAATTCACAACCAACGATGGGTTTTACCACGGGCTCCACAATATCTTTTCCGTTGGCATCTTTTCCCACCACTTTGGTATTTTTCCAGGCCTGGCTTACAAAGTCAAAAACACCGAACATATTACCATGATCCGTAATGGCAAGCGCAGGCATCTGATCATTGGCAGCTTTTTTGTAGAGGCTGCCAATAGCCGCTGCGCCATCGAGCAAAGAATATTGAGTATGAACGTGTAAATGAGAGAATGCAGCCATATCTACAAAGGTCGTAAAAACAGGCCGTACTGCC
Organism: Asinibacterium sp. OR53; assembly: GCF_000515315.1. NCBI lineage: Bacteria > Pseudomonadati > Bacteroidota > Chitinophagia > Chitinophagales > Chitinophagaceae > Asinibacterium > Asinibacterium sp. OR53. The sequence goes on from NZ_KI911562.1 coordinate 2,914,142, forward strand.
CTGATTCCAGTTATCCACAGGGGTGCAGGAATGGGAGAGAATGTTAAAAAGTTATGCGCATCGGAGCCGGCATCGGATTCAGGACATTATATTGCAAATCACCTACTATGAAATTACCATATATAACCATATCATGCCTGCTCGTTTTTGTTTTCAGCAGTTGTAAATCCCTCAGCAAGCTGGGGGCTAAAGACGACTCTGTAGCCAAAACCAGCAATGCCGCCAGGAGATCCGGCCAGCCTCAATTCATTGACCAGATAGAGGTAACGCCCGGCTCGGCGGTCACCACCCGTCATAAAACCAGCACTACCACCTCTAAACGCAACACTACTACCGGTGCAGAACGCATGCCGGGCTATGGATTGTCTTCTGTTGAAATTGAAAAAGCCAACTGGCTGCAGTTGAAATATGCGGTGATGATCGATGCAACTGTGGAGCAACTGACCAATATTCCGTTATTGGAAACGATTGACAAATGGTGGGGCACCAAATATTGCCTGGGCGGAGCTACCGATAACTGTATCGACTGTTCTGCCTTTACACAGATCGTCATGCGGGATGTATACAAACACAATCTTCCCCGCACCGCGCAGGAACAATACGATGCCTGCGAAAAAGTACAGCTGGAAGACCTGAAAGAAGGCGACCTGGTATTCTTTCATACCAGCGGCCGCAGCATTTCACATGTAGGTGTGTACCTCCTCAATAACAAGTTTGTTCATGCCGCCACCAGCGGCGGCGTTATGATCAGCGACCTGAACGATAAATATTGGCAGCCGAAGTACAGGGGCGCGGGCAGGTTAACCGACAACTGATTCAATTATCCGTTGCTTTTTGCACTTTAACGTAGAACAGTTTTTCTATGTTTTCCGGTTTCCAGTTGGCAGCATTTTCATTGCTTAACTGCAAATTGGTAAAGCTACCTGTTACTGGTTTAATCAACTGTGCCTGGTTGCCGGTGCCCGCCCATAGGGGGAGGTTAAATCCGTCCATACAATTACTCCAACGGAATGAGACCTGCACACCATCCTGCTTGTATTCCAATACAGGTACCTGTGTAGTGTGCAAATACTGGTTGAATATCTTATCCAGTCCGAACCCGGTAAAGCTTTCCATCGCTTCGCGGATATCATCTGCCGTTACTGTTTGATGATAAAATTTCTTGTTGAGGAAACGCAGCATGTTCCTGAATTTTTCATCATCGTGCATGGCATTGCGAATGCTGTGGATCATGTTAGCCGCTTTGGGATACATATCGCCGCTGCCTTCTTTGTTAACACCATAAGGACCTGTTATGGGTACATCATTGCGGATAACGCGGCGTATGCCGTAATTGTATTCATTGGCTGCCTGCAAGCCGTATTCACATTCGGTAAAAAGCGTTTCTGAATAATTGGTAAAGCCCTCATGTATCCACATGTCGGCAATATCCTTGCTGGTGATGTTGTTGCCAAACCATTCATGCCCGCTTTCGTGTACAATGATGAAATCCCATTTGAGTCCCCAGCCGGTACCGGAAAGGTCTCTTCCCAGGTAGCCATTTTTAAACTGGTTGCCATAAGCTACTGCACTCTGGTGTTCCATGCCCAGGTGTGGCGACTGTACCAGCTTATAACTGTCTTCATAAAAAGGATAAGGGCCCATCCAGTGTTCAAAGCAACGCAACATTTTCGGCGCCTGTTTGAATTGTTCTTTTGCTTTTTCCAACTCGTAGTCCAGTACCCAGTAATCGCAATCGAGCGGACCTTTTTCGCCGTTGAATGTTTCATGCCAGGTAACATATTTACCTATATATGGGATGATGTCGTAATTGTTGATGGGGTTTTTGACATCCCATTTATAAGTAACCATGCCTTTGCTGTGGCTGATCCTGCTGATCAACCTTCCATTACCTACCGCTACGAGTGTATCGGGAACAGCGATGTTGAGCGTAGCTCCTTCATCAGGCTCATCGCTCTGGTGGTCTTTGCAGGGATACCATACGCTGGCGCCGAGCCCCTGGCAGGCCACACTCATCCAGGGTCTGCCCAGTTTATCGGTCTGGAATATCCATCCACCATCCCATGGTGGCCGTTTGGCAACGCGCGGGTTACCGTGGAAAACAAGCGTGAGTGTTTGAACGCTGCCTGTTTTCAATTCTCTCGGGAAACTCACATAATACACGTTACCATCGCGACGAAGCGGCAAGTCTTTGTATGCGGCGGTATACGCTTTTGATAGTTGCATAGGCTCCTGCAGGTCTATCTGCATGGTCTTACCGGGTGCCAGCACTTTGAAACGGATCTCCGTTTTTCCTTCTATATATTTAGATGCGAAGTCGGGCGCTACGCCAATCGTATAATGCAATACATCCCACCAGGCCCTTTCAGGTGTGATGCTTCCGCGAAGTGTGTCGGCCCGGGTAAAGACTTCTTTGGAGGAAAGTGGTGTTTGCGCCTGCATGGAAATGACGGTGACCAAACCAATCATGAACAGGAACTTGTATTTTGCATTATTCATTCGCTAAAAGTACGGTATTCAGAAAAAATGAGAAACTGTCTGGTCCTTTGTTTATTACTGGCTTCCTGTATGCATCACCGGCAGGCAGCCAGGCAAGTATTTTATTACAATGAGTCTACCGGTATTGCCACACTGGATCCGGCTTTTGCCAAAAACCAGGCCATCATGTGGCCTGTGCACCAGCTCTACAATACATTGGTGGAAATAGACAGCGGACTGAATATCATTCCTTCTGTTGCGAAGCGTTGGGATATCAGTGCCGACCGATGCACTTATACTTTCCATTTGCGCAACGATGTTTTCTTTCACGATAATGAAGTATTCCCCGGAGGCAAAGGCAGAAGGGTAGTGGCAGCGGATGTGGCATACAGTTTCAACAGGATCATCGACCACCAGACTGCCAGCAGCGGGGCCTGGATATTCAATGGCCGTATCAATACAAACAATGGTTTTGTTGCGGTGAATGATTCTACTTTTCAGTTAACGTTGGTACGGCCTTTCCATCCCATCATGGGTATTTTAAGCATGCAGTATTGCAGCATTGTTCCGAGGGAAGTAGTAGAGAAATATGGAAAAGATTTTGGCAGGCATCCATGCGGCAGCGGCCCCTTCGTGTTCAAATCATGGGATGAAGGAGAAGCGCTGGTGTTATTGAAGAATGCGCATTATTGGGAAAAAGACAGTGGCGGTCATGCATTGCCTTATCTCGACGCTGTCAAGATCAGTTTTTTTGATAACAAAGCCACGGAGTTCCTGCAGTTCAGGCAGGGCGGACTGAGTTTCATCAATGATATCGATCCATCATTCAAAGACGAAATACTGACTAAGAAAGGAGCGCTGCGTGCTCAGTGGGCATCAAAGATCCAATTGAAAAAACACGCTTATCTCAATACAGAATATTTTGGCATTTTATCGGATGAAGAAAACCCGCTGGTACAACAATCGCCCACAAAAATGAAAGCCATAAGGCAGGCCATGAATTACGCGCTCGACCGGCAGAAGCTGATGATGTACATGCGCAATTCGATTGGTATTCCCGCAGAAGCGGGTTTTGTACCGGGCGGGTTACCATCGCACAATACTGAACTGGTAAAGGGTTATCCTTATGATCCTGTGGCAGCAAAAAAATTATTGAATGAAGCAGGCTATCCCGGTGGCAAGGATTTACCGGTGATGAAGCTGCTTACCATTCCCATCTATGCAGATATTGCCAGTTTTGCTGCGCGGCAATGGGAAGAAGTGGGCATTCGTGTACAGGTGGAAGTGATACAAAAAAGTTTGTTGCTGGAGCAGACTGCTAAATCACAGGCTTTGCTGTTTCGCGGAAGCTGGATTGCCGATTATCCCGATGCCGAGAATTATATGGCGATGTTCTACAGCAAGAACCCGGCGCCGCCCAATTATACACGTTACCGGAATCCTGCTTTCGATGCCTTGTATGAAAAGGCTTTGCTCGAAACCAATGATTCATTGCGCTATGTTTTATACCGGCAAATGGACCAGCTAGTGATCAACGATGCGCCCGTGATCCCCATCTGGTACGATATGGCCATTCACTTAGTGCAAAACAATGTGAGCGGTTTTGCACCGAATGCACTGAACTTGCTGGAACTGCGCAGAACGGTGATCAGAGAATGAGTTACACTTAAAACTCTATGTGGCCACGTACACCGAATACATGCACAGGCCCCCTGTCTTTGTTATAACCCGGGTTGTTCACAAACTGGTAATTCACACTCAACCAGAATTGTTTTGACAGGCGTGCATTGTAAAATGTTTCTACAATGGCTTCCTTTCCGTAATTCAGGTTACCGTCACCAATGATGAAACCATAGCCACCTGCTTTGAGAAAAGCGCGGTGCTCGTCTGATAGACCACTCACAACTGCTGCAAGTCCGAATACGTCTTCAGGTCTTTCCCACCTGTTTCCTTTAAGGGATAAGCCCAGACAAAAAGTACGGTCGATTTCAGTGAAAGCCCATGTGGCATATTTACCATCATTCCAGCCGATCCGCGAAAAAATACCCAGGTCTTTGGTAATTTCCTGGTCGGCACTTACGCCCCAACCAAATTTTTTTCCTCCATAAGAAGTGTTTTCACTATCGCCTGAAATAACGGATAACAGAAAGGCATCGCTGTTGGCAACCGCTTTCAAACCGCTTTGATAGGAAGGGGCTTTGGAATGTGTATTGCTGAGGATCAGGCGTACACTACCCGGATGCTTACGAACTGTCCATTTACGCTCATATTCAAAAGTCTCTGAATGCGCCCTGCTCATATCATACTCCATTTTGGAAGCATTGGCAATCCTGGGAACAGCAACAGTGGATAACCTGATCGCCCATCGGGGTTTGATCAACTCCACAACCACACCCATGGTATAACCCCTTGTATTGGCAGGATAATCCCAGGCGCCATTTGCCCAGATGGCCCAGTTAGAGAATTGGGAACGGGGGCCTTTGCTGTAAGCATTGTCATCATAAAAATCACTGATCGCATATTTCCCTGCTGTAATGGTAATGCGGCTGTCCGGAATTTTATCGGCTACCTGGTTTACATCATCTGCCACATCAACATATTTTGCATCGGCCAGGGGGAAATGTTGTTGCAGATAAGCCCTGGCAATAAAAACTTGTGGTTTAACAGCTCCCACACGATAGGTTTCGCCATTCAATGCACCTGCTACTCCCTGGGCAAAACTGAGTCCATTACCGCCCGATATTTCCGGGTTGAAATAGAGTGCAGCGCCTTTCCACAATTTTCTTCCCAGGAACAGGGTAGAGGTGAGGCTGGTAGCAATGGGTTCAACAGTATCTGCCAGGCTTTTATCTCCGCTGTAAGCAGCATGGAATCCCGCATGCTTTTGCGCAATCACAGTCAACTGAAAATGACTACTCCATTTGCTTTTTTTACTGGTATCTGTATTTTCCTGTGCTTTTGCATGTGTTACGAAACCTGTTATCATAGTAAACAATACAATCAATTTTTTCATGCCAGTCTTTTTTCTGTTTAATAGTTCGGTTTGATTCGTCGTACATCCTTTCATTACAACCATTGGTGGAATTTCTTTATGTACCAGTTTTTAACTGCTTGTGTGAGCAAACAATAACTGGTGAGGATCAATACCAGCCATGGGAAATAGACAAATGGAACCGGCTGCAGCTTCAATGCTGCGGCAAATGGGGTGAACGGAAGTACAATGCCAATGAGCATGATAATGGAAGTCAATGCCACCACCGGTGCAGCCGCCCAGCTTTGTATGAAAGGAATTTTACGGGTTCTGATCATGTGCACGATCAATGTTTGGGAAAGCAGCCCTTCTATAAACCATCCGCTCTGGAACAATGATTGGTGTTCCGGCAAATTGGCTTTAAAAAAGAAAAACATGAGTGCGAAAGTAGCGTAATCGAATATGGAACTGATGGGTCCGATGAAAACCATGAACCGTGATATGCCTGAAGCATCCCATTTTTTGGGCTTTTGCAGGAACTCTTCATCCATTTTGTCCCAGGGAATGGATACCTGCGAAATATCATACAGGAGATTCTGTACCAGCAATTGTACCGGCAGCATAGGTAAGAAGGGGAGGAAAGCACTGGCTCCCAACATGCTGAACATGTTACCGAAATTACTGCTCGCAGTCATCTTGATGTACTTGATGATGTTTCCAAAAGTTCGCCGGCCGTAGATCACTCCTTTCCTTAATACCATCAGGTCTTTTTCCAGTAAAATGATGTCCGCACTTTCTTTGGCAATGTCCACCGCTGTATCCACGCTGATGCCTACATCTGCGTCTCTTAAAGCTGCCGCATCATTGATGCCATCGCCCATGAAACCAACCGTATGGCCTTTTGCCTGTAATACTTTTACCACCCTGGACTTTTGCATGGGGCTCAGTTTGGCCAGTATGGCTATATCATCTATCTGGTTCTGCAATGCTTCGTCGGTCATTTTTTCCAGGTCGCTGCCCAGCATGATCCTATCGAAAGAAATACCTACATCGCGGCATATCTTCTTGGTCACCACTTCGTTGTCTCCGGTAAGTACTTTTACACTTACACCCAGCTTCTGCAAGGCTTCGATAGATGTTTTGGCAGATGGTTTGGCCGGATCGAGGAAGCCGATGAAGCCGGTTAGGATCATGTCTTTCTCGTCTTCCACAGAATAGGTGAGTGCCCTGTCATCGAATTCGCGGATGGCTACCAGTAACACACGCAGTCCTTCTTCGTTCAGCCTTTTGGATGTACTCAATACAATGGAGCGCATCTCTGCATCCATAGGGATCACCCTGTCTGATTCTATATGCAACTGCCTGTTTTCACCCGGATCAAAAGCCCTGTTGCACAGGTCCAGCATTTCTTCCACGGCTCCCTTGCATATGAGCAGGTGTTTGCCATTGCGCTGTTTCAACACAACCGACATGCGCCTGCGCTGGAAATCGAAAGGTATTTCATCTACTTTCAGGAAGTGGTCTTCCACTTTTAAATAATCGTGAAGTTCTGCGTGTTCCAGCACAGCCAGATCCAGCAGGTTTTTCAAACCTGTTTGGTGATAACTGTTCAGGTAGGCCCATTTCAATACTTCTTCATCTTCTTCTCCAAACATGTTCAGGTGACGTTCCAATACGATCTTATCCAGGGTCAGCGTACCTGTTTTATCGGTACAGAATACATCCATGGCGCCTATGTTCTGGATGGCATTCAGGCGTTTAACGATCACTTTACGTTTGCTCATATTCACAGCGCCCTTGGCCAGGTTGGCTGTAACGATCATGGGCAACATCTCAGGTGTTAATCCCACCGCTACGGCAATGGCAAACAGGAGGGCTTCCATCCAGTTGCCTTTCATCAATCCATTGATGACAAGAATGAGCGGCACCATCACCAGCATGAAACTGATGAGCAGGTAACTCACTTTGTTCACGCCTTTATCGAAACTGGTTTCAGCCCTTTTGCCAATGATCGATTTGCTTAATGAGCCGAAATAAGTCTGGTTACCGGTGGTAACCACGATAGCAGTGGCTGTACCACTCACTACATTCGTTCCCATAAAGCAGATATTATCCAGTTCCTGTGGCGACTTCTTATCAGCATCACGGATGGGAATATTTCTTTTTTCTACGGGCAATGATTCGCCGGTGAGCATGGCCTGGCTTACAAACAGGTCTTTCGATTGGATAATACGGCAATCGGCAGGGATCATGTCGCCGGCAGAAAGCAGGATAATATCACCTGGTACCAGGCTTTTGATATCCACTTCTGTTTTGCCTTCCGGCCGCCTGATTACAGTGGCCGTGGTTTTTACCATGCTCTTCAATTGTTCTGCTGCCCGGTTGCTCCTGTATTCCTGTACGAAACGCAGCAGGGAACTCACCATTACCATCACACCCACCATGATCACCGTTTTGTATTCTTCTTCTCCAGGCTTGGCCATCCATACATCCATGATGAATGAAATGATGGCAATCACCACCAATATGCCAATGAACGGGTTCACGAACGCCTGCATCAATTGACGGAACCAGGAAGGAGCTTTTTCGTGCTGCACTTCATTCAAACCAACGGTTTTGAGCTTATCGGCCACCTGTGCATCGCTCAACCCGGCGTTGTTACTTTCCATGATATGGAAAAAATAGTCGCTGTCGTTGCTGCTCACGAGCTTGAGTTTCTGAACAGCGCCTTCGTTGATCCCATTTCCATTGATAGAAAAATGAAACCTGTTCCTGATATTATCTTTTACGGTGGAGAGCATGCGGTTATTTTTTTGTTTTCTTTTTGCTTGTGAAATTCAGTACGATGATAACGAACAGCAATGCCGATAATACGATAATGCTATACTTGAGTACCGGTATACCGTTCATCGGATGTTTGTACCATGCCAGGTTCATATCCGTTAAGAATACCAACACAGCTACCAGTAGAATGGCTTTGAGCCAATTAAAGTCTGTTTTCATTATACATCGGTTTGTTGTCCTGTAACCTCCCAGCTTACTTTCATAACGTCTCTTTCTATGGTAAGCCGGCTGGCTACTTTTTCTATCAATACTTCCTGTGGTGACAATGTTTTGATCTCAGCGGTAATGATGGCATTGGATGGATCGCCATTATCGCTGCTGGTCAGGGAACGCAGCAGCAGCCTGTCGTCATTACCCAGGTACTGCATGAGCAATACCCGGAGATGGTTCTCCACTTCCTGTTTGCATTTGATGGTAAACAGGTATTCGGTTTGCGTATCTTCTGAAGGGGTAAATGAAAATTTGCTCAGCTTGTTGCCCAATGGACGCAGGAGCAAGTGTGTGAGTACCACTGCTGTAGTCAGCACCGCTGCCTGAACAGGCAATCCTACTCCGGCAAGGGAGCCTACTGCTGCAGAACACCAGATGGTGGCGGCTGTATTCAGTCCCTGCACACTCATGCCATCTTTCATGATCACACCAGCGCCCAGGAAACCAATGCCTGTTACAATTTGTGATGCCACACGGCTCGGGTCGCCACTGGAACCGGTGAGAGAAAGCGACAACAGGATGAATGCAGCGGCGCCTGTACTTACCAGGGTATTGGTTCGGAGGCCGGCGCTTTTTTGGCGCCATTGACGCTCAATTCCAATAATAGCACCCAATACATGTGCCAGGGCGAGTCTTAAAGTAAAATCCAAAACGCTCATTGCTGTTCATTTGTGCAGCCATCATATTCCAAACTGCACAGCAAAAGCGGGGCAGGTTAGGAGGGATGGCTACCGTTTAAAGAATAGGGGTCTGCATCCATTGGTGGGTCGGTTTGTTTTTGACAGCACAAAAGTAATTATCTCTTGATAAAAAGGCTGTTAGAGTGCTTTTAGAAATTTATTAGAAAAAAATTAGAGGGTTGATATATGAGGCTGGAAATGATATCATTCCTTCAAAAAGGAAACAATCTTGGGGTTCACTAATTCCGGCCTTTCCAGAAAAGGCAAATGCCTTGCATCATCTACAGGAAAGAAGTCAACTTTTATGTGATTTCGAATGGAATCGCTGTATTGAAAGGGCACGGTCTGGTCGTCTTTTCCCCAGATTAATAATATCTTTTTGTTCAGTCTGCCGAGGCGATCATAGTTGGAAACGATGGTATCGCGCAAATAATTCTTTCTTGTCGATAACAATGCGTGCCGGAAACCTTTGTATTGCATCTGCACTCGATACCGGCTTACCCAATCGGGAAATTTTTCCGGGTATTTAAAATCTTCCAACTGACCGGCAGCCTGCTTTTCATGATTCAATGCCATTTTATAGTTGGTTACTATTTCCAGCTCTGCGCTATTGGCAAAAGAATATACAGGGTCAGCCAGGATGATTTTATCAACCATTTGCGGATAATGCACAGCAAAATCAGCAACCACCGCACCACCAAATGAAACGCCTGCCAGATTTACCGGGGCTTTCAGGTGCAGCAAAGAGATCAGATCCAACAACTGCGTCCTGTAGAGTACCGGGGTGTAGGCAGCATCTGGCCTGTCTGAAAACCCTCTGCCAAATTCATCATAACGGATCACATGAAAACCTTGTTTTACCAAACTGTCATAGGTGCCATCCCAGATATAATAGGGTACACTGAACCCATGAACCAGTATAACCGTTTTGCCGGTATCGGCACCATCTGATTGATAATGCGTGACGCCGCCGCTCAATTGGATGAATTGGCCACCCGCATTTTTTCTTGCTGCCTCATTCATCGTTTGGGTTTCAGGATTGTTCGAATAAAACTTCAACCCCCAATAGCCGCCTGTCAACAAAATGACCAGGAGTATTACAAAAAAAATCTGCTTGAGCTTTTTCATATAGTTAAGATAGGAAGGTTTCGTTAGTTGATATCAAGCACTAAATATGTGGGATTTCAATGGTAAAAACCGTGCCTTCACCCACACGGGAATGCACGCTCAGGTCACCATTGTGCAGTTTGATGATCTTTTGTGTTAACGGAAGGCCGATGCCGTTTCCATCGGTGAATTGTTTGTTCTTTCCCCTGTAAAAAGGAGTAAAAATATGTGCCAGCTCATCGGCTGGTATTCCTATACCTGTATCGGCAAAATGCAGGATCACATGTTGCTGATCATACGAGATAGAAGCAGTAGATTGTTTATTCGCCGAAAATTTACAGCCGTTTTCCATTAGGTTACTGAAAGCTGCTTTCAGCAGGTATTCATTACCCTGCACTGAAACGAAATCATCGTTTTCGATCTCTTTTTCAAAACGGATATTGATGCTCACACCAGGCTGGTTGTGCAGTACATCGTTGCGTGCGTCGAGTAATACTTCGTCTATCCGTAATTCTTTGAACGCTATTTCAGTTTGATCATAACTGGCTTTTGCCAGGTCGAGCAGGCTGTTGGAAAGGCGGATGATCTTCTTGGTATCACCGATGATATGTGTGATCGCCCCCTTGTATTCTTCGTTGCTCCTTTCTTTCGATGCAGTCAGTTGCAGCTCTGTAAGCATGGCAGTCAGCGGCGTTCGCAATTCATGGGAGATATTCGATACAAAATGTTTCTGGGCATCGAATGAATTTTCCAGGCGGTTGAGCATTTCATTGAAGGTGATGGCCAGGGAGGCGATCTCATCTTTCCGGTTACCTTCGGCTACCCTGAAATCGAGGTTGGTAGCCGTGATGGTCTTCACCTTATCTACCATGGTGGCCACCGGCTTGAGCGACTGCCGCGCAAAAAACCGGCCGGCCAAAAAGATCAGCACAATGGCACCTACAAATACAACCAGCAACGTATTACGCAAAGACGCCAGTTTGGCCAGGCCGTTGCCATCCTTTGCCGCTGCAGTGACCACGTAAGTGTGATCCTGGCGTGTATAAATGAATGCTACCACCTGCATGTCTTTTACATAGAACCGGAGTTCTTTCTGTGCAATGGCCTGGTCGATCATAGTGCGGGTTTCTTTCACTTTATCGATATCTACCGCATCGTGGTACAATAAATGAAACCCTGTATCGTAAATAGCTACTTCTTCCTGGAATAAAGGATCGGGGGTGTTCTTGTAAATCAACTGTAATACCCCCGGATCGATTTTCGTATCAAACAGCAGGTTGGCTTTGATGGTAGCTTGCTGTTTAAGCCTTTTGTAATATTCATCTTCCCTTGTTTGAGAGAAAGAAACATACACGATCAGTGCAAAAGCCAGCAAAATGGCTGCTGCCAGTGCAGTGAACAATAATGTTAGCCTGGTCCTGATCTGCATGTTATTCTTTTTTGAAGATGAACCCGAGTCCCGATTTGGTATGGATCAATTTGGTATCGAAGTCTTTGTCGATCTTTTTCCGCAGGTAGTTGATATACACATCGATGAAATTGGTACCGGTGTCGAAAGCAGTATCCCAAACCTTTTCAGCGATCTCTGCTCTGCTCAGCACCCTTTCAGGGTTTTGCATCATGTATTCGAGCAACTTCAATTCCTTGGGCGTCAGCTCAATTTCTTTGTTGTTTCGTTTTACAATTTTGGTATGCATGTTCATTTCTATATCGGCATACCGCAATATGAATCCCTGCACCTGGTTGTTGGAAGCGCTTCTTTTCAGCAATGCCCGTATCCTTACCAGTAATTCCCGCAGTTCAAAGGGTTTTACCAGGTAATCGTCGGCACCGGCATCAAATCCTTCTACTTTATCGTCGGTGGTGCCAAGGGCTGTGAGCATGATAATGGGAACATCGGGCTTAACGCTCCTGATCTCTTTGCACAGGTCGATTCCATTCAGGTTGGGTAGTATGATATCGGTGATAATGATATCGTATGACCTGTTAACAGCCAGTTTTTTTCCCATCAAACCATCATAGGCAGCTGTTACTTCAAATCCCTGTTCTTCCAGCCCCTGCTTGATCAATGCTGCAATACGCTGGTCGTCTTCTACCAAAAGCAACTGAATCATGTTCGCCATTTAATGAACACAAAGGTAATTTTAAAAAGACTTCTCTTCTTTCAGGAACTCTTTTTTCACGCCTTCGAGTAGGTCTGATTGCAATAGCGTGCCATCACCACGGGCATAGCTTTGCAAAGTGGCAAACTGTACGGCATTCAGGATGGAAGCACCCGTTAGCTCGAACTGATCAGCCAGTTCAAGGAGGTTCACAGATGTATCGTGTTGCAAGCCTGCAGGCATTGTTTTTTTCCAGAGATGGTGCCGTTCGGCGGTATTGGGCATGGGGAAATGTACTACAGAATGAAAACGACGCAGGAAGGCTTCATCGAGGTTATTCTTGAAGTTGGAGGCCAGGATGAGCAGACCAGGATAATCTTCCACACGTTGCAGGAGATAGCTCACTTCCTGGTTGGCGTATTTGTCGTGCGAGCTTTGAACACTGGTTCTTTTGCCAAAGAGTGCGTCGGCCTCATCGAAGAATAATATCCAGTCTTTACTCTCTGCTCTTTTGAAAACGGCTTCCAGGTTCTTTTCCGTTTCACCAATGTATTTGCTTACGATCTGTGATAAGTCGATGCGGTAAACATCTTTGCCGAATTCTTTACCCAGCAGTGCGGCTGTTAACGTTTTACCGGTTCCCGACGGCCCATAAAAGAGCACACGGTAACCGGGTTTGATCTTTCTTCTCAAGTTATTGTCCTCCGCAAAACGGTGATGGTGATTGAGCCAGGTGCTGATGTCTTTTACCTGTTGCATGGTGCGCGGATGCAGTACCACATCGTTCCATTCCATGGCCGTAATGATTTGTTTGGCGGGGAAGTCGAGCCCATAACGTGGTGCCGACTCACGACCGAATAAGATGCGTTCTATATTTTCCTGCGGCAACACGATTCGTCCGCTCATTACCGGTTCGCCTTCTTTGACCGGTTCCAGCCATAAAATACCCTGGCGGTAAAAGAAATGTGTTTCACGGAAAAGTTCCTGTAGTTGCAGTCGTTTTTCCATATCATCTCCGGCTATAATGAACTGGATCGTTTCACCGGTAGGCAACATGCCTCGATGATTAGCCGCTTTTACACCGCCAAATTCGGGGAAATCGCCACCGGAGGGCAGGTGTGTTACGATCAGGGATTCAAAAAAATTAGGATACACATGGGGCGCCAATGTTAACATGACCACGAGCCATTCAGCGTATTCCTGCAAGGGGATAAAAGAGAGCCAGCCTTTATTTGGTGGTTCATTTTGATATTGTTCTTTGAGCCAGGCAACCGGGTCGAAAGAGCCGTTGTCGAAATACGCCTGCAAACGCAATCCGATCAGGGTTTTGCAATGATCCAGGGCAATCCTCAATGATGGTACCGTATTGTTATGGTTTAACTGGTAGATCACAGGTTGTATTTTACGTTAAGGTACTGCATTATATGCTAAACTATTATGTACAACGATCCGGGTATGGGGTTAGGTTGCAGCGCGTTAATAATTGTTGGCTGACTTCATCGGGCTCATAAATAACTGGTTTCCAACAGTTGGCCGGGTACTCGGGCTTCATATGCTGACGATTTCCGCGAGTTGGCCGGGTTTCTCGGCTTCATGTGCAGATGACTTCCGCGAGTTGGCCGGGTTTCTCGGCTTCATATGCAGATGACTTCCGCGAGTTGGCCGGGTTTCCCGGCTTCATGTGCAGACGACTTCTGCGAGTTGGCCGGGTTTCCCGGCTTCATGTGCAGATGACTTCTGCGAATTGGCCGGGTTTCCCGGCTTCATGTGCAGATGACTTCTGCGAGTTGGCCGGGTTTCCCGGCTTCATGTGCAGATGACTTCCGCGAGTTGGCCGGGTTTCCCGGCCACAGTGTAGAAAGCGTCCGCGAGTTGGCTGAGTTTATGGGCTTCATAGGCAGAGATATTATTTCTTCTGTTGTTTTTTAGGCGATGGGGAAGCAGGGGCTTGCGGCTCCTGGCAATCAATGTCTATTGTAGTATTGAAAGGGTCCAGCGCATCGCTCTGTGCGTTGGCCGCAGCAATGCGGCTGGCATCGATACTGTTGTGCAAGGGGAGGAGCGCATCGCTCAATCCCTGGTCTGTATGACACGCAGTTACCGTAAACGGTGTACGGACTGTTCCATTATATGTATTGAATGCCGCCACATGCTGTCTTTCGTGCGGCATCAATACGTTATTGATGAAATGTTGTACGCGCAACCGCTGACAGGGTGTGAGTCCGGACGGCATAACAGGCGGCGCAATAACCGGATGCGCATGGAATACCGATATCATGACACCACTCATGGTAGCGCAGGGTGCAGACCCACAATTACTGCAACCTGTTGCGCGGGTGCTGGTGGCGCTGGTTGTTGTAAAAGTCCCATGATCGTAATTGGCGGTCGTTTGCGCACTAACATCTACCGTAGCACTGCCATTGTTGGTTTTATTACCGGTAAGCGTTCCCTTACCTGAAACCGGTCTCAAAGCAGTCTTATCATCGTCTTCATGGATCACCGGATTCACTTTGCGCATGATGGCTCCTGCCTGCTGCACCACATGTGTTAATTCATGTGCAAGCAGTTTTTTCCCTTCGTATGTATCCGGTGCATATTGGCCTTCTTTGAATACAATATGATTGCCCACTGTATAGGCTTTTGCATTGATGGCTTTTGCAGAATCGGAGGCTTCCTTTTCCGTATGGATGGCCACCTGACTGAAATCAACGCCCATACGTTGCTGAAAAAAATGCTTTGTGGAAGCCGGAAGCGGACTGCCTTTGCCATTGAGCGAATGGACATAAGAAGCTGCACCGCCTGAGGCAGTAGCAGCTCCATCAGCTTGCCGGTGCAACTTTTTATCGTCTTCTTCTTTTTTATCCGTTTCGCGATGCACGGTTTTATCCTCTTCCTTTTTATCATCGCTCATACGCTGTACTCTTTCCTCTTTCTCGCATTCAGCGCATTTTCGTTGCACCTGCTGTGTTTGCGGCTGCGGCTGGAAAAATCCATCATGATCAGCGCCGCTGAAAAAACTTTGTTCCTGGGTATTCTCTTTTTTAAAGAACTTGCCCTCATTGGCAGTGATGGATCTGCGTCTGCGTCTTTTAAAAATGGTTGCCATAATTTTAAAATTTATTTAGAAAATCCAATTTACACTTGACAATCCTCTTCTATAAGCACTTATTCGGTTCGATTGTGCCTGGGTAGGACTCAGTGCACTAATAACTTCAGGATCAAAAGATAGAACGTCCCTTCCAAAAACTTCCGATGCAAGCGCTCTTTCCATTTGACGATAATAGGCATAACCGCTTGACGGTCTCCTTGCCCTTAAAATATCAATCATATCTCTTGTTACTGTTGACATATTGACAATGAAATACTGAACATCTGCATCAGTTAAAGCCAGATTAATATTAAAGCCTACATTTTCAGGGGGGTCAATGCCCGCACTATATGTTTTTTGCTTTGTAGGGTCCTCAACCCATTGATTATTTTGATATTTCATCGCACCGGCCTGTGCTGAATACCTGTTCGGGAACAGAGAATTATAAATAGGCCGGTAAGTCACCGAAGCCCGGAGCCAAACAGGTAACCCCGAATTGTAATATCCTTTTAAATCGGTCTCCAAAGCATCTTTGTACTCATTATTTATCAAAGTAGGTGTAGGAATTAAATTAGAATCGGCAGCAATACCACCTACTTCTCTGTTCAGTATATGGAACCTTACCCACCTGCTGCTCAACTGCAGGCCTGTTAATATCCTCCACGCATCAACCAAATTTGCATCTGTTGGTTCGGTTCCATCAACATGGTTTTTAGGTATGGCAACACCGGCAGCTGTGGTACCGCCTTTGTAAACATATCTCGCAGAGAATGACCCGGCTTTGGCATTTAAGAATCCGGGATTGAATTCAGCGGCAGGAACCATTTCTTGTGTACCGCCTGGTTCAATTTCTTTTATGACGCCAATAATTTCTACAATCATTTGCGGGATCCTCGGATTTGAATTGTTTGCTGCTTTGGCGCTATTCATTAATGTTTGTAATCCTTGGAGTAAATTCCTTCCATGTGTGATCTTTCCTAGTTTAGTATTCTTATCTGTGGTAGTCATGGTTGAGGACGCAGTGATAGCGGCTTCCTGTTGGTTAAAGAAAGTAGCAACGTCTACAGGAGAACTTTCAATAATCAGTGTTGGTGCCTGCCCGGAATCTCTTATATATATGGTATGATTTGTTCCATTATCCGTAGCAAATCTTTCCCTGAATCCTAACCAATCAAGCACTGCTGCTACCGCACTTCTTCCCGCAGCCATCAACCGCTCGAATAAAGCGAAGCCTGTATCCACAGCCCGGTTCACCAGCCATGTCACAGCCCTGTCTACCAACTGCCTTGCAGCCCCGATGAGCTCGGCAATGCGGTGTCCAACGCCACTCAAACCTACCTGGTTAGCAAGGAATCCGATGACGATGGGCATGGCCCTGTCGAGACTGTTCTCCAGGAAGTCGGCCGCACGCCGGGTGTTGCCGCTCGCTATTTCTACCACGCCTTCTACAAACGAATTCACCACCGTGAGCATTTCTCGCAGGTAACGGATGAAAGATTGTACAGCCCTGTACAAAGCAATCGCACTGTTGATCACGGCCATGATACCCGTAGGGTCCAGCATACTCAGCAACCTGGCTACCACACGGTTTACGATCTGCTCCATGATCCAATTCTTCACAGCATCCAATATGGTATTCCACAGGTTGCTCAATTGCTCCTGTATCCTGTCCCAGATAGCCGCAATACCTCTTTCTTGAACATCTCTTATGAAAGTCCATATACCTTCGAGTGTATTGATCATGCTGCGTATGCGCGCCACACGTTGTGGTCCTATCCGCGGGTGTTCCGACAATTTCTGCCAGATGGTTTCCATGCTCAACCCCAATACCTGCAATACCCAACTAATGATGCCTCGCAGAGAGAAGTCTTGTGGCGCCGGTACATTGGCATCGCGTAATTCACTCATCAACCAGCCCGTGAGTCCATTCAGTAAATGCCTGAGGATATTATTGAAGAACTGTGTGAATCCTTCCTTGATGGCGCGCAGCAGGTTTTTGAGGAAGCCTACCGGATCGCGCTTGATCATTTCAAAAGCCTGCATGGCTTTGGTGATGATATTGCTGATAAGATCGGTGGGGAAATTCATCACCTGCAGGATCACTTCCACCACAATTTTGACAATCTCTACTACAAAGGCAATGAGCCGGCCAATGGGTTCTCCGAATGTAGCCACGATGCGCCTGAAAGCATCGATCGGGTGGATGAGATCGTTCAGGCTCATGGAATGCCAGAGATTGCTGAACAGTTGTACAATGCCGGCAGGCGTCATGTTAAGCCGGTCAACCGCTGCATTGATGCGTTGCGTGGTTCGGTCGATGGCGCCGGATTCTTTCAGTTGGTTGAACTGTTCCAGTCCGCCTTCCATCAGGCTCATGAATCCGCGGATGATGTTTTCCATTGTGCGCGGAACGACCTCATCTGTGAAAGGATCTTTGCCAATGATCACGGTGAGCAACTGGTATCCGCGCACTGTTCTTGCCCAGTTCGACAACCTGCGCAGCAATACTTCTTTGATGAAACGCAATATCACCACCGCAGTATCGCGCACAAAATTCCATACCTGCTGTATCGGCGGCGCAAATATGTTGTAAATACGATTGAAGGTGTCGATGGGATGCATGAGGCTTTCGATGGACACAAAATCCCATATCGATGCAATGCCCGCCCTTATCTGTTCATAGGCATTACTGAATACCGTTATGCCGCGATCAATCCACGCTGCGATCCGTTGGAAAGTGCCGGTGTCCTGCATCTGGCGTCTTTGCTCTCTTCCTTCTTCACCGCCCAGTTCCAGCAATGCGTTGAGGATATTCGTTCCATTCTTCGCTACCTGCTGGTGCGTGATGGGGTCTTCTCCCAATATCACGCAGAGCAGGGGATAAGCCGTGGTATGTTCACGTACAAAGGAAACCAGTTGGTTCAGCAGGAAGCGTTTGACAATAGAAAGTAATTCACTTGCGGCATTCTCTGCAAAACGCACAATACTGCTGATGGTGTCGTGGATAATATTACCAATGCGTTCGAATACGCGTTGTGGACTGCCCAGATCATCCAACGACAAGCTTGACCAGAAATTTTCAATACTGGTAATAATGCGGTGTACAACAGATACGATGTTGGCTATCTGTTGATCTACCCATGCTTCCGCATCGGTGAGTGCACCCAACTCTTCCAGTTTCTGGTGCAATAACCGGCCACCCGGCATAATATCGAATGCCGCTTCTATGAAATTATGACCATTCCTTTCAACTACTTCATTGGTGATGGGGTCTTCACCCAGTACCACCCGCAATGCGCGATAACCTGGAATAGCCATTGCAAAATCGCGTGCCTCTCTTAATAGGATGCGTTTGCCGGCTTCAAGTCCCTGCGATACAAGATCGCCCACTGCATTCGATACGGTTGACCATGCATCACTCAACCAGGAGCGCTGCACTTTGGGTTCAACTGTTTTCAATTGTACCGGTACAGGCGTGCGTTTTTCTTCTTCCTCTTTGTGCTCTTCCTCTTTCTGTTGCACCGGTTCTTCTTTGGCTTGCACAGCGGAAGGTTGAACAACTGGTGGTGCATGTGTTAACCGGCCGCTCTCGTTCACCTGCCAGTTACTCAGCGGCTCCTGTTTGGCTTGCAGGTGTACTTCTTCGGTCATTTCTCTTTCAGGCTCGGGGCCGTCCTGCATTTTCCTGTTCACATGGAATAATTCCTGTCGCAGTTCGCGCAACGTTTTGGGTTTGCTTTCTGCGGCCTGTTCGCCTGCACCCAGTTCTCCATTCTTCATCATCAATGGATCGAAGAAGCCTGTCCATTCGGCGAGAGGATGGTCTTTTACCTGCACTTGTCCGCCCAGGTTGTCTTCACCGGCCGTATTACCATTGACTGTTGTAACCGTATCGCCACTTGATTTTTCAACGATGGCGTAATGGGAAAACCTGTCGCGGTAAGCAATATCACCTGCTTTGGGATGGTAACCGGGAGGATAAGCTGCGTTCAGGTCTATATTATGGCCGCCCAATATCCAGGGCTTCAGGGGCACGCCGCCTTTATGGAGCGACCAGAACACGAATATGCCACACCAACTGGGCATAGCATCTCTTTGATAAGGTCCACTCGCAGGGCGTGGATTAGCGGGCGGCAGTCCATTAACCCTTCGTTGTTTCTTTATATCTTGTTCCGCAACGGCACCCTGCACCATAGCAGCGCCTTGCGGCAATACTTTATCGGCTCCGAGTGTTGTTTTGAAATATTCTACTAGCCGTTCCCAACCGGTGCGGTATCCATCAGGACCTTCTTTATCGGCATTTACTTTGCCTACTTCCGATTTGGCTTTGGCTACGGCATTATTCAATTGCGAAGGAACAGGCCGGTCAGACGCTGTTCGTTGTAAGATGGGTTTGCGCGCAACAGGATGAGCGTTGGATGCAACAGATTTGCTGGCGCCTTGTTGGATAGTATGTGTTAATTCATGGGCAAGCAATAATCCACCTGCCCCTGTATCGGGTGCATATTTACCGGTATTGAAATAAATATCGTTACCGTGTGTGAATGCCTGTGCCTGTATATTGCTGCTCAGTGATTCTGCTACGGCGCCGGTATGAATGCGCACTCCGCTGAAGTCGGCGCCAAACCTGGTTTCCATGTACTGCCGTGTAGAACCGGGCAAAGCACTGCCTCCTCCTTTGGAGTGGGCCAGTTGTTGTTCAAAACCTGTTACTGGAGTTGGCGGTGCGCGGCCGTGTCTTTGCAGTAAAGCTGTTTGTATCACTTCAGTGTCGGAAGTATTACCCTCTTCTTCTTTACACTGTATAGCTGTTATAGCCGGTGTTTCCAGTTTGGGATGGAGTTCTTTTTTTTTGTCGTCTGCCGCTGTTTTTCGCTGTACTTCGTTGTCTTCCTGTTTCAGTTGAGGTGTTGCCGTATCAGGCGCGCGCATCACATGGTCTGCTACTGCATCAGCTTCTTTTTCATGGGGGTCATCGGGACTGCTTACCGATAATTTGGGTTGTATGAAACTTCCGCCGTTGAAAAATGAGGGCGTTTCCTGTGTTCCGAAAAAAGAAGACTCTTCCGCTTTCCTGAAAAAACTACCGGCAGCTCCTTGTTTAGGAGCTGATGACGCGGTCTTTGATGTTTTTTCAGCAGTTGAGAACATACGATCAACGCAGTTTATCAGTCACCCCATTCCACCACCAGCAACGATTGCATCCAGGCTAATTTGGTCATCTTAATATTCCAGGGCAGGTAATCCAGCAGCATATCGTAAGATAATGTTTGTACTTTCAGACGCCATTGACCGCCTGCCATTTGCAGTTTGCCTTCTCTTTGCAGGAAGGATGCACGCAAGCCTGCAACTGAAGTGTTTTTCAATACCTGCCAGTTGGTAATCACCGCCTGCAACAATTCAGCTACAGCTTCCTTATCGGCTGTTGTAAGCTGGTATTTCTGAGGAATGGGGTCGTGTGGCTTCAAGCCACATAAGAGTTTGGGCAATACCACTTCAAACTCTTCGAAATCATTTTCACCGGTAACGATATGCTGTAACAAGCTAATAGCCCTGGCTATATTATTGATCTGGTTATCATTCAACAATTCGAGTTTATTGAAAAATCGCCCAAGATATGGCGCTACTATTACCAAACCGGCATTGTTGATGTAAATGGTATCTGCTTCGGATAGCACAGGCTGATTATCCTGTGTTGCATTGACCGCGGCAGGAGGCTGTTCTTTTTGCTGTGTATCGGGTTCAGTCTTGTCTGCAATAGTTGCCTGTTGAGATGTTGACCCGGGTGATGTTGTCTTCTTCCTGTGCAGTTCTTGTGTCATAAGTACTTTAAAATCCTTGTTGTTTAGTTCATCAATAAGTTGTTTCAGCGCACCTGTTTCTTTGTGAAGGGTGCCCTTTGGCAATACTTCTTCCAATTGCGCTTTTACTATTTTCGCCAACTGTGCGCTCATTGCATCAGTTGACTGGCCGCTTTTTCCCGAAGGAGTGGAGAGGAGCTGCAATATAGATAACCGGATATTAACGTGAAATGATTGTTGCTGATCTGTACGTGCTATCCATTCAGTGATATGCTGCAAATCATTATACCAATCGTTGAATATTGTTTGTGAACCAGACAGTACATCGATCAATTTCCAGAAACATGCTTCGTGGAACTGTACAGCTATTCTTTGCTGCGCGTGTGTTTCTTGAATGGCTGCCTGCAATTGCGCTTTATCGTATACAGATAAAGAAGCGGAAAAGTTTTCCAGAACAAAAGAATGCCAGTTTCCCGTTCCGGTAAAATGGCTCCACCAGGGCAGGTAGCCGTTCCTGAGATAGAAGATCAGCAGTTGTACGAATTTCGATGCAGGTATTGGCCGGACACTTTGTTTTGCTTCCTTTATTTTCCGGGCAAGCGCTTCGTTGAGTCCTTCTATGATCCTTTGCGCCAGGGCATTTTCCATATCACCGGAATCAAGTGTGAGCTCCAGCGTCAGCCGGTCAATGGCAATCGTTTCATCACCCGGACTATAATGGTCAAACAAAGCCTCCAACTGCGGCAACAATTCCTTGCGCAGCATGTTTTCCGTTGTTCGTTGCAAAGCAATACCGTCGGTGTTACCGTTATAAGTGATGTCCAGGAACTGTTTCCCGATGATATGTTTGCCTGCATGCATGGTTAAATACTCAATAGCGGTATATATCCTGACAGGATATGTGTGTACAATGGTTTAATGGTGGTTTCTTTATTGGTAATTACTCTTTCTTCTTCTGCTTTCACATCATTCAGGAACAGGTTGAATTCGGGTTGTAATTGTTTTTTCTGATCAGCTGTAAACTGCCTGACGACCGCATTTACCCTGCCCAGGTACTCATTGAGTTGTGTGAAATAGGTATTGGTAGGTACCTGCGCTTTATCCATATCTGCCGGCTGTATGCAGGCGATATAGAAAGCAATATCTGTCAGGATCCTCACCAGTTCCATATTCTGCAGCCTGCTGTTCGTGAGTTCCAGATAAGGTATCATTAACATCCGTATCCAGTTGGTCATGGAAGCAACTGTATTCATCTGCTGAAAGGCTTTCAATTGTTTATCGGGTACTCCCATTGCATCTATTCCTTTCAGTTCTTTAAAGAATGGCACAATGGCTGTGGTAAAGGCTTTCTGTGTTGCCTGATCGAGCAGGCGCGCATTCTCTGTTGTATTCAATGTATTGAATGCAGTGATCGCATTATTCAGTGTGTAACATGTTTTTACAACAGGCAGCACGATCTTAACCGTTTGCGTAGCCGTAGCAGCACAGGAGCCATTTGAAACAGTAAGTGATACAGTATAAGATCCTTCTTTCTGGAAATCATGGGAAGGATTGGCTTCGTTGGAAGTTTTGCCATCGCCAAAATTCCATGCTACAGCTCCGGTGGCAGGCACAGAAGTATTCCTGAACAGTTTCAGGGCGGGGGTAGAGCCATTGGTAACAGCGAAACTTGCTTTGGGTTCTGCATAAACGGTTACATCGGTTCCTTTTGATTTACCGGCAGTTGCGTAGGTTAACGTTAGTTTTTTCTGGTCTGCTCCCTGCAACAGCACGCTGGCGGGATTGAACATGAATTTACCGGCTGTATCTTTTGTAATACCTTCTCCGCTAACCGTTCCGCCGGCAGGCGTACCGGTTACTTCTACCGGTTTATCATTTGCACAGAAACTGTTTTTGGGAATTGTAATGGTAAGATCGGGCGTGGTAATGGTTACTTTTTGGGTGACTTTCTCTGAATTGCAAGCGCCATTGACTGCAATCAGGCTTACATTATAATCGCCGTCTGTTCCGAAATTGAAGACCGGTTCTTTTTCCGTAGCTGTTTTGCCGTTACCGAAATCCCAGATCCATTTATCAGCAAAGGCAGAAGATTTATTAATGAAGCTGGCGCTGGTACCGTTTATTTTCACATCAAAAGCTGCAACCGGTTGCTGGAACACATCTACTGCTATAGTAACTGTTTGTTCATTGATGGTATACGTGAGTGTGATATGCTTCTCTTTATCAGCCGGAGCCAGTTTAATGGTGTTGGGAGTGAAGCCGTATTTGCTATTGTTGTCTTTTATAACGCCTTCGCCCGTTACTTCTCCACCGGCAGGAGAAATGTCGATGGGATAGGTTTTGCTGTCACCCGAACAGAAAGTAGTAGGTGTAATATTTATTTTGGGTTGAACAACCAGATCGTTTACGGTGAACAATACAGGCGGACAATCCGAGCAGCAGAGGTAAGGAAGATAAAAATCTGCGATTACCGTATAGTTGGCCAGGTTTGATAATACTTTGTCGAGGTCGATCTCTTTTTCTTGCGCAGTGCCGAGCAGGGTATGCAGGGCTTCCAGTTGCTTTTCGGTGGCGATCTTGAATTCATCCGGAGCCGTTTCAACCGGCTCTTTCTCTATCGTTTTTACCGGCGTCTTGTATATGTTGCGGCTACCTACATACCTCGATCCCATGGGAATATTGCCCAGTATATCTTTTATATGCGTGGCAACAGCAGATTTTTTTTCAATAGCGGTTCGCATGCCGGTGTTTTCTGCCAGCATCACTTCTTCTTTTGCAATATCTATTGGCGTGTATGCAACAGGCTTTTCATGATAGACCAGTATGAAAGTGCCTCCAACCGGAACACCGGCTTTGTGCTGAATGCCAGGATGTGATTGGATGAAATAGCCGAACTTCTGCAGCATCATCACATATACCCATCGCAACAGGTAATCCCTGTATAAAGTGTCTATTTGCTTCTGTATGCAAACAGCAATCAGTTGGTCGATGTGCACCAATGTCTGGGCTCTTTCTGCAGAAAGGGTGCCTCCTGCATTGGTAATCTGCGTTTTGATCCTTTCCGCAGTAGCAAGCATTGCTGTATACGCCGTATCGAAATGAGCCTGGTTGAAAGTTCCCAACGAAAGTGCCAATGTATCGGCCAGTTTACCCATACTCAGCAACAAGGCAAAATACTGGGAGGATGTATTTTCATACATCGCCCTGTTCTCATAGCTAAACATCATATACTCTACAGCTGATATTTTTGCTGTATGTGCATAGTATTGTTCAAATTCATAACCCAGGGTACCGGGCATAACCTTAAAGGTTGGATCACATTTTTTTAAGAGTGGAAATTTAGGTGTAATCGGTTTGGCATCCGCTGCTGCTTTCGTTGCAACAATTCCATAATAATATTTCGCTTCTTTACACAGCGTGCAAGTGAGTTCGGCTGACAGTGTATCATACAAAGCTTCCAGGTCCTGGAATTCACAATCGCATTGTAACTGTTCTGCGTATTGTTCAATGAGTTTCGATACGGTATCCATCTTACCCAATGACTCCAGCGAGGTCTTCAATGAATTGATATCGGCACTCAAAGCAATCACGTCGAAAGGAAGTCGATATTGGTTGCGAATACCCAGGATGGTTCTCAACGCAGTCTTATAAGGCTGCCCGATATGTCCTTCTATCCGCAGAAAATTGTAAGGTTCCAGGTCGTAACGCAAAGGGTTTTTGGTATAGTCGTCGTTCGCATATTCATCTGCATGATAAGAGAGTATCTCCCGGGCACTGCTTTCCTGGCTGCGTTCCAGGCTCCATGCTTCGTATAACTTATCCTTGCCCTGTGCCACCTGGTAATAAAAGGGGATGGATTTTTCTGCCAGTTCTATATTGCCCAACCTGCTGGGCGTAATGCGTATAGAGGTATGGATGCTTCTTTTCACCAGCATTTCATATTCCAGTTTCCAGGAAGCGCCGAAACCGCCTTTTACAGATAAAGAGATGAAAAAATTCTGCAGCATCAATACCATTCTCTTGAACAACCAGCGCAGGCGGATGGTTTGTTTGCAATGACAACCGAGGATCGGAGAGGGAATGAAATAAGTTCTGTATTGACTGGAAATGGCGCCTGCATCGTGAATGGCCAGGTCGAGCAATAAATGCAGGCGGAACAGGTTGTGATCGGGTGAACACATGCTGATGATCTCCATACCTGTTTCCCTGAGTTCTTCATAAGCCAGCAGCAGATCGGAGAACAGATCGTAATAATATTGCAGGTTGATCGCTTCTGTTTGATTGATGGTTGTGTGTAAAAAGGCAAACTCTTGCGAGAATTTGGCAAAAGGATTCGTGCCATACAAATCTTTCACCAGTGGCGATAATAGTTTGTAGGTTTCAATAAACGCATTTTCCATACTGCCGATAAAAGCAGGGGTGAGTATTTTGCGGTACTCTTCCAGTACTTGCCCCGATGATCGCAACTGGGTAGCGATGATGTTGAAGCGGTGCATCTTTAATATGGGCAGGGCGATATAAGCAGCAGGCGTGCTTCCCGATGATTGCTGGCTAAGCCATTTATCTGCCACGGCTTTGGTAACCAGCAGGGGTTTGAACGTAATGGTGACTTCTTTCCCTTTGTCATCGCAGGAATTGGGATTGCAGTTCTTGGCATTCTCTTCCAGCAACTCTACGTATAACAGCACTACCTTATCTGCCAGGTAAGCAGCCGAGAGCGATGTGGTTTTCTCTGCTACGGCCGATTCCACCAACTCATCCAGGTCGAACAGTTTCTTGCTCTTGTCATCGGGCTTTATGTCTACAAAACGCTCGTAATATTTTTGTTTAACCGGATCATAGGCTTTGTATTGCGTGTACGTGGTTTCCGGAAAAGAAACCAGGTACCCGTCCGATGTAACACCGCAGCCCTTGGTAATGGTTAATTCGGTACCCGAAGTATTTGTTCTCACTTCCAGTCCGCATACAATACCAATACCCAGCAGGTTGGTCCTGGTGATCCTTTCCTGCTCTTCCAGGTAACCAAACAGCTCATTCAGGTTGCCGGAGGTGAGCAATTGGTCGGGTACAAATTCCGGATAATTGAATTGCGTTTGCTGCATAACTATTTCGTTTAAATGATGGTCTGGTTTAAATAAACACGGTTCTGATCATCTCCATCAATACAATCATGAAGCGTGGCTTTGGGGTAGACGCTTTTTAAATGAGAGAATTCATCCAACAGTTCTTTCAGTTGCTGGTGCAGGTCTTTTGCGTCGGGCGCTGCTTTTGCCAGTGCCTGCTGCCAGGCGCAATACAGTTTTTCAAATTGATCCAATTGTTTACCTGTTACCCAGCATATCTTCAATCCCAGGTGTGCGGGTATTTCCATACGGATGGTGGTTTCTGCAAACCGCCTGAATTCAATGCCGGAGTTGGCCAGTCCTTTCTCCCCGTTCATTACAATGGTGAGGCGAAAAGAATAAGGGTCTTCCTCGCCGCAGAGTTTGCAATCAGGGGGAATGCAAATAGACAATAAGGGATCGCCTTTGGGGAAGTCTTTGTTGGGCTTGTTCCGTGGGCGCAACAACAGGTGTTCAACCACCAGTATTTTCTCTGCGAGTAACAGATCGTTTACAAAAGCAACAGTGGTATCGATATAGGCTACGCCATCGGCCTTTTTGCTGAAAGGGGTGGGGTTCTCTGCGATGGGTTCTTTCTTGCCGTTCAGCAATGTAAGCACCCACTGCTTGCTTTTCCTAACGTCATAGCTGTTCTTATCTGTGAGATAAACAACGATGTCGTTAATTTCCTTTTTGGCTTTGATCACGGCCTCTTCCCGGGAATCGCTGCTGTAATCGGTTTTGCCGGTCAAATACACGAGCCCGTTCTCATCTTCGAGTTGCCATTTCCGGCTGGTTATTTTTGCCTGCGCATCGGTTTCTTCGGCAAAAACAATATAATCGTCCAGCTCTTTGATACCCAATAATTGCTGTATCCTTTTCTTCAATCCGGCAATATTGTTATCGTTACAGATATTACCTGCATCTTTATAGTTATACGCTCTTGCCCGGTTACTACCGGCAAAAGGTATTTCTTCAATAAAAGCGATCTTATCGTTGATGAGTATTTTGTCGGCGATCTTTTTATTATCGGTATAAGAATACAGCATCAGCGCATAATCGTTGAACTGTTCGCCGAATCGGGCCATCAGGTGGTCGAGGAAACGGTTGCGCCTGTTGAGGAAGACCTGTTCGGTTTCCGAGAGCGCTTGCAGCTTCGCAGCATCAATGGCGTATATTTCATCGATGCCATCTACCAGGGTGGTGCCAATAGTTTTAGAGAAATAAGTGCGGTCTACCTGGTGGTTTACAGAAAAAAGATCCCCTACATGACGCAACTGCTCGAGGTAATTCATAAATAACTGTTCAAAGAACAACAGGTAAGCTTTGAGTTGCTGGGCTTGCGCCTTGCGTTGCAAAGAAACGTTGACCGGTAATTGCCGGTAACCCACACCATAGGTGGCGGGCAGTGAATATTGCAAAGGATAATAATCTCCCAGCTCATAATAATGACCAGGGGGCACAGGCAAGTCGTTATCACCAATTGCAAATTTGGGCCGCTGGTGATGGCCTTCTATCACTTTCAACGTATCCTGCAATTCCAGTTTATCGGGGAGAAAGGGAAGTCCGTTTTTAAAAACCAGGAACTTGGAGCCTGTCAGATATAAACGCGGCTGGTATCCTTTATCTACAGGTAATACCCATTGTTCTCCTTTTAACCGGTTGCCATCTTTATCGTAAGGCGACAAGATCAGGTTCCTTACAGCCAGTACGCCGGGGATATTCATCAGTATGGCAATGATCTCCGATGCATACAATGATTTTTTCAATTGTGTAGACGCTAACTGGTCGTCTTTAATAAACCCGCTGCCGAGGGGAGGGCCATTGAAGATGGTATCCACTGTGAAGCCCGCAGCGAGCATTTCCTTGAGGGAAAAAAATTGTATATCCGGACTGAAATACTGGTCTATCTGGTAATAAGCTTCTGCCAGTATCTTCTCTATATCGGCATCTGGCGTTACATCTAGATCGGCGCAGATAGCAATATCTTCCGTTTCAACAGCATCGATGCTGCAAAAATCTTCGCAGAGGTTACGATGTGCCTGTAAAGCATTGGTGGCCTGCTGTAACGCCCTATCGGCCAATACTATTTTGGCAATGTATTTTCTCAGGATGCCCTGGCTGGTTGCATCGCTGATGGCATTTTGCAAATCGGTAACAGTCAATACTTTTCCATCAGCATCACTGTTCAGCCATACGGTGAAAGGAATATCCTGCATCACCATCGATTTACCGCCATCGATGATGGTAAATGTTGCATACAAAGGATTGCGCAGCCCTTTATACAGATCGGCCTGCGGAATGTTCAGGTTGTCTTTCTTATTGCCCGAAATGAATTGTACATGGATGGTCATTCCCGCTTCGTGTTGCAATGTCAGCAGGAATGTTTTAGTAGCCGCATCTTTCATCAACGCTTTGTAGGAAGGCAACCGCATTTCAATGGTAGCCGTTCCATTGTTTGCCGCAATAGGGAATTGGTACAATATTTTACCGCTGTTCAGATCGCCCAGCACGAGATCATCTTCAAACTCCAATTGCACATCGTACATACCTTTTATAATAATGGTATGCTCCGTGGCGGCGTATTGTAATGCACTTTTTTTACAGTTGGCATAGAGGAACATACCATCACAAGGACAACACATGCATTGCAGCCAGGCGTTCTTGATACCAGGAATATCGATGAGCAATTTCCGGTAGTCGGCTACTGTCCAGGGGTTCACGGTCAATATCTCCCGCGCTGTAAAGAAAGCCTGTTCAGCAGGATCCATCTTTTCGCCCGGTGGTGGCGCCAGCAGGTCTTTGATATTGAAAGATGTGCGATAACCAAGGTCGGTAATGGCATAGCAGAGCAGCTCGAGTATGGTAACGCCCGGGTCGTGGATATTGTAATCTGTCCAGTATTGACTGCCCAGCGATTCAATATAGTCTAGTCCCACTTGTCGCAGCAGCCGGTAATCCTGGCCTGGTTCAAATGTTGGGTTCTTTGCTATGGTAGTGTAATCTGCCATGTCTCAGTTCTTTTCATGGGTTAGTTTGTTATACTCGTCTTTACAGATCGTTTTTTGTTTGTTGCCGTATCATCGGGTATTTGATGCACCAGGTGTTTGTCAGCCGGCACCGATACCAGGATGGATATGGCCATAGAAGCCGTTATCTCGTCTTCATCTGTAAGCGTTGCCTGGTTGTTTTCGGTGAGGTGATACATTTTCACATCGGTGATATAATCCACGTAATACTGGCTTTCGATGAAATTGATGAGCACCGATTTTTCTATTTTGCCTCCAAAGCGTACATCATCTGCTTTGCCATAGGCCCATGGACTGAGCAATGCAGTGATACTTTCTTTCAGCAAATTGCTGTAATAGCTGAATTCATATCCGGGCAATAATTTCAGGTTGAACTCCAGCAATACATCTTCAAAAACAGGATTGCAAACGTTCAACTGTACGTGACAGGATATCCGTTTTTGCAGGAATTCTTTTACCTGGTCGAGTGTATCGGCATTGGTATAGGGCCGCAAAGGGTTGGTATCATTGCGGTTGACGAGATCGGGTATGGTGATCACCGTTACATACCCCGGCGCTACTTCGTTGTAATCTTTGTTGATGTATTTGGTATGGTTCAGGCATTTAACACGGTGTATTTCAGGGAACGCTTCTAACACCAATCGTTCATAATCCCAGATGGTAATGGCCCTGTCTTTATGCCGCAGCCTTTCGTTCACCCGCATATAAAAATGCGTGCTGGTCTCCACCGGTTTGCCACCGAAAGAAGGGTAGGGCTGGCTGATCTTTTTCAAATCAGCAACCGGGTCTTTCAATTTTGAAATGGTATTGGCCGGCAATGCATTGTTCAGGAAATCAGGCGCATTGCGCTGATCTGCAAAGCTGACCGCTGCTGCTTGCGCAGCAACATTCAGAAGCTTGCATACGGCAGCCGGTTTATTGGGTGGTGAAACCGATGCTTTCAGCCAGATCAATCCGGCAGGCATCATAGTGTGTTGCAATGTGGCGTCTTCCGGTATTTGGAAGGAAATAATGCCCGACTGACGCAGGCTCCTGGTTTGATCTACAACAGATTGTTCATCAAATGGTTGCCACTGGTTATTGCGCAAATAACTCCAATGGATCAATGTGCCCGTAACGGAGAGGGTAGGATCGCTGGTGCCTTCCATTACCTGGAACAACACGTTAACGCTTTGCTGCGGCTTCAGGTCTTTCAATCCAATGAAAAAAGAACCGTTATCTGCTATATGATTTTTGGTTTCTTCTGCGTGTGTGAATTGCGGAAGAAAATCGATCGTTGTATCATTGTTCAGCCAGGCATGCTGCTCACTTTCTCCGAAAGGATAGAGGTGGAAATAGCGTGTCGTTCTTGCATTGTAGGTCGACTGATCTTTCTTGTTCAACTGGCTGTTGGTGGAAGCGGTATAACTTACGTAGAGTGAACTGATCATGGGCATGTACGGTGCAATGGGTGGCGTATTGCTGGTATCGGTAGGATCTTTGGCCAACTTAACCAGGTAGGTGATCCTGGCATCCTGGTAAGCGTCATTGCCCAAATCATTGTTCAGGCTCAATCTTAAGAAACCTTTATTACTGCTGCCGTTATAAGGTTGATAGGTATCTGCATAATCCACAATCGTTTCATCTGCCAATGGAATGGCTTTGCCGCTTGCATTGGTAACTGCTACTTTTGCCGTGCTGCCATTGAAAATGGAAGTATCCAGGTCTTTGGTCCAGACACCTTTTGCCAGGTGACGGAATGCCGCACCGGGCGCCGTGCCGGCAGGATAAATGATCTGCGTGCCATTGGCTGGAAGATTTTTCCATTCAATATTCAATACAACGGCTGCATTCCTTTTACAGAACAATTCTTTGTTACCAATGAATATCGACGAACCTGCTTTGGGCAAAGCGCCGAAAGGTTGAAAAGGTTTGGAAGTATCTACCAATCCGGCATCATTGGCTACGGATAATTGTTTCAATCCGCTTTGACTATACGTACTGCTATTGCCAACGGATACGGACACTTTGATATCTTCTATTTTCAATCCACTCAGCGAATCGTAATAATAAGACATGTCATCGCCCTGGTTGAGATAAACTTTCACTACCGGCAGGTTACAATTGAATGAGCCGCCGTGAACCGCTGCCACATAGTTGGTGATGGGCGGTTCATTTCCGTTCAACATAATATGAACGGTATAATAAGCTTTACCCGAACTGTTCGTGCCACAAAATATTTCATAGGTTTTGATCCGGTACCACCCTTTGTCAGTAGTAGCGTAACATTCAAATGCACCGGTTTCGGATATATCCTCGGAAGTGCCGCCGGCAAACTGCATGGTGAGGTCAACTGCCCGTTCTCCTTCTGTTAGGTAGAGGTAGTGCGAAGCAACTGCAAAGCCCACTTGCGCCCGGGGTGTATCGATGGATTTCAGTTTACCGTCCGTATATGTTTTGATGAAAAAGGGGTGCCATTCTTTATTGAGTGATTTCAGCTCTGCGCCTTTTCCATCCTGTGAATTGGCTATGGCTGCTGCAAAAAGTCTTCCTTTGTTGTTGATCTTACCTGTCTTATCATCTGCATCGCCTTTATACACGTTCATCAATGCTGCGATAGACGCTTTATTGAATACCGTGTCTTTATCGAGTGCGTAAAACAGTTCTTTTCCTAAACTGTCTTTACCTGCCTTAAACAAACTGCCTTTTGCAAGCATGTATTCATCTGTTTGTTTAGCCAGTTCCATCACCAGGTGTACATGATCGGGTATTTCGGCCCTAGGTACGAGCGACAATACTTCCTTATAATAAAAGTCGAGATGACGTTGGGTAAGCGTATTGATGCCTGCTTTGGCGTATTTGAACAGCTTGAGAAAAGTCAGGAACAAAGTATAGTGTGGCGCGTGACTGCTCCAGTTACTGAGGGTTTGTAACAACAAACTCTCTGCATCACTGATAATGCGGGTATAGGCTTTGAGGAACTGGTCGAAAATACCGGTGAATAAATTATGATTCACCGCGTGGTGTATCTTCTGCCAGGGCTCTGTACCCGTTCCGAATATTTCTGTATTGGCAGCCAGGCCGGCAGACTGGTAATAATCATTGAGTGTGGCCGCACCATGCAGCCAGGCAGCCGATAACTGGTCATTTGTGAGGATATGAGCAGGGCTTTCCACCTGTTTATCCAAAATGATCCAACCGGCGTAAGTTGTTTCTTTTACAAGACTGGCTATCGCTGCACCTTTGTACACTGCCAGCAATTGGGTAAATTCATTTTGCAGCCTGGAACGTACCAGGTTTTGAATGGTTTCCTTCAATGGATTGCCATCGGGTAATTTTGCAGCCGCTGCATCTATCGCCACACATAAAGTAAGTATGCCACCGAATAACCCATTGAAAGTTTCTTTCAGCAGATCGGTCTTCAGTTTATTCTTATCGGCCCTGAGCACATTAAATTTTTCTTTGAAGCTGCGCCTGTATTCGTCTATATCCTGTATGGCGGTGGTGCCCAGCACAGCCGATATATCTGAGGTGAAAAAAGACTGCCAGTTACCGTTGGGTTGGTTGGTGGTATCAAAATACTTGATCCATTGCGCGAACTGACCGGCAAATACGATCCATTCTTTATAGTCGCGCTCTTCCACCAGCACATAGCCGTCTTTCAGTGCTTCGGGCATGCGTTGCTGCTGGCCGGTGCCATTTCGCTGTAAAGGATTTTTATTATCGCAACTCATAATTTATCAGGCTATCTGTGTGTTGGTAGTCACCATTTGTAATTCAGTTCCTTCGTCTTTATAATAGGGGTAAACAAAATTGAATCTTGAGTTTGTAGCGCGTACTACATACTCTATTTTAATCAGCACCACGCCTTCTATTTCATCATCCATATCGAGCTCAATGTTTTTGGCATCGATCCTCGGTTCGAAATACAGTATGGCTGTTTGTATCCGGTCTTTCATGATGGTAACCGTTGTAGTGTTCAGCGGCTCGAACAGCAGGTCCACCATGTTGCATCCGTATTTGGGTTCCATCACGCGTTCACCGATTGTGGTAGTGAGTAATATCTCCAGGCTTTTATGGATGTCTTCCATTTTTTCCGTCATATCCACGCCTGCATTGCCCGCGTTGAAGTTGGGAGGGAAGCTCCATCCTTTGCCCAGGAAATCGTCGTTGATTGCTGTAGTTGTTGCCATAATGTTATTTTATCCTCCAATGATCACAGTAGGGGTACCCATTACAATAACGCCTCCGTGTGCTGTAGTATCTCCCTGTCTTGCTGCCGGCGCTCCACCGATCATTACCGTAGCCGAACCTTGCGCGATCGTATCGGGTGGTCCCACACAAGTGAGCATATCGCCCACGCGTGCAGCCGGCATGCCGCCGATGAGCACGGTAGCACAGCCGGGGCCTGTTACAGGTCCGCCTACATGCGGCACCGGTCCATTCATCATTGGACAGGTATGCATATCTCCGATCTTTGCTGCTGCTGGCATAATCATTCGTTTTAGTTGATCTGAACAATGGATCCTTTTACGGCTGTATTGCCACCCGATGAAACTTCCGCACCGGAACCACCCTGCACTTTCAGCTGCGCATCGCTTTTAACCGTTGTATTCAGGCCCTGCGCCTGGAATTCGTTGGCCGCTTTTAAAGTGAGGTCTTTGACGCTTTCCAGCTTGATGCCGTTTTCATCCATGGTGAACTTATTGCCGTTCTGGTCTTCCATTTTGATGGTCTTGTTTTCTTCCGATATCAATACTTTGTTTCCACCGGGTGTTTCTATGCTGATTGTTTTTTTGTCGTCGTTGAAGATCATTTTCATGGCGCTGCGTGATACATATCCTTTCTCATTATTTTGGTCACTTGCCTGCAGGGGAGCGGGCTTCTTACTGCTGTTGCACATACCCAGTATCACGGCGTGACGAGGATCGTTGTTGATGAATCCCACGATCACTTCATCGCCAATTTCGGGGCGGAAAAACATGCCCCGCTTATCGCCTGCATCCAAAGAGCACACGCGGCTCCATATCCCATCATCACCGGTATCGATCAATGGTAAACGCACCATGATCCGGTCTTCTCCGTCGGGATCGCTTTCGAGTTTGGTTACTACACCCAACTGCAATCCCTGTACGGCAGGCAATAGTGCGCCTGCCATTGGCTGTTGCACATCGTAGGTTTGTGCAAACCATTCGGGCTCTACACCGAATTGAAAAGTGGTGAGCCAATTCCCCTTTTGTATTTCATGCCGCACACCGGTAACAAATAATTTTCCGTTGAACCGGTCGCCTGCGCCATTGATCTGTATGATCTTTCCGGGCAACACATCTGCCGTGCCATCGGTGCTTACCCTACCCCTTATTTTAGCGAGGCGGTGTTTCAATAGTTTGGCATTGGCCCATTGCTGCAGCTCCTGGTCAACCAGCTTACCGCTGTGTTTCAACACATAATCGTCATCGCCAATCACACCGGCAAGTGTGTCGGCACTGATGTTACCGGCTTGGGGCACACCAGCATCTGCGGCTTCTATGCCATCTACCAGGCTTTGTTGCGATGGATCCCAGGCCGTTGCTTTGACCCCTTTTAACTGGAAGCGGGCATCGATCTCTGCATCCAGGTCGTGCACGGTGGCGCCGTATTGTACAGTGAGTGCGACATCACCGGAGAAATTGGGTTTGGCAATGGTAATCTTGCCATCGTTTGGTATGCATAAAAGACCGTTGGCATCTGCGCGGCACATAATGAAATCCCAATCGGTTGTATTGTATTGCACCAGTTCTTTATGCTGCAGGTCTGTAGCACTTACTTCTTTATCCAGTTGATGCGCACCGATCAGTTGTTCCATCACATCACTGTCTTTGCTGTCCTTGAAATATTTGCTCTTACTGGTTACGGTCATCTTAACCGCTTTGTCTTTGCATTCTATCACCAATACTGAACTCGTCTTCCGCACTTTGATGCCATGTTTGATAACGATGCCTTTGAAGATGGTTTTCTCATCGCTCCGGTAACCAGCCTTGATCTCAATCTCTTTGCCTGGTTCAAAATCAGGCGTATTACTGATGGCGAATGTTTCTTTCGAAGGCTCTCCGTCTACCAGTATAATGGTAGCAACGGGGATACGGTTAATTTCTTTGTTGACTGCGATGGCCATTACCTGGTAAGTTCTGGACACCGCATTGCCGCCCGAGAGGATGGTAAACGTGCATACGCTTTTGGATGCTTCAGATGGTATCGTCCTTTCGTTGGGCATTAAGCACTGTTTTTATCAATAGGGGGGAAGAATAATTGCTGGCCTTGTTGCAGGTTCCTGAAATCGACCAGGTTGTTCACCCTGGCTACCTGCATATAATATTTTGAATCGCCGTAAACCAGGTAACACAGCCATGGCAAAGTTTCGCCGCTTTTTACCACGCGGTAATGTGTGATATCGGGAGAGTGCGCATTTTCTGTTGCCACGCGCAACTGCTCATCGATACTGCCTTTGAACGTGGTCTTGCATACGGCGCGAATGGGTGATCCGTTGGAATTGAACAATTTGAAATTGATGGTCAATGCCGTGCAACGTCCTTTGAATATAAAAGTGCCCCATATCACTTTGAAAAACCTGGGTTCATGCGAATCACTGTCGTATTCCAGCAGGAGTTTTTTGAATGCTTCCACATCATCGTGTATACTGTCTTTAGGATTGTCATCGATGATGCCGGTGCAATCGAACAGGAATTCGAACGACATTTCTTCCGGCTTCTTGAAATTGAAGCGCTGGTGTGCTGTGCTCGTACCATGTCCTTGCCCTTCTGTGAACTCTACTTTATAATCCAGCGAATAATTCTCCGGATTGATCATGGCTTTAAAAGGATTGCCCGGATCATTCACTTTGTGACTATCTGCATAATCCTGGTTATTGTACGCTATGATCTGAACTTTTTCGAGCATGTTGTTATCTTTCTTTCTTGTTCTGTATGATGTCGAGCACTTGTTCCACACATTGCGATACGATGCCGTCCAGGTCTGTTTTAGCCCCGCCACCTTGTGCAGCCGGTGGCTGAACCGCTTCCTCTGCCTGCGGATTCGGGTTGTTGACCGTTGCTTTGATAACCAGTTCTCTTATTTCAATGGGCATGAGCAGTGTTATTGAACGGTGAAATAACTATAACAGAGATCCAGGGTTTCCACCACCACGGTGTTTTCCTGTGCATTAAAATCCGATACCGACCATTTCTTGGGCCATGCATTGAATACATTCCATGTTTTAAGCGGCTGGTGTTGTTCATTTAGCAGCATGATGCTGATCTGTACGGGATCGAACTGCCTGTCGCGAAAGGCTTTGATGCACCAATTGATCACATCCGAATCGGTGAGCATACCTCTTTTCAATGACAGGTCGGGGTACTTGGTACGCACCGGCAACTTGTGTTCATAGCGGTTCTCGCCACCTTCTTTGAATGATTCGGTGTCGTATTCAACGGTGAGTCCGCTGACCGACTGGAACCGGGTGTCGTTGTCGTTACCAACGCCAATGAACTCAACCTTGAAATGGAATCCCACCGGCGGATAATATCCGCCTGCCGATGTATCAGCCGCCATAGCTTGTTCTTTTACCTGTTAAACAATGATCGCTGTTTTACATCAGCACATCCAATCCTTCATGTGCGAGTTCCAGGGTTTCAATGGCCACTTCATTACCATCGGCTTTGAGATCGCTGGCCTGTATTTTTACCGGGAAGGCGTTGATCACTTTCCAGGTAATAACAGGATCGTGGTTCTCGTTGAGCAGGCTGATGGTTACATCGCGGCGCTCTACTTTGTTGAGGTTGACCGTATTGATCCATTTGTAATATTCTTTATCGCCCTCGAATGTGCCGCGTTTCAGCGTGATGTTGCTGAACTTGTGCAGGCCGGGCATTTTGATCTTAGAATAAGTAGGACTGGAGCCTTCCCGGTATTCGATGGCTTCGATCTGCTTATCGAGTCCCGTAGCTTCCGAAAAGCCAATGCGTGAGCCGCCCCATTCTACACGGAAATGGAATTTTGGTATAGGGTATGTGTTTGCTGTTGCCATTGTTTTGATTTTTAAATTTTATGGATGAGGGTTAGCTTTTGGCCATCATTTGACTGAAGCGGAGGATGATGAACTCAGCGGGTCTTACTACAGCCATACCTATTTCAACGATCATACGGCCTTCCAGTATATCCTGCGCAGTCATGGTCCTGTTCAATCCCACCGCTACATAAAAAGCATCGGATGGTTTTGCGCCTTGCAAAGCGCCGGCTCTCCATTGCAGGGTGAGAAAATTTTCAAGCATGCCTTGCACTTTAGCCCAGGTATTGGCATCGTTGGGTTCGAACACAAAAGTGCCGGAAGCCAGTTTGCTGCTGATCTCTACCATGATGCAGAAACGCCTTACATTGATATAACGCCATTCATTGTCGTTACCGGCCAAGGTACGTGCACCCCATACCAGTATGCCTTTCCCGGTGAACGCCCTGATCACATTGATCGATTTGCCTGCAACAGGATCTACGTTCAATGCTGCCTGGTCTACTGCATTGACCAGCTTAGTAAGTCCGTTCACCATTTGCAAGCCTACATTTGCAGGCGCTTTCCAAACACCGCGCAGGTTGTCTACATTGGCGTATACGCCAACCATGGCTGCACATGGCGGGAGTACAACCCCCAGCTTATCTATCTCCACTTTTACCAATGTTTTTTGTTCTGCATTCAGACTGGCGTAAGTTTTAGTGACTGCCGGCTCGCCTGCATCGGTGAAATTGCCATCGTTGTTCAGGTCCTGTTGCAGCGTTATGGTCAAGCTACTCTCATCGGTAAGATCGTATTTGTAACTAACGGCCGATCTCAGGAAAGGATGGTAAGCTGCTCCATATTTCAGGTTATCAGTCAAACTCGCAGCATTCCTCAGTGTATCTGTATCATCATTATAGCAGTCCATCACCACAAAGCGGTCCTGCAAAGTAGCCGCCTGTAACAATGCCTGGCTGTATATATTGTACGCATCATCTGCAGTACTCAATTTGGCAGCTTGCGGGAAGACTGTCAGCGTGGGTTCATCATACCGTTTGGCCATCTCCAGTCCCGCCAGCAGGCTGTTCTTGGTTACAGAGCCCTCTGTTGTTTTGCCTACACTGATGATATAGCAAGGGCCACCACCATTGGTAAAATACAATTGCATGTGGTAGTACATCGTATGAATGCTTGGCGTAAGCACCGAAGCGGTGATTGACCTGCTTACCAGCTTGGAATAAACAGCCGCTCCGCCGGTGAACGTTTCAGAAATACTGATGGTGAGGTGTTCCGTGGGGCCCGTTCCGAAGTATGTGATGTATTCCAGTAATGATTCAATGCGTTTTGCCTCCGATACTATCACATCGCCGCCACCGGGATTGATGGTAATGGTTGGCAAAGGTGCATTAGCCAATCCTGCTCTTTCAGTGTAACCAATGAATACCGGGATGGCCGTTTCAACTTCCGCAACGGATGGCGGAAACTTCGATATCTCTTCTATGTAGACACCGGGTGTTTTGTAAGATGTTGCCATGTTTTAATTGTTTTTATGAAGTGTTGGTATTAGTAATTCAGGTGTTTTTCTGCACAGTAATAATGATCACTGCCCTGTATGATGGTACTTAATCTGTCGGTAGGGGGATTGGGAATGGGGGAGATATTTCCCAGGGAGGCCGATTCTAAAAAGAGGCTGTTCAATGGTTGCTCTTTGAACGGAATGGGAACTGAGGAAGTAAACACGGTACTCGCCGGCACATTGTTGAACGTGTATACAGACGCGTTGTCTTTGATAGCTGTTACATCGCCGGAACGCGCAATGTATTTCCAGATGGCTGAACGGTTGGCAAAACGAATGCTGTATATAGACTGTTTAGGCAACCCGGTAGCATCGAACCAGGAAAAATCATTGGCAGCCGGCAGGTTGTTGAACAGTTCTATCATTCCAAAACAGTTTTGGAGTATCGCTTCTTTATCATGATAAACCAATGAGCTGCTGCCATTGATTTCTATCCTGTACTTGCCATTCTTCAGCAAGCTCAGGTCAACCGGTACAATTGACTGTGCAGCTGGGTAGTGGATCGTACTGGTGGTGAGTAAATTGTCGTATGCACTGGTAGCCGTGTTGAGTGTATAGATATGGATGGTGAAGTTGGTATTGGCGGCGCCATGAAATAAATAAGTATCACCTGCAAGCGATATACCATCACCATTATTCACGTACTGCGCCGTTCCTTTGGGTTGCCAGTAACCAGGGTCGGATAGATCATGGATATTGCTGCTGCTACTCGATTTGATCGCTTCATAGTTGTTGCCTATGGCATCACCAGCCAAAGCGCCAACGCGGTAATCGTTGGCGCTGTTGTATTGCACAACAGCCGTATTTAAATATAAGCCGGCGCCCACCTTCGTTTGGTTGAGGTTGGTGAAATAAAAACGGGTAGCATCGAAAGGATGAAAATTGATATTGGTATAATTGGCAAAACGAACGTTGTTGATATTGACATAAAAGCAAAGTTTTAATGAGGAATTGGGTACAATAATAGGTTTACCGGTATCGTCTGTTTTGATCAACAGGATCAGCTTGTTGCCAATGCTTTTGTACAGCATATCATGCCCTTTGAGGGCATCGGCTGTATCGCGACTGGGTACAAAATCCAGATCGGGACACCGCAGATCGTTGTAATAGTCGTGCAGCATTTCAACCTTCAGCAGTATGGCGTATTTGAGCAACATAGTGGCTGCTATTTATAGTTCTGTGGTATTGAAATATTGATCTCCTGTATGAAACCGCTTTCATACTCAATGGCATTTTCATCTATCACTACCTGTCTTATTTTATATACCACCGATGGCAGGTATTTACCACCGATCACACTCCACAACTGGTTGATCTGTTCAAAATTGAGGTTGTACAGGTCAACGATCAGCTTCTGTATACGGCCGTCGAGATTGGGGTTGCTGGTTGGCGTGAATACATGCTGTTGTTGGAAAAACTGTATGATGTACGCCAGCCATTTGAGCGAATCGCTGTAATCTGTTCGGTTGATGGCGAACAGCACATACAGGTTCAAATAGAGTGGGGGATTCTTATAGGTTACCTGCGTATCGGATTTGAGGTAATTATCCTGCTGCTTGGTAATACGGTCTTCTTCTACATTAATCAGTGAAAGAATGGCTTTCCCGGTAAGTGTGTTGGTGCCGCTGGTGTCGTTGTCAGACACTTTGCCTATATTACCCAGCACAAGGCGCTGGTCTGTGGTAACACCCAGCTTTTGCGACAGGTAACCGTTGAGCTCTTCGCTCAGGAATTTAAACGTTTCGGCAATCATAAGGATATTGGATTTTACCAGGATACTACCAAAGCAATATCCTGCGCCTTTTATTCTTTTTTAAGCTGCTTCTCTGAAACGTTGAAATAGAAAGAGGGGAAATCCAGACGAACGGGGTACTTAACGGGCACTAAAGTAGAAAAACAATTCTGTATTTTTTACCTGAATCTGAAGAAAAAAACACTGAATTTTTCTGTCCAAAACACCGAATTTTTCTTTCACCGTCAAATAACGGTTGACATTCTGCGGAACTTTTATTACATGCTTGCTCATTGACGTTGATACGCACCCATATCTGCTTTTCCATTCACGACCCGGGGTTTTCCGTCGTAGTCTCTTTCAGTCGGGAGCATGATCCATGCAGGGTTTCCCTGTTGTAAACAAGGACTCGTTGATTGTAAATGAAGATCAGGGATTGGTGTTCCAACGTTGCTGAAAAGCGGGTCGGAGAAAATAGAATGTGCTTCTTGCCGTGTACCCGTTCTATAATCTTTAAAAGAATTGAACTGCCGGCTGCGCCAGTTGATCCAGGTTTTTCCGGCGTCGGCTCCAACAGTAAACCAATCGTTGTAATCGAGGCTGATGCCGGATTGTGGCAAGATATCGGCCAGGGAAAACAGCAGGTTTTGGTTGTTGGTATAAAACACATTGTTTCCGATCACGCAACGGGATGCTTTTGTAATATACAGTTCACCTGAACCATCGAGGTTGGTATTGTTTTGATAAAAACTGTTGTTCCGGAAAATACAGTCAACCACCTGTCCGGTGGTTTTGGGATCGTATCCACCGATAGCAAGTCCGGAAACCTTGTTCCGGTAGATCAGGTTATTGGTAACACTGATATTACTGGTAGTGCCGTCTTTTTCATTGCCGACTTCTATTCCGTAGCCATTCTGAAAACTGGTATTCCTGTCTACCCGGATATCTCTTCCACCATCTACATAAATACCACCGCTTGTTGCATAAAGCGAAACATTATTGTAACAAACATTTTCGCTGATGACGCCCTCTCTTGCCTGATCCAGTGAAGCGGTAGCGCTTGTTCCATAATGCCCTTCTGCAGCAATGCCAATATTGGTGTTGTCGTGTACTTTGTTATGGGTAATGAAAAATCCATCTACATTGCCATCGACCGATAAAGACTCACTGAAGCCTGTGATATTATGACTGAATTCGCAACTATCGATGACCAGGTTGCTAATA
The DNA here is from genome assembly GCF_000515315.1 of Asinibacterium sp. OR53. Classification (NCBI taxonomy): domain Bacteria; kingdom Pseudomonadati; phylum Bacteroidota; class Chitinophagia; order Chitinophagales; family Chitinophagaceae; genus Asinibacterium; species Asinibacterium sp. OR53. Next base: position 2,956,088 of record NZ_KI911562.1, read on the forward strand.
GCATTGTCTTGCGTCAATCCACGTCCTAATACAATGAAAGGCTGTGCATTGTCGTTGGCGCCGGGAATAGCCTGCGCGTTGTTGGTCCAGTTGATGTTCTGAAAGCGGATATTACGGAAATAAAGGGCGCCTGCTGCTCCATTAGGGCTGGCCACAACCAGGATGCCCCGGGCATTGTTCCTGGTAATATTTTGTATTGCCAGGTTTTTAAAAACCAGGAAACCTCTATCTGTGATGGACAGGATGGTGTTACCTCGGATCTTTGAGCCATCGATCATTACTTTTTCCTGTGCGTAGTTGGTAAAAGTGATGAGGTGGTCCGGTTTTCCGCTCACGTTCACCACCAGTTCTTCATAATAAGTGCCTCCCCTGATGACAACGGTACTGCCGGGTTGTGCAGCATTAAAAGATTGTTGAATGGTTTTCCAGGCCCGGGCCAGGCTGAGACCATCGTTCTGGTCGTTGCCGGTTGCGCCATCTACATAATAAGTATGAAGCGAAGGAACAGGCGGTTGCTGGTCCGGCCGGGTAAAAGAATATTCTTTGTTACAGGAACAGGAATAAAACAGTACAGGAAAAATCAACAGGTGTTTGATAACCATAAAGCAGGGTTTAGTTGTATGAAATATCAGAAATTGAATTGCAGGGATGCTTTGAGTCCGAAATTGACAACGCCGGGTCTGTCGCGGTAGGTGAGCCGCCAGATAGCATCTACTCTTATCACGCGGAATATGTTTTCGACACCCACGCCTGTTTCCATGTACGGTACTTTGTCGGGTACGATAAAATGATAGGTGAGGCCATTGTCGCGGAATTTATTGGCTGTTTTATTTGCATCAGTCATGCTGCCGGTAAGTGCCCGGAAACTGGTAACGGTTCTCCAGTTCGCTTTTTTCAACAGCGGCAGGCGATTGAAAGGGAAGCCGCCCCAATGGTGCTCCAACAGCAGACTGGCATAATGATCGCTCACAAATTCATAGCGGTTCATGTTATTGAATGCGTAGCGGTTGTAATAATATGTATCGTTTCCTTTTGCCACATCGAGCAGGAGTATGGGTAATGTACCGTCGGTAATTCCTCCTTCCAATGTATAATTGATCTTACCCAGTGCGGGAATGTTCACCTGATGTGAAACCGATAAGCGGTATTGGTTGTAATCGAAATCACTGTGCAGCATACCGCCTTCTACCTGGAAACCATGCGTGTATTTAAATTCAACGATCGGGTATTTGCTGCCGAGGCTGAGCCTGGTAAAGGGTCCGGCATAGATCTTTTCCTTGTATGCATACCTGATACCGACAGACGCTTCAGACACTTTATAGGTCTTGCCCAGGTGAGGATATGCAGGGTGCACAATATTCGGTGTGAATTTTCCATAAGTATAATAGGTATTGAAAGCGGGTGATAACACGCGCTTGTCCAACGCCAGTTGAACAGAAAATCCATTCTGGTAAAAATGCTGGTATTGAATTTTGGCCTGCTCGGTGTTGACGAGCTGTATACGTCCCCTTGGCACCCTGCGCATCAGAGCGCCGAAAATGGAATTCTCATTGAGCTCGTTGAGGTGGTCTGACAAAGGCGTAAAATCATCTTCATAACTCAGCCGGATGGTTTCCCAATTTTTTCTGTTGAGGATAAACAAATGACTGAGTGCATATTTGAACGTATTGTACTTCATACCCAATCCTGCATAGCCCCTGAACTGGTACCACTTACTGAAATTGGCATTGGTGCGGAAACCAAGATTTAAACGAGGGCCTTCGATGATATTGGCAGTAAAAGTTTTGTACAGGTTGCCAATATCTATTTTACCCGCCGGGTAATAACCGGTTCCCAGCGCTGTAAGCATATTACTGTAAGTGGTATACGCAGGTACTTTCCTGATAGAATCGATCATAGTATAAGCCCATTGTTCCCTGGAGCTAAGCGGTGCAAAACGATGCTGTTCCCAAAATTGTGTGCCGGGTTGTGTAATGACTGGTTGGCCTGCAATTGCCAACTGTAATAAAACACTGTCAGTCACTGCATCGTTGATCCGTATGTTCCGGTAGTAGGAGCTGCGCGTACCTGTGAAGCCCAGCGATTTTTTTGAAAGCGTGATGAAGTTAATGGAGAGCATTGTTTTAGTAATCGCCATGGCTGAATCTGCTCCCAATGGCATGAAGTCCTGCGACAGCGCGATGTCTTTCACCCAGTTGATATTGGCGCCGGCATTCATTTGCACGCTGATGGATTGCAGGGCATAGGTTCTGTCTATCACCCAGCATTCGCCGGAAAAAGTATTACTGCTGCTGTGCAAAGGGCGAAAGCTGAGCCGGAAATATTTCCGGTTGCCGATGGTCTTTCTTTCCTCTATGTGGTACTTGTAATAACTCAAACCATTATCGGCCAGGGGACTGATGAACGAGACTTTCATCAACACCAGGTAATTGTCGTACAGGTTTACCTGTTGTTTCAGATCATCCAGGTATTGGATCACCGTTTCATTGCGTATGCCTGTTACCTGCCTCGCTTTGTAAATGGTCTTTTCTTTTCCCAGTTTTTTACTGTAATAATAATCGGCCAGGCTTTCGGTAATAAATAAGGGCACCCGGGGCTTAGCGGGGCTGGCACCAGAATCCGTATGGGTGAAAACAAAAGAGAAAGGCTTAAGTAAGCGGCTTCCGATGGCTTTCTCGGAAAAATTACCCGCTTCGAATTGTAATTTGTCATAGACTTCAGATTGATAGTTAGAAAAATGAGCAGGGTTGTTCTGTTCTTTGTGTTGCAATATTTTTTTGAAAAGATGCACGGCGGGGTCATATCCTTTCGGATAAACCACCACTTCTGTCAATGTATTTGTTTCAGGGGCCAGGGAGAGATTGATTTCCTGGGATGTTTTCGTTTTTATCGCGCGGGTAATGGTTTGATATCCCATCATGCTGAACTGAATGGAATCGATACCAGGACTTACCATCAATTCAAAATGCCCAAGACTGTCGGTGATCACGCCTTTCTTCAGGTTGGTAGCTTTTACAGAACAATATATCAGCGGGGCCTGCGTCAACGAATCCTTCAATGTACCGCTGATGGAGATGAGCTGTCCCTTTACAGTAACAGTGCATCCCATAACCAAAAAGAGCAATAAAAAGCGGGTACAGTTTTTTTGCATATTTATCCATTGAATGATTGTCAGTAAAAAGACAATCAAACAGGCCGTATGGTCCTAATCAAAAAATAATTATCTTTAATCCATTAACTTTTATTTATCTGCATGACCCCTGAAGAATCAGCTATCTGGATACGCATACAGCAAAAGGACATCAGGGCATTTGAGGAATTTTACCGGTCGGCCTACAAGCGCTTTTTTTTGATGGCTTTTCAATATTTAAAAGACGCAGATATTTCGCAGGAAGTGGTAAATGATGTGTTCATGAAATTGTGGGAAGACAGCGCTGAGATCACCATTGAAAAATCGCTGGTATCTTATATCTACCGGGCTGTGATCAACCGGAGCCTCAACCAGTTGCAGAAACAGAAAAGGGATCTGGCGCAAATACGATCCTTGCAGTATTCCTTGCAACATGATGCCACATATGAGTTGCGGCAGATGGAGGAAAACGAGCTCAAGGCGGCCCTGTACAAAGCCATCGATCAGTTACCTGACCAGTGCAGGCGGGTGTTTTGCCTGAGTCGTTTTGAGCAGTTGAAACAACAGGAAATTGCCGACCAACTGGGTATTTCCATCAAAACAGTAAAAAATCATATTACATACGCTTTAAAACAATTACAGAAAGTGACAGGAGAGCTGCTGGTTATTGGTATTGCCTTGCTGAAATTATTTTTTTTCAGGGATTGACCAGGACCCTGGCAGTTTTTGATTGTCATACTGAATGAAAATGGATCCTTTATCTGAACATACTATCCCCTGGGACCTGATCGCCGATTCTTTGCAGCAGGATTTGCCTGCTGAAGAAGACACCAGGCTGCAACAATGGCTTGCTGAAAGTACTGCCAACCGGGAAACCTATCAGCGGGCCAGGGAGCTCTGGACCATGCGCCTGGCAGATTTTCCTGCTTACCAGGCTGCCGATGAAGCAACTGCCTGGGGGGCGCTGATGCAACAATTACAGGAGAAGAAAACAGCGCCTGTAGTTACCATGTGTTCAGGAAAAGATCATTTCATACGGAACTGGACAGCAATAGCAGCCGTTTTACTCGTCATGGCCGCAGGTATTGTCTGGTACCTCTTGCCGGACAGAAACGGGCAGGTTTACACTACTGCTACTATACAAAGAGAGATAACTTTGCCAGACGGATCGAGTATTACCATGCAGCCTTATACTGAAGTGAGGGTGGGGGGCCGTTATAACCAGCGCGACAGGGCGGTGCAACTAATAAAAGGAGAGGCCTTTTTTAAAGTAACACACAATGCGAATTTACCTTTCCTGGTAAACATGAACGAATCGAGTGTGAAGGATATCGGTACCAGTTTCAATATCCGGCGTTCACCCGATACGATCAAGCTGGCGGTCATCAGTGGTAAAGTAGCATTCTTTGGGAATGATAATCAGGAGACGAGGGAATTATCGGCCGGCATGAGCCTGGCTTATGATGTGGTGAAGAGAAATTTTACAGAATGGGCGCCGTCGTCTGACCATGGCGTTACCAACCGTGAAAACCTGTTGTATTTCGATCATACAGTCCTGACAGATGTTGTGAAACAAATAGATAAAGTGTACGGGAAGAAAATAGAATTGGGCAGCAGTGCTATCGGAGAAAGGAAATTGAAAGCTAATTTACAGGGGCTGTCGTTCGATAAAGCATTGCAGGTCATTTGCACATCACTTAACCTTGACTATACCGATAAAAACGGCATTATTGTACTGAAGGACAAAGAAAACAAATAGAATGCCCCGATTTTTTATCACTGCATGTATGCTGTGTTGTTCTTGTATTATGTTTACAGGAAAGACGCTTTATGCGCAGTCGGTCATCACTACCGCTACCATCCAACTCAATATCAATAATCAGCCCATTGAACAGGTATTCAGCCTGATTGAAAAGCAAACAGGTTACCGGTTTGCATATAATACCGATCTGCCGGAACTGAAGAAACGGGTGAGTTATACATCAGGGCCCATATCCCTGACTGCTTTATTGAAAATATTGTTGCAGGGCACAGACATCACCTATAATATCATTGGCAACCAGATCGTATTGCAGAACAATAATGCAGCCGATAAAATAGTGGTCAACGGTTATGTAAAAGATGCCGGCACCGGCGAGCTTTTAATTGGGGCGGGCGTGTACCTTCCGGAACAAAAAACAGGTACCGTATCCAACAACTATGGATTCTATGCGCTGACTGTTCCCAGGAATGCCAATTTGGAAATGCAGGTATCTTATGTGGGCTACCGTACAGAAGACCGGAAGCTGAATGCTACACGCAATACGGCCATGAACATTGGGTTGATGGCGCGGCAGGATTCTGTGTTGTCGCATGTAGTAGTGACAGATGACAAGAGCAGTGAAAACCTGCGGCTGAACCAGTTAGGTCTGGTAGATATTTCTACCGATATGCTTACGAACGCGCCGTCTGTGAGCGGAACAGGTGATGTGATCAGTTCAGTGGAGATGCAGCCGGGTGTGCATGCAGGCATGGAAGGCACGCCGGGATTTTTTGTAAGGGGAGGGAATGCCGGACAAAATTTAATTCAACTCGATGAAGCTACTTTGTATAATCCCAGTCACTTGTTTGAATTGGTGAGTATTTTTAACGGGGCGGTCATTAAAAGAGCTTCTTTACTCAAAGGCGGCTTCCCTGCTTCCTATGGAGATCATGTGAGTTCGGTACTCGATATTGCCATGAACGACGGCAGTAATGAGCATTTTGGCGGAGTGGTGCAGGCGGGCAGCATTGTATCGGGACTGACATTGTATGGTCCACTCAAAAAGAAAAAAGCATCTTTTCTTGTATCAGCCCGGAGAAGCATGCTGGATTATCTCTTACAGGCTTTTGATGTAAAAAGTAATTATTACAGCAATTATGCTTTTTACGACGTGAACGCCAAAGTGAACTGGCAGTTTTCTGAGCGTGACAGGATATTGCTGAGTTATTATAAGGGGCAGGACAGGAATACTTTCCAGGATCAGCCGGATGATACCACTTCCATCACTTATGGCAATAAGTTTGGCAATGAAGTGTTTGCATTCCGCTGGAACCATTTGTTCAGCAAGCGGTTGTTTGCCAATACATCGGTGATGTACAACAACTATTACCAATTGCTTTCCGCTTTGCAGGATGATTATTTCGCCCAATTGTATTCGGGCATCAGGGATATCAATGCGAAGGTTGATTTTTATTACTATCCCAGCCAGGCGCATCGCATCAAAGGAGGGATTAATTTTTTGCGGCAACAATTATTTCCGGCAACATTCTCGAATAAAATTCCTCCTTCGGGTAATATCAACAACATCAAGCCCGATGAAATTCCTGAACACCTTACGGCACGTGTAGCCGCTTACCTGAGCGATGAGATACGGTTCAATAACCGGTTGAACCTCTACCTGGGCGTACGGGCGCCGGTCTTCTATTCCGATAGTATTCGATATACAGACATAGAGCCGCGCGTATCCTTGCGCTACCTGATAAGTCCTGCCACCAGTATCAAACTGTCGTATACACAGATGCACCAGTACATTCACCTGGTACAGAGCTATAATTCTTCTTTCCCAGCAGAAATATGGATCGGCAGTAATAGTATGGTAAAACCGCAGTCAGCACAACAGTATTCGCTTGGTCTCTTTAACAACTTCAGTAACAATAGTTTTCAGGCCAGTGTTGAAGTTTATTACAAAACGATGGAGAATCAGTTGTTATTCAAAGGAGGCACTACACCTGCAGTGGATGTGAACCTTGATGACAACCTGATTTTTGGAAAGGGCCGCAGCTATGGAGCGGAATTTTTCCTGAAGAAAAGAAAGGGGCGATTGACCGGATGGTTGGGCTATTCATTAGCGTATGCTTACCAGCAGTTCGACTCGCTGAACTTGGGCCGGGAGTTTCCTTTTGCATATGACCGGAGGCACAGCTTTTATCTTACAGGTGCCTACACTTTCAACAAACACTGGCGGGCGGCTGCCAATTTTTTTGCCGCCAGCGGCAGGGCCTTCACCATTCAAACACTGACTACCAACCCACCAGGCTCCACTGGAGGCAACCCATTATATGACGACGACAACGGAAGTGGCGGTGGGGGAGTGCCCACACAAACCCTCGAAGTAAATAATTACCGGCTGGCGCCTTATGACAGGCTCGATTTATCGCTGAGCTACAAACTCGTTAAAGAAACCAGGACGGGCAGCAGGGAAGCGGAATGGACGCTTTCAGTTTACAATGTGTATGCCCAGAACAACGTGTTCTTTGCCTATCGCGCCATTGACCCCTCAACGCACCAGGCTGTTGTTAAACAGGTTTCTTTTATTCCGGTCATTCCCACGCTGAGTTTCCGTTATAAGTTTTAACAGGAAAACACTGTTTGTTTGTGAGTGTAAGCATTACTTTAGCGGAGCAATGCAATTTTCCCATCATTATAAAATAGCATTTTACCATGCGGAAATTGAAATTACAAGTACAGATGTCTGTTGATGGTTATGTAGCTGGTCCTAATGGCGAGCTGGACTGGATGACATGGAACCTGGATAGCAAGCTCATCAATTTCATTACCGAACTCACAGACAGTTCAGATACCATTTTGTTGGGCCGTAAAATGACGGAAGGCTTCGTGAATTATTGGGAAGCCGTACAACCCAACAGCCCGGAATATTCTTTTGCATTGAAAATGGTCAATACCCCCAAAGTCATCTTTACCAAAACCCTCGATAAACCCATCGGCAAAAACACTTCACTGGCCAAGGGCAACCTGTCCGACGAAATTACCAAGCTGAAAAAGCAGGAGGGGAAAGACATTGTTGTATATGGTGGCGCAGGGTTTGTTTCTGCTTTGATACAAGGCAGGCATATCGATGAATTTAATTTTTTCATCAACCCGGTGATGATCAATAAAGGGATGCGCATATTTGATCTGGCCAATATGCGGCAGGAGCTTTTATTGGTGAGCGCTATACCTTATGAATGTGGCATTACCGTGCTTCGGTATCAATTGAAATAAAAATTAAACCCTTAAAGATCCTCGAAAGCCCCTGGCAGCGTAGTAGGAAATAGCGCCGTTGTGATACAGGAAGACATGATCGTAGCGACGATCGCAAAAAACAGCCCCGCCGAGTTTCCTGATGGCAGGAGGGGTTTGCACCCAGCTAGATGTTTTCAGATCAAATTTTCCCAATTGTTGCAGCTCATGGTATTGCTCTACAGTTAAGAGTTCAATACCCATGGCAGCTGCCACATCCATCGCATTGTTCTCTGGTTTATTTTCTTTTCTTTCTTCCAGTGCTTCGCGGTCGTAACAAAAGCTTCTGCGGTCTTTAGGGCTTTCTGCGGAGCAATCATAAAAGATATATTCACCTGTTTTTTTATCATATCCAACAACATCGGGTTCACCACCGGTTCTTTCCATTTCATTGAGCGACCAGAGCTTATCCGGATGCGCCTTCAACCTTGCCTGTACATGATCCCATTCAATCCCTTTATGGCGGTTCTTGTTTTTCTCGAAACGGGTTCTTATTGTTTTGAGTAGTTCTTCACTTTGTGCAGGTGATAACTTCTTTTTATTGTTACTCATAGTCTTATTGGTTGATGGAAGTGATTTTTCTATTATAATACCAAGATACAATAGTCAGAGCGAGGATTTGTTAGTCACACCGTTATTCGTCTTGGGCTATATTATTTTAATTTGCTGACAATTTCTTGCAAACGGTTATGCGCCATATTGATGCCTTGGGCAAAGGGGAGTTGCAGCATTTGATCTCTCAGCGCAATTGATCTGTAGACAACATGCATATTGAGTTTGCTGGTATTGTCTGTAAGCCGTTCAAATTCCAGGCATTCCAGTTGCACATCGAAGGGAGTATTTTCCATTTCAAATGTGCGGATGATCTTCTGATTCGGAATAAACGCATGGATAACACCGTTGGCCCGGAACACTACATTTCCTTTAGGATCGGTTGTTTCAAACTGGTAACCGCCGTGTTTCTTGTTTTCTAATTTCAGCACTTGGGTTCCCATCCATTGTTCAACAATACTGGCATCCTCGTATGCTTTAAACAATAACTCCAGTGGCAAATCGAATTCCCGGATAATCGTTAATTCTTGTTTGCCGTCTTCGGCGTTGATCTTTGTCTTGCGTTCCATATTGGCTATTTTTTTGTTTGGTAGTTTTTCATGATGGATTCCAGTTTATTAAACCGGTCGTCCCACATTTGGCGGAAAGGTTCTATGAAGTCGGCTATTGCTTTCATTTTTGTTGCATTGATGTGGTAATGGATTTCCCGGCCGTTTTGCTCTTGTGCCAGCAATTCGCACTCGGTAAGTATTTGTAAGTGTTTTGAAACCGTAGGCCTGGCCGTATCAAAATTCGCTGCGATGGCACCAGCTGTCATAGACTGTGCAGCAACCAACAATAATATTGCTCTCCTGGTTGGATCCGCTATGGCCTGGAAAACGTCTCTTCGCATGTTCATTGTGTAGCTATTTGACTACAAATATAAATGTAGTCACTTGGCTACGCAAGTAAATTGCATTATTTATTTTATCTTATAATTAATATTATGTTAAGTAAATAATAGCACGATTTTCGCGTTAATAAGGATATGCAAGTAACAAAGTCCTTTATCAGATTAGCCATCCCCCTGCTGCTGGTTATCACTGGCTGCTCCAGGAGAATTACCGAAACCGGTATGGCTTCTTATTACGGTGTGAACGATGGATTCAATGGAAGGAAAACAGCCAATGGTGAAATATTCAACACCTATAGATTGACGGCCGCTCATAAAACACTTCCTTTTGGCACCGTGGTAAAAGTTACCAATCTCTCAAACGGCGAAAGCGTTAAAGTGCGCATCAACGACCGTGGTCCATACATTAAGGGACGGATCATTGACCTGAGCGCGAAAGCCGCCGAAAAGATCGACATGACTTCCAAAGGCATTGCCCAGGTAAAACTCAGTTATAAAAAGAAGAAAAAATAAAGCCCTCTCCGCAGAGAAGGCTTTATTTCAATCAATTATGAACGGTGATTAGAATTTTCCATGCAATGCATCAAACTCTTTGTACTTGGCATCATAAGTATCATAAGCTTTCGCATCTTTTCCTCTTACTTTATCACGCTTGTAACCATACAAATTGGCCAGGAAATCTACCGATTTGTTGATCACACTCTTTTCTACAGCACTTTTGTCTTGCTTGTCTTTCAGAATGTTATATGATTTAGTTAACCATTCTATTGAAGCGTCGATGTTATCGAACAATGGTTTTTCCAGGTCGGCATTCGCTTTTTTCAGCGGGTCCATCTGCTGTTTCAAAGCAGCTTCGGCAGCAGCTTTTTTCTTGGGATCTTTTTCAACAGGCTTATTGCTGTTCAACTGGCGCATGGCCCTGATGTTGGCGCTGTATTGGTCGTCGTACTCACCAAAAATGGTATAGTAAATAATTCCTACGTTGAAGGCTGCCAGTGACTGGCTGGGGTTCTCGGCAAATGCTTTCTTGAAGGCATCTGCTGCTTTCAATGTATAAGCGGCCATCTGTGCACTGTCGAGATGTCCCTTCTCTTTGTTCTTCACATTCACGAAAAGATCGCCAAACTGCAGGTATTGCTTTTCAGTCATGGTACCGGCAGCATCGTCTTTATCGTACATGGCTGTTTTCTTTGCCAGGTCGTAGTTCTTGTCAATGAAGTCCATTTCAAATTCATCCCAGGGCATGTCTTTAGGATATACTTCCTTAGCCAGCGCCAGGTATTTATCGAACTGGGCTTTGTTATTGGTATTAGTATAGTACACCACCAGGAAGCGGTACACTTCTACATATCCTTCTCCTTTTACTTTGTTATCAGCCAGTTTGCCATAATACTTGGCTGCGCCTTCGAGCTTATTGGCGTTCTGCAAAGAATAACCGGCATACAACAGCGAAGTAGTGTCGAAAGCGATGCTGCTGTTGGTCCATTTGTTTTTGATGATCTCATCAATATAAGTGATGGCTGTTTCGAAATAATTGGCAGCATCATTCCACTTTTTTTCATTGAACAGTTTCACTCCTTTCTGAAATGAAGCACCATATACGTCAAAGAAAAAATCAGCGCCTTTGCTTTTCGTTACTGCAAATGAAGGATCTGCTGCCATATATTTCTGCATGGCGTCTTTCACATCCTGGTCGATACTGGGGAACTTTTCGCTCAGCTTGGCATCTTTGTAAAGAGCTGCATAAATTTTGGCTTTCCAATAAAGGACTTCCGGTTTGGTAGCATTTTTGGGGTCGGCCAGCACTTTATCGATTTCCGTTTTGGCGTCTTCAACCCTGTTCAGTACCATATTGTTCTCTACTTTCTTGAGGTCCTGCGCAGTGGCAAGCTGAACAGAGGCCGCCAACAGGGAAACAAACAATAGTTTTTTCATGGTGTTGCTTTGTTGTATTTTTTATTTCTCTTAATTACAAAGGCTGTGCCTGATTTTCAGCATTTTCATCGTCAGCATTGCCTGCCGACTCATTATCAGGTGTTTCTACTTCTTCCTCCTGGTCTTCTATTTGAGATATCGCTGCAATTTCATCGCCTTCATCTATGCGGATCAGTTTAACACCTTGTGTGGCACGTCCCGCTTCCCGGATATCTACGATACCGGTACGGATGGTAATGCCCGATTTGCAAGTGATGATCAGGTCTTCTTTTTCTGTTACGTAAAGTATACCTACCAGGCTGCCTGTTTTATCGGTAACATTGATGGTCTTCACTCCTTTTCCTCCCCTGTTGGTGATGCGGTATTCATCTACCTGTGTACGCTTACCAAAACCTTTCTCGCTTACCACCAATATAGTGCGGGTAGTATCTTCTTTATTGATGCAGATCATACCAATCACTTCGTCTTTCTCATCATCCACTTCTATACCTGCCACACCAATAGCGCCGCGTCCGGTTGCCCTTACTTTTTCTTCAGGGAAACGGATGGCCCTTCCACTCTTCACGGCCAGCATGATCTCTGAATGTCCGTTGGTCATTTTTGCTTCCAGCAGTTCATCGCCCTCCACAATGGTAATGGCATTAACGCCGGTAGCGCGCGGACGGCTGAAATCTTCGAGTGAAGTTTTCTTGATCACGCCTTTCTTGGTACACAGCACAATATAATGGCTCTCTACAAATGCTTTGTCATCCAGGTTCTTCACGTCGATGATGGCTTTTACCTTATCGTCGTTCGGTATCTGTATCAGGTTCTGTATTGCCCTGCCCTTGCTCTGCTTATCTCCTTCCGGTATTTCATACACACGCAGCCAGTAACAACGTCCTTTTTCGGTGAAGAACATCATGGTATCATGGGTAGATGCTACAAACAAATGTTCTACATAATCTTCTTCGCGGGTTTTGGAACCTACCGCTCCCCTGCCTCCGCGGCGCTGCTGGCGGTATTCGCTGGCTGAAGTGCGTTTGATATAACCTAAGTGCGAAATAGTAATGACCACATCTTCTTCTTCAATGAGGTCTTCAATCCGCATTTCATCAGCGAGGTATTGTATTTCTGTTTTTCTTTCGTCGGCGAATTTGTCTTTTACTTCCTGCAGTTCTGTCTTGATAAGATCATAACGCAATCCTTCATTGGCCAGCAGTTCTTTTAGCTTGCCGATCTGTATCATCAACTGATCGAACTCTTCGCGGATCTTGTCGCGCTCCATGCCGGTAAGCCTTTGCAGCCTCAGTTCCAGTATGGCTTTGGCCTGTATTTCATCCAATCCCCATCCTGCATTGACCAGGTTTTCTTTGGCCGCTTCAGGCGTAGATGAACTGCGTATCAGCTGAATCACTTCATCGAGGTGATCGAGTGCAATGAGGTATCCCTGTAAAATATGCGCACGCTCTTCGGCTTTGCGCAATTCATAACGGGTGCGGCGTATCACTACGTCCATCCTGAATTCGATGAATTCGGCAATGAGGTCTTTCAGGTTCATCACCCGCGGCCTTCCTTTGCTGATGGCCACATTATTGATACCGAAACTGGTTTGCAGTTCGGTGTATTTATACAATTGGTTGATGATGACCTGTGCCACGGCATCGCGCTTGAGGTCAAGCACAATACGGGTTCCTTCGCGCATGTTGCTTTCGTTGTTCACATGCGCTATGCCTTCGATGGTTTTATCGTTCACGAGCTGTCCGATCCTGTCGGTCAGCTTGTCCCGGTTGACGAGATACGGTACCTGTGTAATCACGATCTGTTCCCGCCCGCTGGCCTTGGTATCTACATGGCATTTACCCCGCAACACCACTCGTCCCCTTCCGGTGATAAGGCCCTCGCGCACGCCTTCCATGCCATAGATCACGCCGCCCGTAGGAAAGTCAGGAGCTTTTACATAATTCAACAGTTCTTCTACTGCTATCGCCTTGTTGTCGATATATGCAATGCAACCATCCACCACTTCACCCAGGTTATGGGGCATCATATTAGTGGCCATACCCACGGCAATACCCGATGAACCGTTTACCAGCAATTGCGGTATACGGGTAGGTAATACGCTGGGCTCTGAGAGCGAGTCGTCGAAGTTGAGTTGAAAATCTACAGTCTCTTTTTCGATATCATCGAGCATGGCTTCGGCCACACGCTGCAGCCTCGCTTCGGTATAACGCATGGCAGCAGGCATGTCCCCGTCCTGGTTACCGAAGTTACCCTGGCCGTCTACCAGGGTATAACGCATGGTCCAGTCCTGCGCCATACGCACCAACGTATCGTAAATGGAAGCATCTCCGTGCGGATGGTATTTACCCATTACTTCCCCCACAATACGGGCTGATTTTTTATAGGGCTTATTGCTGTGGTTGCCCAGCTCATTCATGGCGTAGAGCACGCGGCGATGAACGGGTTTGAAGCCATCCCGCACATCGGGAAGGGCCCTTCCTACTATGACCGACATCGAATAATCGATGTAAGCGGTCTTCATTTGCTCCTCTATATTGACCTGTATGATACGATCGTTGTCGTTCGTCTGTTCGGGTAAATGGTTTTCTTCCATGAATTCGTTCTCGTACTTGATTTTAGCAATTTCAAGAACGGCGAAGATACCTTTTTTGGCCCTTTCAGCCCACTTTTTTTACGTCCGATCCACCGCTTTTTGAACTGGTTACAGCAGCGCTCCCTTTGTAGTACACATCGCTGCCGCCGCTGGCTTCGGCTTTGATTTCTTTGTTCACCGTAACATATACATCACTGCCCCCGCTGGAGTTCACGGTACAGTAATCGCTGGTGAGGTCATACGCATGCACATTGCTGCCCCCGGAGGCATTCAGGTTCAGTTTTCCCGCCTTACCGGAAACCGATACACCGCTGCCTCCACTGGCTGAAAAAGCCAGTTCGTTCATGGCTACCCTCCCTTTGAAATCGGCGCCGCCAGAAAGTGATACATGCATTGTGGAACCATTCAGCGTGCCATCAACCTGTACATCCGATCCGCCGGAGGCCGATAGCGCATTGATTGTTTTGGCCGATACATAGGCTTTCATTTTCCTGCCGCCTCTCCAGTTGATACCAGGGCCTTTCTTTTCGTAATATATTTTCAGCACCCCGTTTTCTACTTCGGTAACGATCCTGTCGCGGTCTTCGTTGTTCTCGGCACTAACCGCCACGGCCTCGGTATTGCCCTGGCTCAGGTAAAGGTCTATACCCCCGGATATTTCAATGGCATGAAAACCACTTACCTGCCGGCTAACGGCATTGGCATCTTTTACTGTTTTTTGGCTATAGGCAACCGACAGGACCAATCCCCATAAGGCAATGAGCAGAAAACGTTTTTTCATAACGGTGTTTTTTGCCCATACGATCCAATGCCTGTTTTGTTACAGCCATTTGTAAATATATTTGGTGATATGAATCCAGCCAGGCATATCCTGTTATTAGGCGCCGGGAAATCGGCCACCGTGCTCATCGATTACCTGAAAGAACAGGTATCGGATCGGAATTGGCAACTTACCGTAGCCGATCATGACCTTGCATTGGCTTCCGGCAAAGTAGGCATGCACGCGAATGCCCGGGCTGTTCAGCTTGATATCCTAGATCTTACACGGCGCCATGAACTGATCAGTGAGGCCGATGCAGTGATCTCTATGCTGCCTCCTGCCCTGCACTTGCTGGTGGCAAAGGATTGTCTTGTATTGGGCAAACACTTGCTCACTGCGTCTTATATCGATCCGGAGTTGAAAACATTTGAAGAGGATATCCGCAATAAAGGATTATTGTTTCTATGTGAAATGGGACTCGATCCCGGCATCGATCACATGAGCGCCATGCAACTGGTCCACGAGATCAGTAATGCCGGTGGTTTTATCAGAAGTTTCAAATCACATTGCGGCGGACTGGTAGCGCCAGAGAGTGACAACAATCCCTGGCATTATAAGATCAGTTGGAACCCGCGCAATGTTGTATTGTCGGGCAAAGCCGGCGCGATATGGCGTGAAGGAGGTGCCACCAAAGAACGGACTTACCCCAACATGTTCAGCAACTGCGAAGAAGTTAACATAGATGGTCTGGGTAAATTAGCCTGGTACCCGAACCGCGATTCGCTGGGTTATATTGATACGTATGGATTAAACAATGTGGATACATTTCTGCGCACTACTTTACGCTACCCCGATTTTTGTAACGGATGGAATTGGATCGTGCGATTGAAACTGACAGATGAAACCATTGTGTACCCAACCGATCGTATAACAATTAAAACATTCCTGCAACAACACTTGCAACATCACCAGCTTAATTTTTCCATAGCAACGTTGAACGACCCGGTGGTGCAGGAACAATTCCGTTTCCTCGGCTTCGATTCCGATGAAACGCTGGATCGCGGCAATTGTACGGCTGCCGATATCATGCAATATTTACTGGAAAAAAAGCTGGCATTGCAACCGCGGGACAAAGACATGATCGTGATGTTACATGAAATTGAGTATGAACTGAAAGGCAAAACCCATTCTATTAAAAGTTCCCTGGTAGTAAAAGGTGAGAACAGCTTACATACCGCCATGGCTAAAACTGTAGGATTACCCCTGGGTATGGCAACCATTTTGTTGCTGGAAGGTAAGATACCAGAGAGAGGATTGCATATTCCCATCGCTCCTGCTATTTACCAGCCGGTACTGACAGAACTGGCCAAGCGGGGAATCAGTTTCAGTGCTTCTTCTTGACTTTTGACTTCTTAATTTTGAGTTTTTCATCGCCGCCATCGATCACCCACTCATAATCCAACTGTCGCTTTTCTAAATTAGCAGCGATCACTTTGATCCACACTTTATCACCCATCCGGAACTGGCGGCCGCTCCTTCTGCCTACCAGGCTGTAATCACTTTCTACCAGCCGGAAATCATCGTAGTCTGAAAGACTCACCAGGCTTACAAGGCCTTCGCATTTATGTTCGATCGTTTCTACCCAGAAACCAAAACCGGCAACACCACTCACCACACCCTCGAATGTTTCGCCCAGGTAATTGCGCATGTATTCTACCTGTTTGTATTTGTTGCCGGCGCGCTCGCATTCCATGGCCGCTCTTTCACGCTCGCTGCTGTGCTTGCATTTCTCTTCCATTTTTTTATCGATGATGGGCTTCTGTTGCAACACGGATTCCAGCACGCGGTGCACCAACACATCGGGGTAACGGCGTATGGGTGAAGTAAAATGACAGTAGTGTTCAAAGGCCAGTCCATAGTGACCGATGTTTTCGGTGGTGTACACCGCTTTGGCCATGGTACGGATACCCAATTGTTCCAGCACATGTTGTTCGGGCTTGCCCTGTACATCGTGCAGCATTTCATTGAAGCTTTTGGCAATGGTTTCGGGTGAACTGATATTGAACTTATGTCCGTATTTTCTTGCGAAGTCCATAAAGGGCCGCAGCTTCTCTTCATCGGGCTGGTCGTGCACACGGTAAGGGAAAGGAATAGGCTTTTTGTTCACTTCCAGCTTGGAAACATTTTCCGCCACCGTTCTGTTGGCCAGGAGCATGAACTCTTCTATCAACTGGTGCGCTTCCTTGCTTTCTTTCACCACAATACCAATTGGCTTGCCTTTTTCATCGAGCTTGAACCGCACTTCCTGCGAAGAAAAATTGATGGCGCCTTTGCTGAATCTTTTCTTCCGGAGGCGCTGGGCCATATCATTCAGCAATAATATCTCTTCCAGGTACAACCCTTTTTTATTTTCAATGATCTCCTGCACGTCTTCGTAAGTAAAGCGATGATCGGAATGGATCACTGTTTTACCCAGCCAGTATTGTTTGATTTCTCCTTTTGTAGTCATCTGAAAAATGGCAGAGAAAGTGAATTTGTCCTCATGCGGACGCAACGAACACAATTCATTCGAGATACGCTCCGGCAACATCGGATTCACACGATCGGGCAGGTAAACGGAAGTAGCGCGCTTGTATGCTTCCGCATCGAGTTCGGTATCGGGGTGTACATAATGACTCACATCGGCAATATGAACGCCTATTTCATAATTCCCGTTTTTGAGTTGGCGTATCGACAGGGCATCGTCGAAATCCTTGGCATCCACCGGGTCGATGGTGAACGTGAGCACATCGCGACAATCTTTTCTTTTAGCTATCTCTGTCTGTGCCAGTTGTTCGGGCAATCGTTCCGATTCTTCCAATACATCTTCCGGAAAAAACAAGGGGAAGCCCGCCTGCGCCAGCAATTCTTTCATGGCGGCATCATTCTCATCTTCCGGATGCATGATACTTACCACTTCACCCACCGGCTTTTTGTCTTCCTTATCCCATTTCACCAATCGCACCACTACCCTGTCTTTGTTTTGGGCTCCGTTGATTGCTGTGAGAGGTATGAAGAGATCCGGCATGGGCTTGTCGGTATCGGGAATAAAAAAAGCATAATTGGTAGAGAGTTGCAGGTGCCCGATGAACTCTGTTTGTTTGCGCTCTACTACTTCCAGTATCCGTCCTTCTTTTTTGCCGGTGCGGGTGTTCTCTTTTACAACTTTTACCCTTACTACATCTCCATTCAGGGCTGTATTAAAGTCACCGGGTCGCACTAATACATCCCCGCTGCCATTTTCTACTATCACATAACCCATACCAGACCTCGTTACTTCCAGTCGTCCTTTGATCTGTTGAACCGATACGGTCTTTGTTCTTTGCTTCTGTTTTGATTTCTTCTTCATATTCATACTATCTGCTGGTGACTAAAGTTCCTGATAAAATCAGTAACCGCCGCATTAAATTGTTCACCTTCTTCAAACAGGAAACGGGGTTCAATGGGCAATACATACATGGGCAAGCCGGCCAGGTCTTCTGTGAATTTTGACAAACGCACGGCGTCTTTTTCTGTTGTGAGGATCAGTTTATCCCGCGCGTGGATGTCCCTGAATTTTTTTTTGATATCGTTGAGGTCATCAATGGAAAAAATGTGATGGTCTGAATAATCCTGCTGATAATAGGTATGTGTATGCTCGAGCAGGTGATCTTTCAGTGGTTTGGGATTGGCAATACCGCACACCAGCAATACCTCATCCTGTTGTGTAAGTGGCCATTCATCATTCCTGTCGCAGATGTGATAAGGGATGCCATACGCAATGGTAGTAAAAAATATGCGCTGATTTTCTGTAGGATGCAGGCTGCGTATGATCTTCTGCTTTTTCTCCAAGCTCAGGTCGGCCGGACATTTGGTTACCACGATCACCTGCGCTCTTTTAGCCGAAGACCTTTCATCGCGCAGGTCGCCCGTGGGAAGAAAAAAGTCATGCGTGTACAGGTTACTGTAATCCGTTAATAAAATATTGAACCCCGCTTTTACAGAACGGTGCTGGAAAGCATCATCTAGAATGATGGCTTGTAACCAGGGAGCATCCTGCAACAATTGCGGTATAGCCACCAGCCGCTCTTCGCCAACTGCAACAGGTATATCGGGGAATTTGATGTGGAACTGCATGGGCTCATCGCCTATTTCCAGGGCGGTGGTATTGGCATTGGCCAGTGCATAACCCCTGGTCTTTCTTTTATAGCCCCTGCTCAGCGTACCTACTTTAAACTGCGGTTTCAATAACCGTACGAGGTATTCTACCATGGGCGATTTACCGGTTCCCCCTACCGCCAGGTTACCCACACATACCAGTGGAAAATTGAAGTCGGCAGATTTGAGGTAATTTTTATCGAAGAGGCGGTTGCGTATGTACACGATGCAACCATATACAAGCGCTACCGGCAAAAGCAAAACACGGAATGATTTGAGAAAGATCGTGTTAAAATTCATAGATGTGTTGCGGTGTGATACAGAAAGACAAAGGTACATCAAATTGATCTCTGTCTGAGATGTACGCTACCGGTTCAAAATAAGACAATCCCATTTTAACAACATCTTTCCTGCATTGCGACAGATACCGGTCGTAAAAGCCCTTACCATATCCTACGCGGTATCCTTCCGCATCGCAGATGAGCATGGGTACCAGCACCATGTCTATTTCAGAGGGGTCTATGATCGTTCCCTTTTGTGGTTCTGTAATACCCCATTCATTGGTGCGATACACAGTGTCTTCATCAATGAGCATCGCCTGCATCTGGTGCGTATGCATATCGCTTACCGGATACGTGATCCTGAGTCCGGGTAACAGGTGCCGCAGGTAACTGCTGAACAGGTGCGTATTGGGTTCCCCTTTTTCGGCCATGGGCCAGTAAGTAAGTAAACTGTGAATGCCTCCGTAATCGAAATCCTGGAATTGCAGCAGCATCAGGTCATCCAGCCGGAGCCTTTTTTTCGGATCCTCGGCTATGCGTTTGGCTTTGTATATTTTCCGGAGTTCCTGTTTGGTCATGTTGTTGGATGGATGGCTTTCATCAATGCGGGCTTCATTTGCAAAGCTAATGCTTGAATGGCTGAACTGCTAATTTCCTCCAGGCGATGTATGGCGCCTAAAGAAGGATAGCCTGTCCAGTCAACGATCTCCTGCTCGTACTGCATGTAATCATCGTTGAAGATCCATCCCAATACGGGAATGCCGTAAGTTCTGCAACAGTTCGCCGTCATCAGGGAATGGTTGATGCTTCCCAGGTAGTTCCTGCTCACTAGTATCACTTTTGCGCGCAGCGCCAGGATCATATCTGCCACCGTTTCATGTTCATTCAATGGCACCAATAAACCGCCTGCTCCTTCTATTACCAAAGGTTTATTGGGAATGCTATTTTCTATGTTGATGGCGGCTGATTGAATGGTTGCCAGGTCAATCGTCAGCCCTTCATTGCGTGCTGCAATATGCGGGGAGGCTGGTGTGGACAGCTTGTACACTTCGGGGTGTATCGTTGTTTGCGGATTACTGACCAGGCTGCCAACGGTGAGCATGTCTGTCCCGGCTGCATAACCCGCCTGAACAGGCTTCCAGTAATCAGCGTCCAGCGCTTCTGTTACCACAGCCGCTGCAATGGTCTTTCCTACATCGGTACCGATGCCTGTAATGAAAATTGGGTTCATAATTATGAGCAAACAAAAAAAGAAAACAAAGTGGTTCCATAATTCCGTACGAAGCTGAATCCTTCGAAACGTTCGTAGGCATTTCGGGGTGTATGTTCCAGCACAAAAAAACCACCCGCATTGATCATTTTTTTGGCAACGATGATCTTCGGCAGTTCATCAATGGTGCCGAGTGCATAGGGCGGTCCGGCGAAAATAAAATCAAAGCCATCATTCACTGAATCCAGGTAGGAGAACACATCCATCTTTAATACCCGGCAATTGTCTACCCCCAGCGTGTCTATGTTCTTACGGATGAAAGCATGCATCGCATTGTCCTTCTCTATGATGGTAAGATCAGCGGCACCGCGTGAAGCCAGTTCATAACTGATGCTGCCTGTTCCGCCAAAAAGGTCGAGGGTTTTGGCTCCTTCAAAATTCATGCGGTTCTGCAATATGTTGAAGAGGCCTTCCTTGGCAATATCGGTAGTGGGACGGGTATGCGGCATATTAGCAGGCGGATTGATTCTCCTCCCCCCCCATTTACCTGATATGATCCTCATAATCGGCCAGTTTAAAGAACGGGGTGAAATAATGTGATGGATAACCCGCGTCTGCTATTTTCTGTAAGATATCACCAGCCACCATTTCGTCGAGATGCACCGTTTGAAAAAGTTGTACAAGCCGTTGGTGCAGCTCTCCATCACGATCGAAAAAGCCGCTTACTTCCACAGGTATCGATGAAGGAGGCAATGCAAATTGCTGTGCGGTATTCAGCAGGTAATACAATATATCTTCTGCTGTCTGGTATTCGAATGATTGTACCAGTTGCAATTGCTGATCGTTGATCAACACCAGTACCAGGTGATGACTATAGAATTGCAATTTCATGAACTTACTGTCCTGCCAGTGTCCCGACAAAACATCTTCCAGCAACGGAGCATATACATGATGCACTTCGTGTGAGGGAAAATAACGTCCTGCCAGTTCATGGATGTTTCGTTGTATGCGGTACGCATTCAGGAACTGGTCTTTTGCACCTATTTTGTCGTATTTGAGTTCATGCCATTCCGATTCTCCATACAATAAAGAAAGATGATCCTCGGCCGCTACAATATTCTTTTGCTCTCCGGGCATGAGCATGGCCTCCTCGAAATTATAAAACAGGCGGATGCTGCTGCAAAACTGCTGCAATATGGTGGAGTACTGCCTGATCTCATAAAACACATCATTCCACTCCTGCGGTGTTTCATCAAGCTGGAACAATTCAAAAGCTTCCACTTCGTCCGTCTCTGTGTTTTTAATCATGCAGGCGAACTGGTGCCGGCCAATTTCTACCACCAACTGTTTGTCAGTTGTCACACTGTCTTCACAATAAAAACCAACGATCTTTCTGGCCATCTGTACGTGTAATTGCTATGCAATGATATAAAAAAGTTAAGAGTTAGCTTTGCCTTTATATGAATTTACAGGTTAAGGTCACTAACCGCCAGATACTGAGCATTGCCCTGCCGATATCTGCTTCTATAGTGGTACCGCAGATCAATTTTATTACCAACAATATTTTCCTGGGCGGACTGGGACAAAAATCCCTGGCCCTTGCCGGAATCACGGGTGTGTATTATCTCATTTTTGCTGTTGTGGGCCATGGGCTCAACAATGGCTTACAGGCGCTCATTTCCAGGCGCGCCGGCGAGAACCGCATAGACGCCATTGGCAACCTGTTCTGGCAGGGCGTACGTATTTCATTGGTATTTGCGGCCATTGGTATCCTGCTTACCTGGCTGGTGGCTCCCAGGGTGCTGCACTGGTCGCTGCATGATGAAGAAGGGGTAAAAATGGCGGTGCAATTCCTGAATATACGCATCATTGGCTTACCCTTTCTCTATGTATACCAGATGCGTAACGCCTTGTTGGTGGGCACCAATCAAAGTAAGTACCTGATCCTTGGAACGGCTACGGAAGCTGTAGTGAATATTTTTTTGGATTATTGTTTGATCTACGGCAAGATGGGACTGCCTGCGCTTGGATTCAACGGAGCGGCTTATGCATCGGTTGTTGCAGAGATAGCCGGACTGGTTGTTATTTTCATCGTTATCCATGCAAAAGGAATCAGCCGGCAATTACAACTTTTTCGCAGTTGGGGATTTGATGCCGCCAATACAAAACTGATCCTGAAACAATCTTCACCGCTGATATTGCAGCATACCATTAGTATTACCAGTTGGGAATTCTTTTATATCCTGATAGAGCATCATGGCGATCAGGCCCTGGCCGTATCCAACACCATGCGAAACATTTTCGGATTCTTTGGATGTTTCACCTGGGCTTTTGCTGCCACCACCAATACCATGGTTAGTAATATCATTGGTCAGGATATACACCACCGGGTAATAGAATTAATCCATAAATTAATTAAATGGAGCGTGGGATTCGCGCTGATTGTTTGTGTATTCTTAAACCTGTTCCCGCATGCCTGTTTGTCTATTTACGGACAAGGCGAAGATTTTATCCAGGCGGCTATTCCGGTATTGCGTATTGTATCGTTTGCTTTAGTGCTGATGTCTGTTTCAGTGATCTGGTTGAATGCAGTTACCGGTACTGGTAATTCTAAAATGAACCTCGCAACAGAAACTGCTGCAATCATTTTGTACTGCATCTATAACTATATAGTGCTTGAGAAGCTCAACCTTCCCATTACCTGGGGATGGGCCAGCGAAGTGATCTACTGGTCTACCCTGTTAATTCCTTCATTCTGGTATATGCACAGCGGGCATTGGAAAACGAGAAAAATTTGACCAAAAGACAAAATTCCATTAAATTTGGGAAAAATGTCCACTATGGATACAAGCGTCATTCATACCCCAAAAAAACGCAGCTCCCGGAAATTACTCGATCAACTGGAGCAGGCAGTGAAAAAAAGCAGTTCAGCTAATCTTATCGCATGGGATATCCTGGGAGGCAGTTCATTATCTGCGCCCTTGTCAATGAACGACTTTGTAAAAGCAACCGATAAGGGCATTCCCAAACGTGCTGTCATGAACCTGGCTGAAGTCATGGACGTACCCATGAAAGAAATGGCGCCTCTTTTAAATGTCTCCTATAAAACACTGAGTAGAAAAAGAACCACAGATGTGTTAGATGCCCTAACATCTTCCCTTTCCATAGAACTTGCAAGCACAGTGGCAAGAGGTTTATCGCTCTTTGAAAGCCGTGAGAAATTCAACCACTGGTTACAAAAAAAGAACAGGTCATTGGATGGCTTTACACCGTTCCAATACCTGAATACCCCTACCGGTATCAGAACCGTCAACCGCATCCTGGGCAGGTTAGAAGAAGGCATTTACACTTAATCCGGTGGTTGTTTATGTTTGTTTACCGCATTGTAAAAAGCAAAAAGAGAACAACCGATCTTTCCGGCATCGGCGCCTTTTATGAAGGCGGCCGGTGGAACAATGAAGGGGTATTTGCTTTATATACCAGTGAGCACGAAGCGCTTGCCCTGCTGGAAGTACTGGTGCATGTGCAGGAAACGGAACTGCCACCGGATATGTATGTTACCAGGATTGAAATAGGTGACGCTGCTCCGATACTCGCCTATCCCGACAAAAGACTCCCAAAAAGCTGGCGCATGCCCGGTAATATTGCACTGAAGACACTGGGCGACCGGATACTTGAATCGAATGAATACATTGGCATCAAAGTACGCTCGGCTGTAATGCCTACTGCTTACAATTATATATTGAATCCCAGGTATCCGCGTTATTACGACCTGGTGAAAGTAAAAGATGTATATCGGCTGGAGGTGGATAAACGGCTGTAAAGAGATAATCGAAAGATGTCGTAATATTCATATTGTGTTAACTTTACCCCTCCGCCACAAATCACTGCCATGACCAAACCAGCCACGCTTAAAGAAATTGCCCGCAGACTCAATGTTTCCGTATCTACGGTCTCACGAGCCCTGCACGATCACCCTAGTATCGGCCTGCGTACCCGTACACAGGTGCATCAACTGGCGCAGGAACTCAATTACGAGCCAAACAAAACCGCTATTTTCTTTAAGCAGGGCAAGACATTCACCATTGGCGTCATCCTGCCCAATTTGTCGGAAGAATTTTTCTCCATGGCCATTACCGGTATCGAACAAACCGCTCTGAAACATAGCTATAATGTACTGATGGGCCAGTCGCACGACTTGCCCGAACTGGAAAAACGGATCACTGCTACCATGAAAGACCACCGGGTAGACGGATTGATCATTTCCCTGGCGAAGGACAGCAAAGATTTTGAACATTTCAACCAGTTGGATAAATACAATATTCCCGTTGTATTCTTCGATCGCATTCCTCCCCAGAAGACTGCGCACTATGTGAGCTGCAACCTGCGTCCGGGTATTTCGCAGGCCGTGCAGTTCCTCATCAAAAAAAGTCACAAACGCATTGCATTGATCAACGGGCCATCCTCATTGCTGGCTACCAAAGAGCGCATGGAAGGATATACTGCAGCACTGCACGCCAAGAAGATCAAGATAGATATGGGACTGGTGGTATCCACCGATCTTTCTACCGGCGGAACAGAAGATGCCATGAAACAACTGCTGGCATTGAAGAACCCGCCAACGGCTATTATCACGTTCAACGATTATGTGGCCCTCGACGCCATCCGTTATGCCCGCAGGCATCATAAAAAGATCAATCAGGATCTTTCTTTTGTCAGTTGCGCCAACCTGCCCATCACCCATTATCTCGATACCCCACCGCTGGCATCTGTAGAACAGTTCCCGCGCGAACAAGGTGAAAAAGCCATGGAGATCATGCTGCAACTGCTTACCCGAGGCGAAGAACTCAAACAAAAGGGACAGTTTTTTCAAACAGAACTCGAAAGTCGCCTGGAATTGATCGAACCTTGAAAATAACGCAAACGTTTGAATGAGTTTTCTTGCATGAATCCCTTTTATTTTTGAAACAGCAGTTTTATCAAGCTGATCCCAACTATGCTCGCAACTGTTTTAGCACAATATGGCCTTGCCGATACCCATTGCAGGGTGCTTCCTTTTGGAACCGGCCTGATCAACCGTACCTGGAAAGTAGTAGATGACACGCAGGAATACATCCTGCAAAAGATCAACGGGCAGGTATTCAGCAACCCTGTACACATCAGTGAGAATATCAGCGCGCTGGCCGATTATTTTGATGCGCACCATCCCGGCTACCTCTTCGTAAAACCGGTTAAGACCTTGACAACCGGAACCGGTTATGTACTGTATGAAAACGATTGTTACCGGCTGCTTCCGTTTGTACCCGCTTCCCAAACTTATGATACTGTTTCAACGCCTCAGCTGGCATTTGAAGCCGCACAACAATTCGGACGGTTCACCAGGTTGTTGAGAGATTTCGATGCTGCATCCCTGCACATGACCATCCGCGACTTTCATAACCTCACTTTACGTTACAGGCAACTGGAGCAAGCCATTGAACAGGGCAATCCGCAAAGGATCAGGCAGAGCCGGGAACTCATCGATTTCCTCCAGTCGCAGCACGGGATCGTGAAAGCTTATGAAACATATACTTCACAAAAATTGTTCAAACTGCGTGTAACGCATCACGATACCAAGATCAGCAATGTATTGTTTGATACAGAAGGCAAAGGGCTTTGCGTGATTGACCTGGACACCGTGATGCCCGGTTATTTCATCAGCGATGTGGGCGATATGATGCGCACCTACCTTTCGCCTGCCAGTGAAGAAGAGACTGATCGGGAAAAGATCATCATCCGTGATGAATTCTTTTACGCCATCGCCGGCGGCTACCTGGGTGAAATGCAGGATGAAATGACGACAACAGAAATCGATCATTTCGTATTTGCAGGTAAATACATGATCTATATGCAGGCCATCCGCTTCCTGGTCGATCACCTGAACAACGATGTTTATTACGGCGCCCGCTACGAAGGCCATAATTTCAATCGCGCCGCCAACCAGGTAACTTTGCTGCAGCAACTATTGTTGAAAGAAAAGTTGTTCAGTGATTTTGTAATATCGAAATCCTACCTGCAAACGCAGGGATAATTCCGTACCTTTCCACAAAATCTGCACATGCCTGCTTACGACACCCTCGTGGAAGCATTGAATGATGCTAAAAAAAGAGGATACACTACCGACTTCAACCTGGAATTCGATGCGTTGAAATGCAAAAACACAGGCAACAGCCTCAATCCTTCTCAATTTGAAATTGTTGAGTTTTACCGGTTTGAAGGTTTTACCAATCCAGATGATTCCAGTATTCTTTATCTCATCGAATCGAAAGACGCTACAATGAAAGGTGTGCTGGTAAGCGCTTATGGCGTTTATACAGACCCCATCAGCGACAGCATGATCCAAAAATTAAAAGTGCATCACTAATATCCCCCTATCATGTTACATAGAAGACGTTTTTTGCAATTGGGGTCACTCGGACTCTCTGCTTTTTCATTTTCATCTTTCCGTATGCCTGCCGCTTCACGCAAGCCTATCGTGATCTCTACCTGGGATGCAGGTATCGAAGCGAATAAAGCCGCCTGGAAAATATTGCGCAATGGAGGCCGTGCACTCGATGCCGTAGAACAAGGGGTAATGGTAACGGAATCCTCTTTGAATTGCTGCGTAGGGTTGGGTGCCAACCCCGACCGCGACGGACATGTAACCCTCGATGCATGTATCATGGATGAGCATGCCAACTGCGGCAGCGTTGCTTTTCTCGAACGCATAAAACATCCTGTCTCTGTAGCCCGGCGTGTAATGGAAAAAACACCACATGTAATGCTGGTAGGTGAAGGCGCGCAGCAGTTCGCTGTTGCCGAAGGCTTTCCGTTAGAGCCGGACAAACTCTCCGATGATGCTAAAAAATCTTACGAGAACTGGTTGAAGAAAAGCGAATACAAACCCGTCATCAACATTGAGAATTCAAAAAAATCAACTGCAGCAGTACCCACGCGTTTGGAAAATGGCGACTGGAACCACGATACCATTGGTATGGTGGCCATGGACGCAGAAGGCAACCTCAGCGGCAGTTGTACCACCAGTGGTATGGCTTTTAAAATGAGAGGCCGCCTGGGCGACTCTCCCATCATTGGTGCAGGATTGTATGTTGATAACGAAGTGGGGGCCGCCACGGCCACCGGCCAGGGTGAAGACGTGATACGTATTTGCGGCACCCACCTCGTAGTTGAATTGATGCGCCAGGGATTGTCTCCCGAAAACGCCTGCAAGAAAGCAGTAGAACGCATCATTAAGATCAAAGGAGCCAAAGCCAAAGAGATACAGGTTGGATTCATTGCCATCAACAAGCGCGGTGAATATGGCGGCTATTGTATCCAGAAAGGATTCAATTTCGCCGTATGTTATGCAGATGACAAGAATTTCCTGGTAGACGGCAAGTATATTTTATAATACTGCGCGGCTTAATCTTAATCCATCGTCAGCACCGGCATCCTTGAATGATAAGACATTAATTTCCTGGTAATCCTGTTCCAGAATCCCGGCATGCAGAAATCCTTGATCGGATTGATCATGATCAGGTCGGCATTGATCCTGCCAGCAAAATTAAGCGTGCTGGTAGCCAGGTTTTTTCCTTCCAGTATGATCGATTGCACCGGTATGGTTGTGATGCTCTGGATCACATTCAATGTCTCGTTCAGTACCGGCAAGTTGTATTCACCGGTGCCCTTATTCCGGAGCGATACCAGGTAGATCGTGGATTTAAAATGTCTTCCCAGCAAAGCGGCCAGCTTGATACGACTCAAAGGAATATGGTCATTCAACGGTAATATGATTTTCTTGAAATGGTGCACCAATCCGCTCGCCCTTACCGCCAACACCGGCACATTCGCCTTGCGCGATAAGCGGCTGATGGAAACAGAAGACAGTACCCTCTCAAAAAAATTGAACCGCGACAACCCTACGATTACCAGGTCCATCTGGAAATGCGTGATGTAATCCGACAATTGCTGATACGGATTTCCATGAAGCATACTGATCTCCATACTACCTTCCCCGCATAGATGGTCCTTATAATGCTCCTTCATCGTCAACAATCGCTCACCAGCCAGCTTTGGTTCGTCGCCATTCAGCACATGCACCAAATGAACATTGCAGTGCAATGAATTGGAAAGTTCAATGGCCTTGGCAATAGCCCACTCGTTCTTGCTGGTAAAATCCACCGGCACGAGTATGTTATACAGGCTGTTTGTCATAAGGTAGTTTTTAAGGGTGATGAAATAGTTGTTTGTTATTTTACGAACTCGAATAATGACCTGAAACTCTTTTCCCGGATGACTTTCGCCGCTACTTTTTCCAGCAACTTTTCTTTCGCACAAAAAGCCACTCCTATTCCCGCATGTCCAATCATGCATAAATCATCCCTACTATCTCCCACCGCGATGCAATTACGGAACTGCACATTAAATTTCTCACACACATATTGCAACGCATTGGTTTTACAAAATGCATGTCCGCATACACTCTCCGGAGAAGCGAAATAACTCGATGGCATATTAACCTCACCTGTTGCTTTTCCATCGAAGAATTCCAACTGGTTGGCAACAGCGAAATCCGCATCCACATTCTTTATTATATAATTGGTAACAAGGGTGTAACCGTGACTGATGAGCCCAACCAGGTACCCCTTCTCTTTCAACCCCCGGACAGTTTCCTTGAAATCTGCAACCATTTTTATGCCATGAATGGTATTCAATAAAGCGTCCATGCTTATTCCTTTCAACAGCAAGCCAATGCGTTTTGTAAGAATTAAAGGATCTTTTTCGTGCTGCCGGAGGTCCTCAAGTTTCGCCGTGAAACCATATTCCCGCGCACATACATCGATGAAGCGGTCTGTCAGCACCGTATCATCCACATCGAATACAGCCAGGCGTTTGTGTTCAGCAAGGTTTTCCTGCAATGCCTCATGCATCGCATTATTGATCTCTTCAATCGAAGCCACATCCTGGTTTGTAGCCTTTGCGGAACTGTCTTCTTCCCTGGCTTTGCTGATGATGGCCTTGGCCACTTCCTTACTCATCTTGCCAAGTCCTTCCCAGGACTTACTCTTGTTCTCGATATAACCAATGTTTACTTCCTGTATCCTTGCTTTCATCAGGTACATATCGAGGAATATGCCAATATCTACTCCATAATCATTGAAGAATTCCAGCTTTTTAAAGAATTGTTTTTTTCCTGCGATCATACCGCTCAGCGGCTGGGCAAAGGACGACAGGGCTGGAAAAAAAATGGCCAGCAAGGGCTTGGCTACCAGCTCGGTAACCCTGCCTGCATTGCGACTAAAACCTCCTTTTACAAAATCAGCTTCATCTGCAATCAGCGGAGCAGTCAATGCATCAATAGTATTAATGGGATAAGGATCAATATCGCCATCCAGGAACACAATGATCTCATGTTTCGCGGCATCAACACCTTCTTTCATGGAGATGCCTTTTCCCCTTGCCGCACTTTTCAACACAATGGCGCCAGCTTCTTTTGCAATTTCAGCAGTACCATCTTCTGAAGTATCGTCTATCACGATCACTTCGTCTACATGCCGCTCTTGTTTACAAAATTGAACTACCTGCCGGATTGTATTTGCCTCATTCAAAGCAGGAATGACTACTGTAACCATAATTTCCATTTTTATGCGTTAGACCTTCGCAGGCCCGACATTTCGCGGATAGCGCTTCAAAACATATACCACAATCAGAGAATACGAGCATTATTTTTTTATTTTTTTTATCAAATTGCTTTCTCCGGCGGCATGATAGTTGGGTTGTATATCTCTTTGTCATCCAAAAATTTACCACGCCATGAAAAACAAAAAACTGAGCCTGTTGGCCATCGCTGTGATTACAGCCGGATTATTTGCTTTTAAGCCTTTTTTGGGCGGAACCGTTAAAGGAACCGTCGCCCCACCCGAAGCGGGTGTAAGAGCCTGGGTTTTATCTGCTACAGATACGCTCAAGGCCAGTGTAAACCAAGGTTCGTTTGAAATTGCCGATGTAAAGCCAGGGCTTTACAAGCTAATCATCGAAGCCAAACCTCCATTCAAAAATACGTCAAAAGACGGAATTCAAGTAACCGACGGAGGTACTGTTGATGTTGGTGAAATAAAATTGAGCCAGTAGCAATGCATTATTTGTTGTGAGCTGTTTGTTGTTAGATTGTTAAAAGAAGTTGTTTATCTTGGCCGCTTCTAATAACAAACAGCTCACAACTTATTATTCATGCTCGAAATCGCTGTATTTAATATTCAATCTGCTTTACTGGCCGCTACAGCGGGCGCGCACCGCCTCGAATTATGCGAGAACCCCTACGATGGAGGCACCACCCCCTCTTATGGTACGTTGAAAACAGTAAGAGAAAAAATTTCCATTCCTGTTTTCCCGATCATTCGTCCGCGTGGCGGTGATTTTTTATACAACGATGCGGAATACGAAGTGATCTGCAAAGACGTACAACTTTGTAAAGAGTTGGGCTTTGACGGAGTGGTGATTGGTTTGTTGCATGCAGACGGAAGCATTGATAAAGAATGGACAAAAAAACTGGTTGACCTCGCTTACCCCATGGAAGTTACTTTTCACCGGGCATTCGACCGTGCTGCTCATCCGTTGCAGGCTTTGGAAGACATCATTGCATGCGGATGTAATCGTATTTTAACGAGCGGACAGGTACCCAATGCCTGGGATGGCCGCGAGTTGATCAAACAGTTGGTAGAAAAAGCAGATGACCGCATCATCATCATGCCCGGCAGTGGTGTGCGCAGCAGCAACATCAAAGCCCTGGCCGATTTTACCGGTGCAAAAGAATTGCATTCATCCGCAAGGGAGCTCACTCCTTCCGGCATGCAATTTCAAACTACAAGCATGCAGGAAAATTTGCAGAACACGATCGTAGATACCACAGAGATCAAAAAAATGCTGGCTGCTTTGTGAACATCAGGGAGCGGCATTGCAATGGTTCTGATAATATCAGTACATTTAAGATAGAAATCAACTGCATGAAACAATTGCTCATCAGTGTACTATTCTTATCCTTTTTCATCAAAGGCCAAACGCAGGTATCAACAGATACAGCCTGTATCATTCAACTCAACGATGTGTACGAGATCGGTCCGCTCGAAGGCGGCCGTAAAGGTGGCATGCCCCGCGTAGCATCTGTGATCGCCGATGCCAGGAAAAAATACCCCACCCTCGCTGTGTTAGCGGGCGATTTTTTAAGTCCCTCTGTAATGGGCACCGCCCGCCTCGACGGTGAACGCGTAAACGGCGCACAAATGGTAGACCTCATGAACACCGTGGGTATTGACATGGTTACATTCGGCAACCATGAATTCGATATCCCTTATGCAGCTTTGCAAAAAAGGATCAACGAATCGCAATTCCTTTGGATCAGTTCCAATGTGCAGTACAAAGACAGCCTCAATAAACTCTCTCCTTTTTATAAAAATTTGCATGGCTTGCAAGTGCCTTTTGTGCAACACATCGTATGGTCGCCACTCAGCAACTTGCGCATCGGGTTCTTCGCACTTACCATTGATGCCAACCAGCAGCATTTTGTTCAGTATGAGGCGCCCGATGCAGCCCTGTCACGCGAGATCGCGGCCTTAACGGATCAGCAGGTGAATTGCATACTCGGACTTACCCATTTATCTTATAAAGCCGATAGCACCCTGCTCAGGCAACTGCCTGCCATCAGGGGTATCCTCGGCGGACATGAACACCAGCACATGTACGTACCTGTAGAAGACCACTTTGTAGCCAAAGCAGATGCCAACGCCAAAACGGTTTACAAACACCTGGTTTATAAAGACGGCAATGGCAACCTGCAGATACAAAGCACGCTGATAGCGCTCGACAGCAGCATCACAACCGATACCGCTGCCATAGCGCAGGTAAAAAAATGGGAAGACAGGATATACAACTCGTATATCAAAAATGGCATCAATCCCACACACCAGTTGGCCGTTGTTACCACACCGCTGAATGGACTGGAATCGGCTATCCGTTATCACCAAACCAACCTGGGTACCCTCATCACGGAAAGTATGTTGTTGCCTCAACCACATGCAGATGCTGCTATTTTAAACAGTGGTTCCATCCGCATCGATGATATGGTGCAGGGCCCCATCAATGAAATGGATATTGTAAGGATATTACCTTTTGGCGGCGTGGTATGCGATGTGCAAATGAAAGGAAGCCTGTTATTGAAGATATTACAAAGCAACAATGATCGCCTGGACCTGGGCGGCTTCCTGCAAATGAGTAAAAACCTGGTTTACCAGGATAACAACTGGCAGATCAACAAAAAAGCCATCCACCCGGAAAAAACTTATACCATCCGTACATTAGAATTTTTAACCACAGGCGCGGAAAAAGGGCTTGAATATTTCAAGGAAGGTAATCCTGATATCATCCACATTACTAAATATAACACGGCGGATAACCTTTTATCAGATATCCGCCGCTTAGTCATTGATGCATTATCGAAACAACAAGTAGCTTTCTAGTACAGCATCCGTACTTTGATGGTTTCTTTCACGCCGCGCAGCAATTCAAGCGCCTGCTTCGATAATTTCTTATCGATGTCCAATACCACATAACCAATTTCATCATTGGTCTTGAGGTATTGTCCCACTATGTTGATGTTGTTCTTAGACAGTGCAGTGTTGATAGCGCTCAATACACCCGGTACGTTGTTATGGATATGCAGGATGCGATGCGCTCCTTCCACCGGGGGCAATCCGATGGCGGGCACTGTATGCGATCCGTTGGTGATACCCCTTTCGAGGTATTGGAACAATTTCAGGCTCACGTCTTCGCCGATATTCTCCTGCGCTTCTTCAGTAGAACCACCGATATGCGGTGTAAGGATCACATTGGGCAATCCCTGCATGGGCGATTCAAAACGATCACCATTCTTTTCAGGTTCCCAGGGATACACATCGATGGCCGCCCCTTTGATATCTCCTTCCTGTATGGCTACGCTGAGCGCTTTCAGGTCTACCACTTCTCCCCTTGCATAGTTGATGAGTATGGAACCTTTCTTGAAATTCTTGATGACATTTTTATTGATCAGGTTGCGTGTCAGCGAGGTATCGGGAACATGCAATGAAATG
Organism: Asinibacterium sp. OR53; assembly: GCF_000515315.1. Taxonomy (NCBI): domain Bacteria; kingdom Pseudomonadati; phylum Bacteroidota; class Chitinophagia; order Chitinophagales; family Chitinophagaceae; genus Asinibacterium; species Asinibacterium sp. OR53. The sequence continues at coordinate 2,989,800 of NZ_KI911562.1, forward strand.
ACATCTGAATTAGCTACCAGTTCTTTCAGACTCTTGGTAGACTCTGCATTGCCTAATGGCAGCTTTGTTTCGGTATCGTAAAAACGCACTTTCATACCCAGCGCTTCGGCCAGCACACTCAGTTGCGAACCAATATTACCATAACCTACAATACCCAGCGTTTTGCCGCGCAATTCATAACTGCCTTTTGAATCTTTCATCCAGATGCCTTCATGTGCCGCCTTGTTCTTATCGGGTATACGGCGGATAAGCAGGATGCTGGCGCCGATAACCAGTTCCGCCACGCTCCTGGTATTGCTATAGGGGGCATTGAATACCACCACACCGGCCTTGGTAGCGGCTTTGAGATCCACCTGGTTCACGCCAATACAAAAACAGCCGATGGCCTGTAATTTCTTGGCCGCTTCCAATACTTTGGATGTAATGCGTGTTTTCGAGCGGATACCAATAAGGTGTACGTCTTTGATCTCTCTGATCAGGTCTTCTTCACTCAGGGCGCCGGTGAGCTTGCGTACATTCACATAACCATTTTGTTTGAACTGTGCTACTGCTTTGTCACTGATGTTTTCTAGGAAGAGAATATTAATTTTTTCTTTGGGATAACTGGTGCTTGCTTGCTTGTTCATGTTTGCGAAAATAAATGTTATTTCTGTGACTGCCATACGGATAATTTTCCACGGAAGTTGGCCGGAGCCTCGGCGGAGGCTATATTTGCGGCTTTAGTGTAAATTTTAGAATCTAATGTTGCGTACGATGGTCATTGCACTTCTTTCCACGTTGATGATGGCCTGTGGCTCTCCTGCTGCTAAACAACCTGCAGTTGGAGCAGATACCGGGCTTGTTCATACTGTTGCTCCAGTCACCCACCATTTCACCCCACTTACCGACAAGCAAAAAGAATACTATGCGAATGCCATAGAGCCCCTGTACCGCTCTCTACTGCTGCGCACCGGTTTCAACGGAAGTATTTTATTAGCCAAGAACGGAGAAGTGGTGTTCGAGGATTATCATGGCCTCATCAATTTCAAAACTGGCGATAGCATTACGGCCACCACACCTTTCCACCTGGCATCGGTCTCTAAAACCTTTACCGCCACCGTGGTATTACGATTGATGGAACAGGGCAAGCTGTCACTGGATGATCATATAGAGAAATACCTGCCTAACTTCCCATACAATGGTATTACGATCAAAGACCTGCTCTCCCACCGGAGCGGACTGCCCAAGTACGATCATTTCATGACCGATGTGCGAACGGAACCTTATCGCGTTAAAAACAAGCGCGGCAAATGGGTTACCCGTTACCGCAGTTTTAAAATAGCGCCGCAGTTAACCGGTTTCGCTACCAATGAAACCGTATTGCAATACATGATCAATAACCGGCCACCTATAGAAGCTTTGCCCAACAGGCGTTTCAGCTACTGCAATACCAATTATGCCATGCTGGCCCTGATCGTGGAAAAGATCACCGCCATCCCCTTCCCCCAATACATGCAAGACAGCGTATTTACGCCGTTGGGCATGAAGAATACCTATGTGTTCAATATCAAAGACACCGCTAACTATACCCCTTCTTATACACCCGGCCGTCGCCCTTACCCGCTCGAAAAACTGGATTGTGTTTATGGCGATAAAAACGTGTACAGCACGGTGCGGGATCTCCTCGCGTGGGACCAGTCGCTCTACCTGGGCACCCTGGTAAGCCTCCCCACACTGGAGAAAGCCTACCAGCCATACAGCAATGAACACAGGGGCGTCAAGAATTATGGCCTGGGCTGGCACCTGCTGGTGAACCCATCCGAGCCTACCATCGTTTACCATAATGGATGGTGGCACGGCAACAACGCGGTGTTCAAACGCCTGGTGCACGACAGCGCCACAGTGATCATCCTGGGCAATAAATTCAACCCGGCCATCTGGCGGGCGGGCAAAATGAGCTCCGTATTCACCGGGCATGCCGATACCACAGTATTGGAACAATAGCGGTTAACCCCTATTTTTGCTAACTTTTCAATAAACACTACCAAACCAGACTAAAACCTATTATGGACAATGCCTTGTTTTATGCCGTTCCGGCGATGGGAGTTGTGGGCCTTCTCTACACTTTCTTTAAATTCAATTGGGTTTCGAAGCAGGATGCGGGTAATGACCGCATGAAAGAGATCAGCACTTATATTGCCGAAGGGGCTATGGCCTTCCTGAAAGCGGAGTGGAGAATCCTGACTTATTTCGTGATCATTGTTGCTCTACTGTTGGGTGTGATGGCCAGCAGCAATCCACATTCACACTGGTCTATTGCCCTGGCCTTTGTACTGGGCGCCGTTTGCAGCGCCGTGGCCGGTTATATAGGCATGAAAGCCGCTACCAAGGCCAATGTGCGTACTGCGCAGGCAGCCAGGACAAGCTTATCCAAAGCCCTGAATGTATCGTTTACAGGCGGTGCTGTAATGGGATTGGGCGTAGCAGGATTGGCCGTATTGGGACTGGGCACTGTATACCTCATCCTGAAACAAACTTTTGCACCCGGCTCAGCAGCTAATTCTGAAGATATGTTGCGCACCATTGAAGTGCTCACCGGTTTTTCATTAGGCGCTGAATCCATTGCCCTCTTTGCCCGCGTAGGCGGCGGTATCTATACCAAGGCGGCCGATGTGGGTGCCGACCTGGTAGGTAAGGTAGAAGCCGGCATTCCCGAAGACGACCCCCGTAACCCTGCTACCATTGCCGATAATGTAGGCGATAATGTGGGTGATGTGGCCGGGATGGGTGCCGACCTGTTCGGATCTTATGTAGCTACTGTGCTGGCTACCATGGTACTGGGACAAGAAACCATATCAACCGATAATTTTGGCGGATACGCCCCCATCCTGCTGCCAATGCTGATTGCAGGCGTGGGTATTTTGTTCTCTATCATCGGAACTTTCTTTGTGCGCATCAGCGATACAGCCGGCATCAACACTTCTAGTGTGCAGAAAGCCCTGAACATGGGTAACTGGGGATCCATTATCCTCACAGCCATCGCCTGTGCGGGTCTTGTTTACTATATTTTACCTGAGACCATGACTTTGCGTGGGCATGAATTCACCCGCAATGGTGTACTGGGAGCCATCGTAGTAGGTCTGGCTGTGGGTACTTTAATGAGCATTATTACTGAATATTATACTGCCATGGGCAAACGCCCGGTAACGTCCATCATCCGCCAGTCTTCTACCGGTCACGCTACCAATGTAATTGGTGGTCTGGCTGTAGGTATGGAGTCTACCTGCTTACCTATTTTGGTGCTGGCAGGCGGTATCTGGGGCTCTTATGAATGTGCAGGTTTATACGGTGTGGCCATTGCCGCTGCCGGTATGATGGCTACTACTGCCATGCAGTTGGCGATCGACGCTTTTGGTCCGATTGCCGATAACGCCGGTGGTATCGCCGAAATGAGCGAGCTGCCCAAAGATGTGCGTGAAAAAACCGATGTACTCGATGCAGTGGGTAATACCACTGCTGCCACCGGTAAAGGTTTTGCCATTGCCTCTGCTGCATTGACTGCCCTGGCCCTGTTCGCCGCTTTCGTAGGTGTAGCAGGTATCAAGGGTATTGATATTTATAAGGCGAAAGTGTTGGCTTCTCTTTTTGTAGGAGCCATGATCCCCTTCATCTTCTCTTCATTAGCTATCCGCGCAGTGGGACAAGCCGCTATGGCCATGGTGGAAGAAGTTCGCCGCCAGTTCCGCACCATCAAAGGAATCATGGAAGGAACAGGCAAACCCGAGTACGATAAATGCGTGGCCATTTCTACCGAGGCATCTATCAAAAAAATGATGCTGCCCGGCGCTATCGCCATCGTATCTCCATTGATCATTGGTTTCCTGCTGGGTCCCGAACCATTGGGCGGTTTCCTGGCAGGCGCTACCGTAAGCGGCGTGCTGATGGGTATGTTCCAGAACAATGCCGGTGGTGCGTGGGATAATGCTAAAAAATCTTTCGAGAAAGGCGTAGAGATCAACGGTGAAACACACTATAAAAAATCAGAGCCGCATAAAGCTTCTGTTACCGGAGATACTGTTGGTGATCCTTTCAAAGACACTTCCGGACCTTCTATGAACATCCTCATCAAATTGATGTCGATCGTATCATTGGTAATTGCTCCTACCCTGGCGCAATTACATAAATCCGATGCGGAACAGCCTGCTACTACTGCTGTTAAACATGTAACTACACCAAAAGCAGTTACACAGCATAACAACACTGTAGCGCTCAAATAAAGTATTCCTATTCAACAAAAAGCCGCTACATATCCTAATGCAGCGGCTTTTTTGTTTTCGTTTTCTAGCGGTCGAAAATGCGCTCCTTTAACATCATTACCTGGGGACAAATTGTCCCCAGGTAAAATTTCCCATTTTGGGAACTATTTACTATCTTTGATGTAAACTACCTCGTTGAGAATTATAGCTAAAAAGACTTTAAGGGACTTTTGGGAAGAGCATCCGGGCAGTAAACAACAATTACTTTCCTGGTTCCAGGAAGCGGCAAAGGCAAAGTGGACGAGCACAAGACCTATTAAAGCAGCATATCCAAGCGCTAGCTTTTTAGCCGAAAACAGAATTGTATTTAACATCAAAGGCAATACGTATAGACTTGTAGTAAAAATCAATTACGACTACCAGATGATTTGGATAAGGTTTGTTGGCACGCATGCTGAATATGATAAAATAAACGCGAAAACAATATAAAATGAATATCAAGCCAATTAAAACAAAGAAAGATTATCAAGCTGCCCTTGAAAGGTTAGATATCATTTTTGATGCAAAAAAAGGAACTGCCGAAGGTGATGAGTTGGAAGTTTTAAGTGTTCTTATCGACAATTATGAAAATCAGCACTTCCCAATAGGTTTTCCTGATCCCGTTGAAGCCATCAAATTCAGAATGGAGCAGCTTGGATATTCCCAAACCGATTTTGCAGAAGTCATAGGATCAAAAAGCCGCTCAAGTGAGATTTTAAACAAGAAAAGAAAGTTATCACTCGATATGATCAGGCAAATTCATGACATATTGAACATACCAACAGAAGTATTAGTCCAGGCATATTGATAACTGAATTTAGCCGTTTAACGAAATTTTATCGTTTTTTTACGAATGAGGTCGTATATTGCTTACGAATAAAATCGTACAAATGGCTGTTTCAAAGAATATCAAGCCCACTGAAAGTGAGCTGGAAATATTGAGGGTATTATGGGATAAAGGCGCCGCCACCGTAAGAGAAGTGCATGAAGTACTGGCCGAACACAAAGACTCAGGCTATACCACTACGCTAAAGCTCATGCAAATCATGTTCGAAAAAGGCATTGTAAAGCGAGACGACAGCAGTAAAACGCATATCTATCGCCCCAATATCTCACGTGAAAATACACAACAGCAATTTGTAGGGAAAATGATCCATTCCCTCTTTGGCGGTTCTTCTACCCAACTGGTGATGCAGGCATTGGGCAATCATGCACCCAGTAAAGAAGAACTCGAAGAAATTCAGAAAATGCTGGACAATCTTAAAAAACAGTAGTGCTTATGCAACACCTCTTTCAATCTCCTTTTCTGCAGGCATTGGGTTATGCTATTGCCAACAGTTTATGGCAGGCTGCATTGGTGTGGTTGGTGTTTGTGTTGTTGAACAGTGTGCTCAGACTCAACGCCTCCAACCGGTACAAGCTAGCGGTGGCCTCGCAGTTGTTGATACTGGTATGGTTCCTGGTTACTTTACAGTTTTATACAACCCTCTGTAACAATATTGCCACACAGGTGCCGGCGAATGCAGACCGCTGGCAACAGGTAGTGCTGAACAAAGACGGCAGCATGCCTTCCCTTTTTATTGCTGCATTGATCAAAGCCGAGCAATGGCTCCCCTATTTATCGGTTGCCTACCTGGTGCTTATGTGTTTCTTATGTATCCGTTGGGTCATCGGTTATCGCAAAACGCAATTGATACGCAGCACAGGCCTCAGTAAAATGCCCGCACAGTGGCGCATCTTCACGTCCAACCTGGCATTACAATTGGGCATTAAAAGAAAAGTTCAGGTATTCCTGTCCGAAACCATCCATACCCCGCTTACCATTGGTTTTCTCAAACCGTTGATATTAATTCCTGTTGCCAGTATCAACCACCTCAGCGCAGAACAACTCGAAGCAGTGATCCTGCACGAAATGGCACACATCAAACGTTACGATTACCTGCTCAATATCATTTTATCGATCGTAGAGATCAGTCTTTTCTTTAATCCTTTCACGCAATTATTGAGCAAACAGATATGCAAAGAAAGAGAGAACAGCTGCGACGATTGGGTGCTTCAATTCCAGTACAATGCCGCTTCTTATGCAGAGGCATTATTACAAATAGCACGTTTGCAAACGGTACCCGCTGCTTTTGCAATGGCTGCTGCCAATCCTAAACACGATTTACTAGGCCGTATCAAACGCATGATCGACCCGCAGGAAAACCGCTTCAACTATCGCAGGCAATTGCTGGCTTTTGGTATGGTAACCCTCCTGCTCGCATCCATTGCCTGGTTCAACCCGAATAAAGGCTTTACACAATCTTCAACCGGCGGCAAGACGCTTGTTAAAGCACCGCAAGCTCCTTTGCAACCCATTGCAGCCGAGCCGATGACCGTACAAGTAAACAACCCGCTTTTCAATCCCGTATTCTTTCTTTCCGAGCCATTGAAAAAGAAAATAAAGAAAGACATGGAAGTGGCTGCCCGGGAAATACAATCGTCTACTAAAGAAGTGGTAGCTGTTACCCCGGTGGTTTCTGCAGCATTGGAGACCGCTGCGCAGCAACTCAATCAGCAGCTTCAACTGAGTAATATACAACAGGAAGCTGCATACAAGGAAATGGCCAAAGCTGCTTCCTGGCCAAAGCAGATCAACAATGTTGTGGATACCGCTGCCATCTTCGCATCCATCCGTAATATTCCAAAGAAAGAAGAGCTCGACCGTACTTTCCGGAAAATGAAAGAAGACATTGATAAAGCACGCAAAGATTTAAGCTTTCAACTGTCTCAGCAAGCAGCGCAATGTAGTCAGTCTCCAGAAGCGGCCAAAATGCAGCACGAAATGGCACTGGCCCTCAAAGAACTGGAGAAGCTGAACCTCGATAAACTGGTGTCTGTTACCTTGCAGCAAATAAAGATCCCTGAAATAATATTTGCATCCGATAAGAACAGGAAAGAAAAGCAGGTGATCATCAAGGATAAGGCTGCCGATAATAAAAGCACAACAGCCATCATCATGGAAGATCTCTGAAGATCACCATAAATGCCGCGGACACCAATCGCTATAACGGTTACCCAGTAAAAATCCGATCATTATTTCGTGGGTTCCCTTACTCACTGTGTTCAACTGTGAAGTTTGCAGGTCATAAGAATAACCGATATTGATGCTGCGGTTGAGGTTGATGCCTGTCATGGCCGCATAACCATCTTTATAACGGAAAGAACCGCCCAGCCAGATCAGGTCCTGGTACTGCAACTTGAGGTTGATATCAAACCCAAGCGGCAAAGGCGTTACATAACGGACCAACGCCGAAGGCAGGAAACTGATATCGTCTGAAAGCTGCATGCGATAGCCGGCACTGAAAAACAAATGCGGCAATAACTTCCCCTTGTCCAGGTAAACACGGTTATCGGAAAAAGCGATCTGCTGCGGAACGATCTGCTGTGCCGCGATGCCCAGGAAATAATCTCTCGAATACAACCACAGTCCTGCACTGATATCTGGTTTGATGCGGTTGATCTGGCCGCTGCCGGCTACTGCCGGATCAACCGTGGTAGTACCGAAATTCAATTTACTCGCATCCAGGCTCATATTGGTAAAGCCTACGGAAATACCACCGGCAATATTCGTGTGCGGTGAAAGACCTACATGATAAGCATAGGTACCATAAGCGGCGAAGCGGTTAAGCGGACCTGTTTTATCATTCAACAAAGTGAACCCTATGCCATGGTGTGGCTCGGCAGCGACGTAATCGCGCCAGTAAGCAGGGCCGCGCGGGTTCTCTCCACTGGCATGAAAGCTGGTAGCAGTCTCCCTGTCGTAATCGCTTTTCGTAAGCGGCCCCTGTATGGTGAGATAAGTAGTCACCGGCGCATCCTGCAATCCCACCCATTGCATGCGGTGACTGGCTTTTACATCCCAATAATTTTCAATACCCGCCACAGCAGGATTGATGATGTAATTGTTCATGATGTACTGGGTGTAATAAGGCCTTTGCTGGGCCTTTGCAGCAGCCATGCAACAAACCATACTCATCAATACAAATAGCAGTTTCCTGTTCATGCGCGTCATTTAATAATGGTTACCGATCCGGTAACGATTTTTCTCCCGTTCTTGGGATTGATCACATAATAATAAGTAGCCACCGGCAAAGGCTGTCCATTGTAAATACCATCCCATTCTTTATCATATCCCTGCGACCTGAAAACGAGCTGCCCGTAACGGTCATACACTTCTACCGTAGCGCCGGGATAGCTTTCCAGGTAACGGATCTTCCAGGTATCATTGATGCCATCGCCATTGGGCGAAAACGCATTGGGCACATCGATACTCAACAACACTTTAATGAAACTGGTATCGGATACCGAACAGCCGCCCTTGCCGGTTAATACAAGCGTATAAGTAATGTCCGACTTAGGTGTTGACTTCGGCACCGAATCTGTATTGGACGTAAGATAAGTGGCCGGCGTCCAAAGATATTGCAGGTTGGTTCCATATACATATACCGGCCTGAGCGTAGCTGTGCCCCCTTCCAATACATTGATCTTCGAAGGCAGTTTTAATTTCGGATAAGGATCTACGACAACCTGCTGGATAGCCGTGTCGCTCACACATCCTTGCTGGTTGAAGAAATAATAACTGATGTTGAATGTTCCCGAATCGGTAAAACGTTTCAGCGGGTTTTGTAATGCAGAAACATCCCCACCCGAAAGCATCCAGTTCCAGGATATGGCATTGCTGGTGATGCCATTACCCTTATCAGTGAAACGGATCGTATCACCCATACAGGCTTCTGAAGGGCTCGCGATAAACGCCGCCTTTGGTTGCGGGTAGATCGTAGTCAGCATCTGCGTCAATGAATCGATGCATCCGTCTTTGGATGTTAGTTTCAGTTGCACAGGGTAAGGTCCCACTGCACTATAATGATGTGATGGGTTCTTTACCACCGCTGCTGTATTGTTGAAGGGGTCTCCGAAATTCCACAAATAACTGAACAATGCCTGCGAGCCATCGGCAATGGTGGATTGATCGGTAAATTGTCCGTTGCCATCCGGCAAACATATTTTCGGCAATACAAACGCAGGTTTGGGTAACGGGTTTACTTTCACTGATTGTGTGTTGGTGGTACTCACGCAGCCACTGTCTGTTGCTACCTGCAACGATACGGTATAGGTTTGCGCAACCGCATAGGTTACGCCAAAAATAGTATTGTCCAGCCTGTTCGCCGTACTGCCATTACCAAAATCCCATTTCCATTGCCGTATATTGGAATAGTTGGCCAATGAACTGTCAACAAAAGAAACCGCGTTCTTCTCACACTGCAAACTGCCTACATTCCATTTAGCCACAGGCGAAGGCCATACGGTTATGTTCTGCGTGGCCGAGTCGCGGCAACCTTTGTCAGACACTGCCAGGTATTGTATGGGATAAGTACCTACGCCTGCCATTTTGGGATCGAAGAGTCCGCTTGCAATATTGGCAATGCCATTGCCACCGAAAGAAGGGCTCCCCGCTGCATTCGATACGCTGTTGTTGTATGAAGCCTGTGTGATGAGCCTTGCAGATGCATCATAACAAATACCGGGTAAAGTACCGAGACTCACTTTCGGACTCGCATTCAGTGTAACCGTTTGCGAAGCCTGGCTCCTACAGGTAGAAGAAGTAGCGCCTGAATAAGCTTTGAGTATAATGGTAAAATTCTTCGAAGCAGGCGACTGGAAATTAGGATACAGATGCTTGTATTTTTTAAATCGAACCGGTGTTGAATCCACTGTTTTCTGTGAAAGATCATTCTGATCCCAATAGATCTCTATAAAGCTGAGGTTACCGAAATCAACAAAAGAGGTATCGATAATTTCCACCTGCCGGTTGCTGCACAATGTATTGCTGTTGCTCACCGTAAAACCTGCATCAGGGTTACTGCCATTCACCGTAAAGTTTTGTGTAACGGCAGTAGTACATCCATTGGAGGTAACCGTGAGGTTCACTTTATAATAACCATAGTTCCTGTATCGCACCGATGGGTTCTTTGCCGTACTGGTAGTGATATTGGGTCCTGGTGTTACCGGAGGTGTTCCTGCATTGAATTGCCAGTTATAGGTAAAACCGGCAGCAGTACCATCTGCTACTTTTGACGTATCGGTGAATTGTGCCAGTGCATCGTTCAAACATATTTCAGGCATCACAAAACCGGGTACAGGATACGCGTGAATGGTAACAGGTGTTGCAGGTGTGAACAGGTCGCTTTTACAACCAGCGCTGGTGGTTACCTGCAGGGTAACGTTTTTCTTTCCGTATGCCGGGTAATTGGTCGTTTGTTGTGCCCCTGTGCTTGCGGTCAAAGGCCCTGCCGCATTGTCGAGGTCCCAGGTCCATTGTGTAATGGTTCCTGTTTGCACTGTAGAGGCATCGGTATACGTAATGTTATCATTCACACAGGTAACGGCAGGATAGGTAAAACCGGCAACGGGTTTGGAAGAAAGGTTCACGGTATTGACCGTTTCGGTTGAACTGCATCCGATGCCGGAGACCGCTTTCAGTTTGATGGTATAACTGGCCGGCGTACTGTATTTTTTCGGAGTCAGTAAAGCAGTTGAATTATCCGCAGTAGTACCATCTCCAAAACTCCATAGCCAGCGTGTAACAGCACCATTCGCGGTAGTGCTTTGGTCGGTAATATAAACCGAGTCTGTTACGCAGCCGCTTTGAGTGGTGGTAAATTGGGCCACCGGCAACGGATTCACACTAACGGGAATGGTAAACAACTGGCTGGTGCTGCCGCATCCATCGGGTGAGTTGGATGTGGTATATACTTTAATCGTATCACGCAAAGCAGCTGTATTGGCCTTACTGAACGTATAATTCTGTTTGGAGCTGTAGTAGTAAAGTGTTTGTCCGCTGGCAGCGCCCGTGCTGTCGTAAGCAGGTGCATTGGCAGGACCAATGGGCGTATTCGGACTAATATTGGGTGCCGCAGAGAAATCCCACAAAATACTTCCCGGCTGAAAATTGAACGGCACTGAAAACTGGAAAGCGGTATTGACACAGGTCACGGCTGAATCCACTACGCCATAAGGATTGCGGAACGAAGCCACTTGTGTAAAGTCGCGGATATTGGTTCCTGCATTATACCCATAACTTTCCGCCGATCCAAAACCATATGCAATGGCATTGAAGCCTGTATCGGAATACAAAGCATGCGACCCTGAACTCACAGACATGATGGCGTAGGCATAGTTTGGATCCTGCGGATGCGGCTGGAAACTCGATGCCATGGAAGTTCCATCGAGTGTAAAACTGTTGACGCCTTCTTTTTTGATGATGACGTTGATATAACTCTGCAATATCTTGTACAGGGTGGCCGAATACAAAGTGATCTTGTTGATGGTTTGTTCTACCGGGCTGAGATAGATCATTTCAGGATCACCATAAGGAAAGCTATTGGGATTACCCTCCTGTCCTTGTGTGGTACAATATTGCGCTACCAGTACGGGTTTATCTGATTCAATGAGATTGGGTGCTGCCGGATTATAAACAGGCAGGTTGCTGTTCTTGAATTGATAATAAAAACCGTTGATCAGTGTAGATGGCGACAGCTGAACCCCATTGAGTTTAACAACAGTAGTCGGATCGGTTACACAAACCCGGAAAAAATTATTAGGTTGCGAGCCTGTAGGTGCAGTCAGGTAACGCTTACCCCAAGCTACTGCGGGAAATGCCTGCGCAAAAAGATTATCAGCAGAACCCGTCGCCGATCCTCCGATGCTGATCTTACCGGCACCGGAGAATACCGCGATCTTTTTACATCCCCCGCTCCCGTTACTGCTGATGGAACGTATTCTCGAACCGGTAAGGTCGGTCCCCTGGTTGCCACTGGTTGTTCCCATGACGTTATAGATCTGTCCCTGGTTCAACGTAACGGTAAAAGGAATGCCTGCCGGTTTCCCGTTTTTATTTGCGGCCGTGGGCGTTATTTCAACCGTTGTATTGTCTTCCGTTGCCACTACGAAGAAGAAAGAGTTGGCATAAGACTGGTTCGACGATTGGGTATAATTCACCGAATAATAATCTTTACCCAGGGTATTGGTAGGAAACAAGATAGATGCCCCGGAAACACTTGCATTATAAATATGCGCATAAGCCACGATGGGTGCATCGCTGGTAATATGTATGCCTGTATTATAAAGCCCCGCATCTGCTATGCGGCAATCCTGGCTGCCTGTTTTGGGAAGTGTATAAGAAACCGTTATCTGGTTTTTGGGAACGAAATATTGTTGTTTGTAACCAACCGCAGGGATTTCCACTGTTACGTTGGCATCTTTATCGGAAGTAAAATACAATACCATTTCCTGCGTGCCACCGGTAACCAGGGGCACTCCATTGGAGCCGGCCATACTTACATGGTAGCCGTATCCCAGCCAAAAATCTTTCCCTTTATTGGAATAATCCTGCGTATAGGCCTTTAGGGCCATGCATAAGAATAAAAGCAGCAGTCGGTGTTTGGTCATCGGCAGCTCAATGGTTCAGTTCATTAACAAAACGAAGCAGGGCAGATACAGTTCTTACGCAGTAGGATATGTGGGACGGATATTAAAATTAAGGGGAAAATCTATTCAACTACTTTAAATCTTTGCTCCGGGGAAAAAATTACTGTTCTGGAGCAGCAGGCGGGCTTGGGGACCGGTACAACACAACAGGTCCAGGACCGACAGGTTGGGCTGGAACCCGATGCGGTCTTCAAACACCTGGGTGTACACAATGGGGTGAGGACATCTCTCGGGCGACTGGAAATTTTTAGGCATGAAATACCCCCTCAGGTCAATGGCTCGCGGATCGATGGGGTAGTCTGTTTCCCGGTCGAGGACTTCCCATGACTTTTCCAGTCCCGTTTGTTTGCATACCCATTCCAGTATTTCCAGGTTCATGTCTGCCAAAAAAACCGGCTGCTTTTTGTAAAAAGCTTCCAGCCAATCGCGGTAAAATTCAAAGAAAGGGGAACGTCCATAACAGGATTCAATCGTTCGCCAATGTTGTAGTTGCCAGTCGGTAGCGTAACTGATCTTCACATCCTTCATCGGCTGGCGCTGCGACCTTCCTTTCTGCAGGGGTACCGACAAATGCACCAAACCATTGCTGCCTGCCACCACGCACCTGTTGCGGAAACTCATCTTTTGATAGGTTTCGCATAGATCAATTTTTATATCTTTATTGAGAAACAAAATATTTATCCAATTAATTGTTGGAAAATATTGGCTTTCAATGATTATTAATTCATTTTTTCCCATACCTCTACTTATTTCACCACAAGCTGTAATAGATGCGTTTTGGTTCTAAAATACTATCATAATTTACTAAAACAAATTATCATAATTAATTGATTATAAGCAGTTTAATTTCTATTTATTTATGCTAATAAAATGAGCGAACAAAAAATCGTTCCGTTTCCTTCATTTTTCTAACTTTCTTAGTAATAAAAAGAGCAATAACTGCGGGAATTATATGCCGCTTGGCACAGATCAATTCCTAAGGTGTTAGCCGATAAAGATAGAAGCCGGGTACACTCCCCTAGTACACATTCTTTGCACAAGTCGTTGGTCAGGTTTATAGGATTCTCCTGCTGGAAGCTTCCATGGGTTGGCCCAGTTCTCCAGGTTCCTACGCAAATGATCTCGGCGAGTTGGCTGGGTTTCCCGGCTTTATGTACAGAACAGTTCCGCGAGTTGGCCGAGATTCTCGGCTTTATATACAGATCAGTTCCGCGAGTTGGCCAGGTTTCTCGGCTTTATGTACAGAACAATTCCGCGAGTTGGCCGAGATTCTCGGCTTTATGTACAGAGCAATTCCACGAGTTGGCCAGGTTTCTCGGCTTTATGTACAGAACAATTCCGCGAGTTGGCCGAGATTCTCGGCTTTATGTACAGAGCAATTCCACGAGTTGGCCGAGATTCTCGGCTTTATGTACAGAACAGCTCCACGAGTTGGCCGGGTTTCTCGGCTTTATTTACAGAACAGCTCCGTGAGTTGGCCGGGTTTCTCGGCTTTATGTACAGAGCAGCTCCGCGAGTTGGCCGGGTTTCTCGGCCAACATACAAAACGCTTCTGCATCCTGGCTGAATCTCCCGGCTTTGTAGATAAAAGATTGCCGCCAGCAAGTGTAGATGTTCTGCTCAATATTAAAAAGTACTATATTTAATAATGTATTCAACTCTACAATAATTAAACAATGTCGCACCTGTTTGCTGAAGAAAAACATTGACTATGAAACTACTTGCATCCTACGTACCCAAAGCCGACGGACAACTGGTCATTTGGGCCAACACTTACAAAGAAAAGCTAGGCTCAATAGGCGCCGAATTGGGTTTGTCTGCCACCGTTATTGCAGAACAACAGGCAACCGCTCAAAAACTCATCGACAGTATTAGAAAAGCAGCCTTGAAAAGGGTGGAAATGAAAGAAGCTACGTCAGCCAAAGAACTGGCCAAGCGAACCGATTTACAGCTCATTCGCTCAATGGCTGCTTATATTAAGGCCATGCCTGCTTATACGCCCAGTATGGGTTTGGAACTGGGTATTGTTTCCCCGAGCCAGATGGTGGATGAAAATGAGGTAAAGCCTATTATCACACCAGTTTCTTATACAGGTTATGTAAGCATTGGTTTTAATAAACAACGCATGCTGGGAATCAGGCTGTACAGCCGCTTAAAAGGAGAACAGGAATGGAACCTGCTGCGTACCGTCCGGAGACCTCCTTTTATAGACAAAACCCCACCAAGAGAAGAAGGTAAACCCGAAGTGCGGGAATACAGGGCCATCTGCTTCGATGGGTTTAAGAATAAAGGCCATTGGAGCGATATCGTAGCTGTTGTTCACGGAGGATGACAGGTTGTAACTTAAGATTTCATTTTGAGTGACTTGCCATAAGTTTGCTGCAAAACCAGTGTTTTGAAAAAGTTACGCCCCTTTGTTTTCCTGGTAGCCATCAGTTGCTTATTCGCTTGCGCAAAACCCCAGGCTTTTGATTATCGGGATGTCAAAAATGTGAAAGTGGAGAGCGTGGGTTATGACCAGACAGCCCTTACGATGGACCTGGTGTACTACAACCCCAATCATTTTGGCGTTAACCTGCAAAAAGTAGATTGCGACGTTTATATCGATAACCGTTACCTGGGAAAATACCAGCTCGACACGTTGATGCATATCAGCCGTCTTTCAGAATTCACCCTTCCTTCAAAGATCATGGTAGACATGAAGACCGTTTTCAAAAATGCCCTTACTTTTCTTTTCAATAAAGAAGTACTGGTGAATGTAAAAGGAACTACCCGTGTAGGCAAAGCAGGTATCTATACTACCATCCCTTTCAACTACGAAGCCCGGCATAAAATCGAGCTTTTTTGAGCCTGTCCGAATTCGTAACTTTGCCATCGCTAAAACTATAAAATACCTAACATGAGTCTTGGTTATTTCTCTTATCCCATGCCTGTCAATGAGCCCGTACTGTCTTATGCCCCGGGCAGCAATGAAAAGAACGCGTTGAAAAAAGCCCTCGCCGACCTGAAGAAAAAAGAACTGGATATCCCCATGTATATCGGCGGCAAAGCAGTGAAGACCGGTAAGAAAATAGCCATCCATCCGCCGCATGAAATTGCCCATACCCTGGGCCATTTTCACATGGGAGAAGAAAAACATGTGAAGCAAGCCATCGACGCCGCGCTGAAAGCCAAGGAAGACTGGGCTGCCATGAGCTGGGAAAACAGGGCGCATATCTTTTTAAAAGCAGCCGATCTTTTAGCTACCAAATACCGCTACCAGATGAATGCCTGCACCATGCTCGGGCAGAGCAAGAACGCTTACCAGGCCGAGATCGACAGCGCCTGTGAGCTGATCGACTTCTTACGTTTCAATGTGCATTTCCTGAGTGATATATATAAGCAACAACCTATTTCCGGTCCGGGTATGCACAACCGCCTCGAATGGCGCCCGCTGGAAGGATTCGTGCTGGCTGTTACACCTTTCAACTTTACCGCCATCGGCGGTAACCTCCCCACTTCTGCAGCCATGTGCGGCAACGTGGTAGTATGGAAGCCTGCCAATACACAAATCTATTCAGCGCAGATCTTCATGCGCATCCTCAAAGAAGCCGGCCTGCCCGACGGCGTGATCAACCTGATTTATGTAGACGGTCCTACTTTGGGTAAAGTATGTTTCAGTCACCGCGATTTTGCAGGCGTACATTTCACCGGCTCTACAGGTGTTTTCAATTCCATGTGGAAGACCATCGGCGAAAACATCCCCAAATACCGCACGTATCCGCGCATCGTTGGCGAAACCGGCGGTAAGGATTTTGTGATCGCGCATAAGAGCGCCGATGTAGATGCAGTGGTAACTGCGCTGGCCAGGGGCGCTTTTGAATTCCAGGGGCAGAAATGTTCTGCCGCTTCCCGCGCTTACCTGCCCAGTAATATCGCTGAACAGGTCAAGACCAAACTGGTTGCCGCCATTCAAAGCATGAAAATGGGATCAGTGGAAGATTTCAGCAACTTCATCAATGCGGTGATCGATGAAAAAGCTTTCAACAACATTGCCCGGTATATTGATAATGCTAAGAAAGACAAGAAGGCCAAGATACTGGTGGGCGGTAAATACGATAAAAAACACGGTTATTTTATAGAACCTACTGTTATTGAAACCACCGATCCAAAATATGCTTCTTTGTGTGAAGAGATATTCGGCCCTGTACTGACCATCTATACTTACGATGCCGACGAATTCGAAGCGGCCCTCGACCTGGTGGACAATACCTCACCTTATGCACTCACCGGCTCCATCCTTTCGCAGGACAGGGCCGCCGTTGAGCTGGCTACGAATAAGCTGCGCAATGCTGCGGGTAATTTCTATATCAACGATAAGCCTACCGGCGCTGTGGTAGGCCAGCAGCCTTTTGGTGGCGCACGCGCCTCTGGTACGAACGACAAGGCCGGCAGTATGCTGAACCTCTACCGTTGGCTGAGCGCCAGAACCATTAAAGAAACTTTTAATCCGCCGGTGAGTTACGGCTATCCCTTTATGCAGGAAAGCTAAAGAGGATTGAACCCCTAACTTCCTTATATTTGCCCCTCAAAATTTCGTATAGTGGCTACAAAATTCTCCAAAGAAACCTACCTGTACTGGTATGAGCTGATGCAACTGATCCGCCAGTTTGAACTGAAAGCGGAAGAAATGTATAAAATGGCCGGTAAGATCCGTGGCTTTTTCCATGCTTATGTTGGGCAGGAAGCCATTGCCGCCGGTTGCATGACCGCTACGCAGCAGGACGATCCGTTCATTACCGCTTACCGCGACCACGGTCTGGCCCTGGCCAAAGGCGTAGCGCCCAATGCCTGTATGGCAGAGCTCTACGGTAAAGCCACAGGCTGCGCCAAAGGGAAAGGGGGCAGTATGCACTTCTTCAGCCTGGAGCATCGTTTCTTCGGTGGCCACGGTATTGTAGGGGCACAGATCGGAACAGGCGCGGGACTGGCTTTTGCAGAAAAATACAAAGGCACCAATAACGTGGCGCTTTGCTTCTTTGGCGATGGCGCCGCCCGCCAGGGTATCCTGCACGAGACTTTCAACCTGGCCATGCTGTGGAAACTGCCGGTGATATTCATCTGCGAGAATAACAACTATGCCATGGGTACTTCTGTAGAACGTACCAGCAACGTAATAGATATTTATAAACTGGCCGACGCTTACGAAATGCCGGCTGATATGGTAGATGGTATGACCCCTGAAAATGTGCACGAAGCCGTTGCCCGTGCCGTGAAAAGGGCCCGCCAGGGGGATGGTCCTACCCTGCTGGAACTGAAAACCTATCGTTATAAAGGGCATTCTATTTCCGATCCGCAGAAATACCGTTCCAAGGAGGAAGTAGATGAATACAAAGATCAGGACCCCATTACGAAAGTGAAAACCACCATCCTGTCTAATAAATACGCTTCTGAAGAAGAACTGAACGCGATCGATACCCGCATCGGTGCAGTGGTGGATGCCTCTGTTAAATTCGCCGAAGAAAGCCCCTGGCCCGATGAAAGCGAAGTACTGAAAGACGTGTACCTCGACCAGCAGTATGAATTCATTGTTGACTAACTCTATCTTAATTACAAATCAATTTTTCCATGAGCGATAAGCACGAACACGAATTGAGTTCTGAACACCACGAATCACTGGTACGCCTGCAAAGCACCTGGCAACGCATCCAAAAGCCGGTGATGATTGCAGTAGCAGCCATCGTTATCATTGGCGGAGGCTGGTATGTTTACCAACAATATATCGTTAAACCCAAAGAAGAAAAAGCATCTGAAGCGCTGTTCAAAGCGCAGGAATATTTTGCCAAGGATTCACTGAACCTGGCGCTGAACGGCGATGGCCAATACAAAGGCGCCTTGTATGTTATCAATAATTTCAGTGGTACCAAAGCGGCTAACCTGGCACATTATTATGCCGGCGTAAGCTACCTGCGTTTGGGCGATTTCAATAACGCTGTAAAGTACCTGAAAGATTTTTCTACCGGTGCCAAACAGATCCAGCTCATGGCTTATGGCTGCCTGGGTGATGCTTATGCAGAACTGAACAAAAAAGACGAAGCCATCGAATCGTACAAAAAAGCGGCTTCCACTTTTGAGACCGATGAAAGCAATTCAGCAGAATACCTGTTCCGTGCAGCCCTCCTGTCTGAAACCACCGGCAAAACAAAAGAAGCGCTGGAACTGTACAAAGAATTGAAAGATAAATTTCCCCGTACCGATAAAGGTTTCCAGGCCGATAAATATATCTATCGCCTGAGTATTGATAAAAACGATTTCAGTGTAAAATAATGGCTACACCAGGAAATACCACATTGAACAAAGGCATCCCCTCCATCAAGGATGCCTTTGTTGTTATTGTTAAAACGGAATGGAACGCCTCCATCGTGAATAAACTGGAGGCTGGTGCAAAGAAAATGCTCAAAGCACAGGGCATCGATTGTAAAACCCTTACCGTGCCCGGCGCTTTTGAAATTCCTTTCGCTGTTAAAAACCATTATGCTTATGCGGCAACGCCTCCCGACGCTTATATCACACTCGGCGCCGTGATCAGGGGCGATACCCCGCATTTCGATTATGTATGCAAAGCCGTGACCGACGGCGTGCTGGAACTGAACCTCATGCTCGACGCACCCGTTATCTTTGGTATACTCACCGTAGATAATGAAGAACAGGCCAGGGAACGCATCGGTGGTAAGCACGGCCACAAAGGCGAAGAAGCGGCGGTTACCGCATTGAAGATGATTGCCCTCAACCGCAAACTAAAATAAACGCATGAACGTTCAAATCTTTGTACCCTGTTTTATTGACCAGCTTTACCCACAGGTAGCTTTTAATATGGTGAAGGTATTGGAGAAAGCAGGATGCAAAGTGCGTTACAACGATAACCAGACCTGTTGCGGTCAGCCCGCTTTCAATGCCGGCTTTTGGGGTGAAGCCAAAGAAGTGTGCAGCAAATTCCTGAAAGACTTTGAAAGCGCCGATTATATCGTAGCCCCCAGCGCCAGTTGCATTGGATTCGTGCGGAATTATTATGAAAAGCTGTTTGAAAACACCTCCCAGCATTCACGTGCAAAAAAGATCGGCAACCGGGCTTTTGAATTATCCGATTTCCTCGTGAATGTGCTGCAGGTAGATGACCTGGGCGCCAGCTTTCATGGCAAAGCCACTTACCACGATAGTTGCGCGGCATTGCGCGAATGCAAGCTCAAGCAGGAGCCCCGGCAATTGCTGAGCAAAGTAAAAGGACTGGAACTGGTAGAAATGAATGACGTAGAAACCTGCTGCGGTTTCGGCGGCACTTTCGCCGTTAAGTTCGAACCCATCAGCATCGCCATGGGCGATCAGAAGATCACCAATGCAGTTACCACGGGTGCAGAATATATCATCAGCACCGACATGAGCTGTCTCATGCACATCGATGGTTGCAACAAACACAAAAACGCAGGTTTACAAGTATTACACCTGGCTGATGTGCTGGCCAGTGGATGGTAATTTTATTTATTTTTATTGTATGAACTACTGGCTGATTAAATCGGAACCCTTCAAATACAGTTGGGAGCAGTTTGTCAAAGACAAAGAAACATTTTGGGATGGCGTACGCAACTATGCAGCACGCAACCACCTGCGCACGATGAAGAAAGGCGACCTGGTTTTCTGGTACCATAGTAACGAAGGCACCGAGATCGTAGGTATTGCCAAAGTAATAAAAGAAGCCTACCAGGACCCTACCACTACAGAAGAAGCATGGGTAGCCGTAGATTTCAAACCACACAAAAAACTGAAAAAGCCGGTAACCCTCGTACAAATCAAGGCCGACAAACGTTTGGCCAATATGGCACTTGTGCGTTTGGGGCGTTTATCGGTACAGCCTGTTACCGAAGCCGAATGGGCGATTGTTATGGAGATGGCCGGAGAGATAATTTAGCCCTATGACTGCTGTAACCAAAAGAATACTTACCCTGTTTTGCCTCTTCTCCGTTTCTTTATTGAATGTTGTTTATGCACAGGACCGATTCACTGTCAGTGGTATCGTCAAAGACAAAAGTACCGGGGAAGTACTCATCGGCGCAGCAGTAAAAATAGAAGAACTGAATACCGGCACTACTACCAATGCTTACGGTTTTTATGCCATCAGCGTTAAGCCGGGAACGCATACGCTGAATGTGAGCTTCCAGGGTTACCAGCTCTTTTCACAAAAAACGGAGCTCCGCGCCGATCTGCGCAACGATATAGAATTAATGCCCGTGAGTACGGTATTGAATGAAGTAGTGGTCTCTTCCAAAAGAAAGAACGAGCATATAGCCAAACCGGTTATGGGTGTTGAAAAACTGAACCTCTCCGAGATCAACCTGTTGCCGGTATTATTGGGTGAAAGAGATGTACTCAAAAGTATTCAACTGCTTCCCGGCATTAAATCGGCGGGTGAAGGCAATAGCGGTTTTTTTGTGCGCGGCGGAAGCGCCGATCAAAACCTGATCCTGCTCGATGAAGCGCCTGTGTACAATGCCTCTCACCTGCTTGGCTTCTTTTCTACTTTCAATTCCGATGCGATCAAAGACGTGAGCGTTTACAAAGGCAGTATGCCTGCCCAATACGGTGGTCGCTTGTCTTCTGTGGTAGACATCAAAATGAAAGACGGGAACAGCAAGGACTACAATGTAAGCGGTGGTCTCGGGCTGATCTCTTCCCGCATCAACATAGAAGGGCCTATTGTAAAAGACAAAGGTTCTTTCATTATCAGCGCCAGGCGCACGTATGCCGATCAATTCCTGAAGCTCTCAAAGGATACGACTGTTAACAACAACAAGCTCTATTTCTACGACCTCAACCTCAAAGCGAATTATATGCTGGGCAAGCGCGACCGTCTCTACCTCTCGGGCTATTTCGGCAGAGATGTATTGGGCTTTGCCGAAACATTCAAAAGTGATTGGGGTAATACCACCGGCACTTTGCGATGGAACCATATTTTCAGCCGGAATCTTTTTTCCAATACATCGCTCATCTACAGCAATTACAATTATGTGATCAAGATCAAATCGGGCAAGCAATTGCTCACCATCAACTCTAAAATAGAAGACCTCAACTTCAAACAGGATTTTGATCTTTTCCTCAACAATAACAACAAATTGAAATTCGGGGCCAACGCCATCCTGCATACCAATTCTCCTGGCCGGGTTACCTCAGACGATTCTGCATTTACAGGCAATAAAGTACAAAACAAAAAATCACTCGAATCGGCCGTTTATTTTTCTCACGAGATCAAAGCCAGCGAGCGGCTCAACCTGATTTACGGGTTACGGTTATCGAACCTGACCGTGCTGGGTCCCGGTAATTTTTATACTTATGATACGGCAGGCAACACTACCGACACGATGCGTTACGGTCCCGGAGCTACCGTTGTCAGCTATTGGAACCTCGAGCCCCGCATATCGGCCAGTTACCAGTTGAATGAACGCCGTTCTATCAAAGCTTCTTACACACGCAATGTGCAGAACCTGCATTTTTTAAGCAATACCACCACCAGCAGTCCTACCGACCTATGGTTGCCCAGCACCAACAATGTGCAACCCGAAACAGCCGATCAGTTTGCCATTGGTTATTACCAAACATCTGCAAACGATCAATACGAACTGACAGTTGAAACTTATTACAAATGGATGCAGCACCAGATCGACTATAAAAGTGGCGCCTTATTAAGGGCCAATGATAATGTTGAAAACCAGTTATTATATGGTGTAGGCAGGGCTTATGGTATTGAATGGTTGCTCCGAAAAAAATATGGCAGGCTGAGTGGCTGGGTGGGCTATACCCTCTCCAAAACGGAACGCCGCTTCGACCAGATCAACAACGGACAATATTTCCCGGCCAGGCAGGATATTACCCATGATATTTCTGTAGTGGGTATTTATAAATTATCAGACCGATGGACATTGTCGGGCACATGGGTATACAACACCGGCAACGCCGTTACTTTTCCTTCCGGCAAATACCATGTAAACGGACAAACCGTTTTCGTATACACCGAGCGCAACGGATATCGCATGCCACCCTATCACCGCCTCGATATAGCTGCTACTGTTGAAAACAAGAAAAACAAGAGCAGGCGTTATCAAAGCAGTTGGACCTTCGGTATATACAACCTGTATGGTCGTGAGAATGCCTATACCATTACTTTCCAGGATGACCCCGATCACCCGGAAAAAACACAGGCTTTACGAACGGCTTTGTTCAAATTCATTCCAAGCATTACCTGGAATTTTAAATTCTGATGATCACATGTCAATTTTTGCAAAATATACATACCGCCTGTTGATACTGTCACTCCTTTTTGCTTCCTGTAAAAAAGTGATCGATGTGAATTTAAATAATGCGCCTTCACAGGTTGTGATTGAAGGGATTGTGAACAACCAGGGGCCTGCCAGTGTCATCATTACCCGGTCGGTCAGGTTCGGCGACAATAACAGCTTCCCTCCTGTTTCGGGTGCGGTTGTAAAGGTCCGGGACAATGCCGGCAACAGCTATCAATTGCTCGAAACAACCCCGGGTGTTTATACGCACCCCAATGCTGTTGGTGTTCCGGGCAGGACTTATTCCTTACAGGCCATCATCAACCAGGTTAGCTATACCGCTAGTTCTACCATGCCATACCCTGTAAATTTCGATACACTGACGACCGACCAATTGGCTTTCGGTAATAAAGTGCTCAAAGTGGTTCGCCCATGGTTCAGAGATCCTGATACGCTGGGTAACAATTACCAGTTCCTTGAATACGTGAACAGGGCGCTGGTGCAGAACATTTATACATGGAATGATTACATCAACAATGGCGGCGTTTATTACAGGCCGCTCATCTATCAGGCAGAAGATAAACATCGTGATATTGTATCCGGCGATACGGTTACCGTTGAAATGAGGTGTATCGACAAAGCTGTCTTTACCTACATGCGCGCCCTGGCAGATCTCAACACCAATAATATTACACCTGCCAATCCGCCCAGTAACCTGTCTAACGGCGCATTGGGTTATTTCAGTGCACATACCAGCCAGGTTAAATCGGTGAAGATCCCTTAAAGGCTGTTACCTGAAATCAAACCACAACACCCCATGAACAGGGTCGGCGCTTAGTTTATTTTTTTCGCTTTGCGGACCCATCTTTTCATTGGCCGGCTTGAATTTGGTGCCAATCGGACTGATGGTTTGCAGAAATCCCAGCTCGCCTTTGGGAAATTCCGGCACAACATTGTTGTTCAGCGGTGCGTCTTTGGGTCGCTTCGGTTTACCCATTTGCAGGAATGTATTTTCATTCTCCGTAAAAACAGTAAACGGCGCTTCTTTATTTTCTATGACTGCCCAACTCCATGCAGCATGGTACCCTTTGAATTCAGGATAGTCCCAGGTTTCACCGGTTACTGCATCGTTGTATGCTTTGTGCCATACGCCCATCTGCATACCCTTCATCCTGTTTTTCCATACCCGGTAAGGCCCCCTGCCCAGCCACTTCATTCCTGTTATTTTTTCTTCGGGGTAATTGAATGTGATGCCTGAAAAATTCACTTCACCGGTCTGCACATACGTGTATTCCAGTTTCACCGGTTGTCCGGGATGGAAGGTCCACCGCACATGCAATGAAGCATCGCCTGAATAGGTACATGCCACAATATGACTGTTGGCAGAATCGCGGTGCGTCAATTCATCCAGCCTGCAATCAACTCCCGCCAGCACTGGTCCGCCTGACAGTGATATTACCGTATTCCCTTTTATCACCCGGTGCAGGAGCCCTGTTCTCTTGTTGAAATAATAATTGATGTGATCGCTGCTGACAACGAGCGAACTGTCTGTATCTTTTGTTGTAACAGCCGAAGCATTCACTGCAGACCTCAACAAGCGGTCGGCCGTTTGTTGAGGTGTTCGTAACGACCAGCTCCAGGTAAAAATTTCACGATAATTGGGGTCATACGCTGTTAAGTAAAGCGCATCCGCTTTGTTTTTTGCAGCAGGCAAATGTAAATCCAGCACGCCTTTTTTTCCCGGCTTCAAAAAAGAAATGGTTGCCTGTCCCTCTGCTATTACTTTAGAGAGGGTTGTTGCATCTTTGGGTGAAGGGAAAGAAAGCAGTTTCCATTCAAACCTGCATTGGTTAAGGTTGGTAAACAGGTACCTGTTTTCTATATCGAGCTTATCATTAAAACCGGGTTTGTTCAACCGGGGAGCAATATAAACTGGCGACCATATTTCTTTGATTGTATAAAAGCTGGCTTCTTTTTCACGATGCGGTCCTAGTATACCATCAGGTGCATGGTTCCCATCTGTATCATACACACCGTTCTTATCTGTTCTGACTACTCCTTCATCGAGCAATGCCCAGAGGAAGCCTCCTGCGCTGCGCGGGTGGCGTAACATCAGGTTCCAGTAATCGTCGAGCCCTGCACCCAATCCGCCATCGTATAAGCCATGCAGGAATTCAGTTGGAAAGAATATCTCTTCTCCTTTTTCTGCAGAAGCCTGTATATACTGGTAATCGGGATAATGCTTGGTATCTGTGCTGCCGAATTTCTGCCAGGGGTGGATCACTATACGTTTTTGCGGATCATACAACTTGAAATCTTCATCGATGGAAGTATTCCATCCACCTTCATTACCATTATCCCATATTACAACTGAAGGATGGTTCACATCTCTTACAACCATCTCCTTTACCAGTCTTTTGGCAGTAGCAGTGTCGTAAGATTTTTGCCAACCATTCAGTTCATCCAACACGAACAAACCCAGCGAGTCACAGAGATAAAGAAATTGTTGGTCTGGCGGATAATGCGACATGCGAACCGCATTCATGTTCATTTCTTTCATCAGCCTGATGTCCATCAGGTGTACATCCCTGCTCAACGCCCTGCCGCTTTCAGGCCAGAAGCTGTGCCTGTTGGCCCCTTTGAACATGACTTTCGCACCATTTATATAAATGCCCTCTTTTGGCTTCACTTCAACCGTTCTGAAACCGAACGACTGTTTTACCTGGTGAATAACATTTTTAGTATCCCTGATCGTTACCAGCACCCGGTACAGATTCGGGAACTCCGGGCTCCACTGCAAGGGATGGTCAATCTTTATATGAAGGGATGTCTTTTCCTTATCGCCTTTCACCTTTTTAGAGAAAAGTTTACCAACATGTTCTCCGCTCAGCTTTTGAATCTGTGCTTCAATAACCTGTCCTTCGCGTGCATGCGCATGATATACATCCATATTAAAAGCACCATCGGCTTTTGCATCTATTGCAACTCTTTCAATGAATGTTTCGGGAACAATTTCCAGGTACACGGGACGGTAAATACCGCCGAATACCCAATAATCGCCGCTGCGTTCTGCTCTGTTTACAGATTCATTGGCCGACATTTTACTCACGCGTACTTCGAGCAGGTTGCTTTCCCCTGGTTTGATGAGCGAAGTGATATCGTATTTAAATTGGTAAAAACTTCCCTGGTGAACAGCACCGGCTAAATGTCCGTTGATCTTGACTTCTGTATCGGTCATGGAGCCTTCGAATACAATGAAAACCCTTTTCCCTTTCTTCAACGCCGGAACCTTGAAAGCATGCTTATATAACCCTTCTTCGTTTGCTTTTACTTTATCGTGTCCGTAATTATACGCACCAAAACCTTGCAGCTCCCAGTTGGAAGGCACTGCAATCTTTTTCCACTTCCCGCTGTTCATACCGCCGGTACAGAAGAAATCCCACTGAACAGTATGGTCTTTATCGGTGCCGGACAAATACTGGATAATGGTTTCCTGCGCAGATGCGGTACAATATCCGCCCAGGCAGAGCAAGAAAAGAAAAAAATAATTTTTCATGATAATTCAAATAGATCTTTTACCAATTTGCCAGGATCCGTGAAGAGCGAGTGCGGCTCCCAGGGCAGAAGCCTGTGCCAATACAGACGCAACAACCACGGCATGCGGAAAAGCACGAGCCAGCAAGTGCATAAAGATACTATTTTGTGCGAAGCCGCCTTCCACTAATAAGCGCATAGGGTCTTTTTCCGGATGCACATTTCTTATCACGGCCACTTGTTCTTCCACCAATTCAAAAACCAGTTGGTGATACGCAGCAACAAAACTATCTGTTTGTTTGGGTGTCCAATGCAAATCAAAAACAACTTGTTTGTATGCACCTGACTGCACACCAAAATCTTTTTCCAGTTTGGCGGCTTGTTCTTCATGCTTACGGCCCAATAGCAGTCTTCCCGCTTTCACGGGACGGCCTTCATACGTGAGGTAACACAGCATATCTGAAGACAGTTCCGCCGCAGTCAACGATCTATCGTTGAAAGGATTGAGTGTTACTGACCATGTACCGGTTGATACCAGCACAAAAGGTTCTTCTGCCTTGATCAAATAAGGAAGCAATGCAGCAGAACTGTCGTGCAATCCAACACCAACATGCAGCGGGCGTTCACGGTATTGTATTTGAATAGCAGCGCGACTGGAATAAATAGGCGGCAACTTACTGGTCATATTTTCTTCCTGTACCCATGGGTGATAATCCTGCCGCTGAAAATCCCACAGCGCTGTATGACAACCCAGGCTGGTCATTTCACTGCAACATTCTTTGGTAAAAAGATAACTCAACCATTGCGGCAGGTGCAGTGTTTGATGTACATCGGCAAAAACAGACGGCTGTTCTTTTTTCAACCGGTAGAGTTGTAAACCCGTATTCAGGCTACCGGTTAAAGGCGCTCCGGTAGCAAGTGACAATGCTTGTTCACCTCCATAAGTACTGCAAAACTCCTGTAATAGTGTTGCAGGATATGGCTTGAGGTAATTGTACAATGGCATCAAAGGTTTTCCCGTTTCATCCAAATGCACAATGCTGGCGCCATAGCCTGAAAAATTCAAAGCCTGTATATCGAAATCCGGATGATCGAAAGCCTGATCGAATATTTCCTGCATCCACTTCGCCAGTAGATCCAGGTCTTCCGAAGGATAACCATCCGCATCTGTTGTTTCTTCCAGCTGCACAGTCCGTTCATACACAACCTCATAGCTCCTGTCGAAGAGAAAGAATTTTTTATTGGTCCGGCCAATATCAAATACGGCAATTACTGGAAGCGGTGTCATAGACCGGTTGTATGAGCATGGTAACCACGTTGTGCAATGAGTGCTTTGCGTACACCGGCCTGCCTGAACAAGTCCAGCGGACGCAGTGCGCCGCCTGAACGTAATCTCGCTTCTGCAACCAGCGGCCGCAGGTCGGTGCGGTAAACTTCCTGTAATATTTCTTGTGCGGCTGCCACGTCGTTGTTCTCCTGTGCGTGGCGCAGTGCTGCCTGGTCTACCAGCAATGCCTGTGCATAAGCCAGTCGTATGGCTTCTACCGATTGCAGCAGGTCTTCCAGCGGGTCTTTGATATTATGCGAAGCATCGATCATCCATCCCAAATCAGCAGCGTGGTTCATACCTCGCGCATCCATGCCTTCCACCAGTTCGTTGAAAATAAGGAAGAGTTGATAGGGATTGATGGAGCCTACAGTGAGGTCATCATCGCCATATTTGGAATCATTGAAATGGAAACCTGCCAGTTTTCCTTCCATCAGCAACAGCGAAACGATCTGTTCGATGTTCGCATTTGGTAAATGGTGACCTAGATCGACCAATGTATAAGCTTGCGGACCGAGTTTGCTGGCATAGAGATAGGATTGTCCCCAATCTCCTACCGTCATAGAATAAAAATTGGGTTCGAATGCTTTGTATTCAACGAACATTTTCCAGTCTTTCGGCAATGCCGCATATATCTCCTGCAAACTTTCCAATGTGCGCTGGAATGCTTTCCTGAAATTCAACTGACCCGGAAAGCAGGAACCATCCGATAACCAAACGGTGAGCGCTTGCGAGCCGAGGGCTTCACCGTGACGTATCACTTCCATATTGTGTTCAATGGCTTGCCTGCGCACCTGCTCATTCAGGTGTTGAAGTGATCCGAATTTATAAGAATGCGCTTGACCGGGCTGGTCCTGGAAAGTGTTTGAATTCACGGCATCGAAACGAAGTCCGTGTGAAGATGCCAATTCCCTGATCGCTCTCGGGTCACTGGGTATATCCCAGGGAATGTGTAATGAGATAGCACCACTGCCCTGGTTTAACCTGTGCAGCAAAGCCACGTCTTCTATTTTTTCTTCGAGGCTACGCGGCTCGCCGCCACCCGGAAATCTTCCGAAACGCGTACCGCCGGTACCCAATGCCCAGGATGGAATTGCTACCTGGAAATCCTGTACCAATTTGATCACGCGCTCGGGATCAGCAATACGGTCTTTCAGCGCAGTGAGCGCTTTTGCATGTTGCGCATAATGAGTTTCGTTGTGCGCCGTTATTGCGGCTTTGTTGACAAGCATTGTTCTATCGTTTAGCAATCTTTATCAAATATCAAACCTTATTCATCACCAGCCACCTTATCAGCGTAAAAATCCTGCGGCAACACCTCCATCCACATTCAATACATTGCCTGTTGATTTGTTCAGTAATCCGCTAACCAGTGCATAGCAGGCATTGGCAATATCTTCGGGCAGGATGGCTTCTCCCAGCAAAGTACGCTTGGCATAATAAGCCGGCAGTTCTTCTACACTGATGCCATAAGCTTTTGCACGCCCTTCGGCCCATCCGCCGGCCCAGATATTGGAATCGGCGATCACCGCATCGGGATTCACGATGTTCACCCGTATTTTTTCTGCACCCAGTTCAGCCGCCAACAAGCGTGAAAGATGTGCCTGTGCTGCTTTGGCCGAACCATAGCCAGCGTTATTGGGTCCGGCTACTACGGCGTTCTTCGATACAATATTGATGATATCGCCACCCATTGCCTGCTTACGCAGAACGTCTACCGCAACTTGCGATACCAGGAATTGTCCTTTTACCAGTATATCATAGAGCCTGTCCCAATCGGCTACTGTATGGTCTGCCAATGGTTTGGAAATACTAATGCCTGCATTGTTTACGATGATATCAACACCTCCAAATGCCAATACTGCCTCTTGCATAGCATTGTGTATTTGTGCGGCATCTGTTACATTGAGCAATCCTGCCGCCACTGCATCTTTTCCGAAAGCCTGTTCAAATTCTGCTTTCGCGCCTTGCAATCTTTCTTCATTCACATCATTGATAAAAACACAGGCGCCTTCTGCTGCAAACTTTCTTGCAATGGCTTTGCCGATGCCTCCTGCGCTGCCTGTTACCAACGCTATACGTCCGGAAAGCGCTTTAGGCTTGGGCATACGCTGCAACTTGGCTTCTTCCAGTAACCAGTATTCAATATCAAAAGCTTCCTGCCTGGGCAATGAAGTGTAGCCCGATATGGCTTCCGCGCCACGCATGACGTTGATGGCGTTGATGTAAAATTCTGCGGCAACACGCGCTGTCTGTTTGTCTTTCGCAAAAGTGAACATGCCTACACCCGGATATAATATTACTACCGGGTTGGGATCGCGCATAGCGGGACTATTATCGTGCTTGCATTTGTTATAATATTCGGCATACATGCTGCGATATGATTCGAACAGCGGGAGCAATTGTTGCTTTAATGCAGCAGCATCTGAAAGATTGGCGTCTGGTTGCAGGTTCAATACCAGCGGACTGATCTTGGTGCGCAGGAAATGGTCGGGACAACTGGTACCCATCGGCGCCAACCGATCGAGGTCGTTGGAGTCGATGAATTGCAATACACGTTCATCATCTGTAAAATGACCCACCATTTTTGTATAGCCGGAACAAAATCCGCGCAGCAAAGGCGCGAGCGAGGCTGCTTGTTGCAGGCGCTGCTCTTTGGGTAATGGTGTTATTTTTTCTCCGCCGAATACAGATCCCTTCTTTTGAATATTTTCTTCGATATAAGCGGCACAACGTTCCACTACTTCCAATGTATTCACATAACTTTCATAAGCCGTATCGCCCCAGGTGAACAGCCCGTGCGAGCCCAGCATGATGCCGCGGATACCAGGATTTTGTTCCAGGCATTGACGCAGTTGCAGGCCCAGGTCGAACCCCGGCCGCTGCCAATCTACCCAGCCGATGGTTCCGCCAAACAGTTCCTGTGTAATGCGTTTGCCATCTTTGGCAGCCGCTATGGCAATAGCTGCATCGGGATGCAGGTGATCGATGTGTTTGAAAGGAAGAAAACCATGCAGTGGTGTATCGATGGATGGCGCTTTGGAGGAGAGATCGTATATGCAGTGGTTGAATAATTCTACCATTTCATCTTCATGCGCGCGGCCACGGTATACATTTTCCAGGCTGCGTAAGCGGTCTACATACAACGCTGCAAGGCCGCTTTTTTTCAGTGTGCCCAGGTCGCCACCGGATCCCTTCACCCACATAATTTCTTTCATTTCACCCGTGAGCGGGTCTTTCGCCATGGCTTTGCATGATGTATTGCCTCCGCCATAGTTGGTTAAACGAAGATCTGCACCCAATAAATTAGAGCGATAAATGAGCAAGGCCACTTCATCACCTGCGAGCGCAGTCGCTTCACGCTCGTCCCATAAATAGTTTACGTATTTGAATTGCATTTTCATCTATTTGATTGAATTACCATACCCTACTACCAATACCGAAGCGATGATGGTAGCGATGCCTATCGCAATGGTTCGTTTGGTAGGCCCATGGGTACCTTTCCATTCTTTCGAGAGGATACCCCACATATTGGCTATGAGTATGATAAAAGACATGTGTAATATCCAGGAGCTGGCGCCATTACCCATTTTGCTTTCTCCCATACCATAGAAGAAAAACTGCAGGAACCAAGTGACACCACCAAGTGCGCACAACAAATAATTTTTCAGCAAGGGCGTTGCACGATTGGTATAATCGCCAAAGCTTTTGTTGCGCGCATTGAGTACCATGCACCAGATGAAGTTGGTGGTCAACCCACCCCACAATATAACCACAAATACCACATTGTTTCGGAACAGGAACTCCCCTGTTTCGGCAGGGTTGGCCGTCTTCCACAACTGGTTGGCCAGAATAGCCATGCTGCTGCCGGCTTCTATGCCAAAGCTGAAACAGGCGCTGAGCACACCCGATATAATGGCCAGTGTTAACCCGCGCGTGATGTTGAATTCACTACCGGAAGCATCTGTTTTCGCATGCCCCATTTCCTCATCTTTCATACTGCCTGCTTTGCCGCAGATGATGATGCCAATAATACAAAGTACCAGTCCGGCCAGCACCCATTGTCCCCAGGTATGTGTGAACAAATCGGCAATGGTATCTTTTCCCGGTTGCGGGTTGAAATAATAATAGATTGATGGAACCAGGGAGCCGAAAACCGAACAAAGCCCGAGAATGATAGAGCTGCCCAATGCCACGCCCAGGTAACGGACACCCAGACCGTATGTCAGTCCGCCTATACCCCAAAGTAGTCCCATCAGGTAAGTAGAGCCGATCACCGACTTGGGCGCCCGCCCGATGATATCCATAAACCCGGGGATGGTAAGCCAGGCCGCCACGAGCGGGGCGATGGTCCAGGAGAAGATTCCTCCCACGATCCAGAAGCTTTCCCAACTCCAGCCTTTGACCTTTTTAAAAGGCATGTAAAAACTACCTGAGGCGAAACCGCCTAAAAAATGGAATAATACTCCGGCAAGCGTAATCAGCATCATATAAGCAAATCTATTTTACCATATACAACCGGCCATCATGTCCTGTCCTGCACCCACAAATTCCATGATTCGTAACCCCATTTTCCCGATTTTGATAGTGACGGCCCGTGAATTCGAACAACTTTGCACAAAATTTTAGTTAAAAGATAACGATGAAAGGATTCATAACAACAGGATTACTGATTTTGAGTGGTTTGACCGGTTTTGCGCAGCAGGACAGCGCCCGGACCTTGAAGCACGTAACCATCACCGGTTACCGCACTGTCAATGGCGTAGGCCACATGATGGATGTAAAGGAAGGCATTATCTATG
The DNA here is from genome assembly GCF_000515315.1 of Asinibacterium sp. OR53. Classification (NCBI taxonomy): domain Bacteria; kingdom Pseudomonadati; phylum Bacteroidota; class Chitinophagia; order Chitinophagales; family Chitinophagaceae; genus Asinibacterium; species Asinibacterium sp. OR53. The sequence goes on from NZ_KI911562.1 coordinate 3,022,570, forward strand.
CCGGTAAGAAGAATGAAGTCATCATTACCGATAGCCTCGATGCCAATAAGGCCATCAACAATACCCGCCAGATCCTGGGAAGGATCCCGGGGCTCAATATTGTAGAAACCGAAAGCAGTGGTTTTACGGCCAATGGTATTGCCACCCGCGGCCTCAACCCCACGCAAAGCATAGAAATGAATACCCGTCAGAATGGCTATAATATCAGCTCCGATATTTATGGTTATAACGAAGCGTATTACCTGCCCCCCATGGAAGCGGTCAACCGTATTGAAATGGTGCGCGGTGCGGCATCGTTGCAGTTCGGTTCGCAGTTCGGGGGCCTCGTTAACTATGTTATCAAAAATGCACCTACCGACAAGCCCGCTGAATTCAATACTTCATTTACCGTTGGCAGCTATGGCCTATTCAATTCTTTCAACTCATTCGGCGGAACGTATAAGAAATGGAGCTATTATGGCTTCCTTCAATACCGCAATATGCAAGGCTACCGTGCCAACAGCGACCAGTGGCAGTTCTCCGGCTTTGGTAAAGTGCAGTACGCCGCTTCCGACAAAGTAAAAGTGGGCGTAGAATATTCCTTATTGCGTAACCAGGTACACATGCCGGGAGGTCTTACTGACAGCATGTTCCAGGCCAATCCCAAGACTTCTACCCGCGCGCGCAACTGGTTGAAAAGTCCCTGGAATATTGTAACGGCTTATCTCGATTATAGCCCGTCTGAAAGAACAACCATCAGCCTCAAGTCATCTTATTTATTCAGTAACCGTTCACTTGTTTGGCGGAATGAAGACGGAGGTCCGGAAGCGCTTGATGTGATTGACCCTGCCACCAATGCTTTTGTTCCCCGGGAAGTGAGCACGGAAGACATGCACAATACCACTACGGAGTTCAGGATCTCTCACCGTTATGCTTTAGGCAACAATGAATCTGTACTGGCAGGCGGACTCCGCTACAGTTATGCATGGTTCAACAGGAAAGGTGGCGGTGAAGGCACTACCGGCAGTGATTTTGACCTGCACATTAATGGTGACTGGGGATACAACCTTGATTTTACCACTACCAACATCGCCCCTTTCGTAGAAAATATTTTTAAAGTAGCGGATAACTTTACCGTTACACCTGGTTTCCGTTTTGAATACCTGCACAGTACCGCTAAAGGATATAAAGTTGACGGGTTGGATAAGATGGTGGCCGATCAAAGCCGGAACCGTTATTTTCCGCTTTTCGGATTGGGTCTTGAATACAAACCCACACACAATACAAGCCTGTACGGAAACATCAGCCAGGCTTATCGCCCGATAGATTATAGCCAGTTGGAACCATTTGGGGTTACTTCTAAAATTGACCCGAACCTGAAAGATGCATCGGGATTCAATGCCGACCTGGGATACCGTGGTACGGTGAAGAATTTCCTGAATTTCGACATCAGCGGTTTTTATTTGGCTTATAACAACCGTATTGGTGTGGTATTGAAAACAGATAACCAGGGAAATCAATATTCTTATCGTACCAATATTGCCAACAGTGTGCACAAGGGTATTGAAAGCTATATAGAATTCAACCTCCTGAAATACCTGAACCCTGCTTCCAAAAACGGTATAAGTATTTTTAACTCGCTCGCTTTCATCGATGCAAAATATACTTCCGGTGAATTCAATGGCAAGCGCGTAGAAGCTTCTGCTAAAATAATTAACCGACTGGGTATTATTTACAGCAGTCCCCGTTTCTCCGGTACTTTCCAGTTTAACCGTACCGGCGATGCCTATGGAGATGCATCAAACGTAGTGAGCAGCAGCGATCCCATTGCAGGATACATTCCCGCTTATACTGTGCTTGATGTAAGCGCTACTTATAAGATCTGCAACTATGCAATAAAAGCAGGTATCAATAACCTGGCCGATAAAGCATATTTTACCCGCCGTACAGACGAGTATCCTGGTCCCGGTATCATTCCTGCGATTGGAAGGAGTTTTTATATTGGTGTAGCGGTAAAATTGTAATGGATGCGGAACAAAAAGCCTCTTTTCATACTTGTTGGCATCATTACAGGTATTGCATTTTTTACAGCGTGCTCTAAAGATCATAATGAGATCACCATTGTGCCTGTTGATAAAGTGCAGCTTGGCAAAGCCATCTTTTTCGATAAGAACCTTTCCAACCCGGTTGGACAGGCCTGCGCCAGCTGTCACAGTCCCAATGCGGCTTTCAGCGACCCCAATCATGGCATTACGGTACCAGGAGCAGTAAGCGGATTGTCTTCCAACCGCAACTGTCCTTCCCTCACCTATGCTTCATTTACACCTCTTTTTCATTATGACCCGGTTGATTCCGTATATGTAGGCGGCTTCTTTTTAGACGGGCGTGTGAATACCCTCCAGGAACAGGCTATGCGGCCGTTCCTCAACAAACTGGAAATGAATAATACAGATACGGCCATGGTCATTGCCAAATTGCGTGGCGCTGATTATTTTCCGCTGTATAAGAAAGTATATGGAGAGCCTGCTAATATCCCGCAGGCTTTTGCGAACATGGCAGATGCCATTGGCAATTTTGAAATGTCTTCAGTGTTCAGTCCCTTTACTTCAAAATTCGATTACTACCTGAAAGGTGTTGCGCAATTGAGTCCCGAAGAAGAGCGGGGATTGAAACTATTCAACAATCCTTTAAAAGCCAATTGCGCCGCCTGTCATCCTTCCACTCCCGATGCTGATTTAGGTAAAGTGATGTTTACCGATTTCACGTATGACAATATTGGTGTTCCTAAGAATCCGGCCAATCCTTTCTATTCCATTCCTTTGGCTTTCAACCCGGATGGCGCGAATGCGCTTGATTATGGATTGGGCAAGATCTTGAACAATGCCGATTTCTACGGTCATTTCAAAGTATCAAGCCTTCGCAACGTGGCTATAACGGCTCCTTATTTTCACAATGGCTTTTTTAATACGCTGGAAGAAGTGGTGCATTTTTACAACAAGCGCGATGTAGAGCCTTTCCCCGCTGCTGAATTTCCTGCAACCGTTAACCACAAGGAAATGGGGAACCTGCACCTGACTGCACAGGAAGAAAAAGACATTGTTGCCTTTCTGAAAACATTAACCGACGGCTATAAATAGCATTCTGCCTCTTATTTTTGTAAAAAAGAAGCATGAAGTACCCGTTTTTCTTCCTCCTTACCGGTCTGTTCCTGTTTGGGAATATCGCAACAGCACAAAACAACGAACCCTGGACAAGCAGCCAGTTAATGGCGCCGGCCTTTCTTGCCGAAAAAATCACCAGCAACCAGGCCAATGATATGCTTGTTTTATGCGTTGGTCCCGGAGCGCTGATCAAAGGATCAGTAAACATTGGCGCTGCGCATGAAGCGGGCAACATTCAAAAATTAAAAGACTATTTAAAAGGGGTAAAAAAAGATACGGAAGTGATCATTTATTGCGGTTGTTGTCCGTTCGACAGATGTCCGAATATCCGGCCCGCCTTTACCGCATTAAAAGAAATGGGATTCAACAATGCACGGCTGCTCGATCTGCCTAAGAATATCAAAGCAGACTGGCTGGATAAAAATTATCCAGCTGCCGGCAACAGCGATCACAATTGATCTATCAGATTGTTTAATTCAATCCCCCATGCCCTTTATACAACCTGAGTGGTTTATCTAATTTTATTTTTAATACGGTTACATATTTATCTGCAACTGAATCTGGTACGGTGATATAAACCAGGCCGGGAACAGGGCTCCAGGAAATCTTTCCTACCACTTTAGACTGCAACTTAGTGCCATTGCCCAATACGGTTACTTCTTCTATTTTATTGCTGAGTCCTTTGATCATCACCTGGCCATTCACTTTCCCATGCAGGAACAGGTACAAAGTAGTAGAGTCTTTGGACAATGTAGAGGGTCCATAAAAATGTCCTTGCGGTAATCCGCCCACCGTATTAAAAATAGCTTCTTCGTGTTTTTTATTCCATGCACCCAACTCTTTCAGCAAATGAATCTGTTCTTCCGGAATGGTGCCATCTTCTTTTGGTCCCATATCGAGCAACAGGTTACCGCCATTCGATATCACATCTGCAAAAATAGTGATCACCTCATAGGGTGTTTTCCAGTTACTGTCGTGATGAAAACCCCAGTTATCATTACTGGTCATGCATAGCTCCCACCAGTTATAGCCGGGACGTGAAACGGGAAAATTCTGTTCCGGCGTTTCATAATCGCCGTACCCTTGAAGCCTTCCATTAATGATAGATTTGGGGTTGCCCGATAAAATGATCGTCCTTACTTTTTGTGACTCCCACTCTTCGGCACTGTGTTCCCAATCTCCATCAAACCACCAGAGATCGGGACGGAACGTGTCGGATATTTCTTTGATCTGTCCCTGGAAAAAAGCGCGGAAGCGGTTCCATCGGTCATAATCCTTTGATACCGTATACCTCGAACTGTCTTTCAGGAAGCCGGGATAGTTATCAGAACTCCAGTCAATCAGTGAATAATACGCGCCACATTTGATATTGCGCTTGCGCAATTCTTCGAAGAAAGGTTTCACCATATCTTTTTTAGCAGGCGTTTGCTTCACAATGCTGAGGTTGCTCAGTTTGGTGTCGTACATCGCTACCCCATCGTGGTGTTTGGTGGTGATGACCGCATAACGGGCGCCACTTTCCTGTATTAAGCTGGCCCAGTAAGCAGGATCGTATTTTTTCAAAGTGAAGCCCTGCAGTTGTTTCATATAATCTGCATAGCTGATCTTTTTATTATGAAAACTCCAGGATTCGTCGATACCGTTGACTGCATAAATACCTGCATGAATGAATATGCCCAGCTTGGCATCGCCAAACCATTGCATCTTGTCGTGAATTTCTTTAGGGTCGATGTTTTTTTGAGCAAACCCTGCCTGTATACAAACAAACAGGCAAACCATTGTAATAAGCTGCTTCATGCGTGATGGATGATTTTAGTGAAATGCTGTAATCTCTGTATTTGCCGATGCCAGGCCCGGACTTGTAGCTTTTACTTTGATGGTACCCAGCTGTCCTTTCCTGGCTTTTACAATAACCAGGGCCATGCCATTATAGGCAGGCCGTGTATGACTTTGAAATGAAACAAAACTGGTGGCGTCTCCGTTATCGGTAGCAATTATTTCGCCGGGGCCTTCTACAGTAAAGGTTACTGCAGGGTTAGAGCGGGGAACAGTGAGTCCACCTGCATCCTGCACTTTTACCGTAATAAAAGCCAGTTCGGCTCCATCATTGGATAAACGCTGATGGTCTGATTGCAGGGAAAGTCTGGCTGCATCGCCTGTAGTTTTTACTAGATCCGTAGCCCAACGTTTGCCATTTTTATAAGCAACCACTTTGAGTTCACCTGGTGCATATACTACACTGTCCCATATCAAACGAAAATCCTGGTTTTCTTTTTTCACTTTACGACCCAGGCTTTTGCCATTCAGGAACAATTCTGCTTCATCTCCTGAAGTATATACATGCACGGGCACGATGGAATCTGTTCTTTCTTTCCAGTTCCAGTGAGGAAGGATATGCGCCATGGGCAATTCAGGCCGCCAATGAGCCTGGTAGAGATAATACCTGTCTTTGGGAAACCCGCAGAGGTCAATAATGCCAAAATAACTGCTGCGGGAAGGCGGATTCTTTTTCTTCAGCTCTTCGAGCTTTTGTCTTAATGCTTCCTGTTGTGTGGGGTCATTGCGAAAATTCAGGAGGTTGGTTTCATCAGAGCCATAAGGTGTGGGCTCTCCCAGGTAATCGAATCCTGTCCAGACAAATTCACCCAATAAGTGAGGATATTGGGCATTGGTTCTGAATTGCACATCCGGTATACAACCCCATCCCGGCCTGGCCAGGTCGTAAGATGTCACCTGCCAGTTTTGATAGTTCGCGTTCTTTCCAAAAAAATATTCCCCGCGTGAACTAACACAACTGGATGTTTCACTTCCGATGGTAGGTTTATCGGCATAGCGTGGATCTACATCCCATTGAGCCTGTTTACCGAAATTATAATTAACCCCCATAATATCCATTGCCATTGCAGCACCTGATTCCCTTCCGCCATTCGGATCGTTATAACCGTTAGACACGGGGCGTGTAGGATCTTCTTTGTGCACAATATCGGTCAGCATTTGGGTCATCGATACATTGCGCTGATCCGGTACTTCATTGCCGATTGACCAGATGATTACGGAAGGATGGTTCTTATCCCTGCGCACCATGGCTTGCAAATCTCTTTCATGCCAGGCATCGAACAATTGGTTATAGTCGTTCTTTTTCTTCCCTCTCTTCCATGTATCAAAAGCTTCATCCCAAACGAGGAAGCCCATCTGATCGGCCAGTTCCAACAATTCCGGCGCGGGAGGGTTATGAGAGGTGCGCAATGCATTACATCCCATTTCTTTCAAGATTGTCAGTTGTCTTTTCAGTGCGCTGGTATTGATGGCTGCTCCTAAGGCACCCAGGTCGTGGTGGTTACAAGTTCCTTTTATATCAACCCGCTTTCCGTTCAATAAAAAACCATTGCGTGCAGTAAAACTGATGGTGCGTATGCCAAACGCTGTATTGTAACTGTCTACGATCTTGTTGTTTATTTTGATAGTTGTTTGCGCCTGGTAACGATGTGGCGTTTCGAGGCTCCATTGTTTGGGATTCGATACAGTGGCCTGCGATGATGACAGTGCTTCACCACCTGCATGAATAGTGATAATAACAGGATGGGTTGTTGCTACTTTTTTTACAGGACGATTGTGCTGATCCAATTCGAACAGATCGGTATTTACCACCGCTTTCACCGGCTGATGGCTTTCGTTGTTGACTTTGATTTTCAGATCAACCACCGCTTCATTGTCTTTAACCACAGGCGTGGTAACAGTTGTGCCCCAATGGGCAATATGCACCTCATTGGTTTTTACCAGCCATACATGACGATAAATGCCGGCACCCGGGTACCAGCGTGAATCCCATTTTTCTGTATCCAGACGAACGGCAATTACATTTTCTTTACCAGCAATGATAAAGGGACTCAGGTCCATCCTGAATGAACTGTATCCATAAGGCCAGGTGCCCACATATTTTCCGTTCAGCCAAATCTGTGCATAGGCCATTGCGCCGTCAAAATCGATAAATATTTTTTTACCTGCATCTGCGGCCGGCACTACAAAATGTTTGCGGTACCATCCGATCCCCTTCCACGGTAATTTACCAGTCTCACCTGCCAACTCTATGCGAAACGGACCTGTAATGGCCCAATCGTGCGGAAGGTCCAGCTTCTGCCAGGCATGATCATTATAAGCAGTTGCTTCCACAGCAGCCGGTTCATCTTTTCTTGTTCCGTCGGGCTGTAATCCAAACCGGTTAAATAACCAGTCAGCATCGAAAGACTGCGTATTCGCATTACCCATGCGTACGATGGGAGGATGGTTTTGTGCAACCGACACAAATGAAACGCATCCAAACAAAGCCATTGTAACAATCAATCCTAATAACCGGTTCATTCTTCTTTTTATTTAGGGGTGATATCGTCGATTTTGGAAGGGGCTAAATTAATCACTTTTATTTCACTTCAAATATTTCACGCAATCGTATGTCTGAACTGGAACAACCAATCATGATCCGGAATTGCCCAGGTTCAATTACTTCTTTCATGTTTACGTTCAACATGGTGAGCATATCGGGTGTAATGTTGAAACGAATTTCTTTTTCTTCTCCCTTGTCAAGGCTTACCCGTTGAAACGCTTTCAGTTCTTTCACAGGCCTTGCCACGGATGCCAGTTCATCGTGCAGGTATAATTGCACCACTTCATCAGATTTATAATTACCTGTGTTTTTCAGTTTAAAGCTGAGCGACAATGTTTCTCCTGTTTTGATCACATGTTTCGCCAACCGGAGATCCGAATAGGTAAAACTTGTGTAACTCAACCCGAATCCAAACGGAAACAGCGGCATTCCGGTAAGGTTGTTATAATCGTCGCCGCGGCCGGTAGGTTTGTGGTTATAAACCAGCGGTAGTTGCGCTTCCGATACAGGGAATGTAATGGGCAGTTTACCTGAAGGCGACCGGTCTCCGAATAAAATAGCCGCCACTGCATCTCCGCCTGCTTCGCCCGGATACCATACATCCAGCACACCATTCACTTTATCCAGCCAGTTGCGCATCGTAACAGCGCTGCCGCCTACCAGCAATACCACAACCCGTTTACCCGAAGCAGCTACACGCTGTAACATTTCATCCTGCAAGCCCGGCAACGCCAGTGAAGCCCTGTCCCTGAACTCTCCTTCTTCAATACCAGCAACCACTACCGCTATATCAGCGCCGGCTGCTGCATTCACTGCTTGCTGTATCTTGTATTCGCTGCTGTCTTGCACACCTGCATTCCAAATGAGGTGGAACCGTGCATTACCCGCCGGTTCAAAATATTCTACCCTGATATCGTAAGCTTTTTCTTTTTCAAAATGAAAATTGGCCAGCTTCGTAGCATAGCTCTGTTTTTGCCAATTATCGATGATGAGTTGGTCGTTGATAAACAAACGGTAGCCATCGTTACCGTCGATACCAATATCAACATTACCCGTTACAGGAGATTGGATCTTCCCCGTCCATCTTGCCGAGAAAAAATCATAATTGATCTTTGCGGGATCGGGAGAAAACAAAGTCCACTGAAAATTGATGGCCGCATCCACCCTTGATAGTACCGGCGTTCCTTGCAGCGTAATATTGTTGAAATAAGCTGCAGATAATCCTGGCACCCTTTTTCCATTTTGCATGGTGAATAAACAACTATCCGGAACGACCGTCCAGGTTTGATGTTGCCTTCCAGGTCCGGGTGCGTACACTACCTGCCAATTATTTCCGGCTCTTTCTTGTATACCTGCCAGGATGGATTGCTTATGAATACCGGGACCGCTGTAACCACCCAGCCGCGCTTCGACAGCGTCTGTACCAAGCACCGCAATTTTTTTGAGGGATGTGGTAAAAGGCAATACCTGGTGATCGTTCTTCAGCAGCACCATTGAACGGATGGCTGCTTCTTTGGCCAGTTCCCGGTGTTGTTGGATGCTCCACTGCTCCAGCATCGATGCATCTACATAAGGTTTTTCAAAAAGACCCAGTTCGAATTTTGCCCTTAATACCCTGGCTACGGCGCTATCAATGGCGCCTGGTCTCATGCTCTTATCGAGAAAATGTTTTTCGAACAATTGATGGTGTTCATACGCAGTCTGAAAGATCACATCCAATCCGTTCTCAATAGCCTGCTTGCCGGCTTCTGCATAATCTGCTGCCGTAAAATGTAATACATTGGCGCCACCGGTGGCTCCTGCATCGGACAACACGAATCCTTTGAACCCCCAGTCTTTCCTGAGTTTTTTATTCAGCAACCAGTCATTGGCAGAACAAGGCGAACCGTCCAGTGAATTGTATGCTGTCATGATACTCCTGGCGCCGCCCTTTTGTATCACCGCTTTGAAGGGGACAAAATAAGTTTCTTCGAGCAACCGTTCATTGTAATGGATCGGGTAACTATCCCGACCACCTTCGCCATGGTTCACCGCAAAATGTTTGGGATTGGTGATGATCCCTCTTTGTTCAAATGCTTTTACAAAAGCCACACCCATGGCTGCCGAGAGTACCGGATCTTCTCCATAAGTCTCTTCCACCCTTCCCCAGCGCGCATCGGTGGCCAGGTTTACCACCGGTGAAAGAATATGACGAATGCCTCTCGATTTTGTTTCATTGGCAATGGCAGCAGCTACTTTGTTCATTAATGTGGTATCCCAGGTAGCTGCCAGGGCAATCGCCTGGGGAAAAGCAGTGGCTTCATCGCGGATGAGGCCATGCAATGCTTCATCGAAAGCAATGATGGGAATGCCCAGTCTTGTTTGTTCTACAAAATACTTTTGTATGCTGTTGATCTTTTGAAGGGTTTGTTGCGCGGTTTGTCCGGATTGATAATTCAACAGTTGTGCGGCGGCACCATGCTGCTGTTGCACGGTATTTACCTGGAAACCAAAAATGCCATTCTTATATTTTGAAGGATCATTACCCAGGTCGCCCGGTATCATGAACAGTTGCCAGAATTTTTCTTCCGGTGTCATGCGCTTCAGCAAGTCTTTTACCCGCACTTCTATGGGAAGGCGGGCGTTCTTATAAGCCGGAATCGTTTGTGCAATGGAAGGGTTGGCCAGGGCCAGGCAAAGCAGGAGAAATATGGTTATTTTTTGCATACAACTGTTAATAATACACTTATTATCCGAATGGACTGTAAGTTGCAGCAGCTTTTCTGATTTTCAACCAGGATTCTTCTATTTATAGGGGAAACTGCTTCTTCAGCAATGGCAGGTTCCCTGTTGAACAGGCGGGCATTTAACCGACCCGTAGCTGCAATACACACAGCAGTCGCCCGCCTTGGGTTGCAGGCGCTGGTGGCAGTTTTCGCATACATAGAAATACTGGCATGCATCGGTGGGCATGGTTTCTTCTTTTTGATGTCCGCAGTGGGGACAAGTAATGATAGATTGCAATTGTACCGCAGTATTTGACATACTATGAGATTTTGTTCCCGGCTGTTATTTGCCGGGGGATGGAGATATTACTTTATAGCCTGTTTCATTTTCGATGACGCCAGCCAGTTGTTGCAACGATATACTCGTGCTATCGAATTGGATGGTTACAGTGCCCTGGGGATAAGAGGTGTGAACCTGTTGCACACCTTTCTTTTTCAGCAAAGCGTTGTTCACATGTCCCTCGCAGGCTTCACAGTCCATGCCCTGTAAGTGTAATACAGCCTGCTGCTGGTTGGGCAAATGATTCGCTGCCTGTTGCTGCGGGATTTGAGGTTGCAAATATTTTGCATAATAGGGAAAGGCTGACAGCAAAAGGGAGACCGCCGCAACGATCCAAAGAAAAGATTTTGATTGCAAAAAGCTGCGCTTTGTTTCGCATGCACATTCGTCTTTCGCTTTTGGTTTATACGCCTGGTAAAAAGCAAACCCCAGGATCAATACCGTTGCCCCTAACAAGTAAGGCCTGAGCGGTGCAGCCCAGCTAAATGCGGCAACAGCGCTGCCGGTACCGCTTATAATGGCCAGTGCAGGAACAATACAGCATAACGATGATGTCAGCGCCAGCACCAGTCCGGAACCAAGCAGTATCTTATTGTTTTTTTCGTTGCTCATATTGCCGCTGCTTTTGCATTCAACTGGTTGATGATCTTAAAGAACGGCCTCAACAATTTCAGGTGCTCCGTTTTAAGGGAATAGAAAATCGTTTGACCCTCTTTACGCGATTCGATGATATTACCATCTTTCATTTTGCGCAGGTGCTGCGAAATAGCTGGTATGCTCATGCCAAGGATATCACTGAGGTCACAGGGGCAAAGTTCTTTTTCTTCTTCCAGCAGGTATAAGATCTTCAGCCGGACGTCGTTTCCGGCCAATGACAAGATACCAGATAGTTGCGAAAATGATCTTTCATTGTCAGCTATCTTTTCCCTGCAATCATTGATCTGCTCCGGATTGGCATTTTCACGAATACAAGTCCTCCTCATAACGAATAACTTTCTCACAAAAATAAACCTATTTTACTATTTAAGCAATTAGTTAAATAACTATCTCACAATCACCAATGCCTTGACTGTCTAGTCCTAAAATACTTTTATTTTTTTCCACCGGGTTTCCTGCTGGCCATTTTCACACTCTGCAACTGAATGGCCGACACTTCCCCCGGAATGGCCAGCGCGAAAGGATACTTGAGATGATACTTTTCTGTTGCACTCGGGATGCTTGGATGATCCTTGGGCAACCACATCCCATGAAACTGCAAGCCTTGTACGGCCAAAAGTCTTATCCTATCGGGCAATATGGTCCCTGAAACCGCAGGCTGTCGCAACAAAAGCTGCATATGCCGGCTCCCAGGGGAAGATTTGAAGTACAGCAAGGCTTTGCTGCTGTCGAAGGCGTAATAACACGCGAAACAATGAGGTCTGCCGTCCCCATCCACACAGCAGATCGAAGCGCATGTTTGCCGCTCGATAAACCGAATGATCGACTCTTCCATATAGTTATTGTTTTAGCCACCCTGCTTCCCTGTACCAGCCGATGGCCTGCCTGAGACCTTCTTCCAGCCCAAAACAGGGCTTGAATCCGAGCTCTGTCATCTCCGGGCAACAGACGCTCCAGTTAAGCGCCTTGAAATCCCGGAGACGGTCCCGGTTCAGGAAGGTAGCCCTCCCTGTGATATACCCCATTGCCTCTGCGATACTTGCGACGCCTGATACCATCCAGGCCGGCAGTGCCACCGGGATGGCGCTCTTGTTCAGAACAGAGCCTGCGATATGGGCAAAACTCTTCTGCGTATACACACGGAGATCGGATATCAGGAATTGTTTGTGCAAAACCGGTGATTCCACGCATAAAAAAACTGCCTGGCAGAGATCATTCACATGCAGGAAACTAAGCAGTCGACCCTCATCCCTCAATCCGATATCAAGCCGCTGTTGTAAGCACTTCAGTACTGGTAAAAAGCCCGTGTCCCGCGGGCCGTACACGGCAGTGGGATTGATAATGACAAACGGAAAATCCCTGAGAGCGAAAAGAAACTGTTCGGCTTCCAGCTTGCTTTGCCCATATTTCGACACAGGGTTTCGCTCCTGGGCAAGAGAAATAGGCGTTCTCTTGACGCCAGGCCCGAACGAGGCCAGGCTGCTGAGGTAAACAAATTTACGGGGAATAAGGCCATTCCGCATCAGCGCATGGACCAAACGCCTCGTGTGCCCGCAATTCACCACGCGGTAATCAGCCGGGCGAACGGCTTTGGTTACACCAGCGGCATGAATGACCACGTCCAGTTTGTCATACCTATCCCTGAACCCTCGCAGGGCAAGATCCAGCGCCTCGTCGTCGCTAAGATCCAGTTCCAGGAAGCGGATACCGGGATGCGCCAGGTATTTGCGTCGGCTGCTGTTCCTTATTCCCGCAAAGGTATTGAAGCCTCTTTGGAGAGCTTCGTCCACTAAAGCGCTGCCGATAAAACCGCTTGCTCCCGTGATCAAAATATTACGCATGCTCGTTCAGGTATCTTATATAACAACGCCGCCGTTTATGCTGCGTGGCCTCATAGTGTTCCCAGATGGCGCGGATGTTGCGATTGGTTTCCAGTTCGGGGTTGGACTCGGCATAGGCAATGCCATTTGCGATGTACGATTTTGTGATCTCATGCATCAGCAAGGCAACGGCTCCCTTCCCTTGCCATGCTTTATCGACGGCTACCAGGTACAGGTCGGCGAGGTTGTTTTTTCTCAATGCCTTCAGGATATACGCAAACCCAAAAGGCAACAATCTCCCCTTTACCTTTTTCAGGGCGGCGGAGAGCGAAGGCATAGTGATCCCACACGCTATCAGTTTGCCGTTCTCATCGGTCACCAGCGGAACGAAATCGGTACGGATAAACGAAAAATACTGTTTGGTGTAATATGCGATCTGCTTTTCCGTCAGAGGGACTACTCCATATAGATGGGAATAGGTTTCATTGATCAGGTCGAAGATAGCATTTGCGTAAGGAAGGATGTCTTTGGGTCGGCGCGCCTTTATTACCTGCAATCTGAATCGCTGCCTAACAACGGCGGCCATCCTCTCCAGTTTCTCCGGCATTGTTGACGGCACCTTTATCTGGTATTCGACCCAATCGGCATCCTTTACATAGCCGGCCTTTTCCATCAGGGATGGGTAATAAGGATAATTGTAAATGGCAGCCAGTGTGCCCACCTGATCGAATCCATTCACTAGCATTCCTTCGCGGTCCAGGTCGGTAAAGCCCATCGGGCCGTGGACCGCGGTCATGCCTGTTTCACTGGCCCAGATCTCGACCTGGGCGAGCAAGGCAAGGCCGACGCTGTCATCATCTTCAAAATCGAACCAGCCAAAACGCATATACTTGCTGCCCCATTTGTCGATATAGGCCTGGTTAAGGATGCCCGCAATGCGCCCGACTATTCTCTCTTGCCGGTATGCCAGCCAATAGCGAGCTTCGCAATAGTCGAAAGCCGGGTTTTTGTCCTTCCGCAATGTGGCCATCTCGTCAAAACGCAAGGGAGGCACATAAAAAGGATCATTCTTGTACAACCGGTAGGGGAAGTCAATAAAATTCTTTAGCTGCCTTGGGGCCATCACCTCCCGGATCACGATGTCCATTGGATTTGTCATACGTTTATGCCTGTTTGATACCAAATAGTTGAAGTTCGCGGCTGACCTTTTCAAGCGCAGACAAGGCCATGTCGAGCTGCCGGCGGGTATGAGTGGCCATGACCGACATCCGCACCATAGCCGCATCGCTCCTGACCGCCGGGGACACTACCGGGTTCACAAATATGCCCCGGTCGAACAAACGTTGCGTAAATTCGAATGTGAGCCGGTTATCCCTGATGTAAATGGGTATGATGGGAGTCATGGAACAATGGGTATCGAACCCCAGCTGATCCAACATTTTCGCCATATAAGCGGTATTGTCCCGGAGGGCTTCCTGTCTCTCCGGTTCTGCCTGGATGATCTCCAGCGCAGCCATGGCGGCGGCGGCGGCGGAAGGTGGAATGCTGGCGCTGAAGATCAGCGCCCTGCTATGGTGCTTGAGATAGTTGATCATTTCCCGGGTGGACGCGACAAAACCGCCGACAGAAGCAAGCGACTTGCTGAAGGTGCCCATAATGATATCTACCTGGTCTGTCAGTCCGAAATGATCGGCCGTACCCCGGCCCGATTCTCCCAGCACGCCGATAGAATGGGCATCGTCTACCATGAGAAGCGCCTCGTATTTTGCAGCCAGCGCTGCGATCTCCGGCAGTTTGCAGATATCTCCCTCCATGCTGAATATGCCGTCCACAACGATCATCCTAATGCCTTCTCCTTCCACGGCACGCAGGATCCTTTCCAGGTCATTCATATCGTTGTGCGCGAATTTCAGGACCCGGGAAAATGAAAGCCGGCTGCCCTCTATGATAGAGGCGTGATCCGCCTCGTCCAATATCAACACGCCGTTCCTTCCCGTCAATGACGCCACGGTTCCCAGGTTTGCTTGGAAACCGGTAGTAAAAACCAACGCTGCCTCCTTCCCGACAAAATCAGCCAGCCTTTCTTCCAGCCGGATATGCAGCCGGGAAGTGCCGTTCAGAAATCTCGACCCCGAACAGCTGCTGCCGTATTTGTCGATCGCCTGTTTCGCAGCGGCGGTCACTTTCGGATGGTTGGTAAGCCCCATATAGCTGTTGGAACCGAACATCAGGAGTTTTTTACCCTGGATGACTATCTCCGTATCCTTGTTCTCGCCGATAGGCCTGAAATAAGGATAGATTCCGGCATTTTTTAATTCGTCGGGCGCCGTATACCCGGCTAATTTTTCAACTAACTTTCTTTGTATCATATTGTTCTTTACGCTGAAGTTTGCGGACTGATCTTTCGATACCGCTGAGAAGACGGTCTGCTTCATTCGGATCGAAATCGATATGGTTCTGTTTTTTAACGCCATGATCCCACAATTGGACATGAAGGGACGGGACTACGCCATGATTGCCCAGGCAAGCCCTGACACATGCAAGCGGGCAACCGTCGATAGCAACGATCTTCCTTCCGGACAATGCCTTTCGGACAAGGCTTTTCACATTGCCTCCGACACCCGCGATGCAGGACATCTCCGCCAACCCGTTCCTGTCCAGACGCAGCGCAAGGTAATTGGCCATCTGTGCAGCGCTGGAACAGCCGGAACAGGAATACACCAGTGGAATCTCCTCTATTTCAGTAGTATTTTTCATTGTGAAGCATTTCTCTATTTACCCCTGAACCTGGGGGATTAAACATTGATCCGGATTCGTTATCCTTTTTTCGGCGACCGCCTCCTTTACCGCTTTTCTGCGGGTAAGGACGAACCAAACCAACGGTATCACTCCCCCGCAAGTGAACACGGCGCCTCCTGCAATACGCATCCAGGTAAGGGTCTGGAAAACCGGGCCCTCGACAAAAGCCCCGCTGCGCGCGTACCAAAGACCGTTTTCCGTCACGGCGTTGAATTGGTAGATACCGGCCGGGAACAGATCAAGCAGGACCATCAGCAGCAAGCCGGTATTAATAGACCAGAAAATACCGGTAACGATCCGGGTATTCCAACGCTCGGGCTTGAAAAGGAGCTGGCAACAAAATAGAATGGCGGCCAGCGCAAGGTTACCGTATACGCCCATGAGCGCGGCATGCCCGTGGTTGACTGTTAGATAGGTTCCATGTTCATAGTAATTGGCGATCGGCAGGTTGATGATGAAGCCGAGTACGCCTGCACCGAAAAAATTCCAGAAATTGACCCCTAGCAGGAACAAAAATACTTCGCGGAATCCGAAGACTGTCTTTCCATTTCCATTCGTTCCGCCACCATTTTCCAGTATACGGGGCAGTTTGCTGAACCGGTACGCCTCCAGCGTAAGTAACACCAGCGGTATCACCTGCAATGTCGAAAAGACGGAGCCCAGCGCCATCGTAAACACTGGTTTCCCGTTCCAGTAAAAATTATGGGAGATGCCCAACAACCCTGAGCCCAGGAAAAGCAACGTGGCCAGGTAGATCACTCGGATGGCCGCCTGCTTGCTCACCAACCCCATCAATACCATGAAATAACCAATCAGCACGGTGGTGAACACCTCGAAAAATGCTTCTGCCCACATATGGATGACCATCCATCGCCAGAAATCGGCGATCACGAAGTTGGTCTTCGGCGTAGCGATGAACCCGGAGACGAGCAGCAGGATAATGCTCGCCGCGGCATATACCAGCCAGTTCGGCAATGCCCACGGCTGCCGAAGACTCATCACGGGGCGGACTCCCCTGTAGAGCACGATGAACCACAATACAAACACGGTGCCCAGCACTACTTCCCACAATTTACCCATCTCGATGTATTCCCAGCCCTGGTGACCTAGCCAATACCACTTATTACCGAGGATACCCTTCGGCCCCAGCAGAATACCCGCAAATGCACCGGCTACCAGCAAAGCGGTAAGCCAAAAGACAATACGGATCAGGCGCACCTGGCCCGCCGGCTGCACGGGCGAGACCAGCGACATCATAAAAAAAGACGCCCCGATCCAGCAGGCCGATATCCACAACAGGGATAGCTGTACGTGCCAGCTCCTGGTAACTGTCACCGGCAACACCTTGGAAAGGTCAACGCCGAAGAAATGAACAAAGCCTACAAAATCATGCACCGTCAGGATGCCGGCGAGCACCTGGATGCCGAATAGGATGACGGCCGTATAAAAGAAGGGGAAAGAGGCCCTTTGAACAGCATCGGGCCGGAATCTTCCGACCTCCTGCTTCGTCATGAACGACCGGGCATTCTTGGTGTATACCCTGTCATCCAGCTTTTCCAGTCTGCCATGATAATACAGCACCAACCCCAGGCCGAATATCAATCCCAGGGAGCCGAGGATACTCCATAAAATGATGGCCGGACTCGGCCGATTGCCCGCAGCCGGGTCGTATGGCCAGTTATGGGTATAGCTGTAGACCTTGCCCGGCCGTTCTACTCCGCACACCCAGGCTCCCCAGAAAAAGAAAGCGCTCAACGACCGTATCTCCTCACTATCGGTGAGATACCCGGCCGGTTTAAACGACTCAGGGCCGTGAGCTGCGAACTTTTGAAGCTGGAATTTCAATAGGTCCTCAGCGGCATAAGCCTGTGCGTCCGTCAACGTCACGGAGTTGGTGCCGGCGTTATATCGGTTATCCTTGATCTCCGACTTTACCTGCTCGCCGATCCCTCTATCGGCTAAAACGTCTTGCAGATCGGCCGGTCGTTTCGCGAGGTAGTACTGCTGCATGGACAAAGCAATGTGGTGAAGGGCCTCCGCGGTGAAATCGGGCCCCCTGTTGGCACCGTCACCGAACATGCTCCCGTAGTCCATCAACGCATATTTCTGGAAGATGGCCTGTCCGTTCAATATATCCGCTTTGCGGTAGATGATCGCTCCTTCCGCCGAAACATAGTCGGGGACAGGCGGCGCCTCTGTATACGTGTGGATACCGATCATCATGACCCCGGCGGCGCTGACGGTAAAGATCAACAGCAAGGGAAGCCACCAGTTCCGGGGGTTAAGCAGGTAATTGATAAAATTTTCTTTTGCCATAAAGCAGGGTTTATTTGGCAAATATAATAATTAAGGACAATTTTGTCCTTAATTATGTTACAGATCACAAAAATATTTCGTTTCGAAACGGCGCATGCCATACACGGATACCCCGGCCCGTGCAGCAACCTCCACGGGCATTCCTACCGACTGCACGTTACCGTAGCAAGGCAGCGCGACAATGATGGTCGCTTACCACCGACGGGGTTCATCATGGATTTCAAGCAGCTGAAACGCCTCGTGAATCATGGGATCGTCTCCCTGTTCGATCATCACACCATCCTGTCATCGGCCTACCTGGTCTGCCATCCTCCCGTCGCCGCGATTTCGAATCTATGGATATGGGAAACCGAGCCGACGGCAGAGAATATGCTGCTTTATATTCGCGATTCCCTGCAGCAACAGCTGCAGCCCGATGTGGTTCTGAGAAGACTCAGGCTCTTTGAGACCGACGACTCTTATGCCGAATGGGAGGAGGATAAAATGTGTTAAATTGCGCATCAAAACGTTCCATGTTCTCAAAAGCAACCGAATACGCCTTGCGGGCTGCTATTTTTATTGCCCAGAAGAGCAGCGAGGATAACAAGCTGGGCATCGATGAGATCGCCAGGGCCATCAATTCACCCCGGTCGTTCACGGCAAAGACTCTCCAGTTGCTCAGCGCAGACAATAAGATCGTGCATTCCACACGCGGCCCCAACGGCGGGTTTTATATGTCCGAAAAAGCCCGGAAGCTTCCCGCACGAGCCATCCTGGAAGCCATGCAGGAGGATGACTTGCTAGAAAAATGCGTCCTCGGCCTGAAACAGTGTTCCGAAGCAAAACCCTGCCCGATGCATTCGGAATACAAATCGATCAAGCTGCAATTGAAAACCCTTTTCGAAACCACCACTATCCAGCAGCTTGCCGATGAGTTGGGGAAGGGCGATAGCAAGACGAAGGCAGGAGTTACGATATTATACAAATAAAATAATTTATGGAACCGAAACCTGTCAAGCGAGATGAAAATATCCTGAAATTATCCAGGGATCATCACTTTGGCTTGCTGTTTTGCTGGAAGATCAGGCAGGGGTTGAAAAATGGGGCAAGCCCTGCCCGCATCGTTGCTTATATCCGGCATTTCTGGGAGAAACACCTCCGGGAACACTTTGAAGAGGAAGAGACTATTCTCTTCACGCCACGGAAGGACATCCTGGTGGAAAAAGCATTGGATGATCATCGGGATATCCGGCTCCATATCGAATCGCTTGCAGCAGACGCGAAACACGGGGAGCTCGACCTCTTAGCCGATAAAGTCGACAAGCACATCCGCTTTGAAGAACGGCAGCTTTTTCCACATCTGGAGAAGATATTGAGCAAGGAGCAGCTAAAAGATATAGGGGAGCGATTGGGAAAGAACCAAACTCCCCTGAAAGACGAATACGCGGATGAATTCTGGGCTATTCAGGATACCAAATAAATTCCCGAAGCTTTTTTTCGTCAATGATCCGGATATATTTGCCCTGGGTACTGACGATACCTTCACCGGACCACTTCGTGAACAGCCGGAAAACCGCTTCATAGGCCGTCCCCGCATAGCACGCGATATCCAGCCGGGTGATGGGAACGGAAATATACCCTTCTGCATTCAGTCCAAAAACCTCTTGGATAGTAAAAAGCGCTTCTGCGACCCTGCCCTTGACCGGCATGACCGCAAGGCTGCGCATCCGGCTTTCCGCTCTTTGCAGCTCCCCGGCATATAGTTGCATCATCGCATAAAGAAAAGATGGGTTGGTCTTGAAGGTACTTTCCAGGAACTCATTGCGGATAAAACAGATCCTGGTGTGATCGAGGGCCGTTGCCGATACCGGGAAGGCTGTTCCGTGGGTTTGACCACGATGCCCGAGTACGTCTCCAAGGGTTGCAAAACGAACGATGAAATCTTTATCACCACCCCAGTATTGGTGAATTTTAACCGCTCCATCATAAATGAAATAGATGCCCCTGACTTCCTCCCCCTCCCGAAAAATGGCTCGACCCTTCTTGAAGTAAAGGGTTTGTTTTTCGGTCGCTATCGCCCCGTTCCACTCCGGAAGACAATTCTGGCATAAAAAGCATCGGCTGAGGTCGCAGGTATCTCGGTCTGTCATCGGTCCGTTAATTGATCGTTGTGTTGTACAAGTCCTTTGATCGTCAGGGCGGCTGACACCGTCTGTGCTTCAACCCCATCCAGGATCTGTCGTATCCCACCACGCCGGTCTAAAATATAGATGGCATTGGAATGGCTGAAGTCGCCGTTTGCAAGCCGTTGGTATCTCACGTTCAGCGCCATGGACAATTCTCTTACCTGGCCGGCGTTGCCATGGAGCAGCACCCAGTGATCGTCCAGTTGTTGTTGTCCGGCGAACCGGCTCATCTGTACAGGATCGTCCCGCTGCACGTCGAACGACACCAGGACGAATCCGACCTCATTTTTTTCGGCCGTAGGCAAAGCTCTTTGTATGGCTTTCATGTCCGCCACCAGTCGGGGGCAAGCATACCTGCAATGCGTGAAAACCATCGCCACGACTTGCACTTTTCCCTTCAAATCCCATAAAGACAAGGAATGGTTGTGTTGATCCGTCCACAAGCCGGGCAATTGGTACACGGAAGCGTCGCCGGACAGCCGGGTTGTAAGAAGCGATACGGCGGCGGCATCTTCTTTTGCGCAGCAAGGCTTAGGAGCAACGACAGGTCTCCTGTTACAGGACAATACCAGGATGCAGCCAAGCAATAAGAAGATATGGAATTTCATGGCGAACAGTTGTAATTTGAATGATGGTGTGCATTGTCTTCAATATCCTGCGCGCACCGGAACCCCAGGCTTCCCACGGTATAAGCAGCCTGGAGGCTTCCGCGGAAGGCGTACCGCATATACGCAGCATAGTCTTCCTTATTGAAGGTGCCGAGCGAACCGGCCCCACAGGTGAAAGTATTGGCAGCCTTCCCTGCGCTCTGGATATTGATGCTGTTGAAATCGCTTACCCACTCCCAAACCAGGCCATGCATATCATAGACGCCAAAATGATTGAGGTAGATGGATTCTACTGGTGGCAGGACGGCAGGCGTGGGGCGGTCATACCATTCGAGGATGATCCTAAGCAAATTGTTCCCCTTTTTCATATTCTTCGGGAGCGCGCTTGCGGCATATTCCCATTCGGCAAGTGTCGGTAGCCGGGCTCCTCTCCACTTGCAATACGCGTCGGCGGCAAACCAGGACACATTGGTAACCGGGCTGTTGATGATCTTATCATTGCCAATGTCGAAATCCCCTGCCCACTGTTTAAGGTAATGATCATCCGCGAATATCCTCGACACCCTGGACCTCGACCATTGAGGGTTAGCCTTGACAAATAGCAGGAACTCCGCGTTGGTAACGGCATGTTTGTCCAGGTAAAAGGCGGGAACCTGGATTATTACAGGCTGATTGTCGGATTGAAGAAAGGGACGATAATAACCTCCCGGTATCTTTACCATTACGGCGGAGCCACCTTTTTTCCTGGCCGCGGAAGCTGTCTTGCTGCCTTGGGCCCGTTGGGTTCCGGGACTGGCAGCCAGCATAAACAACATCAGGATGGCGACTGTCTTCATATCGGTAGTTTACTGGGTCCTGACTTTTTTAACGTCTTTTACCTTTACCTGGGCGCTTTTATTACCCCAACTGTTCCGCACATAGGTCAAAATGTTCGCAATTTGATCGTCGGTCAGGGATAGCTGTGGCATCACACCTTGAAAGTGTTTCCCATTCACCGTTATGGACTCGTTGTTGATCCCATGGAGGAGCACTCCTATTCCCATATCCTGCCGGCCCATCAGGAAGTCCGATTTGGCCAGAGGAGGAAATGCTCCAGGCATACCCTGGCCCGTGGGTTGGTGACAAGAAGAGCAATTCAGTTGGAAAAGCGCCTGGCCGTTCTTGTAGCTGTCGGCAAACGAAAGCTCAGGGGATTCCGGCACTACCGGGTATTCATCTTCGGCAAGTTCTTCCTTACCCGGTTGATAGGGCTGGTCTTTGATCTTGCCGGAATAAATGTTCATATCGGCCGTCCCGGTGACCACCAGTTGGGCAAGTGCGCCTTTGTTGAAGGCCCTGAATATGGAATGGTCCACAATATTGAATATCCCCGGTTCCTTACAAGTAAATTCAACTATTGCCGCCCCCCCGGAAGGGATCAGTGTGGTGCCGACATTCTGGTGCACCTGGGAACCTCCCTCCCGGTAGACTTTGTCGAATATCTGGCCAATGACATGAAAGGAAGATACCAGGTTGGGGCCTCCATTACCAACATAGATCCGCACCCGGTCGCCAACTTTCGCCTGCAGAGCATGGTTCCCGGTGGCCGCCCCTACTGACCCATTGAACACGACGTATTCCGGCTCCTCTTTAATAGCTTTATCCAAATCGAAAGGCTGCAGTCCAGGCTCCCCGGTCCTACCCTTGGTGTAAAACTCGCCTTGCATGATATAGAACTCCCTATCGACCTTGGGTAGCCCGTCTTTGGGTTCTACCAGGATAAGCCCGTACATTCCATTGGCGATGTGCATCCCAACCGGCGCGGTAGCGCAATGATATACGTATAATCCCGGGTTCAGCGCGCGAAAGCTGAATATCGATGTATGCCCGGGTACGGTCATACTGGCTTCTGCCCCGCCCCCCGGGCCATTCACCGCATGCAGGTCGATATTATGGGGCATCTTATTATTAGGGTTATTGCTGAGGTGTAATTCTACCTCGTCGCTCTCATGGACTTTAATAAAAGGGCCAGGCACGGTTCCACCGAAGGTCCAAAAGGTATAATTAACCCCATCTGCCAGTTTCATTTCCTTTTCGACCACCTCGATACGAACAATGACTTTTTCGGGCGCCGCGAAATCGCGGCTTGCCGGCACGAACGGAGCATGTGTCAGCTGTGCCGGATATTCGCCGATGACAGCTGCGGTATCACTGATTGAACTGACGTCGGGATGCCCCGGATGACAGGCTGAAAGACAGATGATTAGAGATAAAATAATTGCCGAGTAGGGTGCAGGAGACGGAAGCTTCATCACTTTTGAATTTTTAGTAACAAACACGGGCCAAAAGTATATGGTGTTCCATTCTCACCGAATGATGCATCTCAACGCTAAACCTGAATTTTATCAGGTTTATTGGATCATCAAGAAACAAAAGAGAGAGGAGACCAGACTTCAGTCAGGTTCGACAGCCAAACACCGGTGAAGCCTTTTGCCTTCCGTCGTTCGCAGATCATCGTCTAACGATCTATCATAATTAGTCGGTAAATTCGTGGTAGTTCTTTGTGAAGCAAGTATTTACAATAACGCTTTGAGAATGCCAACGTCGATTTTCATTGCGGAGACTTTTTAAAGACCTGTAATACCCGGATCTCTTAAAACCCACTACAGATAAGGATTTGGATAGGTAGGTTCGATCCCCCTCTCCATCACCATTGTCCACGTGATAGGCCCCCTATAGCCTTTGCGCGACTCGCTCTTTTTGGTCATTTGTGTTGCTATGGCTCCAGTGAACGCTAACAGGCAAAACTTTGAACGAATTTTTAGCTAACAGAGAAATTCCCAATTGCTAAGGCGTATTTCGTGCATTATTGCTAGCCTCTTGACAATCAAACCTTATAACGTTTTGCAGTAAAAGCAGAATCGGAAATATTGCGCAAAAAACGAACTACGGATCAGAAGGTTTCAGGTTTGAATCCTGACGCGTTCACGATTTTACCT
Source organism: Asinibacterium sp. OR53 (assembly GCF_000515315.1). Classification (NCBI taxonomy): domain Bacteria; kingdom Pseudomonadati; phylum Bacteroidota; class Chitinophagia; order Chitinophagales; family Chitinophagaceae; genus Asinibacterium; species Asinibacterium sp. OR53. The sequence continues at coordinate 3,046,479 of NZ_KI911562.1, forward strand.
CCACTTTTGAAAACCCGCTCTGGCAGTGGGTTTTTCGGTTCGATATGTTGCGGAAAGAATTCTACCGAATACTGGAATACCAATTGCGAGACCTGTGAAGACTAATATCCATGACACCCGGGCACGTATCAACAGAAAAAAGATTGAATTTAACGTGTTGTTAAAATAGGTGATCTGTAACTAGCCCAGAAATAGCATCTAATATGAAGATCTGTTCCAACTTCGAAAATAAGAAGCCATCCGTGCCAGCATTTCAAGGTATCCCGCCTGGTCAAGCAGGGTCTTGACCTGCTTTGTGCCAATCAGTCCCTGCTCATCCCGCTGGTGATCCCAGACCGCATCCAGGTATTTTTTGAATAACTGCATATAGGTCTCCTGTTTGTCAATCTTGTACAGTTCAACATATCCTCTCATCAAAACAGCATTGAACCAGTAATTGCCGGGCAGGAGTCCGTCTTTGAAAAAATAACGCGCCGATTGCGCTGCAATGGATTTCGCTTGTGATAAATATTCTTCTTTCCCTGTTAATTGATACAACAAAACAGCACTCTGCAACATAGTACCTGTGTTGTACGTGTACTTCCGCTCATCAACCTTTCCGGAAGGTAATTTCAAAGCATCAAAATACAAACCATCGGGAGACTGCAGGTGTGCATTTACCCAGTTGTAAAGCAGGATGGCCGTATCGATGTATTTCTTTTCATGGGTTGATCTGTAGAGCTGCAGCGCCAGCAAAATGCCCGGGCCATTGGAACAGGTATTCTTGCTGTTGTTATGAAACTCCTGCCAATACATGCCTCCCCCTGAAACAGTATCATAACCCGTAAGCATGAACCGGTAAATTGTTCTAGCCATTTGCAGGTATGTTGGCTTTTTTGTTCGCTGATATGCATCCATATAGGCCAAGCCAATCCATTGGTTGTCATCGTAAAACCGGTCGCCTCCTCCATCTCCTGCTACATAAGAATCATAGCCTGCGCTGGGCGGCTTAGAAGGACTGTAATACTGTGCAATAGCCCGGTCTACCGGCCCCATATAATCAGTAACCTGATCTAATACTTCCATTTCATTGGCTGCCTGAACCAACGCGCACAAAGGCCACAAGTAGGAATAAGGTTTTTCATCTTTTCCCAATACTGTTTTTTCTTTGAACAGCTGTTTCGAACTGTCGTAAAACTGTTTGTAAATACGATCGTGCACTACCCTGGCACGTTGCAAGTATATGGCTGAGGGGTCTTGTGCATGAACGGAAGTCAGGCCTAATAAAACGATAAGCATCGCGAAGATGCTTATCGTTTTTAAAATGATTATTTGATTATTCCGCATCGGAAATATGCTATTTAATTTTTTGTTCCAGCATTTTCATGAAATAGCCGCCCACCACACTTCTCGCCTGGAAGCCTACCTGTTTGCCATTGGTGGTTTCATGCCAGTCGCTCAAGGGAACGCGAGTAGGACTTTCCGCTGCATAACGCAACAACGGAAGCATGAACTGTTCAAAATCGTGGCGGTTATTGGCCAGTGTAGCAGTCCACATGATCCAGTCCGACTTGGTATAGGTTCTGCGACTATCCAGTGGCAATCCATAGGTTTGTTGCTTGCCCAGGTAGTAACGTATTTCTTTTTCAAAAACCGATTCGGGGAAAATATGCATTCCCAATACCTTATCCCAAACCAGATTGTATTTCTGGCTCCAGGTGCCTTGCTTCTCAAAAGCCAACGTATAATGATCGCCGTCGTTGGCCAGTTGCATCCATCGTGGCGCCATGGCCAGTGCACTGTCGCGGAACCTGCGGGCCACATCGGGGTATCCCAGCTTTTCGGCCAGCATGGCATAGCCGGCGATGCCCAGTATGGCTTTCACCGAAAGATTCGCATTACGGGCCAGGTGTCCTGCAAAATCATCGGTACATAATTGTGTTGCAGGATCGAAGCCTTCTTTAAGCAAATAATTAGCCCAGGTGGTAAGGGTTGCCCAATGCTTTTTAGCATAATCGGCATTGCCTTCCATCTTGGCAATCGCTGTTGTTAACAAGAGCATGTTACCGCTTTCTTCTACCGGCATTCCTTCTCCGTATACTTGTCCGTTTGCCAACGGATAAGTGCCCAGGTCATGCGCAGCATAAGGTTTCGTGTATTTACCGCTTTCGCTGAAATAAAAGATACCATTCAGCATACCTTTCATCAATTCAGGATTATAGATCAGGAACAAAGGCGCTGAAGGATAGGTAACATCTACCGTATTGATACAACCGTTGCTGAAATTTTCTTTGGAAAAGAACAGGAGCTCACCTTGCGGACTTTTTACCAGCTTATGCGCAGCGATACTCTGGCGATAAGCGAGCTCACACAACTGTGCATAGGTTTCTCCGCCGGCTGCAACAGCATCGGCATGCAGCTGATCGTCGAACCTGGTACATTGCTCCAGTATTTTCTGATGATCGGCATATGCTTGTGTCAATTGTTTTTCGATGGTTTGTGAAGGATCATTCTTCCACCAGGGTTTCAGGTTGTCGTGAAAATACTGGATAGAATAAAGATCATCATAACCCAATAAAATCGTTTTTGTTTTAGCGGCACTGCCTACTTTTCCTAGTGATAATACCGTATTCAATACCAGGTTGGTGCCTGTAGTAACCGGAGTTGCTGTTTCTTTTTTGAGGAAAGAAGGTATGGCTGCTTTTGCAGTAGTAATATATTGTTTCGCGGCATCGGCTGCGGGTACTGCCACATACATATAACCCCAGTCGATGCGAAGGTCATCGCCTTTTTTCGCTAACACTGGTTGTGCTAAGCTACCTGCTTTCTGGAGAGATAATGAACCGGCATGATATTGTTCGGCTTTTACTTCCTGTGCAGGTGTGTTAACGGCGATATTGGTAGAAGCGCCGAAATACAATTCTGCGGTATGCGCTTTACCATCGTTCGATTGCACCGAAAAATCCACATAAGAAACCGGTCTTGCAAGCAGATCGAGGTTATTGAGTAAAAGCGGCGAAGTAAAACGAAGCGCCAGGTCAACCCCGCCACACTTGAAACGGTAAGCAGTCTGCGTTGCTTTTACTACAACGGATTGTTGTATGGCTTTGGCTATTGCAGCAGCGTTTGCAGGCGCCTGCTCGCGCACGATACCTGCATCCAGTGATTGTCCGCCTGCTGTGTTTTCAATATGAATGGCTAACACGTTTTTACCGGTTTGCAAAATATGCGCCGCTTCGCGGATAGGAATATAAATGTATTTGGCTGTCCATCCTTTGGTAGTGAATACCTGCTTGCCATTAAGATACACACTGATATTATCATCGTGCTGCAATTTCAGGAAGACATGCTCGAGAGAAGCTTTGTCGAGCGTAAATGTGCGACGCACCCACAAATCGCGGCTTACCCATTTTGTTTTGGCCACGCTGGGGTTATCGCCGAAAGCGCCGGTACCGGTTTTCCACTGGTGGTCGTCAAAACTGGCATTCATCCAATCCGCAGTAGGCGTTTCTTCGGTGTATTTGGAAGGGTAACTCTGTTCATCGGCTGTGGGAAGGATGGATTGGTAAGATTTGCCTTCGTTTCCCAGGAAACGATAGGCTTGTCCGTCTACTTTGATCATACCCAGTAACGGTTGCTCCGCTCCTGTCCAATGCCTGGTAGGGCCTCCATTCAGTGTATCGTTGGCTGACCATATACTGAAATAAGGATCATGCGTAATCAGGGGATAAGATGGTACTCGTTCATACTGGGCAAACATTGAACTATACACATTCAACAAACAAAAAAATAGGAATAGCTTTTTCATAATTATCTGACTAATTTACAGGCGAGCAATTTAGGAACAAGAAAAATACGGAAAACAACGTAAAAGGAGAGATAAAAAATGAAGGAACATCATTATACAACATCCGTTCAATGGACAGGCAATAATGGCTCCGGCACGGATCATTATCGCAATTATGAGCGAAGCCATACCATTAGTGTTGAAGGGAAGGCGGCCATTGCTGCTTCATCCGATCCTTCGTTCCGGGGTGATAAAACAAAATACAACCCGGAAGAATTATTAGTGGCGTCAATATCGTCCTGCCACATGTTGTGGTACCTTCACCTCTGTTCGGAAGCCGGGGTAATCGTAACAGATTATACAGATAATGCTACCGGCATCATGGCAGAAACAGCGGATGGCGGCGGGCATTTTGTTGAAGTTACACTGCACCCCACCGTAACAGTAAAAGAAGCATCCATGATTGACAAAGCGAACGGGTTGCATGAAAAGGCCCATAAGCTTTGCTTTATTGCCAATTCAGTCAACTTCCCTGTAAAACATCAACCGGTAACCAAAGTAGTATAGGATCCGCCAACAGTCCTTATTTCAAACTAAGCTCAATAACCGGTATCTCATAAGGAGGTTTGGCCTTGGGAAGTTTTAACACTAGATCCGTTGTATTACCTCCTGCTTTAAATGGCACTTCAGAATCATCATTCAGGAGCTGTGCATAGCTGATCTTCCCGTTATAATTGGGCAATACCAATTCCCCGTTATCGGGATAATGGAAAAGATGCAGGTATAATTTTTTTGTGTCGGGATTATAAGTCAACCGGTCATCCATCGATGCAGGTAAATTGTATTCGTCAGGCGGAAAAGTGCAATGATAAATAGACGGATGGTGTTCATGCATCCAATAGCCCAGGCTGTCTAACGCATGGGTGGCGCGGTAATCGAATTCGCCACGTGCAGTAGGACCTACATTCAAAATGAGGTTACCCCCGTTTGCAGCAGCAGTGATCAATAAGTCGAGCAATTGGCGCTGGTTTTTCCAGGAATGCTCATCGCGGTAATATCCCCATGAACCGGAAAATGTTTGGCAGGTTTCCCAATATTTTCCTTTGTATTTCAGCAGCTCGGCAGGTTTCACCTGTTCGGGAGTTTCAAAGTCGCCGCCATCTGCATAACCATCCTGGTCGAGTCCCAGCCTGTTATTGACCAGGATACCCGGTTGTAATTTCCTGACCATTTTGATCAGATCCACAGCACCCCAATCTTGCGGATGCTTGCCATGCTTAGCGCCTTTACCCCAGGTCCAATCCAGCCAGAGAATATCGATCTTACCATAGTTGGTCATCAGTTCAGCCACCTGGTTTTTCAGGTATTGTCTGTACCTGGCCATATCGCGGTTTTTATTGAAGCTGCTATATACCTCTTCTTTTTCTTTCTCTCCTAGGTTATCGGCGGGTCTTTGCGGATGCGCATCATCTACCGTATAATCCGGGTGATGCCAGTCGAGCAATGAATAATAGAACCCTACTTTAATTCCTTCTGCACGGAAGGCAGCTACAAATTCTTTTACCAGATCGCGATGCGCTTTTGTATTAGTGGCTTTATAATTTGTGTATTTTGAATCGAACAAACAAAACCCGTCGTGGTGCTTGGTAGTAAGCACTGCATATTGCATCCCGGCCTGTTTGGCTTCTTTCGCCCATTTTTTAGGATCGAACTCATCCGGGTTAAAGTGGTCGAAATATTTTTGGTATTGCTCGTTTGTAAGTCTTTCATTGTGTTTTACCCACTCGTGCCTGGCCGGCAGGGCATATATTCCCCAATGGATAAACATGCCAAAACGCGCATCGGTCCACCATTTGAGGCGTTCGGCTTTTTGTGTGGCCGTTTCATTGAATATTTTCTTTTCTTGTGAAAAGGCATGCTGAACCAAACAGTTTATCAGCAATAAAAACAAAAATGCTTTTTTCATTTAGCAAGTATTTGGCTTAAATATATTGAAAAGTACGCCTATCCCCGGTATTGCAACCGGGAAAAATAGTTTATCTTTAAGAAAGCACCTCTCATTATGACAGAAGCCGAAATATTCTTCACCAAACTGATTGAAAGAATAGGTACAGGTTGCATTCACCCATAAAAATAAATGGCAGCACTTGCCACAGACTCTGCTCAACTCGTAGCAACACTCGAGAAAAAACCGCCCAAGAAGAAAAAATAACAGGAATAAATACCTGATTTTGTTAAGGATAAGAGCATCAACTTAGCAAACTAAAATAAAAGCCAACTTTTCAGCAAGCTTTTGGCCACCCGAAGTGTATACCGTATCTTTACACGTAACAAATTATTACTACAATGGTCAAGCACAAACGCGGCATTAAGCCAGAACACCCAGGCGTCATTTTAAAAGAGCTCTTCCTGGACGAGTTGAATATTTCTGTTACAGAATTTGCCGACAAAATCGGCGTTACCCGAGTTACCGTAAGCCGATTAATCAACGGCCACCAGGGAATCACCGCCGAAATGGCCATCCGCCTCTCGAAAGCATTTCGCAACACTCCCGAACTGTGGCTTAACCTCCAGCGCAACTTCGACCTGTGGGAAGCTGAACATAACAAAGTGATCGAAGTTGAAGCCATTGCCTATTAAACACCCAATCTGATATCATGATCGTTTCTATACAGCACAAAGGTTTGAGGGATTTCTGGATGAAAGGCAATGGGGCCAGGCTGCCAACGGACCAACTACGCAAAATCAAGCTGATTCTGGATATCTTAGATGCAGCAGAAACGATAGAAGCTGTCGACTTCCCAGGCGCCCGACTGCATGCCCTGAAAGGTGATTTAAAAGGGTTCTGGTCCATTACGGTAAAAACAAACTGGAGGATCATTTTTCAATTCGAAGAGGGCAACGCTTACCTAGTTGATTACCTTGACTATCATTAACTCTACATCAGAACACCTCGCCTAAATTCAAGAATAATCCGCTTGACCCGTGCAAACCAAAGCCATAGTCGATACAGACATTTGTTCTCGAAAATTTATTGAATTTGATGCGTAACCCTGCGCCATAACCAGGTTGGAGCACTTCAAAACGGTTGGTGGTCATTTCTGAATAAGATTGCGCATTGGCAAACACTACCCCTCCTATTAATCCGTTGCGGCTAATACCAAAACGGTATTCGGCTTCAAGGTCTACCATATTACGGCTGCGGAAACGACTCTGGACATATCCCCTGCCTGTATTACTATAGGTATCCCAACCGGTACTGGGCAAGTCAAGATAAGGCGGATGTCCGCCCAGGGTAAACAGGTTGTACGACCAAAAAGCCAATGTGTTCCTGGAACCGCTGATAGGGTGAAGGTATTTACGCACATCGATCAGCAGGCTGTTGTAATTTTCATCACTTCCTATCCATTGCATATTCTGACGAAACACGATATTGCTATAAAAGCCGGGATCCGGATTGATAGAGTTCCTCCGCGTGTCGTATAAAAAATCGAGCGACAAGCCCGATGAACGGGAACTGGAAGCAAATCCATATCGCTGAAAATCGGTTATTACCCCCACAGGAGGTGTTAGTTCCTTGATATTATAATGATAATCGAGCTGGTAACCCAGCCCCGTATAGAGGTCATTCCCTATTTTCCGCAGGGCGAACTGGTAAAAACGGATATAATTATAATCCAATTTATAGCCATCTGCTGATTTTGTATTGCCTCCGAGTCCATAAGTATCTTCCGGGTATTTAAGGAATCGCCAGTCACCGATAAAATTATACAGGTTCCCTTTTGTCCATATACTCGATTGCAGCGGAACCACAAACTGCTGTTTCTGCGTGAACATCGGCGCTACCAGTATGGATGATATATTGGCGTCTGCCTGGTCGGTGGTATAGAACGCAATATTACCCGTTACATTAAAAGACAAACCCGTTTGCAGCGAATATTCTATTGCCGGGGACCCAGACAGGTGCAATTTGCCACTGTGCTTCTCACCGGTAGGTCCGCGTTTCGATGCATCTTTTTTCAATACACCCAGAATAATATCGATCACATCTTTTTCAGCCACCGTATCGGCTCTTCGATTGATATTTTGAATGGTATTCTGTGCTCTAAGTGGGTTATTGACTGCCAAACAGATAAAAACAAACAATAAAAGGAAGAAAGGATAATGTGATTTAATGCTGATTTGCTTCAAGGGTACCGGGCTTTACTTAAGAAATCTGTTATTAACGCCAATAAAAATAGCTTAAATTGCCACACAAACAAGAATGCTTCCCAGCACAATATGGCCGACCAGGTTACGATAAAAGATATCGCGCGATTGCTGAATATCTCACCTTCCACGGTGTCCAGGGCATTGAAATCGAGCCATGAGATCAACAAGGAAACACAAAGACTGGTGAAAGAAACAGCCGAGCGGCTTCATTACCGTCCGAATATGGCTGCTCTAAGCCTGGTCAAAGCCAAGACCAAAACCATCGGTGTCATTGTTCCCAACCTGGGGTATTATGTTTTTTCCACCGCATTACAGGGCATCGAAGACGCCGCTTCCAAAAGAGGCTATACGGTGATCGCCTGCCAGTCGATGGAACAATATGAACGCGAGATCAAGAATACACAGGATATGATGCGCAGCAGTGTGGACGGCATCATTTTATCGCTGGCGCAGCACACCAAAGACTACCAGCATATACTGGAATTGCAGCAAAGCGGCATGCCTGTGGTGTTGTTTGATCGCATTGCCGATGAATTGAACACTTCAAAAGTGATCGTTGATAATATGGCCGGCTCTTTCGGCGCCGTTGAACACCTCATTAAAATGGGTTGCCGCCGCATTGCTTATATCGGAGGCCCTTCGGAATTATCCATCAGCAGCCGCCGAAAAGAAGGTTACCGGCTGGCATTGGTGAAATACCATATTCCCATCGATGAACAATTGGTGGTGTATTGCGAATTCAACCACGAGAAAAGTGTGAAAGCAATAACACAACTGCTCAAGCTGAAAAACCCGCCCGATGGTATTTTCACTTGCAGCGACCGGCAGGCCATTGCAGCCATGGTGGCAGCGCAGGCAAAGAAACTGCGTATTCCGGAAGACATTGCTATTGTGGGATTCAATGATGAACCGGTAGTGTCTATCATGTCTCCTGCCCTTTCGAGTGTACGGCAGCCGGCTTTTGAAATGGGACAAATGGCTGCAGGGCTACTGATCGACCAAATTGAACAAGGTAAATCATTCACCCCGCAAACCAAATTGTACACTACCAAACTTGTTAAGCGGGCTTCCTCGAAAAGGAAATAACGCTTAGCGGAGATTTTTTACTTCCAGTTTATCCATATCGGTATAATCCTGGTTCTCTCCCGCCATTCCCCATATAAATGAATAGGATGCCGTTCCGGCTCCCGCATGTATGCTCCACTCGGGCGATACAACGGCCTGGTGATTGTGCATGAATAAATGTCTTGTTTCTGTGGGCTCTCCCATCAGGTGCAATACCACCTGCTCTTCCGGCACGTCGAAATAGAAATACACTTCGTTTCGTCGCAAATGTGTATGCGGCGGGATGGAGTTCCATACGCTGCCGTTCAATAACTCCGTGAATCCCATCACCAACTGGCAGCTTTGTACGCGGCCCGGTAAAATATACTGGTAAATATTGCGGTAATTGGAAGTCAGCGCATCGCCCAGTGTCAGCGGCGTGATGTCTGCTTTACGGATATGTGTTGTAGGATAAGCTGCAGCAGCCAATGCCGAATTGATATAGAACAAAGCGGGCGCTTGTGCATCTGCACTTGCAAATACAACGGACTGCTTGCCTTTACCTATATAAAGACAATCTTTATTGTCCAGTTGATATGATTCGCCATCAACAGTTACCGTTCCTTTGCCGCCTACATTGATGATGCCGACCTCTCTTCTTTCAAGAAAATAATCGGCCTTGGTGAGTTCATAAAAAGCAGGCAGACTCAGTTTTTCCTGAACAGGTTTTACACCCAGTACAATAAAACGGTCCTGCATGGAATAAGTAGCAGTGATGGTATCTTTCTCAAATACTTTCTCCACAAGGAAAGCATTCCGCAACTGTGCGGTATCCATTTTTTTCACTTCCTCGGCGCTGCGGGAAGTCTGGTAACGAAACGAATGTGACATACCGCAAAGTACACCAATAAACCAGATTCGCACCCATTCAGATACCGCAAACGTTTCCGGTGCCAATAACCCGGCGGGTTGTACCTTTAGTCCATGCATTTGCTCTCCGTATCTTCCCTCAATAAGCAACAAGGCAGTTTTGCATTAAAGGATATTTCTTTTCAGCAATTACCCTTCCAAAAGATCGCTATCGCCGGAGAAACGGGTTCCGGTAAAAGCACACTGCTTAAAATCATAGCGGGACTGGTACAGCCCGATGCCGGGCAGGTATTGTTTGAAGGAAAACGTGTAACAGGTCCTCTTGAGCAACTGGTTCCGGGTCACCCCGGCATTGCTTATCTCTCGCAGCATTATGAGTTGCGCAACAACTACCGCATGGAAGAGTTGCTCGAATATGCCAACAAGTTACCGGAAGAAAAAGCACAAGCATTGTACCGGCTCTGCCGCATCGATCACCTGCTGAAAAGAAAGAATGATCAATTATCGGGCGGAGAGAAACAACGCATTGCATTGGCAAAGCTGCTGACCCAAACGCCCAGGTTGTTGTTACTCGATGAACCCTTCTCCAACCTCGACCCCATTCACAAAAACATATTGAAGCGCGTGCTGGAAGATATCGGCAAAGAATGGCAAATCACCTGCCTGCTCACTTCTCACGATCCGCTCGACACCTTATCCTGGGCCGATGAGATCATTGCCATGAAAGATGGACAGATCATACAACAAGCACCCGCACAAGAAATATACCGTAACCCTGTAAACGATTATGTAGCCGGGCTCTTTGGCAGTTACAACAGATTCGACAAGACCGATGTTGTACTGTTCCCTTCATTAAGCACCTTGCCTATGAACGGGAAACCCCTTTACCTGCGCCCCGAACAATTCCGCGTAGTAACTGCTGCTGATGCTAATGCTGTGAAAGGTGCCATACAACAGATCAGTTTTTGGGGAAGTTATTATGAGATACAGGTGCTCATAGGTCACAAGCAGGTAGTAGTAAAAACCATGCAGCCACCAGAGCCGCAACAGGAATGGCTTTACCTCTCGTTTTGAGTTTTTAATTTGTTCAGTATCTCCAGCATGCGGCTGGCTTCCTGCCAATCGTATTGCAAACCATCGGCTTTTTCAGTAGCGAGTTGCTGGTAATAACGCACCTGTTCCTGCAAATCTTTTTTCAATGAAGCCGTTACTTTCTGAATCAGCCGCTCATCACCGGCGCGATAGCATGCATCGAGGAAATACATCGACTGCCGATTGTGGTCGTTCCCCCTCGACACCATTCCGTAAGGAAAATTGTGTTCATCTATCAAAACATCTGCCCTTTCCAATATTTTGATGGCATCCTGTTTCCGGTTTTTCCCGCAGAGGTCGATGGCCAGCTCTGCCATGGTACGACGAAGTAAGTTGAGCTGAAGACGGTTTGGTTCATCAAAATAAACACCGGGTATTTGCGCATTGCCCGAACTGAAATGATGCAAAACAATATCCATGGAACGGTCTGTATTGATGGGTGACTGAAGCACCGGCACCAATTGATACACCATGCCTTCTTTGCGCAAATTATTGCCAAAGCCCAGGTCGTCGTAAGGTCCGGAAAAACAGATGGGTCGCTTCCATTGGTTGGCGGCAATGATATTCAATATGGCCAGATCGTTCTTGTACAGGTATCGCTTTGTGATCTCAAAACGCATCTCTTTTTGTACACTGTCCGTTGCATTCACTGTTCCATTCGCACGCACCAATTGTTCATTAACCGGAACGGAAAAACGGGTCACCGGTAAATTAACATACCCTCTGTTATCGAGGTGACTATCATCTCCTAAATAATTTTTCATTACATCATACAGATCATAATACCTGTCTTGCGGAAAGCCTGGCTGTGGCTGGCAAATGGCTATACTGCGTTTATCACCCAGTATCTGGTCTTTGGTCCAGATCACATCCACCGGTGCGCTTTGATTAATTTTGTAGCGCAACTGGTTGATGCACCAGTCGGCAGCAATCAGCGTAGTGATCACTACCCTTACATCGGGCCGTATGCCTTCCACTTCCTGTGCATACCATAGTGGATAGGTATCGTTATCAGCAAAAGTGAATAAGATGGCATTGGGCGGACAACTCTCCAGGTAATTACGCGCCATATCGCGCGCCAGTTGCTTTTGGCTCCTGTCGTGATCGTCCCATTCCTGTTGCGCCATCAACGCTGGAATACCCAGCAGTAATAAAATGGCGCCCAACGCAAGCGATTTACCATAACGTTGTTGCTTCAGTGCTTTATCGGTAAAATACAAAACTCCCAATCCTATCCAGATGGCAAATGCATAGAATGAACCCACATAAGCATAATCCCTTTCGCGCGGTTGCATGCCCGATTGGTTGATGTACAATACAATGCCTATCCCGGTAACCACGAAAAGCATCATTACAACAATAGCATGTTCACTGTTCTTTTTAAAATGATAGAGCATGCCTATCAATCCTAATATCAACGGCAGGGCGAATAATTTGTTATTGGCTTTGTTGTGTTTCAGGCTATCGGGCAGTGCAGACTGGTCTCCATAAAAAATATGGTCAATGAAAGGTATGCCGGTGATCCAGTTGCCATCGCGCACATTGTCTGTAAACAACCCCTGTGCATCATTTTGCCGGCCGCTGAAGTTCCAAAGGAAATAACGCCAGTACATATAGTAATTCTGATAGCGGAGAAAAAAAGAAAGATTGTCTGCAAAACCAGGACTGCTATCGTAACTGCCGTCTTTCAGTTTGCGTGCCCCCATGAACTGGGCATAATAATCTGCATGCGACTGTTCGTTGCTCATATCCCACATGCGCGGAAAGATCATCTGGTCTTCCTGTGCAAATACAGGATATTCATTCTTGCCCACTTCTACATATTGCCCATGATTACCCTTGCCGTATTTTGTTGATCCCACTTTGTAATCGATGGGACGGGCAGTGAATTTTTGTCCGTATAAAAGCGGAAAATCTCCGTATTGCTCTCTTCCCAGGTAACCATACAGGTTCATAGGGTTATCTACATTGAACATATCCACACCGGGATCTGCATTGCTGCGTATCATGGTGGTAACATAAGGACTGTAGCCAAACAATATAAACACCATACACCAGAGTCCCAGGTTGAGCATAGGCCATTTCTTTTTATTGGCATAACGCAAAGCTGCCCATACGCCTGCTGCTACCAGTATGAAGAAAAAAGTAAATCCCGAAAAGAACGGCAATCTCAGTGAATTCACAAAGAACAGATCGAAACTGCCGGCAGCTTTGATGGAATACTGAATAACGCCTATCTGTACAAACAATTCCACTGCACAGCTTAGCAACAGGAAAACATACACGCTGCCAAAAAAGGCTTTTTGTTTTTTGCCTATCCATTCTGCCAGGTACAGGCCTGCGATTACCAACAACGTGCCGAGAAAAAACAAACCGGCTACCGTTCCATCGAATGATTGTCCGTCCGGTGTGTCACGCTGCGCCATGAACAAAGCGCCCAGTGTGGCCACTATGCCACCTATGCATACGACCCACAGAAAATATTTTTTAACCAGGCGATATTCAAACCGGTCTTTCCTTCTGAAATAATAGACCATCACAATGGCTGGTATGTCGAGTATACTCAACAGGTGTACACCGATGGACATACCAATAAGAAAAAAAATAAAAACGATCCACCTGTCGGCCTGCGGCTCATCGGCTCTCTCTTCCCATTTGCAAATACACCAGAACACAATGGCGGTAAAAAAAGAACTCATGGCATACACTTCCCCTTCCACGGCGCTGAACCAGAACGAATCGGAAAAAGTAAAAGCCAGGGCGCCCACTGCACCTGCGCCCATAATGGAAATGATCTGCGTGTTGTTAAGTGTTGGAGCATTACGCAACAGTAATCTTTTGGCCATATGTGTGATGGTCCAGAATAAAAAAAGGATGGTAAACCCGCTCGCCAGGGCACTCATGCAGTTGACGGCTTTGGCAGCATTGAGCGGATGATCTCCGAATGCCACAATGAACAACCTGCCCAAGAGCACGAACAGCGGCGCGCCCGGCGGATGCGGTATCTGCACTTTGAAACAGCAGCTTACAAATTCGCCGCAATCCCAAAAACTACCCCCTGCTTCTATTGTAAGCAGGTACACCGTACAGGCGATCAGGCACACGACCCACCCTGTGATATTATTCACTGTTTTAAAATTCATCCCGGATTTTGTTTGGATTAAAGAAACCGCTGTTTAATGCACCCTGTTTATGATTTTTTCTTGTTTGATGAGGGTTTGGTCTTTTGCTTTCTGATCGTATCCGTTTCCCTGCGCCAATCTTACCTGTTGTATACCGGCATTCGCAATATGAATGGCTATTTCAACAGCAAAACGTTGCGGCGAAAGCGTGGTATCGATCGTGAACCGGATGGCATTACCGGGTAAGTTGGCATATCCGTGTTGTTCCAATAATGTCCTGAGCCTGTCTTTTTCTTTACTCATCAATCCCAGGCTCAACGCAGCGCCAGGTTTGAGCAGGCAATTCCGTTGATCTTCTTTGACGATGGCTTCCACACGCGCATCATTGATACGATAAGTGAGTGATGATAAATTGTATGGTTCACCATCCGCTTTTTTGATGCTGTGCTTACCTGATGTTTGCCCGAAAGCGACTGCCAGCATCACGATCAGGGGCAGTACCACAGCGAATTTTAGCAGGTGAACACCGGCCGTACGGTCGCGGTTCATCATTTCAATTCTTTTTTTCAATGAAGGGAAGAGAAAGGGACTGGCCAGTTGAAATCCCTGGTCTTCCCTGGCTACTTTTAAAAGCAGGTACTGGTAACCCTTCCGGTTATGTCCTTCCTGCAACACCTGCTCGTCTGCAATGAATTCCAGGTTCTGCTTGGCCGCCTGCCTGATGAGCCATGCGAATGGGTTGAACCAGTTGATAATGCATACCCATTCCATCAGCAGTACGTCTATCGTATGCTTTTGTTGTACATGCACCAGTTCGTGGCGGATGATCTTTTCAAATTCTTCTTCATTATACAAATGCCTGTTCAGGTAAACATGGTTGCCGAATGAAAAGGGCGACTGTTCATTGGGTAACTGGTAAAATGCATATTGCCTTTCATGCAGTAACGGCGCAGAGCGGCGCAATTTTTTCAATGAAGTCAATTGCATCAGCATCCGCACCAGCATAACCAGTGATCCCACCAGGAATACCGGCAGCAATACCTGCCATAAAGCCATGCGTTCCGGCGCAGTTGATGCGATTGCGGCCTGGTCTTTCTCCAGTGAAAACTGCCTGATGAATGTAACTGCCGCCGAAGGCTGGTCAGACATCAGCGCATCCACCGGTAACAATGGGATAATAAAAGCCAGCGAAGTGGCCAGCAAAAGAAAATACCGGTTCCATGCATAGTACGTCAGCGGACGCAGCAACCAATAATAAAACAGGTACACCACACCCAAACAGAGTGAGGCTTTGATCAGGTAATCAAACAACTGTGACATAATCGCTGTTTTGATTTTTGATTTTATTTCTTCTCAATCATTTCAATGAGTTCCTGTAATTCTTTTGGTTTGAGCTTTTTTTGTTTGATGAAAAAACTGACCATGTCCTTATAGGAATTATTGAAATAGTTTTTCGCAAAACCCTGCATGAGCTTTTGCTTATATACTTCTTCTGATACCTGCGGAGTGTAGAGATAAGTATTCCCCATCAGCCGGCTGCCTACATACCCTTTCTTCTCCAGGTTCTTAATGGTGGAAGCCAGGGTAGTATACGGCGGCTTAGGATCTGGCATGTATTCGAGGAACGCTTTGGTCGTATTCTCGCCTGCGCTCCAGATAGCCTGCATCACGTCTTCTTCCTGTTTGGTTAATTTTTCCATACCCTGCAAATTACGATTGTTTCGTAAATCTACGAAGTTTTCGTAAATATCAGAATCTTTTTAACTTTCTTTTCACCCGTCATCCTGAGCGAGCGAAGAACGTCATCCTGAGCGAGCGAAGCGAGTCGAAGGACCTGCTGAACAATCGGGCAGATCCCTCGGCTGCGCTCGGGATGACGAACGCAAGACGCTCGGGATGACGGACGAGAAGCGCTCGGGATGACGATGGGTTTTAGTATTTTCGTGTCAGACAGACTGTAGACCTATGGACGTTAAAATTGAGCCCAGTTGGAAGGAGGTATTGAAACAGGAATTCACCAAGCCTTATTTCCTGCAGGTAACCACCCACCTGAAAACAGAAAGAGCCACCGGCGCGGTGATCTATCCGCCCGGCTCACTCATTTTCAATGCGTTCGAACAAACACCTTTCGATCAGCTTAAAGTAGTAATACTGGGACAGGACCCTTATCATGGTCCGGGGCAGGCACATGGCCTGAGCTTCTCTGTTCCCGATGGCGTTCATCCCCCGCCTTCGCTGGTCAATATTTATAAAGAGTTGAACCGAGACATCGGCATGCCCATTCCTTCCACCGGCAATCTTACCAAATGGGCAAAACAGGGCGTATTATTATTGAACGCGGTATTAACGGTGCGAGCCAATGAACCTGCCAGTCATTCCAAGATCGGGTGGATGGATTTTACCGATGCAGTCATCCGTAAAATATCACAGGAGAAAGAAGGCGTTGTATTTTTATTATGGGGCCGCTTTGCACAGGAAAAACAGGTATTGATCGATGAGACCAAACACTCCGTACTCAAGGCAGCCCACCCCTCTCCATTCAGCGCCGACAAAGGTTTTTTTGGCTGCAAACATTTCAGCAGAACCAATGAAATATTGACCAAAGAAGGACTGGAACCTATTGACTGGAATCCCGCCTAATGATCTTATCGTAATATTGTCATTCATGAGTACGCATTCAAAGAAAAACAGGTATCCGTTTTACATACAGGTATTCGCCCGCATCTGGGCCACCTGGGCATTGGTATTGTTTATCATCACCATGTTCATCGCCATGGTTTTTTATCTTCCCTGTTTTTTCCTGCCAGAACCGCTCAAAGCCAGGTGGCACAGGCGTGTATCCAGGGGATGGATGCGTGTATTCCTGTTTTTGATCGGCTGTCCTTTGAAAGTAAAAGGAAAATCACAATTTCAGAAGGGCCAGAACTATATCGTGGTATGCAACCACAACAGCCTCATGGATGTACCGGTAAGCACGCCGTTTATGCCACAGGCCAATAAAACGATTGCTAAAAAAAGTTTTGCGCGCATTCCTGTATTCGGATGGATCTATTCTTTCGGTAGCGTGCTGGTAGACCGAAGCAACGATGAGAGCCGCCGCAAAAGTTATGAAGCCATGAAGCAGGTGTTGCAAACCGGTCTCGATATGGTCATTTACCCCGAAGGCACACGCAACAAAACAGGGCAACCGCTGAAGAGCTTTTATGATGGCGCTTTCAAACTATCTGCCGACACCGGCAAACCCATCATCCCTGCCATACTCCTCTATACGGGGAAAGTATTACCCGCAGATCAATTTTTCTTCCTCCTGCCCCATCACCTGGAAATGCATTTTCTGCCTCCCATACAACCTGCAAACAATGATGCAAAAGCATTGAAAGAACAGGTATTTCAACAGATGTGGCAATACCTCGAATCGCAAGGAAATCAATAACTGGAGAAACTACGGCTGCGGTTGATGCGCAGATCGCGCAGGATGCCCGACTTGGGATTGAGGGTAATATTGAAAGAACGGTACAATCCGATGGGCGTTACGTTGATAGACATTTGCCAGCAGTGCATTTCACGGCTGATGAACATGCTGAACTGTTGCAACTTGGCAGTAGAGAAATCATAATAACCTGTGGTGCCCATTTTCCATTTCTCTGTAAGGCTGAAATCGCCATTGAAGTTGGCGCTGGAATAGGTCTTGGTCTCAAATCCCGAATAATCGCTCTTCAACACATTGTTGAATGTGAGTGAATAAGACAATGAAAGCGTCCATGGAATATCGAAGTCGGTGAATTCTGCCGGATTGGCCCTGGCAAACTGTAACTGCCGCTGCTGTTCATCGGGCGTCATGAAAGGATCCACCGGAATGTTTTTATCTTTTTCTTTGGGATCCTTTCCATCTCTCGTTTTACTCTGGAACTGTGTAGAGATAGCCAGGTTACCCGATGTAAGCCTGCCGAATTTCAATTTCGTAGGATCCAGTATCAGTCGGTTAACACGATAGCCCCTGTTGTCTATAGCATAAGGATCGAGGATGGCGCCTGCCGTTACATTGATCTTTTCAAACAGAGTGCTTCTCGCATAAATATTGATATTGCTCAGCGCAAAACTATCTGCCATCAGGTTATAGGAAGAATTGAAACCGAAACCATCAATGAGTTTTACTTTACGCGTTGCCTTACCTGTACTGTCTTTTTTATCCTTCACTTTCATCTCCAGCAGGTTATCCACACCAAAAGATAGACCTCCGAATGTTCCCTCCCCAAATGGCCCTATGATGCCACCATCGAATTGCGAAACGCGTATCTGCCTGCCCGATGAATCGATCCGCAGGTTATAAAAATATTTCGAAGCCATATCGGGCTTATAGTTCAGTGAAATAGTGGGCCTGATCTCGTGCCGGATGCCTACTACATTGCTATGAGGTCCGAACTTGTACGTACCAAAGATGCGGGTGCTGGCACTCAATCCGAAACTCATTTGCCTTGCCGTATACAGTCCTTTTTGTATCGTGGTATCTACCTTCTGCCTGGAAGTATCCCAATGGCGCAGGATGCGCTGGCCATACCATCTTTCTTCATACGATACACTGGGACTGATCGTTACAGGTCCCAATGAAGGCAATGATAAACTGATGGGCAGGGTATGCTGCGCACCCCATTGCAGGGTATCGAGCATGCGCCTGAAATTGAAATTGGTATCGTAAAAAGATAATTGGTTGATGAAGTTGCCACTGTAACCGATACCTATTTTCTCATACCATTTTCCGGAGCCTATCTGGTCTTTTTTCTGGAAGGGATAAAAAGTAACTACGTTCACGTTGGCCGTAGGCAGGTTGAGGTTCACCAGCCGCGTTACACTGTTCTGGTTATGATTGGCATTGAGCGAAATGTTCACTTTTCCATTCCAGTCTTTCGAATAACTGATAGAAGAGTTCAATTGGTTCTGGAAATTCTGGAAAGGATTGTTCAGCAATGTCTGGTTAAAGCGTGTACTACCGAAGTTCACATTGGCGCTGAACGAAGTTCCCGGCCGCGCCCGGCTATCGCGCGAATGGCTCCAGTTGATCATGAATGAATGTGAAGAACTGAATTCGTCCTTACTGCTACCAGACCGGTTCAGGCTCTTCGTATTCTGAAAAGTGAGGTTCACACTCCCCGTAAAATGGTATCGCTGGATGTATTTGGAATTCAGGTTCAGGTTCCACCCCCCATACGAATACAGGTTGGCCCTGGTGGTGAGGTCTACATAATCGTTGATCACTTTATAATAACCCAGTCCTTCCAATCCCAATCCAAAATCTTCACTTGCCGTAAACGCCGGCGCCAATATACCCGAATGACGCCCCCTATATAAGGGGAAGAGGCCAAAGGGAATACCAATGGGCACCGGCACGCCTTCGAATTCTGCAAATGCAGGTCCGGATACACCCAGTTTGTTGTTGATGATCTTCATCTTCCTTGTACGGAACGCAAAATGTGGTGTATCGAGGTTACAGGTGGTGAGGCGGGCCCAGCCGGCAAATGCCTCGTCGGGACTCACCTTTTTCAGCACCCGCGCATTCACATACAATTCTCCTTCCTGCAAAAAAGTATTCTTAACCTGTCCCTTTCCTGTTTTAAGGTTGAAAAAAATGGAATCGCTCACCGTTTTCATGTCACTCTGCAGGAAAAGCGGTTTACTGAGCGGGTTACCAGTGCTGTCGAGCGAGCCGAATGCTTTCACTGTCTGCGTTTGCTGGTCAAACCCAATGGTGGCCGCTTCCAACTGCATGTCTTTATAATCGGTCTTGGCCTTCCCATACAAATAGAAAGCTTTGGTGTCTACCACCAGCACACCTGAATCTTCTGCACTGTATTTGACGGGCGCATCCAGCGAATCTTTGGATATCTTCAGTGTATCTATGTGGCGGGCGGTACTATCTGTTTTTTTCCTGATGGTTGTATCGGCAATACCCTTTGTGGTATCAGGCCGGGGCGCGGTCGTATCGGCATTCCAAAAAAGTTGGTGAATGGCAGCAGGGCCTCCCGATACAGGCTGAATAAATATTAATATGAGCAAATATCCGGCTACAACAATAGACAGCCAGGTTTTTACGTTAATTTTACAGCGTTTGCACATATTCACGTGGGCAAAAATAGTGTCAAATTGGTGGAAATAGAATTCTAAAAAAAATCCTTTAACGTATTGATATGATGCGTAGTAGATATGCTGCTTTGGTTTTGTTAAGTTTCGGTGCACTGTTGTTATCTTCTTTTTCTCTCTCCAATGGTAGTAAACCCTACCAGAAACAGGTTTTAAGAAGAATTGTGATTGATCCGGGTCATGGGGGGCATGATAACGGCGCCCGCGGCCGCTATTCCAATGAGAAAGACATTGCCCTGGCCGTTGCCCTCAAGCTGGAGCAGGCATTGCATGATGAATTGCCCGATGTGGATGTAGTGCTCACGCGCCGGTCCGATGTTTATCATTCCGTGGTAACCAAAGCCAGTATTGCCAACCAGGCCAAAGGCGATCTGTTCGTATGTATCCATGCCAATTCTGCCGACCCCATCACACACAAGGAATTGGAAGGCCATAAAACCGAAACCTACTATAAAGGCAAGGGCAAGAAAAGAAAAAAATACACCCGCAGAGTACCCGTATATCATTACTGGCATACCCCCAGTCCGGTAAAAGGCACAGAGACCTTTATTTACGGAGTAGGTAAAACCGAGCAACGAAAAGAAGCTGCCAGTGAAGGTTTGGATGAATCACTGGATAGCATTTCACTCAAAGAGATCAAAGCCCTGGAAGAGCAGGATGCCAATGATCCCACCAAACGCATGCTGGCTTCCGTGATGACCCAGCAGTATTTCCAGCGCAGTGCCAAGCTGGCCCTCACCATTGAAAATCAATTCCAGCAAGTTGGCCGCATCAGCCGCGAAGCGAAGCAAAGACAAAAAGGTATCTGGGTATTACAAGCAGTTTCCATGCCCGCCGTGCTGGTAGAAACAGGGTTTATTTCCAATCCGGAAGAAGAAGATTACCTGAACAGCGCTACAGGACAACAGGAGATCGCAGACGTTATCACCCGGTCTATCAAAATTTATAAATCCTCACTGGAAAAGCAGTTGCGATCATCGGGCAGCAACAGTACGCAGCAGAAATAGGGCACTTACGGAAGAACCCTTAGTTTTGCATGATATGAAGATATCGAATGAAACCAAGGTGGGTGCCCTGACCGCTATCGCCATCACCTTATTGATCCTTGGCTTTAACTTCCTCAAAGGCAAGACCCTGTTCAAGACCGGCAATCTCATCTATGCCAAATACACCGATACCAAGGGCATTATGGTATCCAACCCCGTTTTCGTCAATGGCTACCAGGTAGGATCGGTTTATGATATTGAAAATGCCGATGAAAACCTTTCCTCCATCATTGTTGCCATCAAGCTGAAAAGCAGTTATAATATTCCCACCAACTCTGTTGCTTCTATCAAAGACAACCCGCTGGGCCCCGCCAGTATCAACATCAAGCTGGGAGATGCCCACCAATACCTGCATTCGGGGGATACAGTGCTGACTGCCTCTTCGGCGGGATTATTGGGTGATGTAATGACCAAACTGGGTCCCGTGAGCGAACAGATCAAGAGCACTGTTCATTCGCTCGATAGTGTACTCAAGAACATCAATGCCATCTTCGACCCCAATACCAAACATAACCTGCAGGAGGTGATCGCCAACATTAACAAAACCACAGCAAGCCTGGTGGTATCTTCAGCGTCTATTCAATCCATGCTCAACCAGCAATCTGGTTCTATTGCGGCATCTATGAACAATGTAAACAGCTTCACCAAAAACCTGGCCGATAACAACGACAAAGTCACCCACCTGCTGGGCAATATGGAGAAGACTACCGATAACCTGGCCAAAGCAGATATCAGCGGTACGGTAGATAAGCTCAAAACTTCTGTTGAAAACCTCAACAGTATTCTCACCAAGATCAATTCGGCAGACGGTTCATTTGGTAAATTGATGAACGATAAAGCGCTGTATAATAACCTCACCAATACCGTGCGGAGCGCCAATATTTTGCTGGATGATCTGCGCTCGCATCCCAAACGCTATGTAAACATTTCCGTTTTCGGAAAGAAAGATAAATCCGGACCACTGACTGCTCCCCTGCCCATTGATTCTTCAAGGCAACAACCATGAGCAGTGCACGATATATCATCATTGGCTTTCTACTATCATGCTCCCTGATAGCCGGCGCACAGCGTACTACAACCACTGATACTGCTGCCGTGGGCACCACGCTGGTGATATTAAAAGCCGACCGGTACAATTATATCAAGAAAGATACGGCGAATGCTTTTGCTTCCCTGGGCGGACATGTGGAAGTGAAACAGGATAAAACATTATTTTATGCAGATAGTGCCGTGATCAACCTGCTCAATAATACCATGGAAGCTTTCGGCAATGTGCACATCAATGATGCCGATAGCGTGCATACCTATGCCCAGTACATGCGTTACCAGGGCAAGGAACGCAAAGCCTTCCTGCAGAAAAAAGTAAGGCTCACCGATAGTAAAAGCACGCTGACCACCGATGAATTAGAGTATGATGCGGCCGTTAAGATCGGCACCTATCTCAAAAGCGGTAAACTGGTGAATAAAAAAACAGTACTCACCAGTACGGAAGGATATTATTATGGCGATACCAAAGATGTGATCTTCAAAAGGAATGTGGTGCTCATTGATCCGGAATACAAAGTCTATACCGATACGCTGCAATACAATACCAATACCGAGATCTCAACGTTTACGAGTCCTACTACTATTTACAATGAAAAGCGGATCATCAAAACACGGAATGGTATTTTCGACAAGAAGAATAAAAAGAGCACCCTTTATGAGCGTTCTTTCATAGACGACAGCACCTATACCGCCACTGCCGATGATATGGCTTTCGATGATTCTACCGGTATGGGAGAATTGAGAGGGAATGCAGTATTGCGCGGCAAAGATTCAACCGAAGGAGCCGATATCATTGCCAACAATATCAAGATCAACAAGAAAAACAATTCGGCGTTGGCCACGGAGAAACCTTTATTGCTGCTCAAACAAAAACGCGATACCATTTTTGTAAGCGCCACCCTTTTGTACACCGCACGCCTCTCCGACCTGATCAAGACCCGCCCGGTACCACCGGTGCGTGACAGCACGGCGCCTTTAATGGTTGCCGGCAAACCTGATAGCAGCAGCGATAAATTCTTTGAAGCGTACAACAACGTGAAGATATTTTCCGATTCGTTGCAGGCGGTAGGCGACAGTCTTTTTTATTCGTTGCAGGATTCGGTGTTCCGGCTTTTCAAAGAGCCCATTGTGTGGGCTAAAGAGAACCAAATCACCGGTGATACGATCTATCTCTACCTCAAAAATAAAAAGCCGGAGCGTTTGTATGTGTTCAACAACGGCATGGCCCTGAGCCGGGTAGACAGTACCGAGTATTATCAGCAGATCAAAGGATACACCATCAATGCGCTGTTCGAAGATGGAAAAATTAATTTTTTGCAAGCCAAAGATTATGCAGAGAATGTCTATTACGCGCAGGACGATCAACATCGCCTGGCTGGTGTGAACAAAAGCAGTTCTGATATGATCAAGGCTTATTTCTCAGATGGCAAACTGAAGCAGGTAAAACTGTTGAATAAGGTGGAAGGAACCATGTACCCGATGTTGCAGGTGAATCACGATCAACTCAAGCTGCGCAATTTCCATTGGTACGATACCAAACGCCCCAAGAGTAAATTCGATATCTTAGCGAATTAATCCTAAGTATACGTGCTGGCCAAACTCATTCATCCTTTCCTTAAATTCGTGAACGATAGCCGCGCTATCGGTATTACATTATTGGCCTGCACAGCTATATCGCTCATAGCTGCCAACTGTGGCTTCTGGAGCAGTGGTTATGTTGATGGGTGGTCCGCCGGCTTCGACGGCTCCGCTGGGCATCACCTGCACATAGGCTTTTTATCCCTGCCCAATTCTCCCCTGCTCGTGATCAATGATGCACTCATGGCTTTGTTCTTTTTCCTGGCCGGGATGGAGATCAAACGAGAACTGGTATGCGGGGAACTGGCATCCATCAAAAAATCACTCTTGCCAGTGTTCGGTGCCGTGGGTGGTATGTTGGTGCCCGCGTTATGCTTTGCTCTTTTTAATAAAGGAACCAGTTTCATCAATGGCTGGGCCATTCCTACAGCAACAGATATTGCGTTTACATTGGGTATTGCATCATTGCTGGGCAAGCGGGTACCGGTAGCATTGAAAATATTCCTGACCGCGCTGGCCATCATCGATGACCTGGGCGCCATTATTGTGATCGCCATTTTTTATGGAGGCCAGCTACAGGCCGGATACCTGTTGATCTGCCTGTTGACAGTGGGTCTTTTATGGTTGCTCAATTACCAGAAAATACCTTTCGGTTGGATGCATTGGATATTGGGTATCCTGCTCTGGTATGCCATGTTCAATTCGGGCATTCACGCTACCGTGGCCGGTGTTGTTTTGGCATTGCTGGTTCCCGTGAAACAATTAGAACGGTTGGAGTTGAAATTTCACCTGCCCGTTTATTTTATTGTGATGCCGCTATTTGCGCTGGCTAATACAGCAATAAGGCTTCCCGATAATAGCTTGCATGCTTTATCGGGAAGCCTTAGCTGGGGTATCATTACCGGCCTTTGCATTGGCAAACCATTGGGCATTTGCACTGCCTGTTATTTGCTGGTGCGAAAAAAATGGGCGGTACTACCTTCTTCAACCAACTGGTATCAACTGGCGGGAGGATCTATGCTGGCAGGCATAGGCTTTACCATGAGCATTTTCATCGCTACACTCGCATTTGATGACAATAACGTTCAGGACATTGCTAAAATATCCGTCCTCATCGCATCACTGCTGGCAATGGTTGTTGGATATGTTTGGCTTTTTAATTCTCCTCCTTCTCCTGCATCAGGTAAGCTTTGATGAATCCATCCAACTCCCCGTCCATCACGGGTCCAACATTACCTACTTCGTAGTCGGTACGATGGTCTTTGATCATTTTATAAGGATGGAATACATAGCTTCGTATCTGGCTGCCCCATTCGATCTTCTTTTTGCCGGCGTTGGCTGCATCTACAGCTTCCTGGCGTTTGCGCAGTTCTTCTTCGTATAAGCGGCTCTTGAGCATTTTCAAAGCCAGTTCGCGGTTCTCTCCTTGTGTACGTGCCTGCTGACATTCTACAATGATGCCGCTGGGTATGTGCTTCAGCCGGACAGCTGTTTCAACTTTGTTAACGTTTTGTCCGCCGCTGCCACCACTGCGATAAAAAGCCCATTCGAGGTCTCCGGGGTTCACATTGATCTCGATGCTGTCGTCTATCAACGGGTAAACGAATACAGAAGCGAAAGAAGTATGTCTCCTGGCATTGCTGTCGAATGGAGATATGCGTACGAGGCGATGTACGCCACTCTCTGCTTTCAAGAATCCATAAGCAAAATCGCCGTCGAATTGCAAGGTGGCGCTTTTGATACCGGCGCCATCGCCTTCCTGCAAATCCAGCTCTGTAACTTTCCAGCCTTGTTTTTCTCCGTACATCAGGTACATGCGCATGAGCATCTGTGCCCAATCCTGGCTTTCGGTACCACCTGCGCCGGGGTTGATCTGCAGGATAGCAGGCAATTCGTCTTCCGGCCTGTTGAGTGTACTTTTGAATTCAGCCTCTTCAATTCTTTCCAGTGCTGTTTCATAAGCCAGTTTGGTTTCTTCTTCACTGGCATCTCCTCCCTTCCAGAAATCGAATAATACGGCAAAATCCTCCACAGCAGTTTCTACCTGCTTATAGAGTTTTAACCAGTATTCATTTACCTTGATCTCTTTCATGATGGCCGTGGCCCTGGCGTTATCATCCCAAAAGCCCGGCGAAAGGGAAAGCTGTCGATCTGTTTCTACTTTGTAGGTGCGGTTCTCGACGTCAAAGAAACCTCCTCAGGACAAGCACGCGGTCCCTCATAAGTTTAATCTGTTCTTGTGTCATGCGGCGAAGATAATGAAACTTTAAGCAGATCCTTCGACTCGCTTCGCTCGCTCAGGATGACGACCAACATAAAACCACTTGCCTCGTAAGCCGGATTCTGTTTCTAAACCATCATTTATCTGGCCGCAACATTACTGTTGCGATCTTGCTGCCTACCCTGGAACTCAGACGGGCCGTCTTCAAACGTTCCTATACATGGCATTACAGCACCCAAGGTTTACCCTCTCATACTGTTACCAGCATGGGATGTGAGCTCTTACCTCACATTTTCACCTTTACTCCGTTTGAATGGAGCAGTTATTTTCTGTGGCACTGTCTCTTCCCGTTCTGCAACGGGAGCCGGCTGTTCACCGGTGGGTTGCCCTTCGCTGTCCGGACTTTCCTTCCCGTATATACGAGACGATGGTTCGGGCAAGTGGAACTACAAAGGTACAGAATCTAATATTGAAAGAATATTTCAGTGGCTCCGTAACCGAAACGGGGGTCGTACTGGTTGATGAAATGTTTTACTTCCCGCCTGCTCTTCAGCAGGTCGTGTATCTCATCGCGCAGCTTGCCGGTACCTACGCCATGTATAATGATCAGTGAAGGTTGCCGGTGCGCTATGGCCAGCTCATACCATTTTTCAAATTCTTTTAACTGAATGGTGATGATCTCAAAGTTGCTGAGCTGTTTCCAGTCATTCGTGAGCTTTTCTATGTGCAGGTCAACCACCGAACGCGCGGGCGGCAGGTGCTGGCGCACTTTCGAAGCATCATACACTTTATAACCCTTGGCTGCTAAGCTGCTCCATTCGGGTTTATCGTCTTCCACCTGGTCGGGATAAGTATCGAATAAAGGATAAGAAATCACCGGCTCATTCTTTTCTTTCAGCTCTTCTATTTTCCGGAACAGTTGCTTGGTCTTGAGTTTGAGCTGCGTTTCAAAATGCGATGCTTTTCTTTTCTCAGGCTTTGCAAGGGAAAAATCTATGCTGAAAGAAGGACTGTCATTCACCGCTTCGAAAGGAATATCGTGCAGGTAAAAATCATGGAAAGCCAGTACTTCATTTTCCAGTTCAAAATTCGTTTCGTTGAAGAACTGCTGCTTGTAAACAAAACGATAGGCTTTGTCCGTTCTGTTCACCAGGTATATTTTCAGCAGTTCCACTACTTCGTCGTTGAAATCGTCCAGCGCGAATTTGGGAACCAATGTGAGCCATACGCCGTTGGCCACTTGTATCTGGTTGGGTTGCGGCTTTTCTTTGGGTACCTGGTCGATATAAGTTTTGGGTGCCTGCTTTTTTTCCGGTACCAGTTTTTTTTCCGTGAACCTTTTAAAATAGGGGAAATCGATCTGGTCCATATAAGCAGGGAATTTCACGCCCCTTACTTCAATGAGCACCATCTTATCATTCATGACCTCTATCACTTTTCCTTCCTCGTTCGAGTGAAGCACAATGATCTCGTCGCCTACCTGGTATTTCATGCTGCAAAAATAAAGAATCTACCCCTGCTGCGCAGCAAGCACGCTGTTGCGACGTCCGTAAAAGAAATAAATGAGCAGCCCCAGTCCCATCCAGGCAAAAAAACATTCCCAGCTTACAACAGGTATCTCTATCATCAGGTACAGGCAGGATAACACCCCCATGATGGGAATGAATGAATAGTTCCTGATGAAAGTAAGCACGGCGAGTATTACTGCGATCAATAGAAATACAAGGAATAGTATTTCCTGGTAGCTTTCCTCTCCGATGTGTTGAATGGAACTGAAAAACCGGTCACGGAAAAGATATACGAAAAGAGCCAGCAATAAAGGGATCAGGAATTTGCCATTGATATAGGGCAGTTTGAATTTGCCTGTTCCTTCCGTTTGCGGAGGTAATAACAGTACACCACCGGAAACGAGTACAAATGCGAACAAAGTGCCGATGCTGGTAAGGTTGGTCATCAGCTCCGATTCAGCGAACAGGGCTCCGGTACCCACCATCAACCCGGAAACGATGGTTGCGAATGAAGGGGTTTGGTATTTGGGGTGTATTTTCTGAAAACGTTTGGGCAGCAATCCATCGCGGCTCATGGTCATCCATATCCTGGGCTGTCCCAGTTGAAACACCAGCAACACAGAGGTAGTAGCCACCACAGCGCTTACCGATACGATCTTCTCAATCCAGGGTGCGCGGTGTTTGAATACAAAAGCCAACGGGTCGCTCACACCCATGAAATGATCGTAATGTTCCATCCCCGTTAACACCATGGCAATGAGGATATACAATACGGTACAAATGATGAGTGAATAGATCATACCCCTGGGTATATCACGTTGCGGATCCTTACATTCTTCCGCCGTTGTAGAGATAGCATCGAAGCCGATGTACGCATAAAACACAGCCGATACTCCTTTCAAAACGCCGGTGAAACCATTGGGCATAAAGGGCTTCCAGTTATTGGTATCTACAAAGAAAGCGCCCGCAATGATCACAAAGATGATCACCGCTACTTTAAAGATCACCATGTAGTTGGCAGACTCCTTGCTTTCTTTGATGCCTATATAGGTAAGCCAGGTAATGAAACCCACTACAAAGAAAGCAGGCAGGTTGAAAAATATATGCCAGCCGCCCAATACCGGTGCGTTGTTATATGCCTGTACAGCGAATTGATAACTCTTCAGTTGGTCCGGCGTAAGTGTTGCGCCGGATGCAAGTGCTTGCGAAGCCGTATGAAAAGCGGTATTGGCCGTTTTAGGATCCACCAATAACCAGTCGGGCAAATGGATATGAAAAACATTCACCAGCAGGTTATTGAAATAACCGCTCCAGGAAATAGCCACCACCACGTTACCAATGGCATATTCCAGTATCAGTGCCCAGCCAATGATCCATGCCACCAGTTCTCCGAAAGTCACATAAGAATAAGTATAGGCACTCCCGGCAACAGGTACACGGCTCGCAAATTCGGCATAACACAAGGCAGAGAAGCCACAAGTGACAGCTGTAATGACGAACAGAAGAGAAATACCCGGTCCTCCATTATAAGCTGCCCCACCAATGGTAGAGAATACACCAGCCCCGACCACGGCGGCAATACCCAGGAAAGTAAGGTCCTTCACCCCTAGCACTTTTTTCAGGTGGCCACTGTGGCCATCACCTTCACCGGCATTGACCTCGGCCATGATCTTGCTGATCGATTTTTTTCTGAATAAAGAATTCGGCATAAGCAGTCTATGATTTGAATGAAGTGTTAATGTTCGCGGTGGATAAGAAATTCGGCCAGGTCATGCAAAGGTTTTTTACGGGCGCTTACCACCGCAATGGCATCGAGGTGATGCAGGGCGGTTTGCAGGTATTGGTCTTTGAGTTTTGTGGCCCATGCATCTACATTACAAGCCCTGAAAAGTTGCAGTACCTGCTGCACTTTATCGGGCGGGTTCTCCTGCATCAGTTGTTGCAGCTGTTTCCGTTGTTCGGGCGAAGCTGTTTCCAATGCATACAGCAACAGGAATGTTTTTTTGTTTTGCCTGATATCACCTCCCACTTCTTTACCAAACTTTTCAGGATCGCCAAACGCGTCGAGGTAATCATCCTGTACCTGGAAGGCGATGCCCAGGTTTTTACCGAACTCATATATATGCTGGCAATTGCCTTCACTGGCACCTCCCAAAACAGCGCCTGTTTGCAGGCTGGCGGCCAGCAACACCGAAGTCTTCAGGGTGATCATGTGGATATAATCGTCAAGCGGCACCGATGGCGCTTTTTCAAAATCCATATCGAGTTGCTGTCCTTCGCATACTTCCCTGGCGGTTTTATTGAACAGTTGCAATATCCTTGGCAGGTACTGCGCCTGCACATTGCTCAATTGTTCATAAGCCCTGATCATCATCACATCACCCGCCAGCAAAGCCGTGCTCTCACCGTATTTGACGTGTACGGTTTCCATTCCCCTGCGCAAGGGGGCGGCGTCCATAATATCATCGTGTATGAGTGTGAAATTATGGAAGAGCTCAATGGCAGTGGCCACTGCCCAGCTGTCAGGTTGTATGGCGTCAAATAACTCATTGCCCATCAGGCACATCACCGGTCTGATGCGTTTCCCCCCGCGGGATAGAAAATATTCTCCCGGCTCATAGAGTGTAGCAGGTGCGGGCGGAAAATGCTTCCTGGTAAAAAAAGTCTCAAAAGAATCAACCAGTTCCTTGAATGTATGCATGGCGCAAACCTAACTATAATAACTTAAAATGGTTAATACATTAATTTTTATCAAACTATAAATACATATTGCATTTTGGCATGATTTTGTATGCTACCTAAAAAACAAGTTATGAAGAAATTATTATTGGCAGTAGCAGTGCTATTTGCGGCAGTAGCTGTACATGCACAAAGTGAGGGTTCCACGTATAGAACAGCTTTAGGTTTGAAGGTATATCCTGGCGCCGTAACGATTAAACATTTTATACAGAATAACAGGGCACTGGAAGGTCTGGGTTACTTCAACAATGATGGTTTCCGCCTTACCGGTCTCTACGAAGTACATGGCGATTTCAATGGAGCGCCCGGATTGAAATGGTACATTGGAGGCGGTGGCCACGTTGGTTTCTGGAGTGATAGCTGGAAGCAGGCTTATCCTTACCGTAACAGCGGTACCGCCATTGGTGTGGATGGTGTACTGGGTGTTGACTATAAGATTACCGGCGCGCCCATTAACCTTAGCTTCGACTGGCAACCATCTTTCAACTTCATCGGTTACAATTATTTTGAAGGCGGATGGGGAGGATTGGCAGTGAGGTATACTTTCTAACAATAAACAACAGCTTACACTAAAATAAAAGGCAGCGTTTGTTTAGCGCTGCCTTTTATTTTTTCATAGAAGTATGTATCAGCCAAGGTTAAAAAGGCTGTCTACAAATTCGTGTTTATCGAAGATGATGAGGTCATCTATCTTTTCTCCTACACCAATGTATTTGACCGGTATTTTAAATTGGTTGGCAATGGCCAGTACCACGCCCCCTTTAGCCGTGCCATCGAGTTTGGTAATGGAAATAGCCGATACGTCTGTAGTAGCAGTGAATTGCCTGGCTTGTTCTACAGCGTTTTGTCCGGTTGAACCATCCAGCACCAGCATCACTTCGTGCGGCGCCTGCGGAATGAGTTTTTGAATCACCCTTCTGATCTTACTCAACTCGTCCATAAGATGGGCTTTGTTGTGTAATCGTCCTGCTGTATCAATGATGGCTACGTCTGCATTTTTGGCGATGGCACTTTGGACGGTGTCGTATGCAACAGCGCTGGGATCTGAGCCCATGGCTTGTTTTACAATGGGTACGCCTACCCTTTCACTCCAGATGGTGAGCTGGTCTACGGCTGCGGCCCTGAAAGTATCGGCAGCGCCCAGGATCACTTGTTTACCGGCCTTTTTGTAATTGTGGGCCAGTTTACCAATGGTGGTGGTTTTGCCCACTCCGTTCACGCCTACTACCAGTATCA
The DNA here is from genome assembly GCF_000515315.1 of Asinibacterium sp. OR53. Taxonomy (NCBI): domain Bacteria; kingdom Pseudomonadati; phylum Bacteroidota; class Chitinophagia; order Chitinophagales; family Chitinophagaceae; genus Asinibacterium; species Asinibacterium sp. OR53. Next base: position 3,078,095 of record NZ_KI911562.1, read on the forward strand.
CATAAGGTTTCTTGCCTTCGGGGATATCGAAATCTTTGTAGTTCTGTTCGGGTGCGTCTACCAGTATGGCTTCTATTTCCTGTTGCAGCAGGTTGTTGAGTTCAGCGGTATTTACATATTTATCCTGCTTTACCCTTTTTTCAATGCGTTCGATGATTTGTACGGTGGTTTCAATACCTACATCGGCGCTGACCAGCGCTTCTTCCAGGTTATCGAGCACTTCTTCATCTACCGTGCTTTTACCTGCAATGGCTTTGGTGATCCTGGAGAAGAAACCTTCCTTGGTCTTTTGAAGACCCTGGTCGAGGCTTTCTTTTTCTTTTTTACCGAATAGTTTTCCGAGTAAACTCATATAGTTGTCAGTTGATTCGCAACTAAATACAAAAAGCCTTCCGCTGGCCGGAAAGCTTTTAATATCGTTGATACCCGATCAATTATTTTGATGACAGGAAATCTTTTACTTTGTCTTTGTGGACGATTGTCTCTTTAAAAGTATAAGCACCTGATTTTGGGCTGCGGATAGCCTTGATCACTTTAGTCCAGTTCTTAGCTTCAGCGGCTGCCTTCTGGTCTTTTACTTTCGCGTTTTTAGAAGCTGCTTTTGCCATGGTTATTTGATTTCTTTATGAACGGTTACTTTTTTCAGAATGGGGTTGAACTTTTTCAGCTCCAGGCGCTCCGGAGTGTTCTTTTTGTTTTTAACGGTGATGTAACGGCTTGTACCGGGCTGACCGCTGGTCTTGTGCTCTGTACATTCCAGGATTACCTGCACCCTATTACCTTTCTTTGCCATTGTAGGTAGTTTACTTTGTTAATTGTTAGATTTTAGCTCCCTGGGCTCTCATTTCTTTGATCACCGTAGCCAAACCATTTTTGTTGATCGTTCTCAAAGCATCAGTTGAAACCTTAAGGGTAACCCAACGGTCTTCCTCAGCAAAAAAGAAACGTTTTTTCTGTAAATTAGGTAAGAACCGGCGCTTGGTCTTAATGTTTGAGTGAGAAACAGTGTGACCACCAATCGGCTTCTTTCCGGTAACCTGACATACTCTTGCCATGACTCTATTTTTTTCGGGACGGCAAAGGTAATGAAATACCCCAGATTTTCAATAGAAAAAGTTCCTTTTTTTAATATTTTCTCAACAGGATGGTATAAACCCCATTTGGAAAATCTGTCAACAGTTGGTTATCCACATTTTTTGCCGCCGCAAAAATAGATCATAGATGGCAAATCCGGAATATTTTATTGATTCTGAATGTTTTAGCATGGTACAGCAAAAGCTTGTCCTTTCTTCAGTTGCAATTTGGCTACCCGCGGGTCTACATCTACTGCGTCATGTTCGAAATTGAGCCTGATCCGCCACTTCTGCAAAGTAGCCGCACCAATGATCGACTCTTCGCTCAATCCGGGAACTACTAGGAATTCATCACTGAGGAGTACGTCGTGGATATAAAAATCCAACCTGACTACCTCTGATATCTCCATAAAATGTCCCTCACTGGCCGTTGCAAGCCTTCTCTTCACGCCCAAAGGGCTTGCCTTTTCCACTCCCGTCAGCACTTCAGAACTAATACATGAAAGGTTTGCTCCACTATCGAATAAAGTATAGAGCCTACGTTCTCCCAATGTTCCAACATAAAGTAAAGGCAACCGGATTACAGACATACTATTTAGTTTTAGTTCCCATAAAACTAAGCTATCATTCAACAAAAAAGCCACTTCACAGCGGCTTTGGGAAAATTTTCGGCAAATACTTAACACTTTCCTATCAGGAAGTATACATTTCCTCACGCAATTCTTTCACACGCTTGTCATCCAGGTACTCATCGAAGGTCATTAGCCTGTCGATAATACCCTTCGGTGTGAGTTCAATCACACGGTTAGCCACCGTTTGCATGAAAGTATGGTCGTGCGAAGTAAGCAATACCACACCGGGGAAAGTATTACATCCATCGTTGAAGCTCTGGATGCTTTCCAGGTCGAGGTGGTTGGTAGGCTGGTCAAGCGTAACCACATTGGGATTCTGCAGCATCATACGGCTCACCATACAACGCACTTTCTCTCCCCCGCTCAGTACATTGGTCTTTTTCATGATGTCGTCTCCGCTGAACAGCATCTTGCCCAGGAAACCACGGATGAACGGCTCATCGGCATCGGTTACATGCGCAGGCACAAACTGGCGCAGCCAGTCCATCAGGTTCAGCCCCTGCGTGAAGAACTCATTGTTCTCCAACGGCAGGTAAGCCCTGGTAATGGTGGTTCCCCACTCATATTTTCCGGCATCTGCTTTTGCATTGTCGTTGATGATCTCAAAGAAACTGGTAACCGCCAGCGGGTCGCGGCTCAGGAAAGCGATCTTATCGCCTTTGTTGATATCAAAAGTTACTTTATCGAACAACACCCTGCCATCCACTGTCTTCTTCAGGTTCTCTACATTCAGTATCTGGTTGCCCACTTCACGCAGTGGCTGGAAAATGATACCGGGATATTTACGGTTGGATGGTTCGATCTCTTCAATAGTAAGTTTCTCCAAAGCCTTCTTACGCGAAGTAGCCTGTTTACTCTTCGAAGCATTGGCCGAGAATCGGGCAATGAAGTCGAGCAATGCCTGGCGTTTCTCCTCTGTTTTCTTGTTTTTGTCGTTGATCTGGCGACTCATCAGTTGCGATGATTCGTACCAGAAAGTATAGTTACCGGTAAACACTTTGATCTTGGAGCGGTCCACATCGGCCACATGGGTACACACCGTATCTAAAAAGTGACGGTCGTGGCTCACTACCAGTACAATATTTTCATAATCGGCCAGGAAATTCTCCAGCCAGCCGATGGTTTCTATGTCCAGTCCGTTCGTAGGCTCATCGAGCAGCAAAATATCGGGGTTACCGAACAACGACTGTGCCAACAGCACCCGCACTTTCATGTTGGAAGGAATATCTTTCATCAGGCTGCCGTGCATCTCGTCTTTGATACCCAGGCTGCTCAGCAAGGTGGCGGCATCGCTCTCTGCCGTGTACCCGCCCATTTCACCAAATTCCGCTTCCAGCTCACCTGCGCGGATACCATCTTCCTCCGAAAAATCGGCTTTGGCATAAATGGCTTCCCGCTCATGCATCACTTCCCACATTTTTTTGTGGCCCATCAGTACGGTATTCAATACGGTGTAGTCATCGAACTCGAAATGGTTCTGCTTCAGGAATGACATCCTTTCTCCCGGTGTGATCTCAACAGACCCCTTGTTAGGCTCTATCTCCCCGCTCAGTATCTTCAAAAAAGTAGATTTACCGGCCCCGTTGGCTCCTATCACTCCATAACAGTTGCCCTTGGTGAAATTGATGTTCACCTCATCGAACAATACCCTTTTACCATAAGCCAGGGTGATATTTCTTGCGCTGATCATTGCTTGCTTGATTTTTCCGGCGGCAAAATTAAGGGTTCACGGCCATAATCAATATCTTTAGCCATAACTTAACCTGTCATGAAAACGATTGCTCACCTGTGCCTGCTGGCGCTTTGCCTCAGCCTGATGGCCTGCCGCAACAACCAGCCCGGTCAACGCCTCGCCAAAGCCAGTCGCGAAAACAAAAACGGATGGATCTATGTACACCTGGAAGGTAGTCCCGCCGATATCGGCTACCAGCACGGTTATTTATTAAGTGATGATATTGATACCACCATACAGGCTGTCAGTTACCTGCTGGCGCACGATACACAAAAGGACTGGAATTTCTACCGCAGCTGCGCCAGGGATTTTCTCTGGCCCCGTCTCGACCGAGAATACAAAGACGAGATCAACGGCATCGTGGAAGGCTTGCAGGCCCAGCACAAAAACTACGACAGTCTTGACATCACCGCATTGAATGCCGTTGAAGAACTGGCTTTTTATTATGTTCCCTCTTTGATGGAACAGGCGAAAGCCGGCAGCGGCAACAACAAAGCCCCCGGTAATTGCAGCGCTTTTATTGCTACCGGCAGCTATACCAAGGATGGCAAAATCGTTATAGGGCATAACAACTGGACCGAATACATCATGGGTCAACACTGGAATGTGATTGCCGATATTGTTCCTGCCAAAGGCAACCATATACTGATGGATTGCATGCCTGGTTTCATCCACAGCGGCGACGATTTCCTCATCACCAACAACGGGTTACTCATCACGGAGACCACCATCACCCAGTTCAAAGGCTTTGACACCACTGCCATTCCCGAATTCATGCGGGCGCGTAAAGCGGCTCAATACAGCAACAGCATCGACGATGTGGTGCGGATATTCACTACCGGTAACAATGGCGGGTACGCGAACGACTGGCTTATTGGCGATACCAAGACCAATGAAGTGGCCAAACTGGAGCTGGGATTGAAACATTACCGTGTATGGCGCTCAAAAGATACGGCCATCATCGGTTCC